>NZ_AP017372.2:0-600000 GCF_002356555.2 Halorhodospira halochloris
ATGTGTATGGATGAGTCTCTCTGGGCAGCATGCCTGCAACAACTTGAGGCAGAGGTTGATGAACAACACCTCAACACTTGGATAAGGCCTCTACAGGCTCAACAAGATGATGGTGTTATGCGCCTCTTCGCCCCAAATCGCTTCGTCCACGACTGGGTGAAGGAGAACTATTTTACGAGAATCCAGGAGTTGCTGTGCATCTTTGAGCCGACACAAGCTCCAGAACTGGTCATAGAGGTTGGATCATCTGCAAGGACATCTAAGGTCTCATCGGACAACCAGCAAGAAGCTAGCAGGGACGCCGGAGACGAGCAAAGCCACAAGATTCACCGTAGACCCACAACTGAGACGAACTTGAACCCAAATTTCACCTTCGACACATTCGTCGAAGGTAAATCAAACCAACTCGCAAGGGCAGCGAGCTCGCAGGTTGCTGAGAACCCTGGTAAGGCATATAACCCATTGTTTCTTTATGGTGGTGTCGGCTTGGGTAAGACACACCTTATGCATGCTGTTGGCAACGCAATGCATACGAAAAGGCCGTATAGCCAAGTTGTATACTTGCATTCGGAGAGATTCGTTGCAGAGATGGTCAAAGCGTTGCAGCATAACACTATCAACGACTTCAAACGCCACTACAGATCGTTAGACGTATTGCTGATTGATGACATCCAGTTTTTTGCCGGTAAAGAACGTTCTCAAGAGGAGTTCTTCCATACATTCAATGCTCTGCTTGAGGGTGATCAGCAAATAATAATGACCTGCGACCGATATCCGAAGGAAGTAGACGGTTTAGAAGAGAGGCTTAAGTCAAGGTTCGGCTGGGGGCTTACAGTCGCCATAGAGCCACCTGAACTCGAAACTAGGGTTGCAATACTCAAAAGCAAAGCGGATCGTGACGGTGTAGAACTACCCGACGAGGTGGCATTTTTTGTAGCGAAAAGACTACGATCAAATGTGCGTGAGCTGGAAGGTGCACTGAGGCGTATCACTGCTAATGCTCAGTTCACAGGTAGATCAATTGACGTTGAATTTGCTAAAGAAGCCCTCCGAGACCTTCTTGCACTACACGACAAGCTCATAACTATAGACAACATTCAAAAAACAGTTGCTGCTTACTACAAGATTAGGGTTGCTGACCTGCTATCTAAGCGACGAAGCCGATCTATTACTCGACCACGCCATATGGCCATGGCTCTTGCTAAGGAGATGACAACACATTCACTTCCTGAGATAGGTGACGCATTCGGTGGTCGAGACCACACTACGGTTCTCCATGCAGCACGGAAAACTAAGGAGCTGATTGAGAGTGACTCACGCATAGCTGAAGACTATGAGAACCTCATGAGAACCCTGAGTACCTGATATGAACAAGCTGTGGATAAAAATGAGCTAGATAGTAAATGATTCTATATCAACAGCTTTTCCACAAGTTGTATGATTAGTTGTAGGCCTTCTAGCAACAGCTAATTATGTATTCATATCAAGACTTTAAGGATCTTTTCAACAAGCTGCGAAGATACTAATAATAACAAGAACTATCATAATAAATTAATGGTAAATAATCATGAAGCTACAAGCGCAAAGAGAGAACTTGTTACCAGTTCTTCAACATCTAGTCAGCATCATTGACCGGAAGCAAACTTGGGCTTTACTTAATAATATTCTTATTAAGGCCGAGGATAATGGTCTAAGATTCGTAGCCACAGACATGGAGGTAGAACTAGTGGCGAATATTCAGGCAGATGTAACAGATAATGGAATGGTGACATTATCTAGCAGAAAGTTGATGGATATTTGCCGGAATCTTCCTGAGGAATCATTACTAGATATTGAATTATCAGGAAACAAAGTATTACTCACCTCTGGAAAAAGTCGTTTTAATTTAGGCACAATGCCACCTGATGAATTTCCAGTTCTTGGCTCTATCGAAATTGCCGAAAGCGTAACTGTCAAACAGAACGAACTGAAAGACTTAATCGAACGCACATATTTTTCAATGGCACAACAGGACGTAAGGCAGACACTCAATGGATTATTGCTCGAACTAACTGGTACTGGAGCAAGAGCAGTTGCAACAGATGGCCACAGATTATCTTTAGTCGATAGTAGTAGTGCGATAAAAGTGAATAACCCTTACCAGGTCATCCTGCCTCGCAAAGGGGTTCAGGAGCTTTTGCGCTTGCTTTCAAATAGTGAAGATATAGCTGAACTACAATTAGGCAAGAAACATCTTAGAGTCGAACTAGATGGTATGTGTATGACATCTAATCTGATTGAAGGTAGTTATCCTGATTACAATCGCGTCTTCCCATCAGAAATAGACCATAGTCTTGTAGTTTGTCGTGACTCTTTACGTCAAGCTATTTCTAGAGTTATGGTGCTCTCTAGTGAAAAATCAAGAGGCGTAAGGCTAGCAGCTGAGGAAGATGCTTTGCGAGTTTTCTCACATAATCAAGAAATGGATCAAGAAGAGGCTACAGATGAAATAGAGGCTGAATTTGGCGGGGAGTTAATTGAAATAGGATTTAATGGTTCTTATATCCTTGACGCATTGAATGCAATAGAAGGTGAGAAAGTTGAAATACTGATTGGTAGAAATAATAGCAGTGGCGTTTTTAAAGGCATAGGTGATGAATCAGCGCGCTATGTGATAATGCCGATGAGACTTTGACTTTTAAAATATACAAGTATCATGATTTCAAAATTCTTTTGATAGTGCACGACCCGTAATAAGTGATAACCGCGAGAAAATATTTACATAGCAGGATACTTTGAGTACTTATGAACAAGCTTGATATAGGAGGGTTTCGAAATATACATCATCTGAAAATGAGGCCCAACCAAAGGACAAATATTATAGTCGGTGATAACGCGGCCGGTAAAACTAGTTTTTTAGAGGCTATTTTTTATTTATCACGACTTAGGTCATTCAGAACACAGCGATTGGGGCATCTCATAAATTGGTCAAACCAAAAGTGCCATGTCTTCGCAAAACGTGGAGATGATCGACTAGGAGTAACCCGTAGCGAAAACGCTACTAAAATTCGCGTCAATGGCATGAATATAACCAGCCGTACAGTTCTAGCAAAAAGGTTGCCAGTACAATTAATCAATACAGAGCATCAACGCCTTATACTAGATGGACCAAAAGTCCGCCGAAATTTTCTCGACTGGGGAGCCTTTCACGTAGACAACAAATATCGCAAGATAGCCTTGCGCTACCAAGAGGCATTACGGCAAAGGAATGCGGCTCTGCGTTATGGGCATGACCGTCTTGCAGCATCTTGGATACCCACACTTGCTGAAAGCGCTGCGGCTATTGACAAGTCACGGAGGCAATTTATTGACTCCATCCACCCTCTATGGGCTGAGCTTACTTACACCTGGCTAGGGATAGAGGGTTTAAACTTAACGTACATTGGGAGCTCACCAGAAGATGGTGATTGGCTGAGTTTTTTTTACTCTAACCGCGCTAGAGATTCTAGGCAGGGCTACACTTGCAAGGGACCACATCGAGCAGATTTGCGGATGACTCTAACAAAAACACCTGTCGCCGAAATACTATCTCGCGGGCAGCAGAAATTGTTAGTTGTTGCTCTTCTGTTGGCTGAGGTAAAACTTTGGGCAGATCAGGGTCTACAGCCGCTACTACTTATAGACGATCTTGCTGCTGAACTTGATATCCATCATCTTGCCTACGTCATGCAATCGATTGCCAATATTGAAGCCCAAGTATTTCTAACTGCAATAGATTCCAAGCCTTTAGCAGTCATTAACCAAGATGCTGATTGGTATGCCCTATCATCGGGATGCTTAGAGCCTATGAGGCATTTCTAATATAGGACGCTTAACGTCACTCAGTTCGCTGTTACAAACTAGTAGCAGATAACCTTACGAGTCATTACAAATGGCTGGGTAGAGCTGACAAAGGTTTCTGTGTGTAACTGTTCTAATTTCTGCTCTAACGCCTTATATTCACGCTTGTTATAAGAAAACAAGCTCGTGATGCCTCTGATACAGCTGATTAAGGCAGTCTTTAAGAGCACACAATGTTACAATGTGCAGGTAATTGACCGATTATAGATGAAACATAAAGCCAATGAAGCGGGAGCAACAATGACCACGGAGATCACTCCGCAGTACGATTCAGAAAGCATCCAAGTGCTGCGCGGGCTAGATGCCGTACGCAAGCGTCCTGGTATGTATATCGGGGATACAGATGACGGTACTGGCCTGCACCATATGGTCTTCGAGGTCCTCGATAACTCAATTGATGAAGCACTTGCTGGGCATTGCAGCGAGGTCGGTGTAACGCTACATGCTGATGGCTCGGTTTCAGTCTACGACAACGGCCGTGGCATTCCTGTTGATATACACGCGGAAGAAGGTGTTCCTGCAGCTCAGGTAATTATGACTGTACTCCACGCCGGAGGTAAGTTCGATGATAATTCCTACAAGGTATCGGGTGGGTTGCATGGAGTAGGCGTTTCAGTGGTAAACGCACTTTCGGAGCGGCTACGTTTAGTGATAGAGCGTGATGGCAAGGTTCACGTTCAAGAATACCGCGACGGTGAACCGGTAACTCAACTCAAGGTAGTTGGTGAGACACAACAAACTGGTACATCCATCACCTTCAAGCCGTCGGGTAATGTCTTTACTGACATCAACTTCAATTACGATATACTGGCTAAAAGATTCCGTGAACTATCTTTTCTCAACCCTGGGGTACGCATACATCTCAAGGATGAGAATAGTGAGAAAGAAGACATATTCGAATATACCGGTGGAATACGTGCCTTTGTTGAACACCTTAATCGAAATAAGACGCCTCTACACTCAACTGTATTTTATCTAACAGCGTGGCGCGATGATGTTGGTGTAGACATAGCGATGCAATGGAATGATTCGTACCAAGAAAATATATTTACTTTTACCAATAATATACCGCAGCGCGACGGCGGCACTCATCTTGCTGGCTTTCGTGGTGCCTTGACAAGAACCATAAACCATTACTTAGAGAGTGAAGGTTACCTGAAACGTCTTAAGACTACCCCGTCTGGAGAAGACGTAAGAGAGGGGCTAACAGCAGTCATTTCGGTCAAAGCCCCAGATCCGAAATTTTCATCACAAACCAAGGATAAGCTGGTTTCATCTGAGATCAAAGGGATTGTTGAGTCACTCTTGACAGAATCATTGAACACATTTCTGGCCGAAAATCCCAGTGAGGCTAAAGCAATTGCAGAGCGTGTAATTGACGCCTGTAGGGCGCGTGATGCAGCTCGCCGCGCTCGAGAAATGACACGTCGCAAAGGGGCACTTGATATTGCGGGGTTGCCGGGCAAACTTGCCGATTGCCAAGAGCGTAATCCAGCACAGTCGGAAATATACCTAGTCGAGGGCGATTCAGCAGGTGGCTCTGCGAAACAGGGTCGAGATCGACGCACTCAGGCTATTCTCCCGCTTAAAGGGAAGATACTTAACGTTGAAAAGGCTCGATTCGACAAAATGCTCTCATCTGTTGAGGTGGGGACATTGATCACAGCCCTAGGGTGTGGGATTGGTCGGGATGATTTTGATCCGGACAAGCTGCGCTATCATCGCATAATAATTATGACTGATGCCGATGTGGACGGATCGCATATCCGCACCCTGCTCCTTACGTTCTTTTATAGGCAAATGCGCGAACTTGTCGAAAGAGGCAACGTATATATCGCGCAGCCACCTTTATATAAGATAAAACGCGGTAAACAGGAATATTATGTGAAGGATGAAGGTGAGCTAACTGAATATCTGCTGGAACAAGCTCTGGATGGTGCCGCACTGCATCCTGGTGGAGGAGTGCCTCCTGTAACGGGAGAGGCGCTTGGCCGTTTGGCGAGGCGTTATTTCGAGGCTATGGACTTGATAGAACACGTCTCGCGACGTTGGGATCCATTAATACTTGAACAAATGACTGTTCTACCGCCCATCAGCGAGGATGATATAACCGACGCGGATAATATGAGCGTATGGTTTAATCAACTAGCGGAGCGTCTAAATAGTTCCACTGATGCAGGAAGCCAATACAGGTGTGAGATACAGCGTGGGCCGGATGGCGGGTTTCAAACTGCTGTAGTGACAAGACGGATGCATGGTATTCACCACCCATTTACCTTCAACGCGCAATTCTTCCTATCTGCCGAGTACGAGACATTAAAATCTCT
Source organism: Halorhodospira halochloris (assembly GCF_002356555.2). Taxonomy (NCBI): domain Bacteria; kingdom Pseudomonadati; phylum Pseudomonadota; class Gammaproteobacteria; order Chromatiales; family Ectothiorhodospiraceae; genus Halorhodospira; species Halorhodospira halochloris. The sequence continues at coordinate 6,207 of NZ_AP017372.2, forward strand.
GGCTAGCCTATTGGATGGCCTACTTGAGAGTGACGCAGAGATAGTCCGTGGGGAGAAGCGTCATCCGGTCGATTCACTTCGTGCAGCAGTTGAGTGGTTGATGGAGGAGGCCAAACGGGGGCAAACGATTCAACGGTATAAGGGACTTGGTGAAATGAACCCAGATCAACTTTGGGAGACTACCATGAATCCTGAGACCCGCCGCTTGTTGAGGGTCACAATAGATGATGCTGTAGCTGCAGATGAAATATTTACAACTTTAATGGGTGATCATGTTGAACCAAGACGTGACTTCATAGAACGCAACGCACTAGCCGTTTCTAATCTGGATGTATAGTTTGTATGCCTAGTTTTGAGTGGTCAGTCTAACTTCACCATCTCACCTTCAATCCAGGACTCAACTTGGGCTAATACTTCACCCTTTGTGCGTCCACGGGTCTCTATCGGAGGTCCGATCACGACATCGATAGTCCCTGGATAACGCAGGAAACTTCTTCTAGGCCAGTGCTTACCAGCATTATGCGCTACCGGAACGATCGGTCGTTCTGACTTGATTGCAAGCTGAACTCCGCCACCCTGATAGCGCGCCTTTTCCCCCGGCGACACCCGAGTTCCCTCTGGGAATATCAATACCCATAAGCCACTATTCAAACGCTCTATACCCTGCTCCAACACTTGCTGACGGGCATTACTAGTCGCTCCACGGTCAATAGCGATGGGCCTGAGCAGACTAAGTCCCCACCCAAAAAAGGGTATCCTCAATAGAGATCTCTTTAATACCCAGGTAGTCGGATGAAAGTACTTAGCAAGGGCAAGGGTCTCCCAGGCGGATTGGTGCTTTGACATAACAACGCATGGTTGTTGTGGAATGTTTTCCTTGCCACGGACACTGACCCGAATACCGCAAAGCGGGCGTAACGAGTCAATGATGAGCCACGACCACGTCATCAAAAAATTATATCGCCATTGGTAGGGCAAAGGTATAACAAATAGGGCACCGATGGCCCAAAGCGGGGTACTCAAGATCATTAGCGAGAGATGGGCGGTACTACCTAGCAGGATGCGGGGCTTATTTGATTTCATCACGTGATTATCCAGGGATTATTGTTCTTGTTGCAGGAGAAAATCAACGACTTGACTAAGATCTTGAAATATTTCGGCTTGACTGACCACATCAGACCCGATACTCATTTCACCCTTGCCGGTTCGTACTAGCATAGGGCGAGCTCCTACAGCTACGGCAGCCTCAAGGTCACGCGGAGAGTCGCCAACAACCGGAACATCAGTGAGTTCATGACCAAGCTGTCTGGCGAGTTTCTGATACATGCCTGGCTTCGGCTTACGGCAGCTACAGCCATTACTTGGTCCATGTGGGCAATATACCAGTGCAGTGATCTTGCCTCCTGCAGACTCAACAGTAGATTCCAGTAATCTGTGGATAGCTACTAAGGTCTCCTCAGAGATGAGGCCACGGTATACCCCAGATTGGTTGGTAGCTACTGTAACATGCCAACCAGCACGGCTTAGACGAGCAATTGCCTCAATACTGCCGGGCAACGGCACCCATTCATCTGGCGATCGGATAAAGTCATCCGAGTCGTAATTTATGACTCCGTCTCTATCCAATATTATCCAGGGGGTGTACCCCATACCATGGGAGACCATTTATTAAGCCGGCAACTCAGAAAGATCGGCTACGCTTGAAAAGGCAACACGTATACCATCCAGCAGTTGCAGACGCTTCGCTCTTTTACCCGGATCATCATCCATAACCATTACCTCATCAAAAAACCTATTAATCGGTACATATAGGTTTGCTAAGGCGATGAGCGCATTACTATAGTCGCCGTCATCGATCAATGGCCTGGCTTTTTGCCAGGATTGCTTCAGGGCGGAGGCTAACTCTTGCTCTGCTGATTCTGTACCAGGCGGAGGTGTAGCTGGGTCACCCGCTACGCATTCGTCGGCGTTTTTGAGGATATTACGAATCCTTTTATTGGCAGCTGCTAGACTCTCTGCTTCAGAGAGCTGCCAGAACTGTGCACAAGCAGTTAAGCGGCGATGGAAATCGAACATGGATAAAGGCCTTACTGCTGCAACAGCTGCATAGAACTCCGCTGCATATCCATGATCAGTGTAATAGCCGCGCAAACGCTCCTGACAAAAACTAAACACCTGATTTGCAACATCATCTGGTGCTATATCAAGAGGTAACTGGGCAGCAGCCGTCTCGAGTAACTCAAGTAAATTAAGATCATAGCCCCCTTCTATCAAACACCTTAATAACCCGATCGCTGCTCGTCGCAGAGCAAAGGGGTCCTTATCCGCGCTGGGCGGGCCGTCTGCTGCAAAGATGCTAACCAGTGTATCAACCCGATCGGCAACACTGACAACCAAAGCAAGTTCAGTTGACGGGAGCTGATCACCGGCAAAGGCGGGTTTGTAGTGCTCCTTAATAGCTTGGGATACGTCCTCACCCTCCCCGTCAGCCGCGGCGTAATAACCACCCATGATCCCCTGCAGCTCAGGAAATTCCCCTACCATTTCGGTTACCAAATCTGCCTTGCACAATTCGCCAGCTCGGCGAGCATTATCCTTATCAGCCCCTATATAAGGGGCTAAAACTGAGGCAATCTCGGCAATTCTTTGGCTGCGCGAACGCAAATCGCCTAACCGGCGATGGAACGTAACTGCGGCTAGGTCATCAAGACGTTCTGCGAGACTCTTGCGCCTATCCTGAAGCCAGAAAAATTCGGCATCAGCAAGTCGTGGACGGATTACCCTTTCGTTGCCGCGCCTAACTTCATCTGGATTGCTGCTCTCAATGTTGGCTACGGCTATAAAACTAGCCAACAGACGTCCACTTTGGCTGCGGACCGGGATACAACGTTGATGACCCTGCATGCTCGATATCAGGGCCTCCTCTGGAACGGCAAGAAAGCGTTCATCAAAGTCACCGGTCAAGGCAACCGGCCATTCAACTAAAGCTGTAATCTCATCGAGCAGTCCATCATCAATAACTGGAGAGCCACCGAGTCTTTGGGCATGACTGAGTATATCTTGCTCTACACGCTGGCGACGCACATGAAAGTCGGCTATGACATAGCCTCTCTCCATCAACAACTTTTCATAATCAACGCTTCGTTCAACTACAATTCCTTCTCTGGCTGCGCCGTGGAAACGATGCCCGTAAGTTACACGGCCGCAAGGAATACCCAGTATGGAACCATCCACAACCTCATCGGCAAGTAGAGCTACGACCCAATGAATTGGCCTGACGAACTCAGCTTCACCTGCTCCCCAACGCATCCGCTTAGGAATAGGTAACCGCTTCAAAGCAGCTTCAATGGCCTCAGGAATTAAATCCTGGGCATACTTGCCTGGTTGATTGCCTCTCCAAGCTATCCTTCTACCTTTTTCAGTCTCGACCACCTCGAGACTCTCCGTGTCTACCCCGCAAGAGCGGGCGAATCCAATTGCAGCTTTAGTCCAATTACCGTCTTTATCAAGTGCTGCCTCTTCCTTCGGACCGAGACGCTCGACTTGTTCATCTGGCTGGACGCGTTTGATGCTTTCGATCCTGACAGCCAATCGGCGCGGAGAGGCAAAAGGTTTAACTAGTTGCGGATTGAGCCGCGCCTGATCAAGCTCTTTCACCAGCTCACTGGCGAACGCATCCATCAGCTGTCGCAACACGCGAGGAGGCAACTCCTCAGTTCCTATTTCCACCAACAATGGCGCTTCCTCAGCCATGCTTCGCCTCCTGATTGCGCAGCATTGGGAATCCTAAAGCCTCACGTGCCGCGTAATAGCTGTTTGCCACCGAACGTGCAAGGTTACGAACACGCAAGATGTATCCTTGTCGTTCAGTGACTGAGATTGCACCCCTGGCGTCAAGTAAGTTGAACACGTGAGATGCTTTTAATACCTGTTCATATGCAGGCAGCGGCAATTGCTGTTCAACAAGTTTTTGGCACTGCCCCTCGAGTGACTCAAAGTGTCGTCTAAGCTCATCAACCGGGGCATGCTCAAAGTTATATGCAGATTGCTCACGCTCATTCTGTAGAAATACGTCGCCGTAGGTTACTGGCCCGGCTTCGGTGTGAGCCCACACTAAGTCATAGACGCTTTCTACGTCTTGAACATACATGGCAATACGCTCTAACCCATAGGTAATCTCGCCCATTACAGGGCGGCAGTCGAGCCCCCCAACCTGTTGGAAGTATGTGAACTGGGTTATCTCCATGCCATTGAGCCAAACTTCCCAACCTAGACCCCAGGCACCAAGTGTTGGAGATTCCCAGTCATCTTCAACAAAACGAATGTCATGTACTAACGGATCAATACCTATGCGCTCCAGCGAACGTATAAAACGATCTTGAAAGTCGGCCGGCGAAGGTTTGAGCACTACCTGATACTGGTAATAGTGTTGGAGTCGATTAGGGTTCTCCCCGTAGCGACCATCAGTAGGGCGACGTGAAGGCTGAACGTAAGCGGCATGCCAGGGTTCAGGACCTATAGCGCGTAAAAAAGTAGAAGGATGGAAAGTGCCCGCCCCAACTTCCATATCAAGGGGTTGGACTATTACGCACCCCTGCTCTGCCCAAAACTCTTGCAGTGCAAGTATCAGTTCCTGAAAATCCTGCGGTAGCTGCGCCAAGCTCGCCTCCGTATCAGTGCTTGTTTAGGCGGGCAGTATAATGGGTTTTGGCCTGTCACCAAATACCATGGGGCTGTATAATCGCGATCTGCTAAAAATGAATGACGTAATTAGTACAAGGATCTATGACCGCAAAGCGTAAAGCACTTGCCCTCATCTCTGGTGGCCTTGATTCCATGCTTGCTGCTCGAGTTATCCAGGATCAGGGTATCCATGTTGAGGGTGTTAATTTCTACACTGGCTTTTGTGTTGAAGGCCATACCCATGCCATCCGCAACAAAGATCAGCATCGACCCAAGCAGAACAATGCGCTGTGGGTAGCTGAGAAACTCAACATGCGCCTGCATATTGAGGATGTGATTGAAGAGTACAAGGAAGTCTTAACGAATCCGCGCTATGGTTATGGAGCAAACCTAAACCCCTGTCTTGATTGCAAGATATTCATGGTACGCAAGGCAAGGGAGTGGATAGAAGCCAACGGTTTTGACTTTATTATAACCGGCGAAGTAGTAGGTCAACGTCCGAAGTCACAGAAAAAGAAACTCCTCCCCATAATCTCTGACGAGTCAGAAGCCGAAGATCGGCTGCTCCGGCCACTCTCGGCGAAGCTGCTTGAACCATCTCTGCCTGAGCGTGAGGGTTGGGTTGATCGTGACCAGCTATTTGACTTTCATGGCCGCAGCCGCAAGCCGCAAATGGCACTAGCGCGCCAGCTTGGCATGCAAGAGTGGGCACAACCTGCAGGCGGGTGTTGCTTCCTGACTGATGAGAAATACTCGGCTAAGCTAAGCGATCTGTGGCGCTCACGTGGGGCAAAAAACTATGATATGGAAGATATCATGATGCTCAAAGTCGGTAGACACTTGCGTCCGCGGGAAAGGTTCAAACTGATCATTGCTCGAGATGAGGGAGAGACAAATTATCTAAAAGGCTACCGTGACCGGTTTACATCTTTCCAAACAGTTAGCCATAGCGGACCGATTGCCCTGCTCGATGGCCATATCGAAGAAGGCGACATAAATCTTGCAGCGCGCATAGTCGCCCGTTTCTCATCCGGAAGGAGTGAGGCGCAGGTGGAGCTTGAAACCGCCGCACCCGATGGCAGTACTGAGCGGCTAACGGTTGCGCCTCTCCCGGCAGATCAAGTACCCGATCATTGGTATATCGGAGGGAAAGCTTGAAACGTGACTTACTTGACTGCCGCAATCTCCTCTGTCCCATGCCAGTCATCCGCACGCAAGCATCAATCGCACGGATGCAGCCAGGCGATGAACTGGAAGTTATCGCGACCGACCCTGGTGCATTACAGGACATACCAGCCTGGTGTCGAGTTCATGGCCACGAGCTGCTTGACACCTGGGAGGATGGCAAAGAAATCCACTTGCTGATTCGTGCAAATGCCCCACAATAGTGCCCAGGTATGGCGCGTTGCCCATTTTTTGAGCAGCAGCTGTGCGGTAATAGCTGTCGGGCATTCGCCCCTATAGATACTTAACCACGATTTATAACCAAAAGAGGCAAGTTGACAATGGCACGCACTGCAGAAGAAGTACTCAAATTGATGAGCGACGAAGATGTGAAATTCGTCGACCTTCGCTTTACCGATACCCGCGGCAAGGAAATGCACGTCACCATCCCTGCCGACCAAGTGGACGAGGAGTTATTCGAAGATGGCACCATGTTCGATGGCTCCTCAATTCAGGGCTGGAAAGGCATTCAGGAATCGGACATGATCATGTTGCCGGATCCGGATTCAGCCACGCTCGACCCATTCTATGATGAGCCGACACTAAATCTAGTTTGCGATATCCTCGAACCCAGTACACTGCAAGGCTACGACCGTGATCCGCGTTCCGTTGCCCGCCGTGCCGAGGCTTATCTGGCTTCGAGCGGAGTTGGGGATAGCGCACTTTTCGGGCCCGAACCGGAGTTCTTCGTCTTTGACGATGTGCGTTGGGGCGCTGATATGAGTGGCTCATTTTATCAAATTGACTCTGAGGAGGCAGGCTGGAACTCTGAGCGCGTCTATAAGGACGGCAATATCGGCCATCGACCGAGCGTTAAGGGTGGGTATTTCCCGGTTCCGCCCGTCGACTCCCTGCACGATATTAGAGCCGCGATGTGTCAAGCAATGGCCGACATGGGACTTGAGCCTGAGGTGCACCACCACGAAGTTGCCACAGCTGGACAATGTGAGATTGGAGTCGCTGCACGCACTTTGGTAAAAAAGGCAGACGAGCTGCAAATCCTTAAGTATTGCGTCCATAACGTTGCCCATGCTTACGGCAAAACGGCTACGTTCATGCCCAAGCCGCTAGTCGGCGACAATGGCAGCGGTATGCATGTTCATCAGTCGATATCGAAAGGAGGCCGCAACATCTTTAGTGGCGACCAGTATGGTGGGCTCTCAGAAGAAGCGCTTTACTATATCGGTGGTATCATAAAACACGCCAAGGCTATCAACGCCTTCGCCAACGCCTCGACAAATAGCTATAAGCGCCTTGTCCCCGGGTTCGAAGCACCGGTGCTGCTAGCCTATTCAGCACGCAACCGTTCGGCATCGGTTAGAGTTCCCTACGTTACTAACCCAAAAGCGCGACGCATTGAGGTTCGCTTTCCCGATCCGACCGGCAATCCTTATCTGGCTTTCGCCTCAATGCTCATGGCTGGGCTTGATGGTATTCGCAATAGGCTCCATCCGGGCGAAGCAATGGACAAGGACCTCTACGATTTGCCGGCAGAGGAGGAGAAACAGATTCCGCGGGTTGCAATCCAGCTTGATGAGGCGCTGGAAGCCCTCGACAACGACCGCGAGTTCCTCAAACAAGGCGGAGTCTTTTCCGATGATATGATCGACGCCTATATTGAGTTAAAGATGGAAGATGTAACCCGCATGCGGATGACTACCCACCCCGTGGAATTCGATCTCTATTACAGCTGTTAACTTACGCCGCATCGGCATCGCAGCAATGGAGGGGAGGCAGCTCCTCCTCCTCCATTGGCTGCTGTTATTCAGTGATAGTCTGCGGGGCTCATGAGTATCGACCTGGCCTATAACTTGCAAATGATCGTACATGACCCCGAACATCCACCCATCTAGGCTGATACTCGATGAGCTGACAACCGCCATAATGGTGGTCGATGCAGAGCATCGCATATTATCTCTAAACCACGCCGCTGAAGAGCTATTTCGCGTTAGCGCACGTCAAGTTCATGGTCAAGAATTAGAACAGGCCATTCGCGCGACAGATATATTCAGCGAATTGATAAATACTGCCTGCACTTCCGGGGGGAGCTATACACAGCGTGAGCGCCGCGTAAACATCAGCGATCAGCGCATGGTGACAATAGATTGCACGGTTACTCCTCTTGAAGGTGAGCGGGTGCTGATTGAGATCGCAGAGGTTGATCGCCATACCCGCATCACCAAAGAACATAACCTGGTTGTACAGAATAGGGCCATTGCTGAGCTACTCCGTGGTCTGGCTCACGAGGTTAAAAACCCTCTAGGTGGTTTGCGGGGAGCAGCTCAGCTGCTAGAGGCAGAACTAAGTGATAACGAACTTCGCGAGTATACCCAGGTAATAATCAGTGAGGCCGATCGGCTCAAGAATTTAGTTGACACCCTGCTTGGCCCCAAAAATCCAACCTCACCTGAGATTGTCAATGTCCATGAGGTGCTTGAAAGGGTTCGTGCCCTAGTCGATGCTGAAGGAATTGAGGGTGAAGCAGGGGTCGTTATGTCTCCAGTACCTATAGTACGTGATTACGATCCGAGTATTCCCCTACTGTATGTTGAGCGGGACCATCTCATCCAGGCCCTACTCAACCTGGTTCGCAATGCCCGGCAATCAGCGGGTCCCCAGGGCAATATAATCCTGCGAACCCGGACTCAGCGCCAAATGACTATCGCCGACAAGGTCCATAGATTGGTTGCGCGTATAGATGTAGAGGACGATGGGCCCGGTATACCGGTTGAACAACAAGAGCAGATCTTCTTCCCCATGGTCACCAGCAGGGCAGAGGGAAGCGGTCTAGGCCTGCCTATCGCGCAGAATCTGGTAAGCCGGATGGGTGGACTTATAGAGTTCACCAGCGAACCGGGGTGCACCGTATTCACTATATGGTTACCGATGGAGACTGATCATGAATGATGATCTAGGCAGTGTTTGGGTCATCGATGATGACCGGTCCATACGCTGGGTATTGGAAAAAGCCCTACAGCGCGCAGGTTATCGAGTTAGGTGCTTTGACAACGCCGACCATGCCCTGGAAGGCCTGCAACATGAACTGCCGGCAGCACTGATAACTGATATCCGCATGCCGGGAACCGATGGACATGAATTGCTAGCGCGGACTCGTGCCCAGTGTCCCGAGTTACCGGTTATAGTAATCACCGCCTACTCTGACCTTGATGCCGCGGTTAGCTCTTATGAGGGCGGCGCCTTCGAGTATTTACCCAAGCCATTTGATGTTGGTGAAGCAGTTGATCTGATCCACCGCGCCGTAGCTAGCCGTCAACCCAGTCAGCACCGAGCTGAGCAGCCAGAAGCCACAACCGAGATACTCGGTGAGGCTACGGCGATGCAGGAGGTCTTTCGGGCCATTGGTCGGTTGTCGCGCTCCAGTGTGACTGTACTGATAAACGGTGAATCGGGCACTGGCAAGGAGCTGGTTGCTAGGGCACTGCACCGACACAGCCCACGCTCTAGCGGTCCATTTGTAGCCCTAAACATGGCTGCCATACCGCACGATCTGATGGAATCCGAACTGTTTGGCCACGAGAAGGGCGCTTTTACCGGTGCACAGCAAACCCGTCGAGGTCGTTTTGAACAAGCTGATGGTGGCACGTTATTCCTAGACGAGATCGGAGATATGCCAGCCGATCTGCAGACTCGGCTGCTACGAGTGCTGGCTGATGGACAGTTTTATCGGGTCGGCTCGCATACGGCTATGCAGGTAGATGTGCGCATAATAGCTGCGACCCATCAAGATATGGATAAACGTGTCGCTGCCGGATTGTTCCGGGAAGATCTATACCATCGGCTCAACGTTATCCGTATCCAACTCCCTGCCTTGCGCCAACGCCGTGAAGATATCCCGCTGTTAGCCAAACACTTCTTAGCAACTGCAGCCCAAGAGCTAAATGTTGAGCCGAAGGTGCTCAATCCAGTTGTTGAGAAAATGCTTATGGAGCTGGATTGGCCAGGTAACGTCAGGCAGCTTGAGAATACTTGCCGGTGGTTGACAGTTATGGCGAGCGGTCAGGAAGTAGTCCCTGAAGATCTTCCTGCGCAACTGCGCGACTCCGGCCGCAATAGTTGCCAACATGCCGAACAAGAATCGTCTCAGCAACTAGATGCTGCCAACCACGCCAGTCATAAATCTGAGCCAGATGACTATGCAGGCAATGACGAACTCACCACCAATAGCGATGACTGGACGCGACCACTAGCCTTATGGGCTGAAAAAACCCTAGCGAACGGCAATCACCATATACTCGATGACGCCTTACCTAAATTGGAAAGGACTCTAATCAACGCGGCATTAGCCTATACTCAAGGCCATCGCCAAGAGGCGGCCCGACTACTAGGTTGGGGACGCAACACTTTGACGCGCAAGATAAAAGAGCTAAACATAGGAGAAAATTAGATACCCTTATACCTCAGCCTTAGGCGTCCTCTCCATAAGTTCAGTTACTGCACGTGCAGGGTCTATGGCCCCACTAACCAGACGATAAACACATGAACAGATGGGCATTTCTATAGCATAGCGCGCTGCTAAGGAGTAGAGTTCAGCGGCAGTGCGTGCCCCCTCAACAGTACTACCTACTACCTCAAGGGCTTCATCAATAGCCGCTCCTCGGCCGAGCGCCAGCCCGAAACGACGATTGCGGGACTGATCATCGGTACAGGTCAACAACAAATCACCGAGACCGGCAAGGCCGATTAGGGTGCGCGGATCAGCACCTAAGGCCGCGCCTAGCCGAGTGATTTCAGCCATTCCGCGGGTCACCAAGGCAGCCCGGGCGTTAGCTCCGAGGCCCATACCATCACTGACTCCAGTTGCTACGGCTAAGACATTCTTAACCGCACCGCCGAGCTCGACGCCGACCATATCGGGGTTGGTGTATAGGCGAAAACGCTCGCAGTGAAACGCATCAACCATCTGCGCAGCAAAATCATCACTGCTCGCTGCTACGGTCATGGCAGCTGGTAGACCTTGCCCTACCTCAGCAGCAAATGTTGGACCGGAGAGCACAGCGATTTGGGGCTCGGGGGTTATCTCCTGTTCAACGATGCCGTGCAAAAACCCGCCCGAATCGGCATCTAGCCCCTTCGTAGCCCATGCTACACGCTGCGGCCTGAAAGGTGCTAGCCGGCGTATAGTAGCGCGAAAGGCTACACTGGGGGTAGCAACAAGGATCCAGTCGCTGCCCGTAATGGCAGCAGCGAAATCAGCGGTTGGCTCAATGGTGTCAGGCAGAGGACATCCAGGCAGGTGACGCCGATTCTCACGATCGATGACCATCGCTTGGACATGATCGGCATCGCGCGCCCAGAGCCTGACCTCGTGTTGATTGTCTCCTAAGACCTTCGCTAGAGCACTGCCCCACGCTCCAGCGCCGAGTACAGCTATTCTATCTACCAAGGTAGCCCCTACTGTTGGGTGGCTTGCTGACGTTGTTGTTGGTAAAGCGCTTCGAAATTTACCGGAGCCAGTAACAGTTGAGGGAAACCGCCTTTAACTACAAGATCATTTATTGCCTCACGGGCAAAAGGAAAAAGTTGCCCCGGGCAGAACGCGCCCAGAACGCGATCAAGTTCCTGGTTCGTAAACCCCTCCAGGCGAAATACTCCACCCTGCTTAACCTCACATAGATAGGCCGTTTGCTCATTGTTCTTAGCTGTAACGGTGACAGTTAGGAGGACATCGTAGGTATTCTCATCTAAGTTTTTGGCTCTAGAACCGAGTTCTACATCGACCTGCGGCTTCCACTCAGACCGAAAGGCCTCAGGTGTGTTGGGAGCCTCAAAAGAGACATCGCTTAGATAGACTTTAGCTATCTGAAATCTTTGTTGCTGGGCATCCTGGCCACCTGCTGCTGTTGCGGAGGAATCCTTGCCGTTACCGTTAGTATTATCTTCAGCCATTTTTGATAATCCCTGACGAGTCTTGAGAGTTTGAAATGATGCTTAGCCCTTGGATTTGACATCTTCAAGTGGATACCCGGCATTAACCCAGGCGTTGAGACCGCGTTTAAGGCGATAAATTTTAGTGAACCCCTTCTTGCGAAGCTTCCTGCCCATTTTTGCGGCCTCTTTGCCGCTCTCGTCATATACAATAAGGGGTGAGTCTTCGGCGACCTGCTTGCGGAGTCTGGTCAGCAATTGCTCAATCTCCGCCTCGGGCATGTGAAAGGCCTGGGGCAAGTGTCCTTTATCGTATTCGCGGCGGGCACGTATATCGATAAACTGAGCCGATTCGCGGTTATAAAGGCGAGTGGCTTGTTCGGCGTCGATAGGTTTAACGCCACTGTACCAGTGGAACAGCTCGCCACCTATCCAGTAGATGAGGATAAGTAGGAAGGCGAAGGTCATACCCCAATTGGTCAGTGCGAAATCGATAAACTCTTCCATAGGTTAGCGGTGCCTCATCCTCAACAAAGTATCTGTGTATAGCTCAATTCTAACATTGAAAGGTTACGGGCTGGCTCAGCTACTTGAACATAGGGCATGATACCAGCAGGTTTGCCTTGCTGCAGGCTCGATTGCAGCTACGACTATTAAGTAGGAGCAAATGCCGCGCAGAATGTGGACAAAAGCATACTCTTGCACGATACGCCCAATACCTCTGATGGCATTTCTGCTCGCATTAGCAGCGCCCGGCCATGGCGCTGAGTACGATAGCGAGCGTGAGCATCTTGAGCAATTGCGGCAACAGCTCGAGGAGGTCGAACAGCAATTAGCTGAGGACCGGGCAGAGCGTGATGAAGTTGATGAACAGTTGCAGCGTCTTGACCGCAAGGTCAATCAGAGTGTTGAGCGCCTCCAGCAGTTACGTCGCCAACGTGCATCGCTGCGAGAGAGTATAGAAGAGCTTGAACAAGATTATCGGCAAGAGCAAGAAAGGCTCAGCGAGCAGCGCCAGGCACTACGTGAACAGATAGTAGCCGCATATGCAGCTGGCGAAGATGCGCAGTTGAAAATGCTACTAAATGAGACTGATCCAGGAACCGCGCAACGCCTGCTGGCCTACTATGACTACTTCCACGAGGCTCGTACCGAGCGCATCGAAGATCTGCTCGAGCAGATAAGCAGCCTTATCGATATGCGCCGTGAACTAAACGCGGAAAGAAGTGAGCTGCTAGCTCTCGAAGAGAGCGTAACTGATGAGCGTGATAATCTGCGCGAGAAGCGCGCTCAGCGCGATCGCTATCGCCAGGAACTTGAGCAAAGGATTGCCGAACGGGGACGCTCAGCTCAACAACTTGAGGCCGACGTAGCTGAACAGGAGTCGCTGCTTGAAGAGCTACGCCAACGTTTGGAAGACATTCCCGAAGATTTAGACATAGACAATTTAGCTGAGGCTCGAGGCAGTCTCCCGTGGCCAGTGGAGGGTGATGTCGAGGCCGAATTCGGCGAATCGCGTGGCGGTGGATTGGAGCGCACCGGAATTATAATTAGCGCTTCTCGCGAGTCTGAGGTAGTTGCCGTCGGTCCGGGCCGGGTTGTTTTCAGTGATTGGTTGCGTGGTCTCGGATTGCTAGTCATTATTGACCATGGCGAAGGATTTATGACTCTTTATGGCCATAATGAAGCTCTCTACGTTGAATTAGGCGATTGGATCAATGCAGGTGATCGCATCGCGACTGTAGGCAGCAGCGGAGCTCGGCAAGCCCCTGGCCTCTATTTCGAGATACGCCGTGGGGATGAGCCGCAGAATCCGATAACATGGTTACGCTAGTGGGTCATTAGCAGATTGAATAGTTCATAACCCTAAGGAGCTACAATGCATAAGCTGCGTTCCAGCTGGCTCGCCCTAATCATCGCGACTGCTTTTTTAAGCGGCTGCTTCAGCTTAAACGGCTTGGGAACAGCTCAGGCAGAAGATAATTCACAGGAGCTTTTCGAGACATCTGAGAAGCTCCCCATGGCTGAGCTGGAGCTGCTTACTGAGGTATACGGGCGTATCAAGCGGGATTATGTCGATGAAATAGAAGATGAAAAACTCTTCAAGGCGGCTATCCGTGGAATGCTAAATGAGCTAGATGCCCATACCAGTTATCTAGACGATGAGGAATTGGAAAAACTGCGCGAAGGCACGCGCGGTGAATTCGGTGGCATAGGGCTGGAACTGAGCAGCGATAATGGATTTGTTCAAGTTGTCGCCCCGATCGACGAGACGCCGGCTAGCAAAGCTGGGCTCAAAACAGGGGATATTATAACTAGGGTTAACGGCGAATCGGTCCGCGGTATTGGGATAAACCGTATAGTCAATAAACTCCGGGGTGAGCCGGGGACGAAGGTGAGTCTGACGATCGTCCGCGAAGGTGCTGCCGAACCGCTCTCATTTGAGCTAGAGAGAGACATAATCAAGATCCAGAGCGTGCGCTCCAAGACGCTTACTCCAGGTTACGCCTACGTACGCATAAGTCAGTTCCAGGAAAGAACTGCTGCAGATCTGCACAAGGCATTGGATGATTTAATCGAAGAAAATGAGGACAAAGGCCTCAAGGGGATGATCCTGGATCTGCGTAATAACCCCGGTGGGGTTCTTAATGCGGCGATATCTGTCAGTGATGCATTCTTAGAAGGTGGCCAGATAGTTTACACTGAAGGCAGGGCTAAGGATTCGCGTGTCGATTTTGATGCTAGCGATCAAGACCGCATCGATGGGACACCATTGGTAGTTCTGATTAATCGAGGTTCTGCCTCAGGCTCAGAGATAGTCGCAGGTTCATTACAGGATCGCGATAGGGCGATCATCATGGGACAAACAAGCTTCGGTAAAGGATCTGTGCAAAGTGTAGTGCCCCTTCTAGGTGGGCCAGCAATGAAGCTTACTACCGCCCGCTACTACACCCCCACAGGTCAATCGATCGATAAAAAAGGTGTTGTGCCTGATATCGAGGTCGAAGACCTGCGCCTGGCCGAGGCAAAACAAGCGGAGCGTAGCAAAGAGGCAGAGCTTGAAGGGCTTATGCCTGAAGCAGAGACAGACGATCGATCAGCCGAAGAAGATAAGCTGCGCGATCTTGCGCGTGACGATTATGTCCTGTACGAGGCGCTCAACCTTCTACGCGGTTTAAATATCGTAACTAAAAACTCCCAAAAGCTCCCCCCGGGCCACTCAACTACCCCGGTGGGGAGGACCCCGTGAATCCATCCCTGGAGGCTTCATGGCGCCATCCCCTGGCGCCAAGACCTCCACACCGGGGTAGTTGAGTGGCCCGGGGGGAGCTTTTGGATGGTTCCAACTGGACAATAATCGCTCATTATGGCTACAAGATACTGCGCTATAAGCAAAAGCATGACAAATAACCAGAACGCTATTAGGGAGACTGAGTTCGCAGCTAGCAATAAACTGCCGTGGAAACTTTTTATGCTGCTGCTGCTAGTGGCTGGTTTAAGCGCCGCAAGGGCGGAGCTAGAGGAGTCTACTGTTAGCTCCGATGAGGTAGAGAACGGTGAATATAGATTGGCCGCGCTCATTATTGATGATATCGGTGATCTACGCCAACCAGGAATACGAGCTATTAACCTACCGGCTAATGTAGCCATTTCGGTGCTTCCGCATACGCCTTTCGGTACAGAGCTTGCTGAGTTGGCCCATGAACAGGGCCGTGAGGTGATGCTACATATGCCTATGGAAGCGAAGAACAGAACCGATCCTGGGCCTGGGGCGATATATCTGGATATGGATGAGCACGATGTTCGCCGAGCGATGCGTGCAGCGCTAGCAGATGTCCCTCACGCCCGCGGCGTCAACAACCACATGGGCAGCCTTATTACCCGCCATCCGGGACATATGCAGTGGGTTATGGAGGAACTCAAAAGAGCCGGAGATCTCTATTTCATCGACAGCCGAACCTCAGCACGCTCGGTAGCGCAAGAGTTAGCCAAGGAATATGGGTTGAAGAACAGCGCGCGGGTGATCTTCATCGATCCACAGCGTGATGAGGAGATTATTGAGAAGCAGATAAAAGACTTTATAGCTACTGCGCATAGCGAAGACGGCGCGATAGCGATTGGCCACCCCTATCCAGAGACCCTTGACTTACTAGAAGAGTATTTGCCAAAACTAAGGGGTAAGGGAATCAAATTGGTCCCACCTAGTGTCTTAGTCGATAAACCGGCCGGTGACCCGGTAGAGGAGATGCACCCATGAGCACGCAAGCCTTGCTGCTATTAGCCGAGGGTAGCGAAGAACTTGAGGCGGTAACAGTCGTTGATTTGTTGCGACGCGCCGGGATAAATATCACAGTAGCTGGCCTAGATAGTGGTCTGGTAAAGGCTAGCAGAGGGGTTGTACTCCAACCGGACGTCGCTTTTGACGCTATTGCTGAGCAGAACTTCGATATTGTTATCCTGCCTGGTGGACTAGCAGGCACAGAGAAACTAGAGTCCGATACACGGGTAATTGGCCTGCTGAAAAGCCAAAATGAGGCTGGGCGCTGGATTGCTGCCATTTGTGCTGCACCACGGATACTCGTTGAGGCCGACATTCTTAACAATCGACGTGCTACTGCATTTCCAACCCAACTTGAATCAAAGGGGGTTGAGCCGGTCGATGAGCCAGTGATGGTCGACGGCAATTTGATCACCTCCCGCGGCCCCGGAACTGCTATAGACTTTGCGCTACAGATAATAGAAAAATTAGCCGGTGAGGCCAAAGCAGCGGAGGTCGAAGAGTCACTAAAAAGGCCTGCAGATCATCGTAAGTATTAAGATGATTGGGGTTGCCCTTTACCTAGCGGCGCAGCGCATACCCCAAGCCGATCAGCCCGGCAGAGCCGAGCAGCCATGCAGCTAGCGGGACCTCAGCTAGTGAGTCGGTTGCCCCCCCTTGATAGGCAAGAAGCGCGGCAATTATTAGCGCGCTACCAGCAATAACCGCATACATGCGCCGATTACTCCGCCGCAGATCGTTACGCAGGTTAGCCATCTCTTGACTTTGGCGCTGCATCTCAGTACGCACTGTTTGCAAATCATTGAGTCCGCGATCGAGTCGATTGGGTAATTCCGGCAATTTCTCGCCCCACTCTGGGAACTGCCGGCGCATCTTGCGCATAACCGCATGCGGGCCAAGTTCATCACGCATCCAGCGCTGTAGGAAAGGCTTAGCTGTTACCCACAAATCCAGGTCGGGATATAGACTGCGGCCAAGCCCCTCAACATTAAGGAGTGTCTTCTGCAACAGCACCAACTGAGGCTGGACCTGCATATCGAAGCGCCGCCCGGTTTGAAAGAGTCTGATGAGTAACTGCGCAAAGGATATCTCGTGCAGCGGACGCTCAAATATAGGCTCACAGACGGTGCGAATAGCTGCTTCTAGCTCATCTACCCGGGTGTTCTCAGGTACCCAGCCGGACTCGACGTGCAGCTCTGCAACGCGGCGGTAGTCGCGGTTGAAAAAAGCCATAAAATTACCGGCTAGGTAGTGATGATCAACTGGTGAGAGCGAACCCATAATACCGAAATCGATCGCTATATAGCGTGGGTCGTCAGGGCGATTTGGATCTACAAAGACATTCCCTGGGTGCATGTCGGCATGAAAGAAACTGTGCCGAAAGACTTGGGTAAAGAATATTTCCGTGCCGCGTTCGGCTAGCAACTTAAGGTTGGTGCCATGGGCTCGCAGGGTCTCTATATCACTGACCGGGATACCCTCAATACGCTCCATGACGAGTACATCGCGGCTGGTATACCGCCAAAAGATAGCCGGCACATAGAGCAGGTTAGAATCCTCGAAGTTGCGGCGCAGCTGGGAGGCGTTGGCGGCCTCGCGCATCAGATCTAGTTCATCATTGAGGTTTTTTTCCAGCTCAGCTATCACCTCAACTGGATGCAGACGCCTGGCATCGGGGACATAGCGTTCAGCCAAGCGGGCAGCGGTATAGAGTAACTCGATATCGTGATGGATTACGTTCCGAATTCCCGGCCGAACTATCTTAACCACTACTTCGGTACCGTCATGCAGCTTAGCTCCATGGACTTGTGCAATGGAAGCAGAGGCTATCGGTACATTATTGAATTCGCCAAAGGCGGCGCTAACGGGCTCGCCAAGACTGCGCTCAACAATTCGCCGCGCATCCTCATAAGGGAATGGCGGGACCTTGTTTTGCAGCATGGCGAGTTCTTCGGCGACATCAGCGGGGAGAAAATCGCGTCGCGTGGAGAGAATCTGGCCAAGCTTGACAAAGATGGGCCCGAGCTCTTCAAGGGCACGGCGCAGCCTAACACCCCGGGGGACAGATGAGCTACGCACCCAGCGCCACGGCATGAAGATACCGAGAAAACGCAGAGGCCGAAAAATCGGGGTGGCAAGTACCACCTCATCAACCCCGTTCCGGAGCATAGCGAGCTGGATTCGGGTCAGCCGGAAAAATTGCCCCGGACCGATCATCGCAAAAGATTCTTAGCGCTTGGAGCCTGAGCTAAACCGAAGATCAATATACCCACCCATGGTGAATAGCTACTACTCCCGCAGTCAACAAGTTATAGCCGCAGTCCTCAAAGCCGGCATTTTCCATCATGTTCGATAGTGTCTGAGCATCTGGGTGGACCCGAATTGACTCGGCTAGATAACGATAACTGTCTGGATCATCAACAATTAATTTACCCATTATGGGCATGACCCGAAATGAATAAAGGTCATAAAAAGGCCGCAATGCAGCAACCTGAACATGAGAGAACTCAAGGATTATCGCCCTGCCCCCAGGGCGCAGTACACGTCGCATTTCGGCCAAGGCTCGATCTTTATTTGTGACGTTACGCAGGCCAAAGCCTATAGTTACCCGATCAAAAGAGCCATCGGGAAAGGGCAGGAACTCGGCATCACAGCGCACATAGGAAGCTTGTGAATCAATGCCCTCATTTATAAACCGATCGCGTCCTCGCTGGAGCATTGCAGCGTTAATGTCGCTGAGGACAACATGGCCATCATCACCCACCTTATCAAGCGCTAGCCGAGCTAAATCGCCCGTTCCGCCAGCTAAATCGAGCACATCCTGACCCTTGCTTAGCATGGCTTGGGCTATCGCCCGGCGTTTCCACAACCGGTGCATCCCGGCAGACATTAGATCGTTCATTAAATCATAACGATCTGCCACCGAGTCGAATACCGAACCGACGTGACGCGCTTTCTCAGCAACCGGTACTTCTTGGTACCCAAAGTGAGTGGTCTTATCTTCGTTCAATCTTCTTTCCTTCCCTATCTTGAGGCCTGATCAGCGCATGGCCCCCGAATGAGCTCTGCGCTAAAGAATGTACCTGCTCAGATCCTCATCAGAGGCTAGGCCCGAAAGGTTCTGATCAACATATTCAGCATCAACCGTACGGTTCTGCCCACCTAAATCAGCTGCTTCAAAAGAGAGCTGCTCAAGCAGCCTTTCCATTACGGTGTGTAGCCGCCGTGCGCCGATATTTTCTGTGCTCTCGTTTACTTGGCGGGCAATCTCAGCGATGCGCTGGACACCATCGTCAGTGATCTCCAAAGTAAGATTTTCGGCAGACATCAGGGCCTTGTACTGTGCGACCAACGAACTGTCTGGTTCGGTCAATATACGGACAAACTCCTCTGCGCCAAGGGCATCAAGCTCAACACGGATGGGCAGTCGGCCCTGGAGCTCGGGAATGAGATCTGATGGTTTAGCAACATGGAAAGCGCCAGATGCAATGAACAAGATATGATCGGTACGTACCATGCCGTGCTTAGTGGACACGGTTGCCCCCTCGACTAGGGGAAGCAAATCACGCTGCACTCCCTCTCGAGAAACATCTCCTCCGCTGCCGCTTTGCTCAGCTCTTTTGGTCACTTTGTCGATTTCGTCAAGGAAGACAATGCCCTGCTCTTCAACGCGCTTAACAGCCTCGGCTTTGACCTCCTCCTCGTTGACCATCTTAGCAGCCTCTTCATCGCGGAGAACGCGATGCGCCTCTCGCAAGGGCAGTTTGCGCCGCTGCATACGCTCTTGGCCCATATTCCGAAATAGCCCCTGGAGCTGATTCGACATCTCCTCCATGCCTGGTGGAGCCATGATCTCCACACCTGGGCCGCCAGCCTGTACCTCGACCTCTATCTCTTTGTCATCGAGTTCGCCTTTGCGGATCTTCTGTCGGAACTTTTCCCGCGTCGCGCTCTCGGAGCGATCTTGGGTACTGTCGGAGCTGCTCGGTCGTGGCAAGAGGGCATCGAGGAGGCGCTCCTCAGCAGCATATTCGGCTTGCTGCTGCTTCTCCTGGATGGCCTCTTCACGGACCAACTTAAGGGCTTGATCGGTCAGATCGCGGATGATCGATTCGACGTCGCGACCGACGTACCCTACCTCGGTGAACTTAGTCGCCTCTATCTTGATAAAAGGCGCCCGAGCCAGTTTGGCTAAGCGACGGGCGATCTCAGTCTTACCCACCCCGGTAGGACCGATCATGAGAATATTCTTGGGCGTGATCTCGCTGCGCAACGGCTCCTCGACCTGCATCCGCCGCCAGCGATTGCGCAACGCGATTGCCACTGCACGCTTGGCCTCAGCTTGGCCTACAATATGCTTATCGAGTTCCTGGACGATTTCGCGCGGTGTCATCGTGGCTTCTGTCATGCTCACGGCTCCTCAGGTGCCTCATCGGGCAATGTTTCGATAGTAATGTGGCGATTAGTGTAGACACATATATCACCAGCAATCTCCAGCGAACGTTTGGTAATCTGTTCGGCAGATAGCTCTGTCGATTGCATGAGAGCAGTTGCAGCTGCTTGAGCGTAAGGCCCACCAGAGCCAACCGCCATAAGCGAATTCTCGGGCTCGATGACATCGCCAGTGCCGGATAGGGTAAGGATTGTATCGGTATTGGCGACTATCAGCAGCGCTTCTAGACGGCGCAGAGCACGGTCAGACCGCCACTCCTTAGCTAGTTCAACGGCCGAGCGAGCCAACTGGCCGTGGTGCTTTTCTAACTGACCCTCGAATCGTTCGAATAATGTAAACGCATCCGCAGTCGCACCGGCAAATCCGGCAATCACCCGCCCGTGGTATAGCCGCCTTACTTTACGCGCATTGCCCTTAAGGACTGTGCTGCCCAAAGTAACTTGACCGTCCCCGCCTAGGGCAACACGACCGTTGCGGTGCACAGCCAATATTGTGGTTCCATGTAGTTGTTCCAACACAGCTCTCCGTGAAGCTCGGGATTATCTGGACTTCGATCTTTGTGGGGCATATTGTACAGAAGGGGAGGGGGATGGTGTTATCTCTGTAGCACCATTGAGAGATCCGCTGTTGATATGGGTAATCTATAAGATGAGTTGTTTATTGGAAGAAGATTGGCTGACCCGCTTTGAAACTCACCTAGCTACTGAGAGGCGACTGGCAGAGCTGACTCAAAAAAATTACCAAAGAGACCTTAAGGCGTTCATGAAGTTTTGTGCCGAGCGCGAGGTCGCTTCTTGGAGTAGCGTGAGCGACGCGCTAGTAAGAACGTTTATAGCCCAAGGGCGCCGTCAGGGTTTGGGTTCTGCAAGCCTTGCTCGGCGCTTGGCCGCACTTCGCTCGTTCTTCCGCTTCCTGATCAGAGAGGGTGTTCTTAACAGCGACCCTGCCCAAGATATACAGGCACCTAGAGCCAACAAAAGACTGCCCAATACCCTGGATCCAGATGAGGTCGCGGCGCTTCTGGATGGTGGAGTAAAAACCACGACGACTAATCGTGATGCAGATGATGAGCCACTGCTCATGCGTGATCGAGCCATCTATGAGCTAATCTATTCGAGCGGACTACGGCTAAACGAAGTAGTTAGTCTTAACACCGTCGACGTAGATATAGCAGAAGGTGCCGTCAAGGTCTCCGGTAAGGGTGCCAAGGAACGCATAGTTCCAGTAGGTAACTTGGCTATAAGAGCACTCAAGGCTTGGCTACCGGCGCGATCATTAATGGCAGCGGCTGATGAGCGCGCGATGTTCGTAGGTCGTCACGGTAGGCGGTTGGGGGCGCGGAATGTGCAAAAGAGGTTAAACCAACTAGCAGCTATGAATGGAGTACAGCGCCGGGTCCATCCTCACATGCTACGTCACTCGTTTGCCACGCATCTACTCGAATCAAGTGGTGATCTGCGGGCTGTTCAAGAGTTGCTGGGACATGCGAACCTCTCGACTACCCAAATCTACACCCATCTCGATTTCCAACACCTAGCGCAGGTCTACGATAATGCTCACCCGCGAGCCCGCAAAGGGGGCGAGAACGATTCATAAACCACGCTATAACTCTAGGCTATACGTTTAGCCTTTTTATTCATTCAGCTCCGTATTGGTCAACAAACGCTGTAAGGTTACGGCCGCTACCGTGCCTAGTCGACGCAGAAAGACCGTCCCTTGCCCAGCATGGTAGCGCTCAGGATCGCTGCTTCCGATTCCGAGCAGGCCTAAGGTCCTAGTGTCAGTTACTAAAGGAACAACGGCTGCGCTTGCTAATTGTCTCTCAGTTGTAGGAAAGAGGACTTGCTGTTGAGCCGTGCTAATAGCGCCACAGAGCGGTTTTTGACTATCAAAAATCTCTTGTACAGCCTCTAGCTCACTGCTGTCTGCGGCTACCACCTCTGCTATGGAATCGGTGCGTTCTTCTTCCGCCGCAGACAGGACAAGGACTATCCCCACCGCATCTGCCTGAAAGCCCTCTTGCAGCCCAGAGCGCAGACTAGCAACCGCGCTTTGCAAGTCCTCCGCTCGAATAAGCTCTATAGTCAACTCGTGGAGGCGCTCGGCTGTCCCATCGTTATGACGTGCAACGTTGAGTAGTTCATGCAAGCGTTGATTCAAAGATTGATTCTGTTCGCGCAGAACCTTTACCTGGTACTCGATGAGTGATATAGCGTCGCCACACTCATGACGCAGATCAAGTTGATTAAGGATTTGTGGATGCCGAGCAAAAAAGTCTGGATGCTCTGCTAAGTACTCCGCTACATCCGTCTCGTATACCGCTTTTGATTGTTGTTCCGGTGCGCTTTGGCTCACGCCTAACCTATATGTTTATCTCGCCGTGAAAAACCGCGCGCGCCGGCCCGGTCATCATGACCGGTTCACTGTCCGCGCGCCACCCAATCTCAAGTTGTCCACCTGGCAACTCTACATTAACCGTACTGTCAAGTAAGCCGCGCAAGCGCCCGGCCACAACCGCTGCACAGGCACCGGTGCCGCATGCCGGCGTTTCCCCGACCCCTCGTTCATATACACGCAGCATTACACTATCACGGCTTTTGACTTGCATGAATCCCACATTGGTGCGATTGGGAAATCGTGGATGTGCCCCAATAACAGTTCCTAGCTCATGCACAGGGGCTGTAGCGATATCATCAACGACCAAAACGGCATGTGGATTACCCATCGAGACAGCGCTGATGTCAACGCTGCCTGACGTAGTCTCAAGGTTGTAAGTAACCTCCTGAGCAGATGCCCTAAATGGTATCATTTCCGGCTTTAGTAAAGGTGCGCCCATATCCACGGTCACCTTGCCGTCACGGGCAATCTCAACCACATTGATGCCAAGCCCCGTCTCTACATATATCCGGGGACCGCTAACAATCCCTTCGTTTACTAAAAAACGGGCCAAGCAGCGCACGCCGTTACCACAATGCTCGACTTCACTACCATCGGCATTGAATATTCGGTAGCGTACATCTGCGCCGACATCACGCGCGGCTTCAGCTAACAAAACCTGGTCGCACCCCACACCGCGGCGTCGGTCGGATAATAGCTTTATCTGTTCAGCGCTTAGCTTTAGCGGTTGTTGCATGGCATTAAGGACAACAAAATCGTTGCCCAGCGCTTCCATTTTAGTAAAGCGCATAGACACCTATCCTAGTCGCCAACAAAGACCGATTCGCCACGCATCAGGTCGTCCAAGGTTTCACGGCGGCGGATGAGGTGGGTATGGGAGCCGTCTACCAATATCTCAGCCGGCCGCGGGCGGCTGTTGTACTGTGAGGCCATTGCAAACCCATAAGCCCCAGCGCAGCGTACAGCAAGTATATCACCAGGCTGTACGGCCAGCTGGCAGTCTGTGGCAAAGACGTCGGCAGACTCACAAATGGGGCCAACTACGTCAATACTGCGCTGGCCATCCTGACGCAGGATAATCGGCTCAATGATATGCTCCGCGTTGTAGAGGGCTGGACGCAGGTAATCATTCATACCAGCGTCAACTACCGCGAACTCGCGCTCCCCGTTTTCTTTAAGGTACTCCACCCGGGTTAGTAAAAGTCCTGCCTCAGCTACTATGGCCCGGCCTGGCTCAAATATTAGCTCTACACCCAGGTTGGCTAACGGCGTACTGACCGCAGCTACATGATTGCGCGGATCGGGGGCCTCTTCGTCGACATAACGGACACCAAGGCCACCGCCGACATCGATGTGGGCGATATTAATACCGCTATCTTGGAGGTGGGCAACAAACTCACCTACTCTTTCAGCTGCCTCGCGCAACGGGCGTGTCGACAGAAGCTGTGAGCCAATGTGAAATGCCACCCCTTTGACAGCCAAACTCGGACTCTGGGCCGCTCGCTTGTAGATGTCCTCTGCCTCAGCCAAAGGGATGCCAAACTTACTTTGGGCGAGCCCTGTGGATATATAAGGATGGGTCTCAGGGTCTATATCGGGGTTAATGCGCAGCGCAATTGGTGCACGGGTACGGCTTTCACTGGCTATTTTCTCAATGCGTTCAAGTTCAGCTGTCGATTCAACATTGAAGCACCGTATGCCAGCGAGCAAGGCACGTCGGATCTCCTGGGCACTCTTACCAACGCCCGAAAAGACAACCCGGCTAGCTTCGCCCCCTGCGCGTAATACGCGAGCAAGTTCGCCGCCAGAGACGATATCAAATCCAGCTCCAAATCTGGCGAGTAATGAGAGCAGAGCAAGATTGCCGTTGGCTTTGACTGCGTAACAAATTGAGCCGCGCTTACCCAAAGCCTCTTTATAGGCCATCAAATTTTCTTGCAACATGGCCCTAGAATAGATGTAGCAGGGCGTATCAAACCGCTTAGCTATATCCTGAATTGAGACTGACTCAGCCTGCAGTTCGCCGTTCTCGTTGCGGTAAAAGCCGTCGGCTACGGTCATTGTGTCTCCTCGGCGTTATCTTCCGGTAAGCGGAGTTCAGCCTTTTGGCCGCAGCCAATCAGGGCTAGAAAGAGTAGAGTCAAACAGGAGTAAATGCCTACCTTGGTTACTTTGCTCAGCCAGAGTTCAGCCACCCTATCCTCCTCTGCAGGGCTGCGCAGCTCGCTTCAAAACTGTTATGACCTCTATGCGGGCCATTATAGCCTCTATATCAGGTTTTGAGCTATCAATAGCCGAAGTTATACTTACTATACCAATGCATGATAAATAAACGACGGCAGACAAATGAACGATAATCCACTCTTAGGCTTACATGGAATCGGCCAGAGCGTCTGGTTCGACAATATTCACCGGGGGATGCTCCCCGACGAGTTGCAGAATATGTGTCAGCGCGATGGTCTTAGTGGGATAACTTCCAATCCGGCGATTTTTCAGAAGGCAATAGGCAGTGGCAATGACTATGATGAGGCCATTGCAGAATTGATCGCACAGGGTGAAAGCGATCCCGAGCGCATCTATGAACATCTTGCTACAAGTGACATCCGAGATGCTGCAGATGTATTGCACTCCGTATACAAACACAGTGGGGGGGCGGATGGCTTTGTCAGCATAGAGGTCTCCCCCCGGCTAGCCGATGATGTCAGTGGTACTCTTGAGGAAGCAAAGCGGCTGCTCGAGCTCATTGACCGACCCAATGTCATGATCAAAGTACCTGCTACAGAAGCCGGGGTGGCTGCTATAGAAGAGTTAACCGCTTCTGGAGTATCGGTCAACGCCACTCTCCTGTTCTCAACAGCACGCTATCGCCAGGTGGCTCAAGCCTACATTAAAGGCTTGCAAAGAAGAATCGATAGTGGCTCACCGATCGACGGTATAGCTTCTGTAGCTAGTCTGTTCATCAGTCGTATTGACGCTAAAGTTGATCCACAGCTAGAGCAACACGGTGCAGATTACAATGAATTACAAGGCCAAGCTGCTATAGCCAATGCCCGCTGTGCCTACTCTATTTTTAGAGAACTGTTCCACAGCACAGAGTTCGCCGCTCTTCGGCAGCATAGCGCTAACCCACAACGCTTGTTGTGGGCAAGCACTGGAGTTAAAGGCGACAAGTATCCTGCAACGTACTACATAGAAAACCTTGCCGGGCCCGAGACAGTAACAACCATCCCGCCGGCTACCTATGAGGCATACCGTTGCAGCGGCGATCCCGCCCCTCGTTTGCTTGAGGGAATCGATGCGGCGCCTCAGATTATCGGTAGCATCCGCACCGCCGGTGTCGAACTCGATGCTATCCTGGCGGAGTTAGAGCAGCAGGGGGTAGATGCTTTCGTTGAGGCCTACGATGCCCTGCTGCAAGACTTAAGCAACAAACTTAAGACTTTCCAATAACCGAAGGGGTGCCGGCTTTGGCTACTTACGCGATCGGAGATATCCAGGGTTGCCGGGAGCATCTGGAACGCCTTCTTGAGAGCATAAGATTTGATCCTGCCAAGGATATCATCTGGTTTGTCGGTGACTTAGTCAATCGTGGCCCCGACTCTCTTGGGGTTTTGCGACTAGTTCGCAACCAATTACGTGAGCGAGCGATCTGTGTTATCGGCAACCATGACATTCACTTGATGTCGGTCTGGAGTGGCCATGGTCGGCTCAAGAGCTCGGACACCCTGCGTGCCATCCTCAATGCCGATGACGCCGACGATCTAATAGACTGGTTGCGCCACCGTCCGGTTATGCACTTGGATGAAGAGCTCGGCTATGCCATGACCCATGCCGGCGTGCCTCCGGTATGGAGCGTGGCCGAGGCACAGTTGCGTGCTCTAGAGCTAGAAGAAGCGTTGCGTGGCGGGATAGCGTTTGAGGACCTTATGGATAACATCTACGGGAATCTGCCTACGCAATGGTCCGATGAGCTTACTGGCTACGACCGCCTACGCTATATCACTAACGCCTTCACTAGAATGCGCTTTACCGACTCGAGCGGTCGATTACTGTTGCGTTTTAAAGGGTCACCTAACGATGCCCCGAAAGACCATATCCCTTGGTTTATTACTCGTCAGCGGCTGCGTTCGCGACGCGATCCCATCAAGTTGCTGACTGGTCACTGGTCACGCCTAGGGCTGCACAACGAGGCGGGCCTTATCAGCATCGATACTGGTTGTCTTTGGGGCGCATCATTGACAGCAGTGCGTCTGGATGACGGCAGTGAGCAGATAACCCGGGTAGATTGTAGCAATCTAGCGGGCTAGCCGGCGGTGGATTCTCTTAGCCGCGCCGGTTTGAGGCGACCAAGGTAAGGATCCCCTAGGTTGTAGGTAGTCGCTTTTCTGGGACGGACACGCATCATCGAAGATGCGTGTCCGGTTTGCAGTGGGCGAGCGGTAGCCTGCCTAGATATAGCAGGACAAAACTACCTCATTTATCACCGCCCAATCTCAATCTCCAAAGAACTACCAAAGGCCTTACTGTACCGCTCCTTGAACTGCTCACTGGTGAATGAGTGATTCTGCGTGCCACTCTGTTCGACCTTTATGGCACCCATCAAAGAGGCGATTCGACCTGTGGTTTCCCAGTCAAGATCGCGAAGCAGTCCAAAAAGCAGCCCGGCACGGAAGGCATCACCGCATCCAGTTGGATCGGCTACCTGACTGATTGGGGCTGCTGGTACATGGATGACCTTGCCACCGGTGTAGATGTGTGAACCTTCTGCACCACGAGTAACTATTAATGCCTGAACCTTCTCCGCGATCTCCTCCAGCTTAAGATTGGTGCGCTCCATCAGCAGCTGCGACTCATAGTCATTGACTGCTACCCAGGTGGCACCATCAATAAATTCACGCAACTGATCGCCATCGAAGGCGGGCATTGCTTGGCCGGGATCGAAGATGAACGGTATGCCAGCTTCAACGAACTGTCGGGCATGCTTGACCATTCCTTCCGGTCCGTTAGGTGCTACTACGCCGACTTTTGCGCCGATGTTGGCGGGCACGTCAACCCTGTTTGCCTCGCCCATAGCACCTGGGTGAAAAGCCGTAATCTGGTTGTCGTCAATGTCGGTAGTAATATAGGCCTGAGCAGTGTAATGCTCATTAAGGGTATGGATGTAGCTCTGATCGATACCGTAGCTCTTCATCCAATCTGTATAGGTACCGATGTCGGCGCCGACCGTAGATAGGATCTTCGGCTCCTCACCGAGCATTTTCAGGTTGTAGCCTATGTTACCGGCGCAGCCGCCGAACTCACGGCGCAGCTTCGGCACCATAAAGGAGACATTTAGTATATGCACCTGCTCAGGCAGTATGTGATTACGAAAACGGTCAGGAAAGACCATTATGGTGTCAAAGGCTACAGAGCCACTGATTATGGCGGACATAATTCCTCCTTTTATGAATGTTCTTCCCAGCGCAGATCCAGTTCGCGGGCGGCCTTAACGTCATCAAGTCGACGCACGGGTAAGCAATATGGCGCCCCCTTAACAAGCTCAGGGTTATCACGAGCTTCTTCGCGGATGCGCTCCATTGCCGCAACGAAACCGTCCATCTCGCCCTTGGACTCCGTCTCGGTGGGCTCTATGAGCAGCGCTTCCGGAACTAGTAGCGGGAAGTAGGTGGTAGGTGCATGATAGCCAAGGTCCAGCAGACGCTTGGCAAAATCCATCGCGTTGACACCGAACTCTTTGGCTTCGTTTTTGAGACTGACTATGAACTCATGGCTTGCCCTGCGCTCAGGGTAAGCTACCGTGAAGCCGGCTTCTCGCAAACGCATCATCAAGTAATTGGCATTCAAGGTAGAGTATTCAGCAACGCGAACCATCCCTTCCCGGCCGAGCATGCGCATGTAGACGTAAGCGCGGAGCAAAATCCCTGAGTTACCATTGTAGGTTCCAAGTCTACCGATGGTATCCGGGCAATCGTTCTCATCGAGCCAACGATACTGATCGCCATCCCGGGTTGCCCGCGGTATGGGCAGATAGGGGAGCAGACGTTCATTAACTCCTACTGCACCGGCACCTGGGCCACCACCTCCGTGCGGAGTAGAGAAGGTTTTATGCAGGTTAAGGTGAATTACATCAAAGCCCATATCACCCGGGCGAGCCTTACCTAAAATCGCATTGAGATTTGCGCCATCGTAATAGAGAAGCCCACCGGCCTCGTGAACCAGAGTGGCAATCTCCGTTATGCGGCTCTCAAAGACACCAACCGTTGAGGGATTAGTTAGCATTATGCCGGCCGTCTGTGGCCCCAATGCAGCACGCAGTGCCTCCATATCCACATCGCCATCAGCACCGGTTGGAATCTCCCGAACCTTATAGCCGCACATGGTAGCTGTTGCCGGATTGGTCCCATGAGCGGCGTCGGGAACAATGATCTCGGTGCGCTGCTCGTCGCCGCGGGCCATATGGTAGGCCCGAATCATCGCCACCCCGGCGAATTCGCCTTGTGCTCCAGCCATGATCGAAAGTGAGACATCCTGCATGCCAGTAACTACTGCAAGCTCATTTTGAAGCTCATAGAGGCAGGCGAGAAAACCCTGGCCAGTAGAGTCCGGCGCTAAGGGGTGGCGTTCGATAAACTGCGGCAGCATGGCAAGTTTATTCGCCCCACGTGGGTTGTACTTCATAGTACAAGAGCCGAGCGGATAGAAGTGGGTATCTATTGAGAAATTCTTTTGCGACAGCCGGGTGAAATGGCGCACCGTTTCGAGCTCGGAGACCTCCGGAAGCCTTGGTGGTTTCTGCCGACATAGATGGCGCGGCAAGCGATCAGAGCTAGCCACTGGCCGCGGTGCCTGGGCATACGCACGCCGACCAGAGCGACTGATAGAGTAAATAAGCTCGGATTGTGACTCTTCAGACATAACTGAGTTATCTCCTAGGGGTGTAGACTAATGGCGCAAACAATGGAAATTTCTGGATGTGCCTTAGCTCAACACCTCGGCTAACGCCGCAGCGTACTGATCAACTTCCTCGTTAGTGCGAGTCTCGGTAGCGCAAACCAACAGCGCAGACCCAAGCTCTGGGTAATCACTGCTCAGGTCATAGCCGCCGAGGATGCCCCGTTCCGCGAGCCCTGCTAAGACTTGATCAACCGGCTTGGGCAGGCTCAGCGCAGCCTCATGAAAGAACGGGGTATCAAAAAGGCGTTCTACGCCTTCTATCCCAGTTAATCGGTTAACCAGCAAATTGGTCTGCTCATGGCTGGCCGCTGCGACCCTGGCTAAGCCCTCGGATCCTAGCAGGGACATATGTATTGTAGCTGCGGTAGCCATAAGACCTTGGTTAGTGCAAATGT
The DNA here is from genome assembly GCF_002356555.2 of Halorhodospira halochloris. Classification (NCBI taxonomy): domain Bacteria; kingdom Pseudomonadati; phylum Pseudomonadota; class Gammaproteobacteria; order Chromatiales; family Ectothiorhodospiraceae; genus Halorhodospira; species Halorhodospira halochloris. Next base: position 36,478 of record NZ_AP017372.2, read on the forward strand.
TAGATGTAGCCTTGGAACGCCTGATATGCTGTTCCCGAGCCTGTAAGGTCAAGGTATAACCGGTCTTGCCATCAAGATCTACGGTCTTGCCCACCACTCGTCCAGGCAATTGGCGGACATGCTCTTTGCGCGTGGTCATGAAACCAAAATAAGGGCCGCCGGAGGACATCGGAATGCCAAGGGGTTGACCCTCTCCGCAGGCGATATCGGCTCCCGCACTCCCCCATTCACCTGGCGGTGTCAGTAGCGCCAGAGTTATCGGGTTAACCACAGCTATGGCGAGGGCCTTCATGCTATGCGCCCAGTCGGTCAGAGAATCGACCTCTTCGAGGACGCCGAAGAAATTCGGCTGCGGGATTATAACCGCAGCAAAAGAATCATCCTCAAAACGCCCAAGAGCCTCGGCATCTATGCGCCCATGGGTTGCATCGAGCGGGGCATCAACCAGTTCAATACCTTGCGGAGCAACAATCGTCTCCACTACCTGACGATAGCGCGGGTGAATGGTGCGCGGGATTAGTATCCGTTTGCTCTTGGCTTTGCGGTTAGCGCGTACCGCCATAAGCACCGCTTCAGCCAACCCGGTTGCTGCATCGTACAGCGAGGCATTGGCAGCATAGAGCCCAGTGAGTTCTGAGATCATCGTCTGGAACTCATAGATTTGCTGCAGCGTTCCCTGAGATGCCTCGGCCTGATAGGGCGTGTAGGCGCTGTAAAATTCCCCGCGCGTAGTTAGCTCCCAAACTGCTGCAGGGATATGATGATCATAAGCACCCGCCCCAACGAAGCAGATGGGTTGAGCATCAGACTGGGCGCGGGCTCGCATCAGTCGAGTTACCTCCATCTCTGTCATGCCACTTGGGATGGCATCGAGAGAGGCTCCCTTGAGCGAAGCGGGTATTTCATCGAAGAGGTCATCTATCCGCTCGACGCCGAGGGCATCAAGCATCTCCTGAACTTCTTGCTCAGTGTGCGGTACAAAAGGCATGTCTCATTCCCGTATTAGCAAGCGGTCTTAACCTTCCTCAGCGACAAGTTCCTGATAGGCGCTGGCGTCTAAAAGATTATCCAACTCATTCGGGTCACTAAGCTTGACGCGCATTACCCAACCATCGCCATACGGATCGTTATTGATTAGTTCCGGGCTGTCGGCGAGTTCTTCATTCGCTTGGACAACTTCGCCCGAGATGGGAGCATATAGGTCTGATGCTGCCTTTACCGATTCGATTACAGCACACCCCTCTTCAGCACTGATGCTTGTTCCCTCTTCCGGGGGTTCAGCGAAGACAATGTCGCCCAAAGACTCCTGGGCGTGATCGGTAATACCCACAGTTACATGTGCATCGTCCTCGCGACGAACCCACTCGTGATTACGGGTATATTTGAGATCTTCAGGTATCTGGCTCATGAGAAACGCTCCTCACGGTTCTAAAATATGATTCGGTTCGGTGTAGACTAGACTAAGTCGAAGTCTGACAGACTAGGCCAAAACTGGTGCGATATGGACTAAACAAGCACCTTGCCGTTGCGCACGAATACCGGCTCTACTATGCGCGCGCCTACCTCGCGGCCGCGGATGATCACGGTTGCCTGCTCTGCAGTGGTAGTGCTCGGTACTTTAGCGAGCGCAATGGGGCCGCCAACCGTCGGCGCGTGCCCACCGCTGGTGACAATACCTGCACCAGCATCGGTCCGCACCTCGTAACCGCTACGTGCTGGCGCACGCCCCTCAACCACCAAACCTACCTGCTTCATAGCGGGCCCTGACTGGCGCTGCTGTTCGAGCGCCGTGCGGCCAATAAAGTCACGATCAGTCGGTTCCCAGGCAACCGTCCAGGCGAGCCCTGCCTCTAAAGGGGAAGTTCGCTCATCCATCTCATTGCCATTAAGATTGAGTCCCGCTTCTAACCGCAGGCTATCTCTAGCCCCTAAGCCGCAGGGCTGTGCTCCTTGTTCAATGAGCGACTGCCACAGTTGGGAAGCGTCCGCAGCTGGTAGCGCGATTTCAAACCCGTCCTCACCAGTGTATCCGGTACGGCCGAAGAAGTAATCACCCAGGTTAGCGCTAGCAAATAGCTTAAGCTCGAGTACTCCCTGCGCTTCTTCACCAAAGATAGCTTCTACCGCGGTAGCGGCTTGGGGCCCCTGGATAGCTATTAGTGCCAGCTCATCACGTGGTCTGACTTCAACAGATTCGCGCGCTGCCTCGCTCTGCAGGATCTCCATGACCCTCTCGCGGGTAGCCGCATTGGAGATTATTCGGTAGCTGTCAGAACCACAGTGGTAAACGATCAAATCGTCTATCACACCACCCTGCTCATTAAGCAGACAGCTGTATAACGCTTTCCCCTGCTTGCCGTCCAATTTGGCCACATCGTTGGCGAGTAGCCGGCGCAGCAGGCTGCGCGCTCCCCCGCTGAGGTCGGTTATAACCATGTGGGAGACGTCGAACAAGCCAGCCTTATCGCGCACGGCATGGTGCTCATTCAACTGTGAACCATAGTGCAATGGCAGAGCCCAGCCATGGTAATCGACCATACGGGCGCCATTGGCCTGATGTATATCATAGAGCGGAGTACGTTGCGACATTTTTGCTATCGTGTCCGAGGGTAAGCGGGATACTATACGCACTTTTGGGGCCAAATAACAAATCTTGCCGCCATAATCTCTACCACCCTGGCTATACCTGCTCTCTTTAAGGAGACCTCTCAAACTTCTCCCGGCGCCATTAGCTACCCCGGTGTGGAGGACGCCGTGCATCCCATCTCTGGCCTCTAGAGGCCTCATGGCACAACCCCTGGCGCTAAGACCTTCACACCTGGGTAGCTAATGGCGCCGGGGGAGGATTAAGAGACGCCCTTAAGTTGCCCTTGCAGAACCACGCACTAGCAGGATAACCGGCAGTAGGCCAACTATTACCAAGGTTATCGCAGGAAGCGCTGCGCGCTCCCACTGCCCCTCAAAGGTCATCTCAAATATTCGTATTGCCAGCGTATCCCAACCGAACGGACGCAGCAATAAAGTCGCCGGCATCTCTTTCATAACATCAACACCGACGAGCAAAAGAGCGGTAAGGAGCCCAGGGGTCAGGATAGGTACGTATACTCTCTTGATTACCTCTCGCTCCGTAGCTCCGAGGCTACGCGCAGCATCACGCAGTTCGGGACGGATACGCTCAAAACTGCTATCTACAGCACCAAAAGCTACAGCCATGAACCTTATCACGTAAGCTAGAATCAGGGCGCCTACGCTGCCGGCAAGAAATGTAGTGCCCAATCCTCCCCACGGTTCAATGAGCGCGGCCAGAGAGTGGTCGATCCAGGTCAAGGTCAGCATTATGCCTACAGCGAGAACCGAACCGGGCAAAGCGTACCCGAGGGTCGATGCAGTTACTGCTCTACGGGTGATCGTATCGGGCTGAACGCGTCTAGCGTAGGCGAGAAGAAGGGCTATTAGTACAGTTAGCACGGCAGCTATTGCGCCGAGGGTAACGGTGTTGCGGATGATGCCAAAGTAAGCCGGATCAAAACTATCGATTTCGCTAGCTGCCCAGATTAGCAATTGGATCATCGGCAAAACGAAACCAAGCAACAGTACCGTGCTCGCTGCCGCAGTAGCCGCCCAGCGCCGCCAACCGCGCAGATAGATACGTTCGACATAGCGAGTAGTAGCGCCTTGATCAAACCGAGCCCGACCTCTTGCCCGGCGCTCGATCCAAAGACCGGTCAGGACTATCAACAACAAAATGGCGGCAAGCTGTGCAGCCGCCTCTATGCTGTAGAACCCGAACCAAGCGCGATAGATAGCGGTGGTGAAAGTCTGGAAATTAAAGATTGAGACGGCGCCGAAGTCAGCTAGTGTCTCCATTAGTGCTAAGGCTGTACCCGCTGCAATCGCCGGCCTTGCCATAGGTAAAGCAACCCGACCGAACGCCGCCCAAGGACCAAGACCTTGAATTCTTGCCGCCTCCAGAGGGGTGCGCCCCTGCGCTAAGAAGGCGGCACGGGTAAGCATATACACATAGGGATAGAAAACTAGGGCCATGACCAGCACTACACCGGGTGCCGAACGCACCGGCGGGAGTTGGAATTCAGGCCCAAATATATCGCGCAGAGAGGTTTGTAACGGCCCTGAGTATTCGAAGAAACCTACGAATACGAAAGCGAGGACATAAGCAGGCACGGCTAGGGGCAGCATAAGGGCCCAATCGAAAAACTTACGCCCGGGAAACTCGCAGACTGCGGTCAGCCAAGCCAACCCCACACCTATGAACATAACCGCAAAGCCAACACCAAAGATCAAAATCGCGGTGTTGCGCAATATCTGCGGCAAAAGGGTATTGGCGAGATGGTTCCATATCTCGTACTCAGGGTTTACCCAGGAGATTATGGTGACCATGATTGGGCCGAACATAACGACCCCGACGGCTATGGCAAACAACCGCCAGGGTCCAATGCGCTGCCAATATTGGCGCAGCCACGCTGCTCCGTCACGCTTTTGCATGCTTGTGGGCGTGCTGCTCACCAGCCCAGCCTAGCGGTATCCGGCACGATCCATGAGCATGGTTGCTTCACGCTGTAATCGACCAGCCTCGCTAACGTTGATGGTGTCCTCTTTGAATTCTCCCCACTCGGCGACTATAGGGTCGAGATCAACGCCCTCAGCAGCTGGGTACTCCAGATTTAGAGCGGCAAAACTCTCCTGTGCCTCATCACCGGCGAGCCATTCTATCAACTCTTGAGCCAGTTCTGGGTTGGAGGCATGGCGGGTTACACCAGCTCCAGAGACGTTAACGTGGACCCCACGCTCATCCTGATTGGGCCAAAACACCTCCACTGGATAATCCGGGTCATCGCGCAATAGACGGCCGAGATAGTAGGTGTTAACAATACCAACATCGCACTGCCCAGCCTCAATGGCCTCTATCACCGATGTATCGTTGGAGAAAGGATCAGTGGCAAGATTGGCAACCCAGCCCTCAACAACGTCTGTTGTATCTTCCTCACCTAGGTGATGCAGGAGCATAGCCACTAAAGATTGGTTATACACTTTTTGTGAGGTGCGGAGACAGAGCCGGTCCTGCCACTTCTCATCGGCAAGCCCCTCGTAAGTATTGAGCTCGTCAGGATCGACGCGATCCGGGCTATATACTATGGTTCGAGCGCGGACTGACAATCCAAACCAGCGGTCTTCGGGGTCGCGCAGGTGTTCTGGTATGCGCTCGCCTAATTGCGGTGATTCAATGGGTTTGAGCAGATCGTTGGTCGCGGCCTGATAAAGGTTGCCAGCATCAACCGTCATCAGAACGTCTGCAGGGGTACGTTCACCTTCGGCACGGAGGCGCTCCATCAAGGGGCCAGCCTCATCCGTTACATAACGCACTGAGATGCCGGTATCTTCACTAAATTTCTCGAAGATAGGCTTGATGAGGTGCTCTTGGCGGGCTGAGTAGACGGTTATTTCATCATCTGCTACATCTGCACACCCGATGAAAGAGGTTGCTCCAACAGCTATAAGCGCAAGTCCTACTTGTGAAACAATGGTGTTCCTAGACATTGATGGCCCTCTTGGCAAAATAGCTCTGCTTCGGTCCGGTTATGATAATGATTCTTGTTTATAATTTGCAAGACATCATTGCCTCCACCTCAACCGGATTCTTGGGAACACCCTCAGTCAACACCCAGGGGAGATTGGCAGTGACCGCAACATCGTCTTCGATGCGCACCCCAATACCCCGCCAGCGCTCGTCAATCTCGGTGCTTCCTGGCGGACAATAGAGCCCAGGCTCAACAGTAACGACCATGCCCTCTTGGAGCTCTTGCCACTTACCTTCTAACGCAAGGGGGCCAACATCGTGAACATCCATGCCCAACCAGTGGCCAGTTCGATGGGGATAGAACCGCCGGTGCTCACCGCGCTCAATAAGGTTATCGATATCCCCGCTAAGCCAGTCTAGATCTACCATGCCCTGGACAAGAACTCGCGTTGCTCGCTGATGGAAATCATCAAAGGTACGACCACAGCATACCTCTTCAATGGCTGCCTGCTGAGCGGCAAGTACTATCTCGTAGACGGCACGCTGTTCACCACTAAATCGGCCATTTACCGGAAAGGTGCGTGTTATATCAGCAGCATAGCCGTCAAGCTCGGCTCCGGCATCGATTAGCACTAAATCGCCATCGCGTAGTAATTCGCGGTTGGTGACATAATGCAGTGTGCAAGCATTGGCGCCGCCAGCGACAATGCTTGGATATGCCGCTTCGCCACCGTGGCGGTGGAAAATTGCCAGTATCTCAGCAGCAAGTTCATATTCTGGCATCGCGGGTTGGGCTACCTGCATAGCTCGCCGGTGGGCACTTACCGTAACCCCCGCGGCGCGGTGCATCGCATCAAGCTCCTCAGCGCTTTTAATGAGGCGCATAGAGTGGATGTTGTTGTCAAAGGTCTGAATGCAAACCGGCGGCTGCTGGGTCGCCCTACACAACCTGCGTGCGCTCCTAAACCAGTCAAGCATGCGCCGATCTCCATGCTCATCACGGCCAATCGGGTAGTTGATGATCTCTCTGCCCACCAATAATTCAGGCAATTTCTGCCCAATCTCTGCGAGTGGATAGGCCTGATCGGCTCCGAATAACTCCTTGGCATCTTCGGTTCCATAGCGCTTGCCTGACCAACGCTCCTGTTCAGGATCACGTTCGCGGACAAAAAGGATAAACTCACCACCCGCACGATTCGGCAGCAGCACTGCTACGGCATCAGGCTCCGGAAAACCAGTAAGATATAGAAAATCACTATCCTGGCGAAACACATGCTCCACGTCGCGGTTACGCGTTTTCTCAGAAGCTGCGGGGATAATCAAGGCTTGACGCTCACTGCATTGATTTAGCAGCGCTTGGCGCCTCTTTTCAGAGACTTTCCTGTGAAGCGAGTCCATTCAAAAACCTTAATGATTATTGTCGTCAATAAATGTATGCAACAAATGCTCTCGGCACAGCAGCACCGCAACCCTGACGTACTCTACTAGCTCGGCATAAGACTCTTCATCATCCTCCTCATCATCTGGCTGCGCTGCAACACGCGCAATCTCACTCAAATCATGAAGAACCTCGCGCACATTGGCCGGTAAAGTTGAGTCGGATCCAGGCTCGCTGCGGCCAATACCGAACAAAAAACCACTGCACCAAGCTGCCAGAGCTCTGCTGCGCTCGGGAAGCGAAGAGTGTTCGCCAGGCAACATGGGATGAAACTCAAAGTTCTCATCAGCCAATCCGGCCGCTGTCTCATCGTAAAGGATGGTAAGCATCTCCAGACACGCTCGCGCGGCCTCGCCGCGTGGTTCTGTATCGGCAAGTACGTCAGCTATCCATCGTGCCTGGCTTGTATCTTGCGCTCCTGTTAGCACACCACAGAGCATACCGTGGCTTTCTGCTGCACCAACATGTGCACCTACTGCCTGAAGTGACTCTTCAACACTGTCGTAACGCTCTTCCCAACCCATCTTTAGCATGCTTCCTTTACGATAATTATCCGCATGTCGTAGTGTTTTTACTGATCTTGTGGCAATTATAGGCAATCGAGTATATAGGAATATTGGCCGATAGCGCGATGCATTGCAGATTGACCCGAGGTTATTGTAAGACTATAGTCGAAAATCCTGGAGGTACTCCAAGTGGCTGATAAATCGGTTGAAGAGTTGGACAACTTGGAGCAGCGCGTAGAGCACGTTATCGCTGAATGCCAGCGGCTGCGCGAGGAGAACCGCGTCCTCCACGAGACCCAAGAGCAGCTTAAGGCTGAACGTGCCACCCTACAAGAGAAAAACGAGTTAGCAAGATCGCAGATTGAGTCAATGATCAGCCGACTTAAGGCTATGGAGCAATAGAACTATGACCGAAGCGGTCAAAGTCAGAATCCTCGAACAGGACTACACAATTGCCTGCCCCGAGGATGCAAAAAACAGCTTACTGCAGTCTGCCGACTACGTTGATCGTAAGATGCGCGAGGTGCGTCAAAGCGGCAAGGTGGTTGGGACCGACCGTGTCGCGGTAATGGCCGCTATAAACATCGCTTACGAATTGCTCGAGGCACACGCTGAAAACCAAGAAATGGCTGATGTACGCAAACGTCTGGCCCGCCTTGATGAACGGATAGCAGAGACAGTTGCCAATGATGCTAAGGCCAACACTGGCAAATCTGGTTGATCAGGTTTCCCGACTCACCCTGTTGCAGACCAAACGCTACTAAGTCATCATTGAATTTAAGCATCCCCTGCGGCGTTCGAGATCAGGCCAAGTCATCTTGACCCTCAACGAAACGCCCAAGGGACCAGGCGTGGGCTGACCGGTGAGCATGTCCGCTACCAAGCGGAAAGCCTAAGGCTGCCCCCCTCGTCCCTACCTGAACCTCAGGGTTCAAGGGCAGGCCTGTACGGCGCCGCGGGGGGTGTCCTCATTCGGGACTACTCAAATCACCAGCGATCTTCCATAATCTTGCGGCGTAGGCCTTTTGCTCAGTTAGGCCCCCAATCCCCTCCCCTGAACGACTTGATTGTCTCAGTTCAAATGACGCCGTAAACCTATCCCTGCAGGCTGCATAGCGACACCCTTGGCGCCCAAGGCCGACATGAGAGGGTAACCAAATGACTCAGAGTGAGCGTTTGAGACACCTAGAGGAGACCTCAAGCGCTTCTAAAGGAGGGCTCATCGAACACATGCGAAACAGCTCAGTCCAAGAGAATCACGATTTGAAAAGAGAGTTGCGCCGCAACTTGCGGGCTCAGCGCCGCAACATTGGCTTGGCAAGACGCAGAAAAGCTGAGTACACCATTCTTAAACGTACCCTCACCTTGCTGAAGCGACGTCGCGCAAGATCAGTGGCATGCTATCTTGATTCAGATGGAGAAGTGCCGACACAGAAGTTGATCACACAAATCACATTGCAAGGGATGGATGTCTATCTGCCAGTTTTACAACATAAGTCAAAGAGACTATGTTTCCGCCGTTATACCTACGCCACACCCATGCGACCAAATCGCTACGGCATACTCGAGCCGATCCCAGACCAATCCCCAGCTATAGGTGCTAATAGACTGGATGCAGTCTTGTTACCCGTAGTAGGGTTCGATAGGCAAGGGAGTCGCTTAGGCATGGGAGGCGGATTCTATGACACCACCCTCAAGTTTCTTCAGCACAGAGACTGGCATCCTCTGATTACGATCGGACTAGCATTTGAGCTGCAACTAGTGGACTACATTCCTACCGACAGATGGGATATATCTCTGGATAGAGTGGTCACGGAAAGATCCGTCTATCAGGGTCGAGTTAAGCAGGTTTATTAGGCTAACAGAGACCTCCACAGCTGGGCTACTCTAGTCGCAGTAGGGAGCCTCGAAAACTTCGCCGGCGCCACCATCCGCCCCGGTGTGGAGGTCTTGGCGCCAGGGATGGAGCCATGAAGCCTCCAGGGTTGGATTCATGGCGTCCTCCACACCGGGGCGGATGGTGGCGCCGGCGAAGTTTTTAGAGGCCACCAGTAGGGGGTTAAAGTGAGGTATCCTTGGAGAAACCTGTGGAAAACTCTGAACAGTAGTACGGACCATATAATGCTACCCAACTTTTCCACAACCTGTCCTATGAGTACTGCTATGTTCCATTAACAAGATCTTTTAGTGGCTTATCAGGGAGATACAAGCACTGTCAACATAGGACAATTGATTTAATAATAATAATATAATAAATTAAAAGAACTGTTATAGAGATGTGCACTTGCTTTGCATCTTGACCATGAACAATAAATCTAGCCAGGAAGATAGTATGTTGACAGGGGATGTCGATTTACCTTTAAAGCTTCCTAGGAGGTAAAAGTTGAGTACACCGGAAGATAATACAAATTATAAGCATTTGAAAATAGGCCTGGTAACTGGTTTTTCGGCCGTTTTGTTGCTTATTATCGGTGTTGGAGGGTTTTTATGGCAGACTAAGGAAATAGATGGGGTTGAAGGCCAAGAAATAAACGAGGATAAAACAGCACAGATTGATCCGGATAAAAAAACAGATCAAGGTGCTAATGAAGTTGGTAGCAGCTTAATTGAATCTGATAATTATCTACAGGCTAGACTGAAAATTCCTAACCTTAAGCAAGTGTCAGCTAGCTCGGCTACAGATTTATTAACTAAACTGAGAGAAAAAGGCAGCAATAACTGGCCTCCAGAAAAAGAACTTCGAGGTGTTACAGCCGCAGAATTTCCTGAGGATCTTGCGGAGGTTTCAGTAAATGAGCGCAAAGAGATATTCTACCGTGTCCTTGCTCCAATTGTTATTGCAGAAAATTTGCGCCTCAGATCGGCGCGCGATTTAATTAGTGATTTATCTCAGAGGCGTCATTCATTAAGTGATGAAGAACAAGAGATAGTTGAGGAACTAGCCGAATATTACAGGGTTTCACTAGAAAAAGATTCATTTTATAGCGATTTACTACATAGGTTAGATGAAATACCGGTCGACCTAGCGATTGCTCAGGCTGCCAACGAGAGTGGGTGGGGCACTTCTAGATTTACTCGTCAGGCTAACAATCTGTTTGGTGAGTGGACATGGACTCAAAAGGAAGGTTTAGTGCCGGAACGCCGTGCTGAGGGGCAAACACATCGAATTAGGGTTTTTGACTCGTTACAACGTTCGGTTCGGTCTTATTTTTATACGCTAAATGTCGGCAATTCATATGAAAAATTTCGGGATATGCGAGCCAAACTAAGAGAAAATGGTAAACAGTTAGATGGCTATTATATGGCTAGTGCCCTTACATCATACTCAGAACGTGGACAAGACTATGTTGATGAGATACGTGCAATGATCAGTTTCAACAACTTAGACAAGCTCAATAGTTTAGAGCTATCGAATGAATAAAGTAATAAATTTACTTATTATCATTAGCTATAGGGAAATTGCTTAAGATAGTATAAACATCTGGCTTTTGCTTAGCGAGCATGCTTATGACTTCAATCCACTCTCTGCTAGCTATCTTGACTGGCACACCATAAGCCTTTGCGTATGCGTGAAGAAAACGCTTAAAGATCAGTCTAGGGGGGGTGGTTCCTATTAACTTAGGCAGGCCTAGTAAGTGTATACGTGACATTTTTTTTAACCGATGAAGGCGAACTGGCTTAGGAAGCCAGCCAATGAAGTAAATATTATCTATGTCTAAGACAGTTAGTGAATGGTGGCCTCTGTGGTTGACTCCATACAAGAAATTACCACGTATAGGATCCATATGCAAAAATCCTGATCGCACCAAATTACCCCAAGCACGCCCCATTTCGGCAGCTATATGTAATCCCGTATTGAGACACACGCTTGTTTTTGCGAGATCCTTAACAGTTATGCCTTCTTCTCTCTCCATGATGTAGATGCCAACAGCCCGTTCGTTTGTTGTTAAACGGAAAGCTGCGATAGGTTTTGGTGTTGATACACCAGCTGCGATAAGCTTCTCTGCTGTGGCGAACAAATATTTTGGTGGGCGCAAGAAGGACTTGATTCTCTCCTTCGGGCCAGTAGGAGAGTAAAGCTTAATTATAAAATCATGTCCGCTGTGGTCACGCCAGCGATAGACATAAGATTTAGATGATTTGATTAACTCTAGGGTCCAGCCGTTGTGCTCTATATTACTACTGGAAAGCAATGCACCGATAATACATGAGATTATATCTGTATTTATCTCGGTGCAGAATTTTGCACGATCTATAGTGCCATCAATATTCATATTGATTCTACGCGCAGTTTCATTGCTCAGCGTCTTTGACATGAGATTATTTAGGGCTGCAAACGGCAAGGGAATATGGAGTGGATGAATATCTTTTGGGCATAATTTAGTTATCTTGTTGTGTGCCTTTTTTAAAAGAAAATACACTGAGCAGTGGGCGTAAACGTCTACGGTTGTATCTGACTAGGTGATGTCGAAATGTCCTTAATGGCATATAAATACCCCACAAAAAACGTCTCTGAACAAAGTTTAGATCTTTTTCATTTAGCTCATTTATATAAGCGGCCCAAGCGGCCTGGAAATAAACTGGTGGTAAACGTAGCTTTAATAACTTTCTTGCCGCACCAAAGAGAGTTAAGTGGCCTTCTCCTAGTGCTTCTATATCAACGATTGTTAGATTACAAGTGTTACTGCCATGTTCATTGTTTGTGATATCCATAATGTTTGCCATTCTACAATCTTGTAGATGAACACCGCATCTGTGTAATCTGGCTAGATATGTTCCGATACGTTTTGCAGTGTGAATTAAGATTAGATGTTCATCAGAGCTTTGCTCTTCATTAGGTTCTGTTAATGGTTGACCGTCGACGTATCGGCTTATTAAACAAGATTTAAAAATATGATCCTTTTCGTAATAATCAACCGCGGCGATTGGTTCACAAACAGATCCGGGTAGTCCCCGATGCGCTTTTATGCCAATCAGCCATGGGAGGACGGAGGAGCGCCGCTTAGTTTTTCCAGGGTTTGTGTATTTAAGAACAATAGGGCCAAAATTCAAAGTGTCTAGCAGGTAAACGTTGTGTCGGCGGCGTGCAGAAATCAAAATACCGCTGAAAGGTATTTGATTTTCCCAGAGTGGAAATAACCTGTTAAAATCAGACGTCGTCAGGACAGAAGAATTGGTTACATAAATTTTTTCATTTCTTAACGTATTATAATCAATATGGGGATCCTGCGAGGAAGCAGCTTCTACCTTGCATCTTAAGGAAGAAATTCGGTTCATTTTATCGGTGAATTGCTCTAAAAACATCGCTAGACAAGATTGGATGAAATATTCCCGCTAAGCTTTGCAGCTATGGCATAGTTTACGCTATTCTCGGAGGTAGGCGAGTCTCCCAAGGGGTGATTCGGTCCGACCTGCATTATAACACCGGATAGTACCTGCCCGTGACTAGCTCTGACCTCCGTCAAGGGATTCACTGCTTGAGCTATAGTCTTATCCGCCTGGTCCCAGCACCCTCTATTCTTGCACCTTAACAGATTGGTGGTGGTTTGCAAGGTGCGCGCTTTACCTTTGTAGGCGAAGCACTGCGGCGCAATACGTTAGAAGTATTCGACCCTCACTATGTATATCTGTTGTCTCCTTCTTCACAAAGTGGAGGCTCGGGGTAGAACTAAGGGATATAACCATAAATGATCAGCAGCTTTATACGGTTGGTAATAGCAGCTGTGTGAGAGATCCCTCAGTGAATCTATAAAATCCCCCCTGAGCCTTGTTACCTCGGTGTGGAGGTCGCCATGAAGCCAGCACCACCAAGGCAATTAAGCTCAGTAATGGGAGTGATTAGAGAGCCCCTCAAAGCCCATGTAAATAGTTTGTTTCAATACTTCGTGAAATGCTAAAACCATGATTTATGGGCACAAAGTAATAATGACGTGGGTCAGGTGTATCATTTGTAATGCAACTTTTATTCACTTTCTAAGTCTAGAAAATCTTGCAGCATGAAAAATGCTAATGGAATCAGTCACTCTCAACTCCACCATGGAGCTGGCATGACGATTGCACTGGTATTGGTGCGAGACAATGGCATAGGAGCCATAGTCTTAGCCCGGCACGTTGACGTAATAAACCACGTAGCCTAAACCCCAATATGATGATTGATCAAGGGGAATACCATGAGCAAATACACTACAACAGCCAGTACTCTAGTTTTGGCAATGGCGCTAAGCGGAACTGCTTGGGCGGTTACAGATGAAAACAACGCTAACGGCAATGACCAAGGAGGTACCCCATCATCTGTTAATACCCAAGCAGATGCTAGTGGAGCGGCAGCTAGCGAGGGGTCTACAGCTCGAGCCGATAACAGAGAAATGACTGAATCGCATAATCATTCTGATTCATATAACCGCAGCATGAGCGATTCAAAAAATCAGCATGATGCCTCGGATAACAGCAGCAGTGTAGCCGATTCACACAACGACAACTCTGACCACAGCAAAGACATAGCTGAGTCTTACAATACTATGCACGACTCGCATAACGAGTATGCTGACTCTTTCAATAACTTCCTGGATATTGAAGCTACTGTAGCTATGTCCGAGCTAAAAGGTACAGTAACAGGAAATACCCTGAGTCTTGGCGGAGAGAGCGATGCTGTGTTTCGGGTTAACAACTCCCTGCATGAAGGATCCGTATCTGGTAACGCAGGAATTACCCAAGTTTCACAGAATGGAGGGGTGGGTAGTCTGATCCAGCAGAATGTAACAATGCAGGGTAACGTGAGCATCAACCCGACCAATTAGAGACAGCAAGCAAAAGCCACCGAGCCCGGTCGAGCAGTTACGTTCGCCGGGCTGCGGTTGGCAAAGATTTCTAGCGTAGCCATGATCAAAGATAATTGGTGCATTAATCTCAGGAGTATCAGTAATGGAACTTCACTTTCAACCGGTACAAAAAAGGAAGGTAAAAAGATTAAAAATATTGGTATTAGGTGCTGCGATGACTGCCATGCCGATATATTCAGCTGCTGAAGCACCCTCGTTAGGTCAGCTAGGGTTTGAGGCATTGCTAGGTGATCCAGTTAATAGCGAGGAATTGGGCTATCAACGCGGACAAGCTGATACCTTTCAACTCCAAGGCAGTGCTATATCAGAGCAGGGAGCTGTTTTAGGTAACCAAATTGAGTATAGCCCAAGCGGCTCAAACATCATTAATAGTGGGGCGCTGCACGATAACCATGGACTAACTACAGTAATCCAGAACTCAGGACATCATGTGATCATCCAAGAAGCTACCAACATAAATGTTTCGGTAAGGCCATGAAAAAGGGGATGGGGGGGAACTATTCTCGGAGTAGCTGTCTGGCTGTCAGCAGCACATGTTGGCGCTGTCCATGGAGCCGCCGTTCCCATTCAGCAACTCGGAGGAGGCCACCAAGTTGCTGTAGAAAGCATGCAGTCTCTTCGATTCCGCGGGGTCGAGAGGCAACAACTGGATTATAGCTGTGGCTCTGCAGCTGTAGCGACCCTGCTGGCATACCACTACGACTATACGAGTAGTGAACCGGAGGTATTCAAAGGAATGATTGCCCTTGCTGATCCGGATATAGTGCAGTCTGAGGGATTCTCGATGCTGGATATGCGGCTATATCTCGCTGAGCAAGGTTTTCGTGCGGATGGATTTAACCTTACACTTGAGCAAGTTGCTGAGCTAGAGATACCGGGAATAGTTTTAATTGACACTGGGGGATATAAGCATTTCGTGGTTATCAAAGGAATTAAGGGAGATCTTGTGCTAGTCGGTGATCCGGCTATGGGGCTGCGCACTTACAGCGTTGAACGTTTTGCGCAAATTCGACGCGGACCATTGCTGATAATTCGTGACCGCCACGACTTAGCGCAGCTCTCCTTCAATCCTGAAAGTGCATGGTCTGTTCAGCCTCAGCCACCGTATAGAACTGCATTTGATCAGCAGTGGTTAGGGGACTTCATGTTGAATTTGCGTCAGCCGGGAGAATGGTGATGGCCCTTCACCTTTTTGCGCGGTTGTATTCAACAGCTGTCCTGGGGATGGGTGTGATATTGGCCTCTCCCCAACAGTTATTGGCAGCTGACAATGAATATCCTTGGGATGTCCCGTTCGGTAATATGACGCATGTGCCTGCAACGGAATTAGCTAATTGGCGTGGCGGATGGACAGACCCGAATGGAGTTGTGGTCCGTTTCGGCTTCCATCACAGCGTGGCCCTGGACGGCGAAGCTATGAGCAGCATTCAGCTGGATATGGTTAGCTTGCCGCTCAATAGTGACCTTAGGCACATAGCAAATGATGTTGCTAACGCTTTCCGGCTAACGACCAGCGATGGTGTTGAGATGCGTATCGGCGACCGGGGTGTGGAAATGATCCTCCAAAATAGCCTTGATGGGCGGCTTATCCAGGTGCTGCAGGATTTGGATGTCCATCTTGAAGGTGTCCCCATGATGCGATTCAACAAGCAGCTTGAAATGCTACAGAATCAGGTTATTGAGGGCTTGCACTAAACGTAAGTGGTCTCAGTGTAAAATACTTGATTCGGAATATTTCGGATTATAAGAGATACCGCTCAAATACTTTTTCTTAACCATACAGTTATTACCTTTAGTATGCCTTTATACAAGGAACCTTGAAAAACAACGCCGCTGGTCGAGACTGTTGGAGTTGTACGGTGCAGATTAGCCCTACAGTCACCCCATATTTTGCTAAATTCGCCTAACAAGTTGAGTTTGCGGCTAAAAGCTTATTGGAAGGCGCAGTGAAACACGTGCATCAGGTGCATCCTCAGTAACGCCGACCCCAACAGATAGTCCTAGGTTAGTTCTTGGCCCAATGCGGTGCGACGTTCCGATCATTAGTGACCCGACCTGGAAACGGTCAAATTCAGCTTGATCTCGATCGCGTCCCCTGGTCTTTGTGCGCATTACCATTGAATGGTCGTAACCCAAACTCAGAGAAGTTCTATCATTCAGGGCAATGCCAACACCGAAGCTTAAGCTGAGCGAGTCTCCCGGATTGATTTTGAGGCTTTCGCCATTATGTGTTTTGACTTCTCGCTCTATGTTGTGCAAGTAGCTAAAGCTGCCATAAAGTACAGCCGGCTCTGAAGGATGTACCCAGTTGAGAGTGGGTTGTACACTCCAAAATCCGCTTCCTGTGGGTTGCTCTGTGAAGATTGTTATATCGTCCCCCTCATCTTCGCCAATCTTCCGCCGCTCTGTTTTGACATCAAAAGGGTCAGTGCCGGTACGACTTTTGATTCTAAGTCCTCCAGTGAAAATAGTACTGCTGCTCGCGCTGGTGTTTATCTGATAGCGTAGGGAGGCCTCGATATCTCCTAGGCCGCTACCGCTGGAACTGACCGTTCCTGAGTGATCTGTCCCTTTTAACAGCTCTCGCTCGCGTATCTGTTCTTCGCGGTAAACATAAGGAATGCGCGCTTCGACTTCTAGCCTGTCGGTAAGGCCATAGCGTACGGCGGTCGCAGCAGTTATTGTTTCACGCTGGCTCTCACGAACCGAGATAACACCAACGGCTACCGCTGGAAGTATGGTGAAACCGTCAATTGAAACATGCCTTGTCGAGGACTGCGTATAGCTTATGGAAGGATCGACAATGAGACTGCCCCGAGGTGTAAGAATGGTGCGCTGCTGTAAACCGCCGGCGGCCTCTTGGGATGGCGGCGGTTCTGTCGTTTGGGGTGGCGCTGCTGCGGTCTCTGTTTGTGCTATTACAGGGGTACTAATCAGCAAGGCGGATAGAGAAGTGGCCATAACCGCTCTTTTTTTATAAAAGCGTCTCATGATCGCACCCCTAGTCGCCGCATTGTGCGATATAAGGTCACACGGGATATCCCTAGCTGGCGGGACGCGGCAGAGATGTTGTGAGAGCAATTAGCAAGTGTTCGCAGAATGACAGCTCTTTCCCCCTGAGCGCGCGCCTCTTTGAGAGTTTCAACATTTCGCCATAAGGGATTACGAATCTCGAGGCCCAGATCCTCCGGAGTAATTATGATTCTATTGTTCATTACTACCGCACGCTCGATTCGGTTGCGCAATTCGCGGACGTTGCCGGGCCATTGGTGGCGGCGCATTGCCCCAAGAGATTGCGGGCTAAATGCTCGTGGAGGAGTTTTGTGGAGGCGTTGGAAGCGTTCTAGAAATAAATTGGCGAGCTCAATTATGTCGTCCCCGCGCTCGCGTAAGGGGGGTATGTCCAGGCGAAGGACATTAAGGCGATAATACAGGTCTTCCCGGAAGCTTTTTGCTTCGACTGCTGCAGCTAAGTCAACGTGGGTTGCCGCAATGACTCGCACATCCAAGGCGATGGACTCACTGCCACCGACACGGGTTACGGCCCTTTCTTCCAGAACACGGAGAAGAGACACTTGGTGCTCTAGGCTGAGTTCACCGATCTCATCAAGCAGTATTGTGCCTCCGTTAGCACGCTCTAAGTGTCCGGTGCGGCGTTGGTGGGCACCGGTAAAAGCACCCCGCTCATGGCCAAAAAGCTCGGATTGAACAAGCTCAGTGGGTATGGCTCCGCAATTAACGGTAACAAACGGAGCATGGTAGCGTTGTGATGAATCATGTATGGCCTGAGCTGCAAGTTCCTTGCCTGAGCCGCTCTCGCCATGAATGAGCACAGTTGCCGAGTTGCGCGCAACTTTTGCTAAGCTGTTGCGCAGTTCTTTGATGATTGGGCTATCACCGAAGATGCCCAATTGGCCTTTGTCCAGAGAACCGTCAACATAACTTCGCGCTTGGCGCCGCAAGTTTGCCATGCCAGCAGCATGCCCTAGTGTTAGAGCAAGTAGCTGTGGATCTGCAGGTATGGTATGAAAATCAAAAAAACAGCTGGAGAGCATTTCAGCCATGATGGGCGTGTGTGCTTTTGAGTTTGAATCTACCAAGGCGATCCATTCAATCTGCTCAGTAGCTGTTAAAAGTTCATGACAAGCGTCGAAATTTATTGGGTTAACCTGCATTAGCCCAACTGAGGGGATCTCCTTAGGAGGTCTGTAATTGATGTCATCTAGGCAGTGAATTAACTCTAGATGCCACCCGGGGACTAAAGGTATTTGTGGCGGGCGGATCTTCATGCCGGGGCTGGCGTGAAAGGCGCATCGTGAGGATGCAGCGACTGGGGCTAAAATTGGCGCTCCCATCTTATGGACACTCCATACTGAAGATAACTTAATGAAAGTTACATAAGCTTCAGCATAATGCGTGCCACATTTTTAACATTATGATAAGTATGATATTTCTGGTTCTGACGTCTAGTCGGATGGGAAAAGTGTAAAGGTTATTAACACTATTTGTACTAGGACTGGTGGCGTGACGGAGGAGATTACAGAGCAACCGGAAAGATGCCCGAATCGTGCAAAAAGTATCTTACGGTGCCTTACTGCCGACAGCGAATCCGCCGGGTTCTGTCGCTGCAGTCTTAGGGAGGTATAGGTTGCCTCTCAGTCATACCTGACAGTTGGCCAAGATGCACCAGGAGAAGACCGAGGGGCAAGATATGGGCGATACACGGGAACACTCAACACGCGCAAAGGGCGGGTCTTGTGAACCAAATGTTGATTTTGTTGGTGGCCGGGGACGGAATCGAACCGCCGACACGGGGATTTTCAATCCCCTGCTCTACCGACTGAGCTACCCGGCCCTGAAAAGATGTGACATTTAAGCTTAAAAGTTGGCGACAGTCAACCGTTTCCTACTTGCGGAAGATCCAGAACAGCAGAGTCAGCACCCCACTGAGCAGCAGCATAGTAGTGATCGGAAAGTAGAAGCTAAACCCCTCCCGCTCTATTGCTATGTCACCGGGTAGTCTGCCAAGACCTAATTTTCCGATCAGTGGCCAGGCCAAGCCGATCACTACCAGGATAAGTCCAGCAATGATCAGTAGTCTTGGTATATCTCCCATCAGGATCACAAACTATTCAGTTTCCACCTTGCGTACTCCGGAACTGCTGCCCAGTAGAAGCAGGTCGGCCGGGCGCAGAGCGAAAATTCCGTTGGTTACAACTCCCGGGATGTTATTGATCTCTTGTTCTAACTTCAACGGTTCAGTGATCGATAGTCCATGCACATCGAGAATGATGTTGCCATTATCGGTGGTGAAATTTTGCCGCAGTTCAGGGCGGCCGCCTATGCGTACGAGTTCCCTAGCCACTGTACTCCGCGCCATGGGTATGACTTCAATGGGGAGTGGGAATTCGCCCAACACGTCAACAAGCTTGCTCTCATCAGCTATGCAAATGAATCGCTCTGAGGCCGAGGCTACAATCTTCTCCCGCGTTAAGGCACCACCACCGCCTTTTATTAACTGTAGAAAGCGGTTGGATTCATCGGCACCATCAACGTACAGGTCTAGGCGGCCGGCGCTATTAAGGTCAACAACATCTATGCCATGCTTACGCAAGCGCTGGGTGCTAGCCTCAGAACTGGAAACGGCGCCGCGGAGTTTCATGCGCATCTCGGCGAGAGCATCTATAAACTTATCCACAGTCGAGCCAGTGCCAACGCCAATAATGGTGTCTTCCTCGACGTACTTCAGAGCTGCTTCAGCCGCTAGGCGTTTGCCATCGGTTTGATTCATTGCGCTTGCTCCTCCGCATTTTTTGTTCATCTTTCTAGCTTAGATATAGAGCTGTATCGCAAATAACGCTATCCTGTGCCTACTATGCAATGCCAACACAACGACCCGCAACCAGCATTCAACAACGGCGTAGGAACAGAGTCGCAGCGCAGCTATCTTGAGCGTATTCTCACTGCTTGTGTTTACGATGTTGCTATCCAGAGCCCACTCGAGCAAGCGCCGATACTCTCTGCGCGTCTTAACAATCAGTTACTGCTCAAACGCGAAGATCTTCAGCCAGTCTTTTCATTCAAGCTGCGCGGAGCTTATAACCGCATAATCAGATTATCCGCTGAGGCCCGCCAGCGCGGCGTAATCTGTGCTTCTGCGGGAAACCATGCTCAAGGTGTAGCACTCTCGGCCCAGCGCCTTGGGATTGAGGCGACGATTGTCATGCCGCGCACCACGCCGCAGATAAAGGTAGACGCAGTGCGGCGTTTTGGCGGCCAGGTAGTACTCCACGGCGATGGTTACGATGCTGCCTCGGCTAAGGCTCAGGAGCTAATCGAGGAATACGGTCTAACCTATATTCCACCCTATGACCATCCCGACGTAATCGCCGGTCAGGGGACTGTCGGTATGGAGATCCTTCATCAGCACCCGCGCGATATCCACGCCATCTTCGTGCCAGTAGGTGGTGGCGGGCTAGCGGCCGGTATTGCGGTCTATATTAGTCAACTGCGCCCGGATATTCGCCTGATCGCGGTTGAGCCTGAGGATGCGCCGACACTGGCTAGCAGCCTCGAAGCAGATGAGCGGGTAACCCTAGATAAAGTAGGCTTATTTGCTGACGGGGTTGCGGTTCGCCAGATTGGCGAATATACCTTCCCCATACTCCGCCGCTTTATTGACGATGTGGTGCTGGTCAGCACTGATGAGATTTGTGCAGCTATCAAGGATACCTTCGAAGAGACCCGCTCAATCCTCGAGCCAGCTGGTGCTCTTGGTGTAGCTGGTGCGAAAAAGTACGTTGAAAATACACGGATTCGCGGTGAGACCCTGGTAGTAATAAACAGTGGCGCTAACATGAACTTTTCGCGCCTATCTCATGTTGCAGAGCGTGCCGAACTCGGTGAGCAGCGCGAAGCGGTATTAGCGGTAACGATTCCCGAGCGCCCCGGGGCATTCCGACGCTTTTGTGAGACCATCGGCGAGCGCTCAATTACAGAGTTCAACTACCGTATGGCCGACCCCGATGTGGCTCATGTTTATGCTGGTATAGCTCTCAGCCGCGGCGATGAAGAGCGGCGCGAGCTGATCCATAAGCTTGAGGCAGATGGTTACTCAGTGCTTGATCTAACTCGTGATGAGATGGCTAAGGTGCATGTCCGGCATATGGTCGGAGGGCGTGGTCACGGGGTAGCCAACGAAATAATCTACCGTTTCGAGTTCCCTGAGCGCCCAGGGGCACTGATGCAATTCCTGGCCAACGTTGGTGGGCGATGGAACATTAGCCTGTTTCACTATCGTAACAATGGAGCAGCTTACGGGCGCGTGCTGTGCGGTATTCAGGTACCAGAGCAAGAGCGTGAGTTGTTTCAAGAATTCATCGGCGGGCTCGACTACAATTTCGCTGAAGAGACAGAAAACCCGGCCTATAAGCTATTCCTAAGCTAAGTCAGACAAGGGCTAATTGACATCGCCGCTACTCTGTCGTCCAATTATCCACAAGGATTGACTATGATCAAAGATATGTCATCACATACAGTATTGCGCACAACTCTTTTCTCTAGCGCGCTGGTAGCCGCTGTTGTTATCAGCTTTTTACCCAAGGTAGCTGAGGCAGGCTCGCAAGAGGAAAAGGAGCATCGTGATAGTGCGGTAGTCTTCATGTACCACCGCTTTGGCGAGGATCGTTATCCTTCAACCAGTGTCCGTCTGGACCAGTTTGATGATCAGCTCGAGTTTCTAGAAGAAAACGATTTCAATGTCTGGTCCATAGAGCGCATTGTCAAGGCCATGCAAGATGGTGAGCCAATCCCTGACAAGACCGTTGCTATTACTGTGGATGATGCTTACGCGTCAGTCTATGAAGAGGCCTACCCGCGTATGAAGGAGCGGGACTGGCCGATGACCTTGTTTGTGGCCACCGATGATGTTGATTCAGGACGCCAGGCCTACATGGATTGGGATCAGATGAGAGAGATGCAGGATAGCGGCCTGGTGACATTTGCCAATCACTCTGCTACTCACGACTATCTAGTACGCCGGGATCCAGAGCAAGAGAGTAAGGAGGAGTGGGAAAAGCGCATGCGCGAAGATATCAATAAGGCGCAGCAGCGGTTGCAGGAAGAGCTAGGTGAGGATGTAAATGAAGACCCGCGTCTGTATGCCTATCCGTTTGGAGAATACAATGAGCGTCTTGCCGAGATTATAACTGACAAGGGCTACATAGCTTTCGGTCAGCATTCCGGTGCCATGGGCAGTGTCGAGGACCCGCGTGCGCTGCCGCGTTTCCCGGTAAATGAGCAGTTTGGTGGCATGGACGATTTTAGTCAGCGTGCCCGCAGCTTGCCCTTGCCGGTTAAGGAGATGGAACCGTTCGAACCGGTCCTTGAGGATAATAACCCACCCAGGATGAAGATCACCCTGAAAGATGATAACGATGTAGCTACTGGTAGGTTGAACTGCTTTGCAAGTCGACAGGGGCTGATGGAGCTGGAATGGCTTGATGAGCAGCGTAATACCTTCGCTGTGCAGGCTGAAGAAGAGTTTGGCCGGGGCCGCGCCAGATATAACTGCACCGCTCCACATCGCGACGGCAGCGGCAGATTCTTCTGGTTCAGTAAACAGTGGCTGAATTACTGACTTGTTGACTTAAACATATGCGCCTGCTCAAGCTCCGTACCTTTATTATGGCTACTGTTGTTGCAGTAGCCGTTGCTGTTTTCGGCATAAGCACCTTCTTCTCCTCACTAATCTACGAGAACATCCTAACCCGGCAAGCTGAGCAGGGTTCAGAGTCGATCGCCCGGCAAACCTTTGAATCGATGTTTCAGGTAATGCGCCTGGGCTGGAGTCGCGAAGAACTAGAATCGTTCATAAATGTTCTTGAGGACTCTTATCAGGATAGCCCTATCCGCGTCACGATCTATCGCGGTGAGCTAGTAGATTCGCTTTATGGGAGCATTGAGGGGGAGCCGGAAAAGGATGATGCCGTTTATAAGGCCATAGACGAGCGCGAGGTACGCAAGACCGAGAAGGGTGATCTGCTGCGCCATATAATGCCGGTACAGACTCGGGATGAGTGTCAGGATTGTCATACTAATGCCGATGTCGGCGACGTCCTGGGCGTGGTTGAAGTAAGTCAGGATATAAGTACCGTCAAGGCAGAGGCGAGCGCCGGCCATTACTGGCTGATGGCAGGTATTGCGCCACTTGCTTTATTACTCGCAGCAACGGTTGGTTACTTGGTTAACCGGCGCATAAAGTATTCGGTTGAGGCGTTTGGTAACCAAGTCGAGCAGGTAAACGCGGTTAAAGATATTCATCTTATTGAGCCGCGCACTATCGACTTGGGATTTGCGGACCTGAACAGGGTCATGGAGAGCGTAGATGATCTGGTGCGTAGGCTTAAAGCGATAGCAGTCGACAAAGACATTCTTAAGACCCACCAGGACCGCCTAGAGCAGGAACAGGAAAAGGCCGAACAGATTGTAGCCAAGGCCCTGGATTCGGCGGCATTGCAGACTCCGGGATTGCGCTATTTCTATCGTCCTGCAGCGATACTCAGTGGCGATTTGATCCTGGCTGAGTATCGGGCGAACGGCAATCTTCTGGTTCTGATCGGTGATTTTACCGGCCATGGTATTGGTGCGGCTGTAGGGGTACCGGGTGTAGCTGAGATCTTTTATGAGAGGGTTAGGCGGGGAGCCCACCCAGCTGAGGTGCTGGATCTGATCAATGACCGGCTCTATCGCACGCTGCCGCCGGATATGTTTATGGGTGCAGCACTAGTGGAGGTAGACTACGCCAATAACCGTTTAGGTGTGTGGAATGGCGGTATGCCACCTTTATGGTTGCTGCAGGGTAGCCGTGTAGTAGCAACCTTCCAGTCCAGTGAATTGCCGCTGGGTATAGTTAGCGACCAGCGTGGTGGAAGACGCCGGATCTCATATCACGACCTGCCCGCTGGCGGTTACCTCTATGCTTGCTCTGACGGCGTCGTCGAGGCTGCTTTGGAAGGCGGATGGATGTACGGTGCTGAGGGTGTAGAAAAGGCCCTTACATCGGTCCCTCCGGGGCAGGGCTTCGACAAAATTCTTGAGCAGCTGGAGATTTATTGGGATTCTACCGAATCCGATGATGATACAACCCTGCTTGAACTAGATCTGGATCAATTGCTTGCCCGCGGCCCGAAAAGAGGTGTCGGGACGAATCCGGCAGCACCGTGGCAGGCGGAGTTAGTGCTTGATGCGGGAACTCTTGGGCGACTCAATCCGGTACCCTCGATAATGGATCTGCTCAGCGATCTAGGGGCACTGGAAGAGCACCAACAGAGCCTCTACTTCATCATTGCTGAGCTCTATAACAATGCCTTGGAGCATGGCTTGCTGGGTTTGGATTCATCACTAAAAAGAACGCCTGAGGGATTTGAGGAGTACTATCGCCAGCGCAGCAAGGCCTTAAACGAGTTAAATGAAGGGGAGATTCGCATTCGTATCTCATCGCACTCCGACCAAGATGCCTCGGATGGTAAAAAACCTTGCGCTATAACAATCGATATAGTTGATAGCGGCCCGGGATTCGACTATCAGGAATGGATGGCGGTTGCTCGAGCTGGTAATAGAGATGGGCAAAGCTGCGGCGATAGCTCAACCGATGCAGCTATGGCCTACGAGCTGAACAAGCCTGCCGGCCGAGGCATCAGCATGGTCCGTGAGCTGGCCGATTCGCTGGAGTATTGGCCACCCGGTAATCGCGTGGTGGTGAGCTTTAGTGGGGTGAGTAAAGGCGATGATAGCGAAGAGTAGCGTAGCAGCCAAAGCAAGGCCCGGATAGGGCCTTGCTTACAAGGTATTATTCATCGGCGCATTATTATCTGCCGCAGCCCCTCCGGATCGACAATTCCCGGAACCTTAAAGCTATATCCATCCTTACAGATGAAGCTTATCTTACCGAATCCTAGTATCTTCCCAAGCAATCCCTGCTGAACGCCTACCGCCTGTAAGTCATCACGAGCAAAGAGCCTAGTAGTTCTAACTATCAGTCCGGTGGCTGCGATCAAGCTATACTGGGTGACCTCCAGTTCCGTGTTGAAAAAGACACTCAGAGAGTGTGCGGCCGTCCCCGGCAGAACTATAAGGTAGAGTATGGTCGCTATGCCGTAACCTATTGTGCCGAGAGGGGCTAAGGTGAAAATTAGAATCAGCGTGGCCACTACTATGGTAGGAATGAAGACTCCCCAGTGAACCTCAGCCTGATAAAGGACCTCCTCATCTTCCTCAAGCATGGTCTCGGCTAGACGCTCACGATCACGCATTGAATAGGTGAGCAGCAATAGGATCACCAGCGGGGGCAGAAGAAGGGTCCCAGCTACCATCAGCATGGTACCCGGAGCGGTGCCGAACCACGCAATACCGAGTAGCAAGCAGATAAGCGATGATAGAGCTATGCCAACTGCGCTGAGGTTAAGCTTGCGCCGCCAATTGACCCCGTCACGCACTCCCTGTGCCTGACGCATAGGCCACCAGCGCATCAGAGAGGCTACTACTGTGGTCGGGAAGAGGACCACAAAGAGCAGCAGGAAGATAAAAGAGTGTTCGCCCCAGAATGGGAACGATCCTAATAGGGAGCTTATAGTAGCCACTGCCAGGAAGATTATCACCCAGCGGCCAAGCTTCCCTTTTTTGGCCCTACCCTCTATATCTGATGACTCGTTCACAGTAGTTACCTCCCTCAAAGATGGCAGGCGGGGGGTGGGGCCATTAAAGTGTTTCTGCTTCTATTTCCCAATACCCCCCGGTCAGTCCAACAGGACTAAACAGATCAATATCCCAGTAATCTATCAGCCGCCTACCATCACCGCCAACCCTAGGCCTAGACACATGGTTATTGTCACAAGCAACTGAAAGATCGCCGTACGGGATAGGCAAGTGTTAAAGGTTTGGGCGTCTTCAGCACTGCTAAGAGTTCGCCATATGCGTACCCCTAAGGGGATTCCGCTTAGTCCTAGCATTGCCCCAACCCAAGGCCCCCCAGAAGTCGCTATGGCGATGAGCCCAGCTGTGACTAAGAATAGAAAGGCACCATAAAGCCATATAGCCCCTTCTCTTCCCAGCAGGATTGCTAGCGTTAGTCTGCCGGCACGCTTGTCACTTTCAAGGTCGCGCAAATTGTTCACGAGCAGAACAGCTGCTGCGGGCACTCCAATGGCCAAGCCCATCAGAATGGTTTTTAAGTCGAAAGGCGCTCCGTAAAGATAAGCAACCCCACCTACCGCCACCAGGCCAAAAAACGCGATAACAAAAACTTCTCCTAAAGGGCCGCGCGAAACCGGCCAGGGCCCACCAGAGTAAGCGTAAGCGGCGGCAACTGAAAGCATGCCAAGAATGAGGATGGGTAAACCACCCTGGTAAACCAAATAGGCGCCTAGGAACAAGCCCACAGCATAGGCAAAGTAGGCTGCCCGGATGACCTGTCCAGGGGTTAGCCAGCCGCGCTCGGTCACCCGCACTGGTCCGGCTCGATCGGGTTGATCGGTCTCGTTCAGGGTGTCAATAGCATCATTTTGTAAGTTGGTGCCGATTTGAATGATGGCGATAACCAGGACTGCGACTATGGTTATATCAAGGCGCAATACGCCGGTCTCTACCCAACCTACGGCCGATCCGGCGAGCACTGGAGAAAATGATAGAGGTAAGGTGCGGGGCCGGATAGCATGCCATACTACGAATGGCCAACTCGGACGGTCATGCTTTTCATAGCGGGATTTGCTGGTAGTTGATGTTTCCATACTCTCTGCACGGCTCCAAGTGGCTGGGAGATGTAACGTCAGCACAGGTATAGATGAATATTCTCAAGACTCAATTAGCTGACCTTTGTTTGCGCGTAAGGATAGGCGCACCAGTAATTATTCAGAATAGGGCCTAAAGTCTGGTGGTGGGGCTGATCCGCTGCCGAACAGAAAACTCTCCATCTCCCTTTCGAGAAAGCGCCTCGTTTGCGCCTCGGCAGGATTGAGACGGTACTCATTTATAAGCATGGTCTGTTGACGGAACCACATCTCCCAGGCTGGTTTGCTTATTTGTTCGTATATTCGCTGGCCCAGTTCCCCTGGATAGGGGGGCTTATCAAGGGCCTCGGCCTCTTGTTTAAGCTTTGCGCAGTTGACTGTCTTCGTCATATCACTCTCATGTAACCCAGTTGACCTTAGGGGAGCACTTGGTGCCCTTGCGCCTGCTCATTCTAACCTCAATCGGCCTGTCGGGCGATGTACTTTTAGGTCTGGACTTGTTATCCCAAAGGCCTATACGAAGCGCTGCTTTTGCGGGCCTATTCGCCTCCTGCAGATGGTTTTCCAGTCGCCACCCTTGGCATGCAGGTTTGGGCGCGTTATGATTGGAAATCCCAGATGCGTTTGACCGTCCTTCCCGCCCGTAGCTCAGCCGGATAGAGCGTCGGCCTCCGGAGCCGAAGGTCGCAGGTTCGAATCCTGCCGGGCGGGCCAAAACTACTCACGCTTCAGAAGGCGCCCGCCGGGGCGCAACTATTCGGCTCGCTCCAGCGCGTTTATCCAGCCGCTAATCTTCTCATAGGTCCTTTCAGGGCACTCCTCGTGAGGTAGGTGGCCACAGTCCTCGATTACGAGTGAATCGGCGTTCTGTAAAGTTTCTGCTAGCTGTTGCGACTCTTGCGGATCGATGATGGTATCTTCCGCGCCGATTACTACCAAGGTAGGCACGCTGACCTCGGCGATAGCCTGTTCAACATCAAGGGGTTCCACCAGGGCGCGGTTGAAGATCTCCCCCCAGGCAAGATCCCAGCCCTCTACCTGAGTATGGAGTAATGCCAGCTCGCGTCGCCGCTCGCTAATAAGTGCTGGGTCGTGGTATGAGGCCTCAAGCAGTGTTGTGCTAGACCCGAACCAGCGGGCTGCTAATAGGTTAAGGCGTTTTACCTGCGGACTATGGCCCAACCAGTCGGGCAATGTCATCCGCTCGACCGTTGCCATCGGGTTGATAAGGACTAAGGCCTCGATCCTCTCGGGGTGACTGTGCGCGGCAGCCAGAGCTACAGCGCCTCCTGAGGAATTACCAACCAAGATACTGTTGGGTATCTCCTGCTTATCTAGTAACGCTATGAGGTGATCAACAGCAGCTGCAAGACTGAAATAGTCTACGTCTTCATCGGCCTCGAGCGCCGGCTTAGCGCTCAGGCCATAAGGAATCTGATCGTAGGCTATGACTTCCCTGCTTGTTGCCAAGTGCGGGATTATCTCTTGCCAAGAGTAGGCATTGAGGGTAAATCCGTGCAGAAGGACCATGGGAGTTGTCCGGTGCGAACCACCTGCTGCACTATCCGTAGCAGGCTTATCTGCCTTTTCTGGGTCAGTTCTGTTTGGGTAAGAGTTGCCCTCTCCCGCCGCGTGCAGATAGTGGATCAGCAATGCTGTGTTGTCGTTGGTGGTCAGGTTCATGAACCGACTTTGTTCTGTGGCGAGCTCTTCGGGTGGCGCGCCCTCTGCAGGGTCGGTGGATATCAAGAAGGGTAGGACGAGGGCAGCTATGAGTAGCGACCCGAACAAAGCCAGCGTTACCTTGCCCAAAAGGGGTAGACGGGACTGCTTTCTTGATTGGTTTGGATTAGCTTCTGTCATGGCTTTCCTAATTGGCTCACAGGACACCTTTAACCCTCCCTGAGCCAATGGGCTGCCCCGGTGTGGAGCACGCCGTCAATCCATCTCTGGAGGCTTCAGTGCGCTATCTCTGGTGCCAAGACCTCCACACCGGGACAGCCCATTGGCTCGGGGGGAGATTTCGAATGCCTAAAGGGACATTTCACTTCTGGATAATGTTAATGTTACTAGTTAACGGGGGGATTGCTAAGTTGGTTAAGGTTATAGGGGGGCAGAGTGGGATCTGCAAGTGAAACACCCAAGGAAGCCGAGGCCTTAAAGGAGTTGTCGGTAGATCAGCTCAGGCCTGGCATGTACGTGCATGACCTAGGTGTTCCGTGGGTATTTCACCCATTCCTCTACAACCGCTTTTTCCTCGACCGTCAAAGCATCGATCGGCTGCGCAAGCTGGGGATACAGCGGATTGTTGTCGATACCTCGCATGAACAGCATGATGAGAAACCAGCCGCACCGCCTACCAAGGATTATGCCCAAAGAGGGACTGCCCAAGAGACGGATAAACATGCCGGCAATCAGGTCAGGGCTATTACCAAGGAGGCTCGCTCATTCGTCAAAGGCATGATCGAGCAAGCGCGCGCCGGTCAGGCGATTGATCACAGTGATGTGGAAGCGGTGAGTGATTCACTGTTTTCGGCGGTTACCTCCCATCGCTCGACCATGTTCGCCTTTGGCAGGATCCGCTCGCGGGATAACTATACGTACCAGCACTGTGTAAACGTCTCCGTGCTCTTGATGGCGTTCGCCGAACATATCGGCATGGAGCACGATCACGTGCGTCGCATCGGGACTGCGGGGCTTCTCCACGATATTGGCAAGGCACTGATACCTGAAGAAATTGTCAAAAAGCCGGGTAAATTGACCGAAGCTGAATATAAAATCATGAAGACCCACGTCCGCCAAGGAGTGGCTGTGCTCCAGGATAGTGACGGGATACCGCCGCTTGCCATTGAGCTAACCGCCACCCACCATGAGCGGATGGACGGTGGTGGTTATCCTAATGGCTATGACGCGAGTAAGCTCTCTGCCGAGTCTCGAATGATAGCTATGGTTGATGTTTACGATGCGCTGACCGCCGTTCGCCCCTATCATAATGGTAGCCCTCCTACCCAGGGGCTGCACTTTATCCTCAACCAGGCCGGGCATTTTGATCGCCAACTCTGCGAGCGATTTGTGCGCTGTGTCGGGGTCTATCCGCCGGGTAGCCTGGTGCGGCTTAGTTCGAACGAGCTGGCGGTAGTTTTGAACGTGAAGGAGGGTAAATCGCTATTGCCCGTGGTGCGCATTGTCTACGATATTAAACGCGATAAGATGTATCATCCGCCCCGGGTAGTTGATCTTGCGGGTAGCAGAGCCAATCTTCGGATTGAATCTTATGAATCACCGGAACGCTGGCCGGTGCCGCCGGAGTTGTATTTAACTGATTGATTATACGACCTAAGCGTAAGCGTTGCTGAATCAGCTCTGGCAATGCGCTGAATTAGAAGGCAAGGGGCAACGCTTAGCTGTTCAAGTTTGAGGTTGTCGGTGAAACTATGCTGAAGAGTGAGAATCCACTACCTAATGCTTGGTATTGGTTAGTAGGGGCTGCGGCAATGGTCGTGGTTCTTGCGGCCATGCAGGAGGTCTCTTCCATTCTAAACCCTCTGCTACTGGCAGCCTTCCTGGCGATTGCCTCAGCGACTCCACTTAATTGGATGCAGCGCCAGGGTGTCCCCGCTCCGCTAGCTGTACTAGTTCTGTTTCTTATTATCGGCATGTTCTTCTTCTTGATCTTTCTTGCCTTGCGGGGGGCGGTGGAGACCATGGCGGCGCAGGCGCCGCAGTACCAGGCCCATATCGGGGCCCTATTCGGCGAGTTACGCGAATATCTTGTCGGCTTGGGGGTGCCGCCAGAGGCCCTGCCTGATACCCTACCGCTGCCCGCAGTCGGGACCTTTGCTGATGCCGCAGCCACCATAGCCGGCGGCCTGACCCAGTTTACGGCAGCGACCTTCCTGGTGTTGCTGGCGTTTATGTTCTTGTTGCTCGAAGAGAGCACGTTACCCGGCAAATTCAACGCTGCATTCCCGCGCAGCCGGCGGACCCGGGTCAGGATGCGCCGCTTTATGCAGGCCGTTGATCGCTACATCTTCATTAAGAGCGCAACCAGCCTAGGTACCGGCGTGGTGGTAGGGATTGGCCTGTTTGTGATCGGTGTCGATTTCCCGGTTTTGTGGGGCATCCTGGCCGGACTGCTCAACTTCGTGCCGACTGTCGGCTCATTTATCGCTGCTGTACCTGCGGTTTTGGTAGCTTTGGTTGGCGGCGGCTGGGTTGAGGCGATTATGGCTGTGGCACTCTATGTTGCGGTCAACGTCACCGTAGGCAGTATCCTTGAGCCGCGCTTAATGGGACGCAGCCTCGGACTATCGCCGCTAGTAGTGTTGATCTCGTTGTTGGTCTGGGGCTGGGTCTTCGGCCCTGTAGGTATGCTGCTCTCCATACCTCTGACCATGATCGCCAAACTCGCTCTTGAGGCGCAGCCAGCGACACGATGGGTTGCGGTTATGCTCAGTGATAGGGCTGACTAGCTTTCTCGCTTGCGGCTTTGTTTGGCCAGACATTCAAGCTGCTTACGTGGCACCTTCATCCCCTCTTGGGGGGGTATTGGCAAGAACTCATCGGGCACTAAGAATGCTGCTAGGCGTTCTCGCAGCCAGGCTTTGAGCTCTTCCTCAGGGGGTATGTGGTTGTGTGAGTCGACGAAGGCCACCGGACGATGGCCGTATTCATCGTCCGGTCTTGCCACAACAACGGCTTCGCGAATCGCCGGATGGCGGCGCAGCTCCAGTTCAATGCTCTCGGGCTGAATGTTTTCACCGCCACTGATGAACTGATTGTCTTTGCGACCGATTATTGCCAGCCCCGCACCTAGCCACCTGCCCAGATCACGGGTGGCAAACCAGCCTTCGTGGTCGGTGGCGGAGCGGATCTCGCCGTTGCGCAAATAACCCAGAAAGAGCGTCTCACCTCTGACCATGATCTCGCCATCGGCGGCCAGAGTCAGTTCGCGATAGGGGAGAATATGAGCTCGCCCTTGAGGGTCGTGGGTTAACACCTGAGAGGCCATTTCAGTCAGCCCATAGCTGAGATAGCAGGGTAACTGATGTTGCCTCGCCTGCTCGAGCAGAGTTTCTGCTACCGGCCCGCCGCCGAGAAGAATGCAGCGCAACTCAGGCAGGTCAATATCGCGTTGTTCGAGCAAGCGGCGTAACTGTGTGGCCACCATCGAGATGTGACTTATGCTGTGCCGCTCGAGGAATTTGGCATCTTCTGCCCGTCCCCCCAATACCATCGTTGCCCCTGACTCGAGGCAGCGCATGATGATTGCAAGCCCGCCGACATGGTTTAAGGGGAGACTTAGCAGGTAGCGATCGCCAGCTACCAAAGGAATTAGTTGTTGCGAGCCTTGGGCGCTACGAACATAGTTAGCGTAGCTATGCACCGCGACGCGTGGCCGGCCGGTCGAGCCCGAGGTCAGGATGCCAGCGCAAGGGGTGTTAGCCCGGAAGAAGAGCTGCTCTGCCAGCGCCGCTTCCCGCTCGCTGGGGCTGGCCAGGCCAGCAGTTGGGATACTGGATGATTGAGCCGGCAGCGCCCCTGGTTCAGGGATATAGAGCCCAATTTTATGCTCGCTGAGCATCTCCTGCAGGCCTGCCTCAGGTGTGCGCTGGCCTACCGGTAGTGCAATACCACCAGCGCGCAATACCGCTAGCCAGTCGATGACACCTTGCTGGCTGGTGGTTACCCTCAGGGCCGTCCATTGTTGCTCGCTTACCCCGTGTTGTTGAAGTTGCCTGGCACGCTCGCTAACCATCTGGTCTAGATCGCTGAAGCTTAATCGATCAGTGACATTAATAAGCGCCGTGTTATTGCCAAATAAACGGGCAGCACGGGACAACCTGCACTCAATTGCTGATTCTCTGCTCATTACAACCAACGTCCAAGATAGGTAAGCTCGGTTGGGCTGATAATCGGTTTTTGGTCATGTCCGGATTGGCTACGCAGCGGTTCTATAAGGCAGACTGGCCAAGCATCAAAGGTTCCCAAGCCTTGATAGCCGCTTAACTGCCATAAAGCACAAAGTCGGGCGTATAGGTCCAGAGTCAGATTGCTCTCGAAGGCCGCACTTAGAACAATTTGACGCTGCGCGGCGCTGGCTGTCTCCAGCCAAGCCAGGGTTCGGGCTAGGCCGGTAAGCATGGGCTTGATCACCAGCGCCTTAAGGCCCGGAGTATGCAGGTCGGCTTCTGGGTACTCGCGGATCGTCTCATCCCAAGCAAAAGGTACTGCTAGGTGGCTTGTCCAGTTACGGTAGCAGCTGCCTGCAAGTAGCGGCTCTTCTACATAGTCGATGCGTTGAGCTGGAATGGAACCGCAGACCTGCTCGGCCTGCTCTAAGGTCCAAGCCCTGTTAGCGTCAAGACGCAGTTTGACGTGAGAAGGTAGCTTGTCGTGGATTAAGCGCAGCTTATCAATATCTTCAGCAACGGAGTGGCGTCCCACCTTGACTTTTAGACAGGTTAAATCAGCCGCTAAACCAGCTAGCTCAGCATCAGCGCCATCTATCTCGCCCTGCTGTGAGGGGTCGATAAGACTGCACAGCTTGACACGCTGTGCCGCGGGCAGCTTATGCAGGGCCTGCAGGCGACCGGCCTCAATGGCGAAGCGGGCAGCCGCCGGCAGATCCGCAAGACCTGCCGGTGCCACTTCATCTACTGTCCGCGCGGCCGCATCTTGAGCAAGCCAGGTTTCACAAGCTTGCCGGCACTCCTTCAGCCCTTCTGGGCTGAAGCCAGGTAGCGGTGCCACCTCTGACCAAAACCGCCGGCCATCATGAAGATGCCAGAGGAGTATTATGCCGTGCCTTTCGGCAACGGGCGCCGGCGGTTGGAGGGGGATGCAATACTCCCAGACCTCGATACTACTAATATGACTTGCTGAAGGGCTTGGCAATGGGTTCATAGGCCAGATAGGCTGGGCCACCCATCGCTGCTGAGGTGGTGGCCCAAGCAGAGTTCATGGATTGCGGGTAAAGCGATTGAAATCGGGATTGCGCTTTTCAACGTAGGCGTTACGCCCTTCTTGACCTTCTTCTGTCATGTAAAACATTAAGGTGGCATTGCCGGCGAGTTCTTGAATTCCAGCCTGGCCGTCAACGCCGGCGTTAAACGCCGATTTAAGCGCGCGCAAAGCCAACGGCGAATGCTCCAGGATGCGCCTGCTCCAGTCTACTGTTTCTTTCTCCAGATCCGATAGCGGCACTACAGTGTTGATCAGGCCCATGTCGAGCGCTTGCTGAGCGTCGTATTGTCGGCACAGGTACCAGATCTCACGCGCCTTTTTCTGACCGACGATACTGGCCATGAAGCTTGCCCCAAATCCGCCGTCGAACGAGCCAACCCGTGGTCCAGTTTGGCCGAAGCGGGCGTTATCGGCAGCGATAGTCAGATCGCAAACCAGGTGTAGAACATGGCCGCCACCGATTGCGTAACCCGCGACCATAGCTATGACGGGCTTCGGGCAAGAGCGGATCTGGCGCTGTAGATCAAGTACATTCAGGTGATGGGTGCCACTTTCATCTTTATAGCCTGAATCGCCGCGGACCTTCTGGTCTCCCCCTGAGCAAAAGGCCAAATCACCCTGGCCGGTTAGGATGACAACGCCGATCTGCGCATCGAAACGGGCATCGGCCAAGGCCTGTTGCATCTCCATAACCGTGCGGGGGCGGAAGGCATTACGTACCTCCGGGCGGTTGATAGTAATCTTAGCGATACCTTCAGCCTTGTGGTAGCAGATGTCTTCATATCCAGATGAGTGGTCTTGCCATTGTGCGGCAGGAACAATAGAACTTTTGGCGTCATCGCTCATATGCTTGAACTCACTGATGAGGGGTGAATGTTACTGAGCAGAGAGTGAATCTCTTGGGCAACCTGCTCAGGCTCTTCAGCGTGGCAGTTATGCCCGACTCCAGGCAATTTGGCAAGTCGTAGATTAGAGATAACTGCCTTGAGCTCCGTGCCGATGGCAGAAAACTTTTCATCCTTGCCACCGGCTATGTATGCAATCGGGATCTCCAGCTTGCGTAACACATCGTGCATCTGTGGTTGCCTGGCGAGGCTTCCACCGCGGAGCACGGCGGCTAGATGGCAAGGGTTATGCCGGGCGCGTCGGCTGATCAAATGGGCTCTTTGCTGCTCGTTGAGTGATTTGAAAACTGGTTGCCGGTACCATTGATCGAGCACCTCCGGCCACGGGCCCTGCTCAAAGCGCTGCGCCCAAGACTCATCGTGGGCGCGGCGTTGGCTACGCAGTAGGCTATCATCAAGGCCCGGGTGGGCGCCCTCTAGGATAAGCGAGTCAATGCGTTTACGAGGGCCGTTGGGCAACGGGGTATCTGTGCATAACGGCTGCTCTGCTAGCAGCACCTGTTGTCGCGCGATCTCCATAGCCAGCCGACCGCCGAGTGAGTAGCCAACGAGGGCGAAGCAATCAGGTAGGTCAGTATTTATCTGGTCCCACAGTTCAGCTGCCAAGCCGGGGAAATCAGCAGCCTGGGGAGGGGCGCCGGCGTGGCCAGGGAGGCTGGGTGCGAGGCAGTGATAGGAGTCGGCAAGCCTAACAGCCACCTCCTCCCACTCTTGGGGATCACCAAGAAAGCCGTGGAGCAGGAGGATCGCTGGCTTGCTTGGGTCTCCCCAGCTTAGCACTCCGGTGCCGCCTCCAAGCTGCGCATTAGTTCGCCCAATCGGTCGCAGCCCTGTTGGGGTGGGCAGGCAACTTCGATAACTGTTGCCCCAGGGGTTTGGCAAGCCTTGCGGTACGCCTGACGAAGTCGATTAGCGTCCGCGCACAGGTGGTAGGGAAGCCGGAATTGCGCAGCGGCATGCTCAAAGCTGAAGCCGTGCGGCATCCGAAAGAGCTGCTTGTGGCTCTCGCCCTGGCCGCGCGCCGGGAGCATATCGAATATGCCGCCACCATCGTTATTGAGCACAACAATCGCCAATGGGTGCTCAGCCGCGGCGGCTAAGGCCAGGCTGTTCAAATCGTGTAGGGCTGACAGATCACCGATGACTAGGGTTACGCCTGCCGGATGGCGGGCGGCGTGACCAGCCGCGGTGGCGATAAGCCCGTCAATACCGCTGGCGCCGCGCTGAGTGATGCAGGGATTGCCGTGTCTAGGTGTAGCAAGCAAATCAAAAAGTCGGATGGCTAAACTGTTACCCGGGAAAAGGGCCATCTTTTTCGGCAGTTCGGTAGCAATGATATGGCTGGCCACTAGCTCGTCGAAACCCGATTCATGGTCCCCCTCAGTACTAATTTCAGCACTACCTTCCCTGGGCGCCTTATCGGCTTTGCTCAGGCGCGGCAACGTTATGCCCCTTACTTGACCGATTGCCTTGTCAAGATTGGCGATGGGGGGCTGCTCTGGCGGCTCAATACTGGCGCAGAAGCTTACTATGTCGGCCTGTATTGGCTTAGCTCGCCAAGCAGGATCGAGATAGTCATTGCGCGGGCTAACAAGGTAGTGTTCGGCATTTGTGTAGGTGAGCCATTGGGCGATCCGCTTGCCAGTTAGCCGACCGCCAAATTGCCATATCTGATGCGCCGCGTTGAGGGCTTCACGTCCACAGGTGGTAGCCAGCAACAGTTCACTGCCGCCGATAACGCAGGGGTGCTCGAGCAGGCGCAGTTGGCTGGAGATGTCCGCCAAGATAGGTATAGAAGCGCGCTCAGCGCAATTTAGGACTGCCTGCGCTTGTTCATCGTCAAGCGAACCGGCGACAAACAGCAGGGGTGGCCGGATCTCTACCTGGGGATCCTGGTGTGGCGCAGCTGCTGGCCGCGGAGCTGGGCTAGGGAGCTGCTGTTGCCAGGCGTGTTCGTCTATCGCCTCGCCACCACCGTAGAGGGGTTCACGGAACTGGACATTGATGTGAACTGGGCCGCCATCGGCGGGATCGCGGGCACGCTCGAGCGCGCTGTCAATTCGCCGAGCGAGCCACAGCGGCCCTAGTCGGTCATCGGGGGGCGGTAGATTGAGCGAAGCTCGCGCCTGTGGGGCAAATAGTTCAACCTGATCAATGGCCTGGTTTGCACCGCAGTTAAGAAGCTCAGGCGGGCGATCAGCAGTTAGTGCGATAAGGGGCAGATAACTGTGTCTTGCTTCGGTAAGCGCTGGATAGAGGTTCGGGACAGCCGTCCCAGAGGTGGTGATAACCGCGCACGGCCGCCCCGTTTGTCGGCTCAACCCGAGGGCGTAGAAGGCCAGCCCACGCTCATCGAAGTGGGTATGGATGCGCAGCCTTGGTTCGGCTTTGCTCATTCGCCCGGCGGCTAAGGCCAAGGGAGCGCTGCGACTGCCGGGGGCTATACACACATCCCTTACGTCGTGGGCGAGGAGGCGATTAACAATGGAGTCGGCCCAGGCGGCATTGAGATCGTAAAGCGCCTCATCCATGGTTCAGGTCAGCCCTCCACCGCGGCGAGGAAAGACTCGATCTTCGCCTCAAGCTCTTGCCACTCGGCCTCTGGGTCGGAACCCTCGACAATGCCTACTCCGGAGTAACACCAGGCCCTGTCTTCAGCAACGAGGGCAGAGCGGATGGCAACGGCTAGCTCCGATGAGTGTGGGGACACTACCCCGATCACTCCGCTGTACCAGCCGCGCTGGACACTCTCGTGCCGGGTTATTAAGTCATGCGCTGCATGCCGTGGGAAACCACATACCGCCGGGGTAGGATGGAGGGCGCGGAGCAACTCTAGATCACCGACATGCTCTTTTAGTTTGGCACGGATTGGCAAATGCCGATGCTGGATGCGGTCGAGCTTTAGCACCCCGGCCTTTTGCGGAGCGCTAGTGCTGACTACCCAGGGGGCTAATTCGCCTTCTATGTAACGAGTAACCCAATCATGTTCGCGGACCAATTTCGAGTCGTTGCGCAGTGATTCTTCCAGCTTCAGGTCTTCATCAGGGGTTTCGCCGCGGCGCACTGTGCCAGCCAGAGACTCGGTAAGGACATCGCGCCCGTCACGGCGAAAGAGTCGCTCTGGGGAGCAGCCCATAAAGACGCGATCGGCATGTTCTATGGCAAACGAAAAACTGCCGGGGCTAATCTGTTGCCAGCGTCTCAGAGTGGCGAAAGGCGATAATTTGCCCGCTAAACGCAGTTCTACCTGTCGGGCCAGAACCGCCTTATGGATATCGCCTTGAGATATTTCACTGAGTATATCGCTGATATGCGCCTTACAGGACCCATAATCTAGCTCATCAAGGCGTTGTACAACCTCCACCCCGGAATCGAGGTAATCCTCGCTAGATACCGGAATAAGCTTGTTCAGCAAGGAGATGAGCTCGCGTCTCTGCAGCGCTAGTTCATCCTCAGTCATGGCGAAAAGATTAGCTGCCAGCCGCAGCGTGCCTTTTTCGCGACGGATCTCTACGGCTGGCAATAAGGCTAGTGCTGCAGGGAAGCCTTGCCAGTGGGCGCGTCCCGGGGCCTCGTCAAAGGCGAAGGCACAAATCAGGCTAGAGCTGGCCTGGGCAGCAAGCTCGTGGGCGCGGCTCAATAGGCTCGCAAAGTCGTCCGCGCTGTGGGCTTGGAATTGAATAGCGCTGCCGATGCCGCCGATCTCCAAGCGCTGCTCGCGGTCACTCCAGTAACTACGCGGTTGCCAGTGGTTGTAGTGAAGCCACGTGAGCACATCCAACTCAGGGATGATTTGACAGCAGCGGTGGAGGGTGCCAGGGCGCAACTGCCAAGCGCGCACCTGGTCAATTAGGCGCGACAAGGCATGTGACCAAGCCGCCTCGGTCGAGATGCTATCTGCAGCACCTCGGCTGTGCGCGGAAGCTACAATCGTGTTGGCGCATTGAGGGATATGAGACATTACACCACAAAACTATGTTCTAAGAGCACAGTGCGCGTTAATCCCAAGTGCCTCGCTCAGTGGATTCATCCTCCCTTTGCCACAGAGCGACGCCTTTGGGCGAACCTGTCCGTCAACGCGGTCATGCGCGAGATACGATCGCTGGCCTCTTGGAGGCGCTGATCGGTATTGTGCGACTCTTGGGTGACCTGGGCCGACACGTGTTCGATATTAGATACACTGCGCGAAATCTCGTTAGCTGTAGCACTCTGCTGTTCGGTCGCGGTAGCGATTTGCCCGGTCATGTCGCGGATCTCCTCCACAGCGGAGTGGATTTGCTCCAGAGCAGAATTTGACTCTCTAGCGTATTCCAAGGTTTGCTCTGCACGCTGAGTACTCTCGTGCATTGCCTTAACTGCCTGCGCCGAACCCTGCTGTAGGGACTCAATTATACCTTCAATCTCCTGAGTTGACTGAGAGGTTTGGCCGGCTAACTTGCGTACCTCTTCGGCGACGACGGTAAAACTCCGCCCAGCCTCTCCTGCCCGAGCCGATTCAACCGAGGCGTTGAGTGCGAGCAGGTGAGTCTGCTTGGTTATCTTGTTGATAAGCGAAGAGGCCTTGCTTATTCGTTCTGCCTCGCTGTCAACGCGGTTAATGATCTCCGAGGCATTCTCTATGTCGCGGACCAAGGCGCGGACCGCCTCTGTGCTTTGCTCGACAGTCCTTTTGCCGCGGTCGGTCTCCTCACGCGCCCGCTGAGTAGTATCCGCAGCTGCAGCGGCGTTGCGCGCTACTTCGTCTACGGTAGAGCTCATCTGCTCCATAGCGGTGGCTACGCTGCGGGTCTCGTCACTTTGATTTTGCGCTTCCTCACGCACTGTCTGCATAGCTTCGGCGACGCCTTGCATATGACGCTTGAGGCCCTGTGAATCGTCGCCAAGGCGTTTGGCAACGGCCTCAATCTCCGTGCTCAAATAGAGCTGTACTAATCCAAGCGAGCTACCCTCGTTGTTACTTGCGAGAAAGACCTCTTCACCGAGGGGGTCGTCAAGCATCTGTTTGGCTTGTCTATGGGCGCGGAGCATCTGGCTGAGCGCCGGCGCTACGCTGCCAGCATATACAAGTATGGCCAGGGTTGCCAATGAGAGCTGCACGGCGCTGGATACAGGCAATATTACCGCCCCTAACACGGCAAGGGCCCCGGCCACCTGTCCGCCAAAGAGCAACCTCGTCGAACTGATGCGCTGGCTGCCGCGAGTCAGCCCTTCGGGGATTTCGCCCTGATCAGGTTCGGCACTACGGATCTTTTGGTAGATTTTTTCGGCCCGCTCAATTATCTTCTGATCGGCCACACGCTGACGAACCGACTGGATCTCGGTGATTTCACCGCGCTCATTGAGGATCGGTGTCGCGTAGGCATGGACCCAGTAATGATCGCCATTTTTGCACCGGTTTTTGACTAATCCCATCCACGATTGGCCGGAGCTAAGCCGCCGCCACATCTCACGAAACACCGCCCGGGGCATGTCGGGATGGCGGATTACGTTATGCGGCTGGCCAACCAATTCCTCCGGCTGGTAGCCGCTGATCTTTACGAAATCCTCGTTGATATAGCGTATCTTGCCTTTAGGGTCGGTCGTGGAAAGGATGTTGGCCCCCTTCCAGACAGTTACTTGGCGTTGCGTTACCGGCTCGTTGACGCGCATGGGGCTCTCCTAGGGAGGTGCTGGGCCCTCACAAAAGATCGTGGCGATGCTCAAAGCAGCCATTACCGTTTTTCAGGCGATACTGCATTGACATCGCATGATTATACGTTTTAGTGAAGACGAAGTCACCGCAGCTCTTTAATCGAAATCAAGATAAGTATATTCCGCAGCAAACCCGGCAAACCCGGCCCACTCAATCATGGCTGTGTGCTTATACCAGTCGTCGCCATAGTGCATCAGCCAGACTCGCGAGCGCAGTCCTTTATCCAGTGAGCTTAGCTCTTCGACCGAGGCGTGGAGCCCCCCAGTGAAACCCTGTGCGTCGTGGAAAATCGCCTCCAGATCAAACCTTTGATCGAGCTCAGCAAGCAGCTCAGGATCAAACTTGGTGTCACCGCTGAAGAAGATCCGCTCATCGATCAGGATGCCGACACTGTATGCTGCCTCTTGCCAGGTTCGGGCCTGCTCTGGTAGGTGGTTGGTGCGGATGAGTTTGATATTCAACGTACCCAAATCCAGCTCGCCAGCATTCCGTGGCAGGTCTGCGCGTTTGCACGGTCGCTCTATCTGCCAGAAGTCCTCGAGCTCCAAAAAACGGTTATCGACTACTTCGTTGTAGGCGCACCCACCGCGCAGGCTCTCATGCCATAGCGTATCGCGGTAGTCATCTTCGAGGATCAGTGCGGGCTTTTTGTGGGCTATATAGCGCGAGCGTAACATCACCTCCTCAAGCCCGCCGATGTGATCGGCGTGGCTGTGGGTGACTAGAAAGTACCCAATATCAGTTGGGTCAACCATGCAGTCCCGAAGTCGAGGCGGGGTTTTTGGCCCGCAGTCGATGAGCAGACTGGTTTCACCCTTGAGCACCAACCAATTATTATTACCCAAGGTTTGGCTGAATGCTGCGCCGCAGCCCACCGGAAACAGGCTAAGTCGACCGTCTGTCTGCAGGCTTAGTGGTTGATTTTTAAGTGGGCGATGGCGCATGCTCAGTTAACCCCAATAAATTAGCCTATTAGCGATTATCCGCAAGGCGCTTTAGGAGGGCAAGTGAGTACACTCGACCAGGCTCTAATTGGCAACTGTGGTTACGCTGCGCTAATCAGCCGTCAGGCGGAAGTTACTTGGGCTTGCTTGCCGCGCTTTGACGGTGATCCTGTCTTTTGCTCGTTGCTCGGTTCGCCGCAGGCCGGTAGCGGTTACGGTCGCTTTGCGATAGAGCTCGAGCGGTTGGCGCGTAGCGAACAGGAGTATGTCCGCAATACAGCCATTACAGTAACGCGCCTATACGATGCCGATGGCGGTGCGGTGGAGGTCACCGATTTTGCACCCCGTTTTGAGCAGTTCGGCCGCACCTTCCGGCCTATGATGCTGATCCGCCGGGTGCGTCGCCTCGCCGGTTCGCCGTTGATCAAGATAGTGGTACGGCCGGTGTTTGATTACGGCAAGACCCGGCCATCTATAACCCAAGGCAGCAACCACGTCCGTTTTGTCGGCCCGGACGGTGTTCTGCGCTTGACTACCGACGCCTCGATTACGGCGATTGCCGATGAAACCTCATTCATACTCGAGGATGAGCTAACCCTAGTGCTCGGGCCCGATGAGACCCTCCCCCACTCGCCAGGTGAGACCGGCGCCCAATTCTACGAGCACACCTGTACCTATTGGCAGGAATGGGTGCGCAGCCTGGCCATTCCGTTTGAGTGGCAAGAGGCGGTTATCCGGGCCGCGATCACCCTTAAGCTCAATACCTTCGAGGATACTGGGGCGGTCATCGCCGCCGCCACAACTTCTATCCCCGAAGCTCCGGAAAGTGGCCGCAACTGGGACTATCGCTACTGTTGGCTGCGCGATGCCTACTTTGTGATCAATGCGCTCAATCGGCTTGGGGCGACCAAGACGATGGAGAACTATGTGCGCTACATCATCAATCTGGTCGCTACCAATAGCGAGAACGGACTGCGTCCAGTCTATCGCATCAACGGACGGGCCGATCTCCATGAGACAATCGCCGATTCACTGCCCGGGTATCGCAATATGGGCCCGGTCCGGGTCGGTAACCAGGCCTATGAGCAGCGCCAGAACGATGTCTACGGTTCAGCTATCTTGGCGACCGCACATCTGTTTTTCGACGAGAGGCTACGCCGGCGCGGCGATGAGTCGGTTTTTCGCCGCCTGGAAGAGCTCGGTGAGCAGGCAGTTGCGGTCTATTTAGATCCGGATGCAGGGCCTTGGGAGTTTCGCGGCTTTGAAAAGGTGCATACCTTTTCTACGGCGATTTGCTGGGCAGCGGCTCGGGTGCTGGGGGCGATAGCCGACAAGCTCGGTTTCGGTGAGCGTGCGCAGTACTGGCGGTCAAGGGCCGAAGAGATCGCCGAGGCGATCAAAGAACAAGCCTGGAACGAACAGCGCCAAAGCTATGTGGCGAGCTTCGGCGGCGACGATGTTGATGCAAGCCTCATGCTCCTTTATGAATGGGGCTTCCTGGAGGCTGGCGATCCACGTCTGGCCTCTACAGTCAAGGCGGTGGAGGAGGAGTTGCGCACCGGTGATTTTCTCTATCGCTACGTCCATGAAGATGACTTCGGTCGCCCGCATACCGCCTTTATGACCTGCGCCTTCTGGTATGTTGATGCCCTAGCCGCGGTCGGCCGCGAAGACGAGGCGCGGCGGATGTTTGAACGGTTGCTCGAAAGTCGCAATCATGTTGGCCTGCTCTCGGAGGATATTGATCCACTAACTGGTGAGCTTTGGGGTAACTTCCCTCAGACCTACAGCATGGTGGGACTAATCAATTCGGCAATGCGGTTGAGTAAAAGCTGGGAGGAGGGGTTGTGAGCAAACTAGTAACTGTCTCTAACCGCGTAGCCTTACCAAGTCAGCTCCAGGCAGCTCAGGGGGGCTTGGCTGTTGGGCTGCGGGCAGCCCTGGAGGATTCCGGCGGTGTCTGGTTTGGGTGGGATGGCGGAATCGACGAGAAAGTTAGCGGGCCGCGGGAGCCTCAGGTTCAGGAACACAATGGGGTGCGCTATGCTACTTTGCGCTTGAGCCGAGAAGAGTACAATCTTTACTACCTGGGCTTTGCCAATCAGGTGCTCTGGCCACTGTTCCATTACCGCATGTCATTCGTGCACTGCAACAATGCCCGCCTGGAAGGCTACTGGCGCGTAAATAGGCTCTTTGCTGAGCGCCTACCAGCCCTGCTCGAAGGAGATGAGCTGATTTGGGTCCATGACTACCATTTCATTCCGCTCGGTGAGTTGCTGCGCGAACAGGGCGTAACCGCGCCGATCGGCTTCTTTCTGCATACCCCCTTTCCGCCCTGGGATAT
The DNA here is from genome assembly GCF_002356555.2 of Halorhodospira halochloris. Lineage (NCBI taxonomy): Bacteria > Pseudomonadati > Pseudomonadota > Gammaproteobacteria > Chromatiales > Ectothiorhodospiraceae > Halorhodospira > Halorhodospira halochloris. Next base: position 80,433 of record NZ_AP017372.2, read on the forward strand.
ACTCCGCGCCTTGCAGGATTACGAGACCTTCCTGCGCGCTATGTGCCGTTATGATCTGGTCGGCTTTCAGACAGCCATTGATCGGGACAATTTCCTCGAGTGTCTGCGTCATCTTGATCCGCAGCCTGCAGCGCTGCCCCAAGCTGAGGTCTTTCCGATCGGGATAGATGTCGATCAGGTTGCCAATGCTGCCCGCCGCGGCTTCAACTCCCAGCAGGGACGACGACTGGAGCAGAGCCTGCGCGATCGGCGGCTAGTTATCGGCGTCGATCGGCTCGATTACTCGAAAGGGCTGCGCAACCGTTTTGAGTCCTATGAGTTGCTGCTGGAGAGCCACCCTGAACACCGCTCAGACGTCGTATATCTGCAGATCGCTCCGGTTTCACGGGGTGACGTGCCAGAGTATGAGGAGATTCGTCAGTACCTTGAGTACATGGCCGGCCATATCAATGGCCGCTTCGCCGAGTACGATTGGGTGCCGCTGCGTTATATCAACCGCGGTTTCCATCGCGCCAACGTCCTCGGCTTTTTGGCCCGTGCCCATGTCGGCCTGGTAACGCCGATGCGCGACGGCATGAACCTCGTCGCTAAGGAGTTCGTCGCCGCCCAGACTCCTGATAATCCGGGAGCCCTGGTCTTATCGATGCATGCCGGGGCGGCTGAGGAACTTGATGGGGCGATTAAAGTTAATCCCTATAATGTCGATGATGTGGTAACAGGGTTGCATAACGCCCTAACCATGCCGCTGAGTGAACGCCGTGAGCGCTGGGAGCAGATGATTGAGGCGTTGCGCCATAACGATATTCAACGCTGGCGGCTGAGCTTTGTCGATGCGCTGCAAAACGCTTATCGGACCCGAGCTACGGAGGTGCTTTGACTCGCTATCTGTTGGCTGACATCGGCGGTACCCATACACGCCTGGCTGAGTCAGAGCCAGGTGGTAGGCCGGTGGCGACCGAGCGATTCAACAACAGCGAGTTTACCGACGCCGCTGAGCTTTTCGTAACGCGTGCTGCGCGGCACGCACGTGAACATCCCGGCCAGGATTTGATCGTCGGCGCCGCCGTTGCCGGTCCCGTTACGGCTGGTAGGGCGCAGATGACCAATATCGACTGGGTTATAGATGCCGATGATCTAGCCTTAGCGACGGCATCGCAAGATGCGGTAGTGATCAACGATTATCAAGCCCTAGCGCGCTCGCTCCCTGAACTAACAAGCGATGATCTAGCGCCTATAAACGGTGCTGCCGAGAGTTTTCCCACGATTAGCGAACCGCTAGCGGTATTGGGCCCGGGAACCGGGCTCGGCGTTGCCGGGGCGATGCCGAGCTCATCCGGTTGGGCGGTTATTAGCGGAGAGGGCGGTCATGTAACCTTAGCTGCAGCCGATGATGAAGAGGCACAAGTTCTCTCTTACTTGCGCGCCGATCTGGGTCACGTCTCGGCAGAGTCGCTGTTATCTGGCAGCGGGCTGGAACGGCTGCATGAAGCACTCCATGGCGAGCGATTAGCGGCACCGCAAATCAGTAAAGCAGCCGATGCGCAGCAGTCTTCCGCCTTACGGACACTGGACTTATTCTTTCGATTCCTCGGAACTACCGCCGGCAATCTCGCCCTCACCTTAGGTGCGCGGGGTGGTATCTATTTGGCTGGTGGGATCCTCGCCAAACTGGGGCCAGAACGCGTAATCAACTCCAGGCTACAAGAGCGGCTCGTTGCTAAAGGCCGCTTTGCTGACTATTTGAGCCCGATCCCTGTCTACTTGATTAAAGACCCTGATTTTGCCGCCCTGCTCGGGCTCAGAGCCTGGTTGGACGATCTTGTTTGTGCGAGTCAGGGGGGGAGATGAGCAGAGATGAGCCAAGATAGCCAACTCCCGGCGGGAGCACCAATCCCCTCAGATGAAGAGCAGCGTCTGTGTGCCTTGTACGAATATCAGGTGCTTGATACCGGCCCGGAAGAAGAGTTTGATCGTATCACGCGGCTCTGCGCTTGGTTATTGGGGGTGCCGATCTCTTTTATCTCCTTGGTTGACCGGGACAGGCTGTGTGTTAAGTCGATATATGGCGCCGACTTTACCGAGGCCAACCGCGAGTCGTCCTTGTGTACCCATGTAGTTGGTGCCGGTCAGCCATTGATAGTGCATGATGCTAGTGTCGATAGCAGATTCAAGGACGCGCCTGTTGTGACTGCGGAGCCATACCTGCGTTTCTATGCCGCTGCGCCCCTGTTAATCCCAGAAGGTTACTCTCTTGGTACGCTCTGTATAGCCGACCGGGCCCCGCGCCGGTTGGGCAACGGGACTTTGGACGTTCTCCAGCAACTCGCCGCGGTAGTTGTTGATGAGTTAGAACTACGCGCTGCCAACAGGCGTCTGCATGCAGAGCAGTCAAGTGCCCATCACAAAACCCTGGAACTCTCCCGTCTGCAAGCCGAGCTAAGTCAAGCCAAGGAGGAGGCGGAACAGGCCAATCGTGCCAAATCTGAGTTCTTGGCCGGTATCAGTCATGAGCTACGTACTCCGCTAAACGCCGTGCTCGGCTTTGCTCAGGTTCTCGAGCAGGACACCGAGGGGCACCTCACAGCTTCCCAGGCTCGTTATGTCGAGCAGATCCTCAAAGGGGGGCGCAATCTTCTGAATCTAATCGATGAGCTGTTGGAGTTGGCGCGGATCGAGTCGAGTCGCGTCGATTTGCACGAACAGTGCTTTGAGATTGCCCCATTGCTGAGCGAATCTGTGCACATGCTTGAGGCGATGGCGCAAGAGTACGACGTAACGGTGCTGAATAAGGCAGGCGATGCCGCGCAGACGGTCTGTGCTGACCGTTCGCGGGTGCTGCAATTGGTGCAGAACTTGCTGACCAATGCCATCAAGTACAACAGGCCCGGCGGTTGGGTGACCATAGAAGTGCGCTCTGTGGCTTCAGTCTGGGTACGGGTAGTGGTGAGTGATTCTGGTATCGGCATCCCAGTGGCAAGACAGCGTGAGCTGTTTCACCCGTTCAACCGCTTGGGCCGGGAATCAACCGGCATAGAGGGGACCGGCGTCGGTTTGGCAGCGGCGCAGCGGCTGGTAGAACAGATGGGTGGGCAGATCAGCTTCTCAAGCGAGGAGGGGGTCGGCTCGGTCTTCTGGGTTGATCTGCCGCAGGCTTAAGTTAACCGAGAAAGTTCAAGTTTTTGCACTTATCCGCATTTGAGCATAGCAAACCCTGTTACGCCGGCGGCGGGCTAGTTAATCTGATGGCCAGCCTTGGCCAGGCCTTTGATGTACCTTCGCGCCACTACAATCCATTGGTCTTTGCCGGCGCCGGCGAGCTGGCAACCCGGTTGTGCCAGGCCCGCACAGTGGTGCTGTGGGTCGTAGATGGATTGGGTGATAGTGATCTGCGCAATCCGGTAGCTGGCGCGCTGGCGCGCGATCGTTTAACTGCCCTAGACTCGGTCTTTCCGGCTACCACTGCGGCGGCGATAACTACCTTTATGACCGGTATGGCACCACGCGAGCATGCGGTTACCGGCTGGTTTGTCTATCTCCATGAACTCGGTGCGGTAACCGCCTGGCTGCCCTTCGGGCCGCGGGTGGGTAAGGGGCAGTGGGCGCGTTTGCTGCCCGAATCAGTTGAATTGCTCAAGCGCGAGTCACTCTTTGATAGGATGCGTGCCGACGCCCATCTTATCCAGCCGAAGTGGCTGATCAATACCCCCTACAGTAAGGCTACACGGGGCAAGTTGACCCGTTGTCACGGCATTAACTCCCTGTCCGGTTTGGTTAAGCGCATTGGCACTATAGCGCGCTCCAGGTCGCGCTCACGCCGTCGCTTTGTCTACGCCTACTGGCCAGACCTAGACAGTCTGCGGCACCGCCACGGGGTGAACAGCCCCCAGGCCCAAGCCGAGTTTGAGCACATTGAGGCTGCCTACCGGCGTCTGCTGGGCATACTCGCGGGGACTGACAGCCTGCTATTGGTCACCGCCGATCACGGCCTGGTCGATACTGGCGATGATGCTGTTATTAAACTCGAGGATCATCCGGATCTAGCCGCGATGCTCGCCCTGCCCTTGTGCGGTGAACCGCGCGCTGCCTACGCCTATCTGCGACCAGGGACAGAGGCAGATTTCGACGCCTATGTCAGTGAACATCTTGGCGACGTCTGCGCTGCATTACCAAGCGCCGATATGCTCGCCTCGGGCTGGTTCGGGCCGGGTCCTGAGCACCCGCAATTGCGCCGGCGTATCGGTGACCGAGTGCTATTGCCGGCCTCCGGGTGGGTTATCAAGGATCGACTGCCGGGTGAGGAGCAGTTTAACCAGATCGGTGTGCACGGTGGTGGCAGTTACGCCGAACGGCAAGTGCCGCTGATCAGTCCTGTCCTCTAAACTGGCATCTGCTAAAATGGCCCGATGGAACAGGGCTACTATACGATCTCATTGCCTTTTGAGGCGGCGCGGCGCGATCATCGCGGCTGGCATGGCCACTCTTTTTGTCTGCGTCTGCGCAGTAATGCGACAGCGATAAGCGATCATGAGTGGTTGCTCAGCGAGGCCGCCCGGGTAGTGGAGCCGTTCGACTATAGCCTGCTTAATGAGCAGGTGCCGGATGTAGCTGATCCAGCTTTGCTGAGTGAGCTTGAACAGCGCCTGCGTGCTGTAGGTCTACCGCTTAATCGTCTGGCCCTGCGCAGTGCCCCCGATCGTGGTGCAGTGATCGATTTGTGCGACGGGCAGCGCTGGTGCTGGCGCAGTTTTCGCTTTGAGGCCGCCCACCAGCTGCCTAACGTGCCACCTAGTCACCCTTGCCACCGCATGCATGGCCACGGTTATCGGGTCATCCTCGAGGCGGCGAATGGTGAGGATGCCGAGGCGCTCGGGCAGCTTTGGCAACCGGTCGCTGCTCAGTTGCACCGCTCCTGTCTCAACGACGTACTTGTCAACCCGACTAGTGAGCGCCTCGCTGAGTGGATATGGATGCGACTGCGCATGTATTCGTCCGGCTTGAGGCGGGTTCATGTCCAGGAGACCGAGCATTCAGGGTGCTTTTTCGACGGCTTTCACCACACCATTTGGAAGGCGCAGCGTTTCGAGGCAGCAACTGCCCATGCCGCAGCCCGAAGCATAACTGGCCATGGTTACAGGCTGCGCCTCTACCTGAGCGCACCGCTCGACCCCGATCTGGGCTGGACGCTCGACTACGCCGATGTAAAGGCGGCTTTCGCCCCGCTGCGCGATAGCCTTGATCATCACCGCCTGGATCAGCTCCATGGCTTAGCTGGCGGGGATCTGCTCAGCGTGGCCAAGTGGATCCTCAATCAGGCAAATGCCCAGCTGCCCGAGCTGTATAGGGTCGATGTCAGCGAGGATGAACAACGCGGTGTTATAGCCGAACGGGATCCCGGTTAGAGTTGTGTTAAGCCACTCGCGTAGTGGCCTGGCCTATAATAAGAGCTACTGTTGGCAACACACGCCGGGACCCCAATGCCGTACCTGACCCACAGCATCTTCTATAGTCTCCAGGGTGAGGGTGCCTGGAGCGGTCGCCCGGCTGTGTTCGTCCGTTTTGCTGGCTGTAATCTGTGGAGTGGACGCGAGCAAGATCGCGCCGCTGCCTTATGCCGGTTCTGCGATACCGACTTTGTAAGCACAAAAGATGGGCGCGGAGGTAGGTTTGCTGATCCACAACAGCTCGTCGCCAGGATTGTTTCACTCTGGCCGGATGCTAATGTACCGCCTTATGTGATCTTTACCGGCGGTGAACCCGCCCTACAACTTGATGCTGAGCTGATCACAGCTTGCCATCGGCGTGGCTTCCAGGTCGCCGTTGAGACCAATGGCACCCGCTCGCTACCTCAAGGTTTGGACTGGGTCTGTGTTAGCCCTAAACCAGGCACTGAGCTTATGATAGACCGCGGCGATGAGCTAAAACTGGTTTATCCGGTTCCCGGCCTTCATCCACAAGCCTATGCGGGGCTTGCTTTTCGCCATTTCTATTTGCAGCCTCTCGATGAAGGTGGTGAGGGAGGCACGCATATCGCCGCGGCGCTCGAATACTGTTTGCGTCACCCGCAGTGGTCGCTTAGCCTGCAGCTACATAAGTGGATAGGGATAGAATAAGGATTGAAGAATGTTTGAAGTTAATGTCGATACGGTCTGCTTTATCATCAACAAGTGCCGCGAGTTTCAGGCTAAAGATTCGGTGGAGATAGATGCTGGCCCTGATGGTATGGGTGACGACTGGGCTAGCCGGATGTTATCGAGCTACGAGGATGAGGTTACGGTACAGGAGGTCAGAGGGGCCTTTGAATCACTTGAGCCTGCTCAGCAAGCCGAAGTTGTAGCTTTGATGTGGGTCGGACGCGGCGATTTTGACGCCAGCGAATGGGTCGAAGCGCGTAGTGAGGCCAAATCGGCTTGGACTCCGCCGCCGCGCACCGCCGATTACGTCATGTCGACGCCACTGGCTGCCGATTACCTTGAAGATGGCCTCGGTGCCTTCGGGTTTGACTGTGAGGATTGATGGATTCGGTGCCTGCCTAGATCGGCTAGTTCTAACCCATATTGGCCAGCATGCGCCCTGCCTTTGAGGCAAACCTGGCTATCATCCCTCTCCTGCCGGTGCTGGGACGCAGAGATGAAGACTGGCCGATTTCAGTCGGGCTTATCCCAGGCTTATCCCAAGCTTATCCAAGCAGGGACTTGAGCCATTTGCCGACTTGCTCTATCTCGGCCATGCAAACTCCGTGCTCCAAGGTGTACTCATGCCAGTCGACCCTGAATCCCGCATCTGTCAAGCGGCGGCTGCTGTCTAATCCAAGGCGGAGAGGCACCACGGGATCCTGATTGCCGTGGGCCATGAATATGGGTAGGTCGTCGAGGCCGCTAAGTGGCTTTATTTCTGTTGCGGCGGGCAGCCAGCCGGAAAGAGCAATTATTCCGGCCGGAGCTTGTTCTAGTTGCAGGCCAGCATAGAGGGCGGTTGCTGCCCCTTGGGAAAATCCAGCAAGCACGATGCGCTCTGCGGGTATGCCGCGCTCTTTCTCCCCGCCGATCAGCTCTACTATGTGTGATAATGCCTCTGCCAGGCCGCTCGTATCCTCCTCGATACCCCCTTCGCCTAAGCCGATGATGTCATACCAGGCGCGCATGGGCATGCCGCCGTTAACGGTAACCTGTCTTACCGGGGCATGCGGGAAGATAAATCGAACCCCCGGCGAGCCGCCTAGTGGTAGCTCATCGACTATAGGTACAAAGTCGCTACCATCGGCGCCAAGGCCGTGTAGCCAGATCACACTGGCATCAACCGACTGTTTGGTAGTCTTTTCAATGTACTCTAAGGAAGGGGTAGTTGCCATTGGTAATTGCCTTACGCTGATTGGCGATCGATTGTGAACGGGCGCGCGGGCATCGCGGCGAGTCGCTCGCGTTCGGTGCGATCGTCATGTCCGTGGACGGTGGCTTTGAGAATCTCTTGAACCCAAACAGGTAGATTATCCGGGAGCCGATAGTGGACCCACTGGCCGCGCCGCTCGTCGACCACCAGGCCTGCTGCACGGAGTGTGGCCAAGTGCCTGGAGACCTTAGGTTGGACTATATCGAGTGCGGCTGTCAGCTCACAGACACACAAGCTGCCCTCGCTCTGCAGGAGCATGATACAGCGCAGGCGGGTGGGGTCACTGAGTAACCTAAATAGCTGTTCGGGAGTCAATTGCATGTCATCAGGATATTGGCATAGCTGCTGGTGATCAAGTACACGGGTGCCCGCTCGGCCGAGGGACCGTTAACGCAACGCTAGGCTGCAGCTATGGAAACTCAAAAAAGCCTCCTCAGGCCACTTCCCAGGTCCATCTAGCCACCCCGGTGTGGAGGACGCCGTGAATCCATACCTAGAGGCTTCATGGCGCCATCCATGGCGCCAAGACCTCCACACGGGGTTAGCTAGATGGACCTGGGAAGTGGCCTGAGGAGGCTTTTAGCGGTCCTGCATAGGCGGTTCTGTATAGAGTTAGCGCTTACTGGCCGATTGATTCGGTTTTCTGATAATAAAAAAGCTCCCGGGGAATCCCAGGAGCCTTGTTTGGCAACTCAGCCAACCCCGTTTGCGGTGCTCTCGCGCTAGGTAAGCGTGAACAGCCGCAAACGGTTATGGCGGCAATTTAGGCAGCCTTTTGCTTGCCTTTTGCAGCGGTGTTGAACGGTGCAGAAAGGTTTCCCGAGTGCTCACGCATCGCCTTTTGCATGTCCTGAGCCATAGCTTGGCCCATCTCGGTCAGCGTACGGGTATCCTTGGCCAGGGCATCGGCAGTTTCCCGGATCGCTTCGCTACCCTTACGCATGTAGTCCTGAACCTGCTCCGGTGATTGTAGGCTTGCTGCCTCGCGCATGTGACCAACCGCGGCGTCGGTGTAGCGGCGGGCCATGTCGATCTGATACTCAGTGACCTTTTCCCAGTGCTCCAGGGCCTTACCGTTGATTTGGCGCATCGGTTCCAGGTAGTTGCCCCACTGGCTGTTCATCTGCTTGATCATGTCATCGTAGTTCATCATGGTGTTGCTCCTCTTTTGGGATCTGATTGTGGCGCGCTTTTCGTAGCGTGTTGCGGTGCATCATAGCAGCGTCCATATTGCAATGCAACATCATTTGATAAAAAAAATTGTCGCAACCTAGTTCCCCGCAATCTTTTTTATGTCACTATATAACTGCGGGCTGTGATAGGCCTAATAAGGCAGCAGACCCGCATATTCAAGTAAGTGAAACATTAGAGGTTGTTCTAAGATGTCAGAGCGTCAACAAGGTACGGTAAAGTGGTTCGATAATGCTAAGGGCTACGGCTTCATCAGCCGTGATGGGGGTGAAGACGTATTCGTCCACTTCCGTGCCATCAGGGGTGATGGCTTTCGCTCCCTGGAAGAGGGACAGGCGGTAGAATTCAGTGTCACCCGCAGTGCCAAGGGCCTGCAGGCTGAAGATGTAGCTGCCGTTTAAGGTAGGTCATCACGGCCGAAACCAGAAAAGGGCTCTCCCCAGACGGGGAGGCCCTTTTTTACTTCATGAGTGCTGGTCTCGATGGGCGCGGCTAGAGGGGCTAGCGGTCGAGCCGCCTTACTCAGCGGCACTGAGCAGCTCGCGCCCCTCCTCGCCGGCGATGATCGCCCGGGATAGGGCTGCTACCACCTGCTGCGAGGTTTGCTCCACTTCGGCTGCCGAGACCTGTTCGACGGTCGCCTCCTTCGAGGCGATGACGTTGCCCTGCTCATCTCGCCCTTCGACCTCACCGCGTAGGGTGTAGTACTCTTCGCCGGCTACCTCGGTTAAGAAATCTTCGTCTAGCTCGTAACGCAGCTCAACTGCGGCGGCATCACTGACCTCGACTCCCTTTTCATTGAGGGTTCGCTGAGCTACCTCGGGGCAGCACTCGGCACCGGTGAGCTGGACCTGCGCCTGATCGACCTCCGGGACCAGGGTCAAATCCACAGTCTCCTCGCTGTGGGCACTCAAGCGCAGGCTCTCGCCCTCGCTACGATAGCCATCGGCACTGACCTCGTAGCGGTAGGTGCCGGGAGGCAGGAGTTGGCGCTGGCGGTTGTCGATCTCTTCGCCCTCGAGCTCGATTGCGGCATCTTCGGGGCTGACATCGAATGTCAGCTGGCCGAAATCGAGGAACTGGGTCGCCTCGGCCCGAGCCTGTTCCAACTCCTCGGCGATCTGCTCGGCCTCTCTCGCCTGCGGGCCCTCAGCCAGGGCTGCCAGGGCGATGCCGAACTCGGTCCGATCGACCAGCTCCTCGATCTCGCGATCATTGAGCGCGGCGATCTCCCGGTCGGCTTCGCGGACGATCTGGTTGAGGGTCTGCTGTAAAGCCTCTGCTGAGAGCTGAGCCTCAACGCGCACCTCGCCGTTGCGCTCGACCGGATCCGAATACTCTACCCCCTCGAAGTATCCTGAGGCGCGCGAGGCGATGCGCTGATCCATCTCCTCCTCGGTCTCATCGGGGTCCATGGTGGTGCGGACCTCGATCTCGCCCTCAACGTCGGCGGCGACATTCTCGCTGAGTGCCTGCAGGGCTTGGGCGCGTGCATCACTCTCGCTGTCGCCGTAACCGCTAGCGCTGAGTACGACGGCCAGCACCACCCCCGGGGCTGCGGCCATCACGGCCGCAACCCCGCCGGCAACAGTACGTGCCGAGCGTTGCCCAGGCCTGCGACCATGATGCCTATCATGGCTCGGCACCGGGTCGGCTGCGGGGCTCCTCTGCAGAGAGTGAGCCCCGCCGCGGGGGCGCTTATTGGATAACGATATCATCAGCATCGTCGATATCTCCTACGCTGAGGATAAGCAGTGCTCCGCTGTCGAGATTCCGCTCAATGGTGCCGGGACCGCCATAAGCGGTCTCAAGGTCGATAAGCAGATCCATGGCGTCGTTTTGCTCAGTACAACGTAGGGTATAGTCGAAGCTGGTCTGACCGGCGGCGTTGCGGTTTGATTCGGGGCAGACATCACTGAAGATCCGGTGCATCTCACGGCTGATATCGCCGGCGTCGGCCTCCGCGGCCGAAAAGACGACCTTGAATGGCCGGCCGCGCTCGACCTCATCCGCCCAGCTGTTGGCGATCTGCCGGGTAACTCGGTTCCCCACCGCATTGGCCGCCTCTTCAATCACCGCCCGATGACCAGAGACATCACGCTCCGGGGAATGGCCGGTGGTGGCCCCAAGTTGATCGCCGGTGGCTGTGTAATATGCGGTTGCCGAGACACTGGCGCTGAGCACCTCGCTGCCACCAACATCACGGCTCTCTTCATCAACCGAGACGGTTATGTAGACATCGCTGCCGGCCTGCAGGGCAAGCTCATACATTGGGTCGACATCCCCCTCAAGCGCAGCAGCCTGACTAACAATCTCATCTACCTCGTCGCCGGCACGTGGCACCTCAACATCGAAGTCGCGCTCCTGCAGGTACTCTGAGATCATGGTGATAGCCGGTCGGGCGTCGTCTTCGTCTTCTTCACTCTCCGGGATAACGGCGATGCGGGGGCGGCCCAGCTCGGCGAGGATCTCCATCGGATCGTCTATCACATCCCGATCCACTAGCTCTTCCTGGAGACGCGCGGTATTGACCCGAACCTCCTTCTCGACTACCTGATCATCGCCGTCCTGGTGCCGGCTAAGCGGCGAGCTGTAGTCACTGATATAGTTTGTAGCATTAGCGAAGATCTCTTCCTCGTGCTCCTCAAAGGCGCTGCGCGCATCGCTATCGGGCAGCAGCGGATGGGTGCCGCTATAGAGGGCGTAGTAGATTGCCGCACGGCGTGCATCGTCGCGGGCAGCTGAGGTGTCTGGACCGATACCGCGGGCGCGGATAGTCACCTCGGCGGCGGATACCGCCTCAATTTCCTCGCCCTGACGTGAGGTCGGGACGTAAGTATCAGGTTCCTCGGGCGCGGTCTCACAGCCAATCAGGGCGACTGTCCCGAGCATTGCGGCACTACTTGCGGCTATTCGGAAAAGGTTTTGGGATTTCATGACCTTGCTATCCCCCCTGTTTATGCGGATGTGGAAGCTATCTAATTACCGCCTCGAGTCTACTGGTTCAAGTATACGAATTAAAGGTAAGGAGCCCGCAGGTTGAAGTAACCTACGGGCTCCTTTGCTTCGCAAGGTTGGCGGTGAGCCAACAGCACAAACTAAAACGTTACGCTCGGTTAAGCGCAGCGCTTAATTGTGCATACCCCTTTGTAGAGCGGTACGGAAGGCCTCGCCTGCCGGACGTTGCTGTGGGGTGCAGGCCCGTGCCGTCCCTTCCTCGGCATCATCCAACTCCTCAAGCTGCCGTTCATCACGCAGTTCCTGACAGCGTAACGAGGGGTCCTGCGTCATGCTAGCGAAAGGCCCGGCGAAGCCGATGTGGTGGGCGATGGAGAGCATGGCGTGGGGGCCGCCTTCCATGTCTACAGAATAAGTCGTTCCGTCAATATCGACGTCGGTGTAGATCGGTTGGCTGTAGCCTGCGTGGGCCATCAGCTTCCAATTGGGACCGAAGTAATACCCTATACCTGCCCGCGGCTGGAGGTTTATGTTAGTTACGTCCCAATCATCACCGGTATCACTCTCATAACTTTGGTACTCTATGCCGAGGTCGGCGCCAGCCATGAGATAGAGGGGGCTGCGCAGGTGGTAGCGGTACTCCAGCCCCCAGCGGTTGCGGACAGCGAAGCCTCCGTCAAGCTCAACCCTCCCTTCATCAAAGTCCTCGACAACCCCGATATCCAAGTCGACATTGGCCCACATGCCGTATAGTGCTTCACTGTTGAATATGAACGCCAAGGAGCCTTGAAAACCTATGCCAACATACTTGGGTTGGCTGCCGCCTGTTTCATCGACGATGTCGAGCTCGGTTCCATCCATCCCAGCACTATACCGGCCGTAGACGCCCGTCCAAGGATGTTCGCGGGTCTGATCGAAGTCGTCGATGCCGCCATCGGAGATGATCTGCGCGACGCTGGCGGTTCGGTCGGCCTCATCGAGGACTAGGCAGGTGTCGCCAACCGTGCGGATCTTGCCCCAACCGATATTCTCCTCCTCACCATCAATAACTCGGGTGACCATCATTGGCGCGCCGGGGCGGAGGTTTTCCTGGTTGCCCACAGGGATCTCCATGCGACCATCCCTAACCGCCTGGGTAGGCGCGGCGACGGCGAAGTTGCGATCCTCGGTGAGGCTGGTGGTGAGGGCTATCACCGAATCACGGAAGGATGCCTCAAAGACCTTATCAAAGACATCTTGGGCATCACCCTGACGGGGGCGGCTTGGGGTGGTTACCGATTCGGTGCCGGAAACCCGTTGTGCCAATGCCTCCATGAGATTTGCTGGCTCAGCAGAAAAGGTGTTATAGACATTGAACTCCTGCGCCTCATAGTCGAAATCGAATACAACCACGCTGGTCTTCAGCGGGGCCGTCAGGCGAGTGCGATAGACGTAGTAAGTGCTACCATCGGGGCGGGTGCGCTGCACTTGGTTGATGCGAAATTGACCGCTGTCGATCTTTGGCAAATAGAAGCCGAAGGTGTATGCAGAATTGAGCAGCTCTTCAAGGACAGTGGCAGGGATATCGAGTTCCTGAGCCCGCTCCTCGATAAACCGGGTTTGCTCATCGCGTGACATCTCCTCAAATCGACTCTGCCGTGCAGACTCCATAATCTCGGCTAGGGGCTCTGCTATATTGTCGTTGAGGTGGCTTTGCAGCTGCTCGATATATGTATCGAAGTCTTGCCCGGCGGAGAAGCTAAATTCCGGTACCCAGGAGTCCTCAATCTCGTGAACCTCGGTAGCGGTCTCGATGCGGGTATCGGTCCCTTCAAGGATGATTTGATCGTACCGGGCCGGGATAATCATGCCCATATTGCCCATCAGCACCCCGTCGGCGAAGCTCTGTGAGACGCTGACACGCCAGGTGCCTACATCTCTACAGTCACCCTCGTGGGGACAGTAGGTAACAGGAAAACGGTAATCGGTCTCCTCCAGACCGAGTGTCGATATGCCGAATATAGCTTGACGATCGCTGTGTTCGATATCGCCGGATATCGGCACATCTTCATTGGCTGATGAGTACAGTGGAGCGCCTAATAACAAAACCGATGCGGCGCCAATAGCGCCAATTCTTTGCCATGGTTGCATTTATCCCCCAGATTTCATTGAAGCTCGGTTGTATTTGTCTATTCTTCAGAGGCCTTACTCAGCATAGCCTTGCCGTCTTCCCCAGAGATGATGGCTCTAGTAAGTGCCTCTACCAACGCGGTGGAGCGTGAGTCCAGCTGACCTTCGGCGACACGCCTTAGCGTAGCCCTATTAGAGGCCATGACTTGACCCTCATATAGCCCCTCTACCTCCGCTTGGAGTCGATAGTAGCTCTGTCCTCCTATCTCGGCAAGATGCTCTTGATTGAATGTGAAGCGTAAAGTTACCGCAGAGTTATCATCTACGCTGATCCCGTATTCACCTAAGGCCCGACGTGCGGCGCGCGGGCAGCAGTCGGTACCTTCCAGGCGGACGCTGGCAGCAACATCAGGCACCATAGCGAAACTGATAGTCTCGTTGCTGTGGGCGCTTAGGCGCATACTGGCGGTTTCCGTGCGGTAGCCATCAGCCTCGATGCGGTAGCGGTAGACCCCCGGCGGCAGCAGCTGACGCTGGCGGTTATCGATACGCTCGCCTTCAAGTAGTATTTGCGCCTGATCGGGTTGAATATCGAAGGTTAGGTGGCCAAAATCGAGAAAGCGCATGGCCGCCGCCCTTTTTTCTTCCAACTCGGCGGCGATTTCCTCGGCTTGAGTGCGTTGCCCGCCGCGGGCGTATCCGGCGAGTGCTATACCAAAGTCGGCGCGGTCGATAAGTTCGCCGATCTCGTGGTTACTCATAGCGTCGAGCTCGCGATCTGCTGAGCGGCGGAGCTGGCGTAGGGTTTGGAGCAGTGCGTCCTGCGATAAACGGGCTTCCACCCGTTTTTCACCATTGACCTGCTCTGCCTCAGAATACTCGACTCCTTCAAAATAACCTGCAGAGCGGGCAGCAATCCGCTCGTCCATCTCCTCCCTAGCGCCGTCGGCATCTATTGTGGTGCGGACCTCGATCTCGCCTTCTATCTCCGTAGCAATGTTCTGACTGAGCCCCTGCAGAGCTTGTGAGCGCGCTTCGCGTTCGGAACTGCCGTAGCCGGTAGCCGTGAGAGTGGCAGCAACAGCACTAGTTGAGAAGACCAGGGAGGCCACCACAATCAGTGTAATTGCAACGTGGACGAGCATGGCGCGGCCAGCTACGCCAAGCCTGCTCAGCCACGCCTTACCGGCTGAGCAGGGCGCTACACCTACAGCCCCTGAGGTTGCACAGCGCCGTCCCTGGCGCCATGGTCCCCACAACGAAAGCCGTGGGGGTTGTGCTGGGGGATTGTGTTGCGACATCTCGGCGTCTCTCAGGTGCCGCTTACTCGATGACAATGTCGCTGCCATGGCCACTTTCCCCGGCTGTAATGATTAGCAGTGAACCGCTGTCAAGGGTCCGCTCGATAACACCTGGGCCGGCGTAGCCGGCTTCCAAGTCGAGCAGCAGATCCATGGCGTCGTTTTGCTCTGTGCAGCGCAGGGTGTAGTCAAAGCTGCTTGAGCCGGCGGCGTTGCGGGTTGACTCATTGCAGACTGCACGCATGAGGCGATGGATCTCCCTGCCAATGGCGGAGGCTTGACCCTCTTCAGCCGAGACGACCACCTTGAATGGGCGACCCCGCTCAAGTTCGTTGATCCAACTGCGGGCAATTTGGCGGGTTATCCGGTTGCCGACGGCGTTAGCTGCTTCCTCGACTACTGATCTGTAGCCAGAGACGTCCCTTTCCGGCGAGTGACCGGTAGTCGCCCCGAGTTGGTCGCCGGTGGCGGTGTAGTATGCAATGGCAGAGACACCTGCACGCAGCACCTCACTACCGCCAATGCGCCGCGAGCTCTCTTCGACATCTACTGTGATGTAGATATCACTGCCGGTTTGCAGGGCCAACTCGTACATGGGGTCGGCTGCGCCCTCCAGTGCCGCAGCCTGGCGGATGATATCGTCAACTTCATCGCTCGCCCGCGGGACTTCAACATCAAACCCACGCTCCTGCAGGTATTCGGAAATCATGGTAATAGCTGGGCGCGCCTTATCTTCTTTATCAGCAGACTGGGGTATAACCGCAATCCGCGGGCGGCCAAGCTCAACCAAAACCTCCATTGGATCGGTTATGACCCCGAGGGCGACAAGCTCTTCCATCAGCCGAGCTTCATTAACCCGCACTTCCTTTTCTACTATCTGGCGGTCGCCATCTTGGTGACGGCTTAGAGGCCGACTGTAGTCGGTGATAAAGTCGGTGGCGTTACGAAATATATCTTCCTGATGCTCTTCGAAAGCACGGCGGGCATCGCGATCTATGAGCAGGGGGTGGGAACCACCATGCAGTACCACCCAGATCGCTGCACGGCGGGCATCGTCACGTGCTGTAGCCATGTCCTGGCCAATACCGCGCGCCCTGATGGTGACTTCAGCTGCTGATATGGCCTCTACCTCCTGGCCTTGGCGTGAGGTGGGCACGTAAGTCTCTGGTTCTGTGGGGGTGCTTTCGCAACCGAATACTACGGCTGCGCTAAGCGCAATCAAGGAGCTACGTAGAGGAAAGCGGGATTTGATATTTAACACGTTAGTCATGCCTCATGTGAAATACAGCTGCTGCCTGATATCTGTTACACCGCGGCCCTAAAGCTAAAGCAAAAGAGTGTAACTTCTAATTAGCACAAATAGCGCGGGTTTGGAAGGCTTATAAGGGATTATTTTGCAGGTTGATAAGTAAATACGCGATCACACGGTAGTAAGGGCGGCAGGATCAGGGAGTTAAGGCTGCGGTCCGCGGCCAAGTGGGTTAGGCACTGCTGGCGAGTGTCCGCAGAGAGTATTTCACAAAATGGTGGGCCCGGTAGGATTCGAACCTACGACCAATGGATTATGAGTCCACTGCTCTAACCACTGAGCTACAGGCCCTTATGAAGAGCGCGATGCGCCATGCCCTGGGGGGGGAGGGGGGGGGGGGGGGGAAGAGCGGTGACGCACCGCGCATTAACCTAACTATTCTTCCAAGAAGCTCCTCAATCCTTCTGAGCGTGTCGGATGACGTAACTTTCGCAGTGCCTTCGCCTCTATCTGTCTAATCCGCTCACGAGTCACGTCGAACTGCTTGCCAACTTCTTCGAGTGTATGATCAGTATTCATATCTATTCCGAAGCGCATGCGCAAGACTTTAGCCTCGCGCGGTGTCAGCCCCGATAATACCTCACGTACCGACTCACGCAAACCCTCTGAAGTTGCCGAGTCCGCCGGCGACGTTACGCTCGTATCCTCAATGAAGTCACCAAGGTGGCTATCTTCGTCATCGCCAATGGGAGTCTCCATTGATATAGGCTCTTTAGCGATCTTGAGGACCTTGCGCACTTTGTCCTCAGGCATCTCCATGCGCTCTGCCAGCTCCTCCGGAGTAGCCTCCCGGCCCATTTCCTGGAGCATCTGCCGCGATACCCGGTTGAGCTTGTTGATGGTCTCAATCATATGCACCGGGATGCGGATTGTGCGTGCTTGATCTGCAATCGACCTGGTTATTGCCTGACGTATCCACCAGGTGGCATAGGTCGAGAACTTGTAGCCGCGCCGGTACTCAAACTTATCAACAGCCTTCATCAGGCCTATGTTACCTTCCTGAATCAGATCTAGGAACTGTAAGCCGCGGTTAGTGTACTTCTTGGCGATGGAAATGACCAGGCGCAGGTTCGCTTCCACCATCTCTTTTTTGGCACGCCGAGCCTTGGCCTCGCCGATCGACATGCGCCTGTTTATCTCTTTGATCTCGGCTACAGAGAGGGCGTTCTGGTCCTCAATCTGTTTGAGTTCACTCTGGGCGCGACGAATCTTGGTGACATGGGGCTGGAGCCGTGCAATGCGATCATCATCTTGTCCGATTAGATCGCTAATCCAGTCCAGGTCGGTCTCGCGATCTTGGAAGCTCTTGACAAACTCCTTGCGGGGAATTTGACCGTCGCGCGTACAGATAGCCATGATTTCGCGCTCACGCTCGCGAATGGTGTCTACTGTGGCGCGTAGCCTATCAGCCACCGCATCTGTCACTTTGGGCGTAAACTTGATAGTCAGGAAAATATCCCGCAATTCCTGCCGGAGCTCGTCGATGCGCGGGGAGCTGGAGCCCTGCTCGACGAGCACCTGCTGCATCTCTTGGTAAGCGCTGCGCAGGCGTTCAAATACCTCCCGAACCGCTTCGGGATCTGGGCCGAATTCCGGTGGAGTCTGTTCACCGTCAGCATCGACAGCCGCCTCATCTGCCGGCGGCTCTTGGGCAATTGCTTCGGTGCCGCTGGCCTCATTAGCGGATTCGTCACGAAAGCCAGCGACGATATCGGTTAGGCGCGCCTCACCTTCTTGTGCCCGATCATAGAGATAAATCAACTGGCGGGAGGCCTCTGGATATGCAGAGAGCGCCTCCAAAGCCCGGTCGAGGCCGTCCTCTATACGCTTAGCTAGCTGTATTTCGCCTTCCCTGGTCAACAGCTCAACCGAGCCCATCTCGCGCATGTACATACGGACAGGATCCGTCGTGCGACCGAACTCAGCATCTACCGCTGCTAACGCCGCCGCAGCCTCTTCTGCCTCATCCTCGTCGGTAGGGACGGTTGTCTCAGCAAGCAGCAGTTCATCTGAGTCTGGCGCTGTCTCGTGGACATGAATCCCCATGTCGTTAATCATGCCGATGATATCTTCTATCTGGTCAGGGTCGACGATATCATCGGGGAGGTGGTCGTTAACCTCCGCATAGGTTAGGAAGCCTTGCTCCTTGCCTTTGGCAATGAGCTGTTTGATTTGGGACTGCTGATCCTGTGACATAGGCTTTGATCAGGTCTGCTGTTGCTAAAGGGAAGAATACGCGCTGGAGCAACATTCCATAATATGTTATCCCCGCCGTTTAGGCAAGGAATAGGTTGCCAAATCAATCGAGATTAAAGTGATTGCGCAGTCTGCTCATCTCTGCACCCTCCGTATCGGCTTCAAGCCCTTGCGCCTTTAGCTTGTCGAATAGAAATTGCAATCGCTGGGCATCCTTAAGACGTTGCTCAAGCACACAGTTTTGGGGCTGACAAGCAAGCTGCTCAATGATTTTCTCCTGTTCGCGAGCGATGATCCGCTCCTCTATCCGCATCAGCGCATCGCGCATTTCCTGCTCTCGCTCTACCGCCCGCTCAGCTGGCTGCCAGGCGGCGAGCTTTTGCAGTGCGCCTTCATGACGGTCGTCGCGAAACTTCTCAAGTAAGCGTGCAGTAGTTGTGTGGGGGTCAGCGCGGATTATTTCAAGTAGGTGTTGGAGAAGTTCTAGTCCAGCGATGCCGCGATCGGCAAAGCGGTCGGGATCGCCAGCCAAGTAAGCAAGTTGCGGCTGCTGAAGGAGTAATGCAATAGCGTGGCGCACCGGGGTGCGCCGCCCTGGGTCAGAACTACCACCAAGTGGGGACGATGATTGGCGTTTGTGGTGGCTAACTTGCTGGTTCTTGACTCTGTCGCTGGGAGTTGCATGGCTGGATTTGGGTGGCTGGCTGCGGCAGAGATTGTCGATTCGTTGCGGATCAGTGTGGGTGAGGTCGGCAAGGCGGCCGAGCAGGGTCTCGCGCAAAATGCCATCAGGGATGCGTTTAAGCAGTCCAGAGGCACGTTCAAGCATGCGGGTACGGCCGTCTACCGTGGCTAGGTCGCAGTCACTATGTAGATGCGAGAGGTAGAGTTCAATGACTGGTGAGGCGTTGTTCAGGCGGTTTTCGAAGGCCTCACGGCCGTCTTGACGAATTAGATCATCTGGGTCACTGCCCTGGGGCAGTATCATTACCCTGACTTGGCGATCGCCCTGGAGGACCGGCAGAAGGTTTTCCGCCGCGCGGAAGGCTGCGCCTTGGCCGGCACTGTCGCCGTCGAAACAGAGCACCACTTCCGGGGCGCTGCGCAGCAACAGTAGGGCTTGCTCGCGCGTCGTCGCAGTGCCCAAGGTGGCAACGGCGCCGGGTATGCCGGCTTGAGTTAAGGCGATCACATCCATGTAGCCCTCTACCACGATCAGCCGCTCAATGCGCCGCTGCGCCTGCAAAGCGTGGTATAAGCCGTATATCTCACGGCCTTTCTGAAATATCGGGCTTTCCGGTGAGTTGAGGTACTTTGGCTCACCATCGGTAACTACACGGGCGCCGAAGGCGACGACACGGCCGCGTCGGTCATGGATCGGGAAGGTTATCCGATCACGGAAGCGATCGTAGGTTTTGCCGTCCCGCTCAATGATTAGCCCTGCCTTGATGGCGTCCTGGGGAGCATCTAAGTGCTTGAGCAGATTGTTCCAGCCGGGCGGGGCGAAACCAATCCCGAACTGGGCGGCCACCTCGCCGCTAATGCCGCGCTGGCGCAGATAGTCAACCGCTGCATTGCGCTTGGGGTGGCTACGCAGTGCCTCACGATAGAAACGGTCTGCTTTTGCCAGTACTGCATAGAGGGGCTCGTTATCTTCCCTTGGGGAAGACTTGGGGTCCGAGACCGAAGGGATTTGGAGGCCAACCCTGGCCGCGAGCTCGGCTACTGCCTCGCGAAAGCCGAGCCGATCGTGGTCCATCAAAAACCCGATTACGGTGCCGTGGGCCCCGCATCCGAAACAGCGATAGGTTTGGCGTTCAGGGCTTACTGTAAACGAGGGGGTGCGCTCTTCGTGAAAAGGGCAAAGCGCCTTGTAGTTGGAGCCCGCCTGGCGCAGTGGGACGCGCTCTCCAATTACTCCAACAATGTCGGTGCGCTGGAGGAGATCATCAATGAACTCCTGCGGGATGCGTCCCGCCATTACCTGTCTGCTTAGCCTGTCTGGGTGCTTAACCGGGATTTGACGCGGGCGCTTACTGCCGCTAAGTCAGCCCTGCCTTGGAGTTTGGGTTTGATTTTGCCCATAACCTGACCCATCTCCTTCATCGAATTGGCCCCGGTAGCTACGATTGCCTCGTCTATGAGCGAATCGATCTCTGCCTCGCTGGCAGGTTCAGGAAGGAACTCACTGATGATCTCGATCTCTTTTTCTTCGGCTGCTGCTCGAGCGGCCTCACCTGCTTCTCTATACTGCTGTGCCGAGTCGCGACACTGCTTTGCCATCTTGGTCAGGACCTCAGTGGCAGCGGCATCGTTCTCCGCCAAGTCAATACGCTCATCGACCTCGCGCTGCTTAATGGCCGCACTCGCCGCACGCAGGACGGCTAGTCGCTCCTTGTCGCCGGCGCGCATGGCGTCTTTTATGGCGTCAAGCAAGCGGTTTTTTATGCTTTGGGTAGCCACGTCGGTTTCCATTTTCTCGCAAGACAGGCGCCTAAGCGTAACTGCTGCAGGTTGATTGGTCAGGCCTGAGGCCGGTACCTTAGTACGCGCGCTGACGGCGTTGCTGCTCGCGCTGTATGCGCTTCATGTGCCTCTTGATCGCGGCTGCTTGCTTACGCTTGCGTACTTGGGTCGGCTTTTCGTAATACTCGCGGCGGCGGATCTCGGAAAGAACTCCGGCCTTTTCACATGAGCGCTTGAATCTGCGCAGCGCAACCTCGAATGGCTCGTTCTCGCGTACTTTGACTATCGGCATGCGTCTTTTGACCTTCTCTTACGTTGGAATTTTTTCAATGGAGCTAAACGCACAGTTTATTCCCTTTGGCCCTGAGTAAGCAACTCTTTCAGGGAACATCTAAAAACTTTGCCGGCGCCACCATCCGCCCCGGTGTGGAGGTCTTGGCGCCAGGGATGGCGCCATGAAGCCTCCAGGGATGGATTCACGGCGTCCTCCACACCGGGGCGGATGGTGGCGCCGGCAAAGTTTTTAGAGGCACCCTTCAGGCGCGCGTCGCTGTTTTTCTCTTGTTCCGGCGTTTGCCACGGCCAGGATAGGGGCTGTGGCCATCGGGCTGAGTGGCAAAGCGTTTGTAGGTCCACTGGTACTGCTCCGGAGCTAGCCTAACGCAGGCCTCGACACCGCGATTAACAGCTGCAGCGGCAAGTTGTGGGTCGGGGTTGGCAATGTCAGCATCAGCGGGGATGAAGTGAAGCTCAAAACCCTTTGCTGCGGGCAACCGTCTAGCGCATGCAAACAGTACGGGGGCTTGCGATTTATAGGCAACGCGGCTGGCCAGAGTCATAGTCTTGGCGGGTTGGCCGAAGAGCGGGGCAAACGGCTCATTGCCCTCGGGCTCTTGGTCGGGGAGGATGCCGACGCTCTCCCCTGCGTTTAGTGCCTTCATGATCCCCCTGATACCCTGTGGGCCGGCCGGCAACATACGCGCGCCATTGCGGGTGCGGCCCTCAAGGAGGATCGGTTCTAGGGAGCGCTGTCGGGGTGGTCGGTAGAGCGCGGTTAAGGGATGGCGCTCAGCAACCCACAGGTTGAGTAGCTCCCAGCAGCCGTAGTGCGGGGCAAGTAAGATGGTGCCTGTACCATGATCCATTGCGGCCGTTAGGTGTTCCGCGCCGAAGACATCCACAACCCATCTTCTGGTCAGATGCTGGGGCTGTCTTTTGAATATTGGGCCTATCTCCAGCGCTGTCTTACCTGTTTCGACTAAGCAGAGCCGCAGCAGTCTGCGTTGCTGGGCAGCGGGTTTAGAGGGGAAGCATAAATTGATATTAGTTGCGGCGATAAGTCGCGCACGATTGGGTACAATGTAGGCTAGGTGCCCCACTAACCAGCCAAGCATATGCAGCGCGGGCAGAGGCAATAGAGCAAAAAAGGAGAGCAACCCATCTACGCTGCGAGTTTTCCAGTGTCTAACAGCCATCACTTTATGTAATCGTGTCTGTAATGCGAAAGCAAGGGGTTTTGTGGTTCACTATTGTCTACGTTTTGATTATCGGGCGTCGCGGCTGATGCCGAAGGGCGTCCTCCACTGCCGCGCTGCAACTAGACGAGCTACCCAGCAAGGGGGGTTGAGCTATGAACGCTAATAAAGCTATGGAAGACATGGTCCGCGAGTGGACTGACATGCAGAAGAAGATGTGGGATAGCTGGCTGCAGTCAGTTAAGGGAGGCCAAATGCCTCAAGGGGTTGGCGCTGAAGAGTGGCGCAAACAGTATCAGAGCTGCCTTGAGGCGTGGGAAAACGCGGTTCGTCAAGCGCTTGAGGCGCAGGTCGAGTGGACGCGCAAGTGGACTGAACAGCCGGGTGTGGAGCAGAGTGCACCGCAGGGCATGGAAGAGGCCATGAAGCAGACCCAGGAGATGATGAAGGCCTGGACCGAGGCGCAGAGTAAGCTCTGGAACGCTTGGTTCGACAACGCCAAGAATATGGACCCAACGCAAATGGCCCAGCAGTGGGATGAAGAGGGTCAGCGTGTCCTTAAGTCGTGGCAGGAGGCGACTGAGCGCGCCCAGGAGGCCATGCGGGAACTGTCACGAGCAGCAACACAGGGAGCAGGTGGCAGCAGCGGAAAAGGCTCAGGATCTAAATCCTAAGAGCGGTCTTCGTGAGTTGCACAGCTATCCTGTGCCTCCCGCCCGGCTGGGATCAACCGAAGGGCTGTTGAGCCATGCAGCACTTGCGGCGGGGGGGTGGTGCCAGGGACGGCGCCAAGAAGCATCTTAGGGGAAGCATCCTAGGGATGGAATCACAGCAGCCTCCTCAGTAGAGGCATGGGTGGCGTGATCCGGCGCAGGAGTCGCGGCTTAAGCAAGTGGCAGCAGTAGGCGAAGCAATAATTAATCACACAACTTCCCCACCAGCATGATTGCTCTAATCCAGCGGGTAACCCAAGCGCAGGTTGCAGTCGATAGCGAGGTCGTCGGCGCCATTGAGCAGGGCGTACTAGCGCTAGTGGCAGCAGAGAAGGGGGATGGTGCGCCTCAGGTAGAGCGTCTGAGTGAGCGGCTGCTCAACTACAGAATTTTCGCTGATCAGGCGGGCAAGATGAACCTGTCAGTAGAGGATATTCGAGCTGACCTGCTTATCGTGCCGCAATTTACCCTCGCTGCTGATACCCGCAAAGGCAATCGACCGAGCTTCAGTGGTTCAGCGCCTCCCGAGCAAGGCCAAGAGCTGTTTAAAAAGCTGTGCCAAACACTGCGCCGCAGGGCAAGTGGCAGCGTTGCCAGTGGGGTGTTTGGGGCCGATATGCAGGTGACTTTGACCAATGACGGGCCGGTTACGTTCTGGTTGCGGGTGCCGCCGGCAGATGATTGATATGATATGCTGAGCGCAAACCCAGCAGCTAGTTTTTAATTCATCCATGGCAGAGCGCATCGGTGCCGCACAGCGGAAGACAAAAGAGACACAAGTGGAGGTTAGAGTCGATCTGGATGGTACGGGCAAGGCCGAGATCGACTGCGGAGTTCCGTTTCTTGCCCACATGCTCGAGCAGATTGCCCGCCACGGCATGATCGATCTGCAGATTAGCGCTAGCGGCGACACCTGGATTGATGATCACCACAGTGTTGAGGATATAGGCATTACTCTAGGTCAGGCCTTGAGCCTTGCCTGGGGTGATAAGAGGGGTGTCAGCCGTTACGGACATGCCTACGTCCCGCTCGATGAGTCTCTAGCGCGTGCGGTCATCGACCTCTCCGGCAGGGCAGGCCTGGAGTATCAGGCCGATTTCCCCCGCGAGCGCGTCGGTGCTCTGGATACTGAACTGATCGAGGAATTTTTCCGCGCCTTGGCCTTCAATGCTTCCCTTACCGCGCACCTTGATGTGCTGCGCGGGCGCAATGCCCATCATATGGCCGAGGCGCTGTTCAAGGCCTTCGGGCGTGCCCTGCGCAGTGCGGTGGAACTCGATCCGCGCGCGGCCGGCCTGGTGCCATCTACTAAGGGTGCATTATGAGCAGGGTCCAACTCGCTATCGTCGATTACGGAATGGGCAACCTCTACTCAGTGCGCCGGGCATTTGAGCACGCCGCCGAGGGTCGGTGCGAGCTGGTCGTGACCGCCGATCCTCAGCAAGTCCGTGATGCTGACAGAGTGGTGCTGCCTGGCGTAGGGGCGATCGGCGACTGCATGGTGGAGCTCACTCGCTTAGGCCTGCGTGAGGCGGTAATCGAGGCGGCGACCAGCAAGCCATTCCTAGGGATTTGCTTGGGCATGCAGGCGTTACTTGAGCACAGTGAGGAGAGCGGTGGAGTTGCTGGGCTGGGGCTGGTGCCTGGTCAAGTGCTGCATTTTCCGCGCGGTGATTTAGATGGCGTGGGTCGGGTATTGAAAGTGCCCCACATGGGTTGGAGTAGGGTGTATCAAGCCAACCCCCACCCGCTGTGGGCAGGAATAAAGGACGGTTCCTGGTTCTACTTCGTACATAGCTACTACGCTGTCTCGGGGGACCGGCACGCTGTTGTGGGAGAGGCCGAACATGGCCGGCGCTTTGCCGCCGCTTTAGCACGGGGCAGCTGCTTCGCGGTGCAGTTCCACCCGGAGAAGAGCCAGGCCGTGGGCCTGCAACTCTACCGTAATTTCGTAACTTGGGATGGCAGTTGGAGTTAAGTTGTGATCGTAATCCCGGCAATTGACTTAAAAGGCGGTAAATGTGTGCGTCTGCGCCAAGGCAGGATGGACGATGAGACGATCTATGCCGATGATCCAATTGCTGTGGCCGAGCGGTGGGCGGCGGCTGGTGCAGAGCGGCTCCACCTTGTCGATCTTGACGGTGCGGTAAAAGGGGAGCCGGCTCATGAGCAGACCGTCCACGCCATAGCACGGGCTAACCCCCAACTGAAGCTGCAGATAGGCGGCGGTGTGCGCAGCCGGGAGACGGTAGAGCGCTATCTCAATGCCGGGGTAGGTTCCGTTATTATCGGTACGCGCGCCGTTCGCGAACCGGAGTTTGTTGAGCAGTTATGCCGGGATTTTCCGCAGCAGGTATGTGTCGGTTTGGATGCTCGTGGTGGCTATATTGCCACTCATGGTTGGGAGCAGACATCCGATGTGCGCAGCGTAGATCTGGCCCAGCGCTTCGCCGCTGCCGGAGTGGCGGCGCTCATCTTTACCGACATCGGCCGTGACGGCATGCTGCAGGGGTGTAATATTGAGGCTACCCGGGAGTTGGCGCGCTCGGTGTCGATACCCGTTATCGCCTCCGGTGGGGTCAGCAGTGAGGCGGAGATTCGGACTCTTGCCCAAGCCCCAGAGGGAATTGCCGGGGCTATAGTCGGTCGGGCGATCTATGCCGGTGAGCTTGATCTGGGTAAGGCGATCGCCGCTGCCCGGGAGGCAAGAGCATGACTGCTAAACGGATCATTCCCTGCCTGGATGTCGACTGTGGCCGGGTTGTCAAAGGGGTCAAGTTTGTCGATATCCGCGATGCCGGCGACCCGGTCGAGGTGGCCCGAACCTACGATGCGATGGGCGCTGATGAATTAACCTTCCTGGACATTACCGCCAGTCACGAAGGCCGGCAGACTATTTACGATGTCGTCGAGGCGGTTGCCGGGCAGGTGTTTATTCCCCTTACCGTCGGTGGCGGGGTGCGCGAGGTGGCCGATGTTCGCCGCCTGCTTAACTCCGGTGCCGATAAGGTGGCGATCAACACCGCTGCAGTGCACAACCCGACTCTGGTCAGCGATGCTGCCGCGCGCTTTGGCTCCCAGTGCATAGTGGTTGCTGTCGACGCCAAGCAGGTGGAGAGCGAGCCGGCGCGCTGGGAAGTCTTTACTCACGGTGGGCGCGAACCGACCGGCATAGATGCTGTGGAGTGGTCGCTACGCATGGCCGAGCTGGGTGCCGGTGAGATCCTGCTGACCAGCATGGATCGTGATGGCACCCGCAGCGGCTTCGACCTGCCCTTAACCCGCGAGGTTGCTGATAGCGTGCCGGTGCCGGTTATCGCCTCAGGGGGGGTAGGCAGCCTTGAGCATCTGGCTGATGGTGTCGATCAGGGCCGGGCTGATGCCGTGCTGGCTGCCAGCATTTTCCACTTCGGTGAGTTCTCGGTAGAGCAGGCTAAGCAACATATGGCTCGGCGGGGAATCGAGGTACGGTTATGAACATGACGGCGCTGATGAGGCCAACTGCTACCAATCCAATCGGCCTTCTTATGGGGCTTCAGCTATGAGCGACGCGCGCGAGATTCTTCAGCAACTTGCTGCTACCATTGAACAACGTCGTAGCGCTCCTGCGGACAGCTCTTATGTTGCCAAACTGCACAGTAAGGGGCTTGATGCCATCCTCAAAAAGGTTGGTGAGGAGGCTACCGAGGCAGTTATAGCTGCTAAGGGAGGAGAGCGTCAGCAGTTAGTTTATGAAACCGCTGATCTATGGTTCCATAGTTTGGTAATGCTCAATGCTAGCGGCATCGATATCGATGAGGTGCTTGCCGAATTACAGCGCCGCTTGGGGCGTTCGGGCCTGGATGAGAAGGCGGCGCGAGGCCAAAATGGTGAAAATTAGGCTGTTGCGCGAGCAGCGGTTAAAGTTTCTACATAACTTAGTGGGCGGTAGGTAAACCGCCACAGGGGGAGACACCATGGGAGTGAGTGTTTGGTCATTACTCATCGTACTGCTGATAGTTGCATTGCTGTTTGGTACCAAGCGGCTGCGCAATATTGGTGGTGATTTAGGCAGTGCCATTCGCGGCTTCAAGGATTCGGTGCAATCTGGCGAGCAGGATGGTGGCCGTGAAGAGAGCGAGCAACCGCGACAGGGTTCTAGCACCATAGAGCACCAGAGCAGTAACTCAGCCGATAGCGATCGCAGCCGGTCGCAGGATGCGGCTGGTCAGCATGATCGCAGTTCGCACTGAGCTACTAGCCTGTGTATAGAAGATGTTCGACCTAGGCTTCTGGGAAGTTCTTATTATCTGTCTCATTGGACTGCTAGTCCTCGGCCCCGAGAGGATGGCCAAGGCGGCGCGAATGGTTGGCTATTGGGTGGGTTGGGCACGCAGTTCGTTTAATGCGGCGCGAACAGAGGTTGAGCGCGAGTTACAGATTGAGGAAATGCGCCGGGTAGGTGATTCGCTACGCCGTGATGTTGAGTCAACCCGCCGGGATCTGGACGCTCGGCGCATGGAGATAGAATCAAGTACCAGGCGTTCGGCCTTGGAAGAACAGCGTTCTGAGCGGTTGCGCCGGGCCGAGCGTGCTGAACAGGGGGAGCCACGCACCCCGCAAACCTCTGCAAGTGCTACCGCGGGTGTTACTAGCAGTGATTCCTCTTCCTCTCCGCCCCCTGCCCAAGATCCGGACTCAACCCAAGCACAGCAGGGCACTGCTGATGGCGGTCAAGAGCAGCAGCCTAAGCGCCACGAAGAGCAGCAAAATAAGCAGGAGCAGCAGGAGTGAGCGGCCAGGATCAACCGCGTGGGGAAGGTAATAATGCTGACGCGGAGCAGAACGCTGAGCGCGCCGCTAAGGCTGGGGAGTATGCCGCAACCATGGAGCAGCCCCTGCTAAGCCACCTGAAGGAGCTGCGCTCCCGGTTGCTGAAGATAACCGGGGTGGTTTTGATCGCATTCTTAGCGCTCTACCCTTTCCGCGATAATCTATACAGCCTGATTGCTGGACCGCTGCAGGAAATTCTGCCCGAAGGCACTTCAATGATCGCCATCAAGGTGGCGTCGCCTTTCCTGATCCCGATGAAGCTGGCCCTCGTCGCTGCGGTGGTGATCACTATTCCCTATATCCTCTACCAGATCTGGGCTTTTGTTGCCCCGGGGCTCTATAGGCGGGAGCGGCGCTTGGTTTGGCCGCTGCTCATATCGAGCACTTCGCTGTTCTATCTGGGCGGGGCTTTCGCCTTTTTTGTGGTCTTCCCCATTGCCTTTCGCTTCTTCGCCTTTGTCTCACCTGAAGGGGTGCAGATGATGACCGACATTGGCGAGTATCTCTCGTTTGTACTGACCCTTTTCTTTGCCTTTGGGGTCGCGTTTCAGGTGCCCATTGCTACGATATTGCTGGTGCGCACCGGGGTGACCACTCGCGAGGATTTGGCCGCTAAGAGGCCGTATGTGATTGTGGGGGCCTTCGTGCTCGGAATGCTTTTGACCCCACCTGATGTGCTCTCCCAGGTCTTGCTGGCGATACCGGTGTGGCTGCTCTATGAGATAGGTATTCTGTTAGCGGGCCGGCCGCGGCTGGTGGGTGATAAAGATTCAAAGCAGGCTGCGCGGGGGTCGTAGTCGCAAAGCTGAGTTAGAGTTTATATATGAGCGCAAAAGACGGTTTCCTGCAAAAGCTGCGCAGTTCCTACCTCCACGGGGCCAATGCCGGTTACATTGAGGGCCTATACGAGGCTTATCTCACCGACCCTGAGAGCGTGGAAGCCGATTGGCGTGACTACTTCCGTGCCTTAGAGCGCTCCGCCGGCAACGGTCAGGACGTCCCTCACAGCCAGGTGCGCAAGCGCTTCGAGCGCTATGGCCGTGCCGGCTGGCGGCGCCGGGGTGGTGCAGGTGTTGCTGAGCTTAGCCCTGATGCTGCGGAGAAGCAGGCCGCAGTGCTGCGCCTTATCAATTCTTATCGCTTTCGCGGCCACCAGGCGGCCGATTTGGACCCCCTGCAGCTGCGCCCTAAACCCCCAGTGCCAGATCTCGATCCGGCTTTCCACGGCCTGGGCGAGGAGGATCTGGACGAAACCTTCAACACCGGCTCGTTATACGCAGAGCCACGCATGACTCTGCGCGAGATCATTGCTCTGCTCCAGCAGGTTTATTCAGGTGCGCTGGGCTCGGAGTATATGCACATAACGGATACCGAGCAAAAACGCTGGATCCAGCAAAGGGTTGAGGGGAGCAGGGGACAACCGCGGTTGAGTACGGCGCGCAAAAAGGAGGTTTTCGAGCGCTTGGTTGCCGCGGAAGGGATTGAGAAGTATCTGCACTCGAAGTACGTTGGCCAGAAGCGGTTTTCTCTCGAGGGTGGGGATGCCCTGATACCGTTACTGCATGATCTGATCCAGCGCGCCGGGACTCAGGGCATCAAGGAGATGGTGCTGGGCATGGCCCACCGGGGCCGGCTTAACGTGCTGATCAATATCCTCGGTAAGGATCCGGGAGATCTATTCGCGGAATTTGAAGGGCGTTACCAGCGCGACGGTAATGGCTCAGGTGACGTCAAGTACCATATGGGCTTTTCCTCCGATGTCCAAACTCCTGGCGGCCCCATGCATATAGCCTTGGCATTTAATCCGTCCCACCTCGAGATAGTTAATCCGGTGGTCGAAGGCTCTTGCCGGGCGCGCATGCGGCGGCGCCGAGATGATGAGGGCGGGCAGGTTCTACCGGTGCTCATTCACGGTGATGCTGCATTCGCCGGTCAGGGTGTGGTAATGGAGACCTTTCAGCTGTCGCAGGCGCGGGGTTTCTACACCGGCGGCACAGTCCATGTGGTAATCAATAATCAGATCGGCTTTACCACTTCAAATCCGCTCGATACGCGCTCTAGCCTCTACTGCACTGAGGTAGCGAAAATCGTCCAGGCTCCAATCTTCCATGTCAACGGTGATGATCCAGAGATGGTGGCATTTGCCACCGCGCTGGCTTTGGATTACCGCAACACCTTCCGCCGTGACGTGGTTATCGATATGATCTGCTATCGCCGCCACGGCCATAACGAGGCGGATGAGCCGGCCGCCACCCAGCCTATGATGTATCAAAAGATACGCAATCGTCCGACTGTGCGCCAGTTATATGCCCAGCAATTGGCTGAGGAGGGAGTGTTTGGTGCCAATGAGGCCGAAGAGATGGTCGGCGACTACCGGGCAGCGCTTGAAAACAGGGAAGTTGTCGCCACCAACATCATAACCGGGGTGCGGAATGAGTTTGTGGCCGATTGGCACCGGTTTTTCGATGGCTGTTGGCACGAATCGGTCGATACTGCAGTAAGTCAGGAGCGCTTGCGAGACCTGCAGGCGATACTCGATGTTCTGCCCGAGGGCTTTGAACTCAACCCACGCGTTGCAGCGATTCGCGAGAGCAGGCGGAAGATGGCTGCGGGGGCTTTGCCGCTTGATTGGGGATTCGCTGAGACCATGGCCTATGGCACTCTACTGCAAGACGGTTACCGGGTGCGGCTGAGCGGCCAAGATTCTGGGCGCGGTACATTCTTCCATCGCCATGCGGTCCTCCATAATATGGCCGATGGCTCCACCTTTACGCCTCTGCAAGATGTCACGACCGAGCCCAAGGACTTCGTGGTTATCGATTCGCTGCTATCAGAGGAGGCGGTGCTGGGCTTTGAGTACGGATATGCCACGAGCGAACCCGATACCTTAACCATCTGGGAGGCGCAGTTCGGTGATTTTGTTAACGGCGCCCAGGTGGTAATTGATCAGTTTATTGCCGCTGGTGAGGCCAAATGGGGCAGGCTTAGCGGCTTGACACTGTTTCTGCCGCATGGCTATGAGGGCCAGGGTCCGGAACACTCCTCTGCACGCCTCGAGCGTTTTCTCCAGCTCTGTGCCGAGGAGAATATACAGGTATGCGTACCATCGACGCCGGCTCAGTTCTACCATATGCTGCGCCGGCAGATGCTGCGCCGGTTCCGTAAGCCGCTGATCGTCCTGACACCAAAAAGCTTGCTTAGGCATAAGCTGTCGACATCCAGTCTTGATGACTTGACTAGGGGTAGCTTCAGCACAGTTATCGATGAGATCGACCCGATAGATCCTCAACAGTGCAAGAGGGTAGTGCTGTGCGCGGGCAAGGTCTATTACGATCTGCTTGAGGCGCGCCGCCGACTCGGGCTCGAGAAGGTTGCGATCCTGCGCATCGAGCAGCTCTACCCATTTCCAGAAGGCTCACTCAAAGAACTAATGAGTCAATGTTACCCTGGAGCAAGAGTAGTGGTTTGGTGTCAGGAAGAGCCGAAGAATCAGGGTGCGTGGTATTCCACCAATCACCATATACTAAATTGTCTGGTTGGCGATCAAAGGTTGCACTATGCCGGGCGCCCTGCTGCTGCATCACCGGCGGTAGGCTATCCCAAACTGCACCACGAGCAGCAGCGTGAGTTGGTTGATAGAGCCCTGGGTGTAGAGTCTGTCTAGGAACAAAGAGGGCAAGGCTTTAGAGTAGCGTCCTGGCTGGTATCTGGAGCAGTTACCGGAGCCGCAGTTAAGCAAGCAAGGGGAGCCCCATGAGCGTGGAGATAAAAGTCCCGGAGTTGCCTGAATCAGTGGCTGAGGCGACGGTAGTTGCCTGGCATAAACAGCCGGGTGATAAGGTTGCTAGGGATGAAAACCTCGTCGATCTTGAGACAGATAAGGTTGTGTTGGAGGTGCCAAGCCCGGCAGATGGGGTCTTGGGGCCGGTTCACAAACCGGTCGGAGAAGTGGTTACCGCAGACGAGGTGCTCGGCGCTGTAGAACATGATAACGGCCCTGGCTCCGTCACGGAGGTCGCCCCGGAGGCGACGCCGGCTAAGAATCAGGAGTCGCCGCAGAGTGGCTCAGCCGGCTCCGCATCAGCTCAGAGTGATGATCGCGGTGCAGAGCCAGGCGCTAGAGAGGCGGATGAAACAGAGACTGATCCAGCGGCGGAAGCCCCCAACCAGGTCAATCTGGATGATCTCAGCCCGGCAGTTCGGCGTCTGGTCATGGAGCATGATCTGGATGCGTCGCTAATCGAGGCGTCATCTCAGGACGGCAGGCTTACCAAGGAAGATGTGCTCCGTCACCTTGAACAGGGTAAACCGACAGTTGGCCCTGAGGCTCAGGCTGCAGCAGCTGCACCAGCGCTGGGCGAGCGCCCCGAGGAGCGGGTGCCGATGACGCGGCTGCGCCAACGCATAGCTGAGCGGTTGGTTGAGGCGCAACGCACGGCCGCTATGCTGACCACATTTAACGAAGTGGATATGCAGCCAGTTATGGATATCCGTTCGCGCTATCGTGATCGCTTCGAAAAGATGCACGATGTGCGCCTCGGCTTTATGTCGTTCTTCGTAAAGGCTGTTATTGAGGCGCTCAAGCGCTATCCGGCGGTAAATGCTTCGATAGACGGCAGTGATATCGTTTATCATGGTTACTACGATATCGGTATAGCCGTATCTTCACCACGAGGACTGGTTGTGCCGGTGGTGCGGGATGCTGATCAGCTCTCATTCGCCGAGATCGAAGCCCAGATCAACGAACTGGGGCGCAAAGCGCAGGCCGGCAAGCTCGCTATGGACGAGCTGACCGGAGGGACATTCACTATCACTAATGGCGGTATCTTCGGATCGTTGCTCTCGACTCCGATCCTCAATCCGCCGCAGAGCGGCATCCTGGGTATGCATAAGATCCAGGAGCGCCCGGTGGCGCAGGATGGGGAGGTGGTGATTAAGCCGATGATGTATTTGGCGCATTCCTATGATCATCGGCTCATTGATGGCCGCGAAGCGGTCCAATTCCTTGTCACTGTCAAAGAGCAGATTGAAGATCCGGCGCGTTTACTGCTTGAGGTTTGATCATGTCAAACGGTTATGATGTTATCTTCATTGGCGCTGGGCCAGCCGGATACGTGGGGGCGATTCGTAGCGCTCAACTCGGTATGCAGGTCGCGGTGGTGGACAATTTTGTCTTTAAGGATGGCAAGCCGGCACTTGGTGGTACCTGCTTGAATGTCGGTTGTATCCCCTCAAAAGCGCTACTCGACTCATCAGAACAATATCATAAGGTAACGGAACATCTTTCTGCGCACGGTATTACCGCCCGAGGGGTGGAGCTAAACGTGGAACAGATGATTGCCCGTAAGGATAAGGTCGTAAAGGATCTGACCGGAGGCATTCGCCAGCTCTTTAAGGCCAATAAGATCGAATGGATCCACGGTCACGGCAAGTTGGTCGACAATCGTGAGGTTGAGGTTACCAATGCGGATGGTACTACCGAGAGGTACACAGCCGGGTCAGTGGTGCTTGCACCTGGTTCGTGCAGCATTGAGATAGGTTCAGCACCACTGGATGGCGACAAGATCATTAACTCTGATCAGGCCCTCGACCTCACCGCTGTGCCCCCCCGGCTTGGTGTTATCGGTGCGGGTGTAATCGGACTGGAAATGGGCTCGGTATGGAGTAGGTTGGGTTCCGAGGTGGTGCTCCTTGAGGCTCAGGATGAGTTGCTTGGTCCGGTGGATAGGCAGGTAGTCCGCACCGCGCAGAAGGCGTTCAAGGATCAGGGCCTGGATATCCGCTTAGGTTGTCGGGTTACTGGTACAGAGATTGGTAGCGGTGCAGAGGCAGCGGTTACGGTTAACTACGAAGACAAAAAAGGTGAACAGCAGTTGACGGTAGATAAGCTCATTGTCGCTGTTGGGCGTCGGCCGAACACCGATAATCTGGTCTCAGGCGATGTCGATCTGCTGCTTGATGAGCGCGGTTTTATCAACGTCGATGAGCACTGTCGCACAAATCTGCCCGACGTCTACGCCATAGGCGATGTGGTTCGCGGGCCGATGCTGGCCCACAAAGGGCAGGAAGAGGGCGTGATGGTCGCCGAGCGCATTGCCGGTAAGGCAGGCCATGTCAATTATGAGACCATCCCCTGGGTAATCTACACCGATCCGGAGATTGCCTGGGTCGGTCGAACAGAGGCGCAGCTCAAGGCGGCTGGAGTGCCGTTCAACATCGGTACATTCCCCTTTGCTGCCACTGGCAGGGCGCGGGCAATGGATCACTCTACTGGCATGGTCAAGCTGCTTGCCCACGCCGAGTCTGATCGGTTGCTGGGGGCCCATATAATTGGCCCGCAAGCCTCTGAGCTGATCGCCGAGGCGGTGGTGACAATGGAGTTTGCCGGCTCGGCAGAGGACCTGGCACGGACAATGCATGCCCATCCGACACTCTCCGAGGCGGTTCGGGAGGCGGCTTTGGCGGTAGGCAAGCGAGCCCTGCACAAGGCAAATTAGTAGCGCAGGTCTGGTGTGGCCCTTGTCTGGTCGGGCGTGTGGTCTAGTGGGTAAGTGAAGGAGCACCCCGGCACCGCGCCCGTCCCGTGTGAGGGAATGCGGCTAGCTCATCTAAGCAGCCTGAGGCAGGCTGCCCGCCGACCTGCCTGCCTAATCCTCACCAATGGAGCGGATAAAATCGCGCAGGCCGCTAATATAGGTGTCGCCGCTGACCCTGAAGCCGGTGTTGTGATCGCCCCTGATCTGGAGCATCTGCCCCCTATCGCCGGCTATTTCCAGCAGTTGCTGGGAGTGTTGAAAGGGGATTATTTCATCCTCCGGGCTGTGGACTACCAAAACCGGCTGATCAGTTTGCCTGAGGTACTTGGCCGTGGGGTACTCCAGCCGGGTTAGCAGGCGAGTGGGGAAGAACGGATAGATATCCCCGGCTACGTCCTCAGCTGAAGTGAAGGTCGACTCTAGAATCAGGGCGCTGGGCTGGCGATGAGCGGCAGCCTCCGCAGCAAGTGGGCCGCCTAATGAGCG
This sequence comes from Halorhodospira halochloris, assembly GCF_002356555.2. Classification (NCBI taxonomy): domain Bacteria; kingdom Pseudomonadati; phylum Pseudomonadota; class Gammaproteobacteria; order Chromatiales; family Ectothiorhodospiraceae; genus Halorhodospira; species Halorhodospira halochloris. The sequence goes on from NZ_AP017372.2 coordinate 115,371, forward strand.
GCCGAAGTAGACGGTTTTGGGCCCAGCCAGGCCATCACGGTTTTCCTCCAGCCATTCGGCAGCTGCGCGGGCATCACGGCGAAGCCCTTGTTCGTGGGCGCGGCCTTCGCTTTGGCCGTAGCCACGGTAGTCAAAGATTACAACGTCTAGGCCAAGCTCGGAGAATATTTCGATCGAATCGAGGCGATGGGATATATTGCCGGCGTTGCCGTGAAAGAATAGCAAGGTACCTCGCGCCTGGGGGGATTTAACATGCCAGCCGTGGAGGTCAACATTGTCCTCGGTTGTGATAGTTAAATCTTGCCACTCAAGTCCAAGCTTATCGGGCGTTGCCACCAGTTCCCGCCCAGGGATCTGCGGGAGATGAACCATACGCTCTTGCATGGTGTAGAGCATGGCTGCAAATGCCATATAGGCCACCACCGCGAAAGCTATGATGATTAATAGGAATCGCATCGAAAGTAATCAACCTCTTAGCCAGCAGGCTACCCGATGACCGATGCGGGGCTGAAATTCCTTGGGTGCAAAGTATTCGCACCGACCGATCATTACCTGCGAACAGCGTGGGTGAAAACGACAACCCTCCGGTGGTGAGACGAGACTGGGTGGCTCACCCTTAGGAACGCGACGTTGGCGGCGGGCATTGGCAGGGTCGGGGTCGGAGAGGGCGGCTAGCAGTGCCCCTGTATACGGGTGAAGAGGGCGCTCGAGCAGACTGTCGACCGGTGCTTGTTCGATTATCCGTCCAGCGTACATGACCATTGCGCGGTGAGCATAATGGCGCACGGTAGAGAGATCGTGGGTGATATAGAGAAGTGCTATGCCGTGAGCGAGCTGGACGTGGCGCAAGAGCTCTAAGATCTCTACTCTCACCGATGCGTCCAGCATAGATACCGGCTCGTCGGCAATGATCATCTGCGGACGCAGGATAAGTGCGCGAGCTATTACCACGCGCTGTTGCTGACCGCCACTTAGTTGGTGGGGAAACTTGCGCCAGACCTCGTGTGGAGGCTCTAGGCCAACCTCCTTGAGCGCCTCCTTAATTCGGCGTTGGCGTTCTTCTTTGCCGCTTATGCCGTGGATAATCAGCGGCTCCTCAAGGATGCGGCGAATGTCCATGTAGGGGGGCAAGGCCCCATAGGGATCTTGCTGAACATAGCCAACCTTGGCGCGATAGGCCTTTAGGGTCTTTCCTTGCAGGTTTGTCAAAGAGCTGCCGGCGAAGCGCACATCACCGCCGGTCGGGCGATGCAGGCCGAGCAGGGTACGGGCAAGCGAACTCTTGCCACAGCCGCTCTCACCAACAATTGTTGCAGCCTCGCCGGAGTCTAGTGAGAAGCTGACATTATCTACTGCTTGCACCGATCCGATGCGCAGGAATCCCCACTGGCGAAGCTCGAAATGGGTCTGAAGCCTGTCCACAACCAGCAGCGGCTCTTTTAAGGCAGCCGAGTCTGCGCCGGTTTTGGTAACGGCTAAGTTCGATCCTGTGTTACTCATTACTAACTATCTCCCCGCGAATGCAACCAACAGTTGACCCAGTGGCGGGGGCGGAGGTTCGCTGCCGGCGGGTCGGCACTACAGCGCGCAAAACGCTTGGGACAACGATCAGCAAAGCGGCATCCAGAGGGCGGGTCGATCAGGCTTGGTGGTCGACCGGGAATGGATTTTGGGTGCTCTTTTTGACGTAGATGGGGAACCGACGCCATTAGCATTTGGGAGTAAGGGTGAGCGGGGCGGGTAAAGAACAGTTCTGCGTCGGCAACTTCGACTATTCGTCCGGCATACATTAAGGCGACGCGGTCGGCGAGTTCGCTGGAAGTGGCGACATCGTGGGTTATGAGGATGAAACTTGTGCCGCGCTCGTTTTTGATGCGCTTGAGCACATTCATAATAGACGCCTGAGTCAAGACATCAAGCGCCGAGGTTGGCTCATCGAGGATGATCAAGTCCGGCTCAGTAACCAAGGCCATGGCAAGAACGGCGCGCTGGCGCATGCCGCCAGAAAGCTCATGGGGGTAGCGCTGCAGAAAGTCCGGGGCTATCCCAACCTCCTCAAAGGCTTCGGCGGCACGCTGCATGGCGCGGTGTTTGGACCAGCGCCGATGGATACGCAGCGGTTCTGCGACTTGTTCGCCGACACGGACTACGGGGTTTAGCGCATTCATGGCTGCCTGCATGACTAAGGCCATGCGCGTCCAGCGGATTTGGCGGCGAAATTGCTCCTCACTCAGGGCGAGGACATTCTCACCGGCAAGGCGTACTTGTCCACTAGGGGGGTAGGCGTTGCGTGGTAGAGTCCGCAACAAGGCCTTGGCAAGTGAACTCTTGCCGCAACCAGATTCGCCCAGCACTACTAGGGCCTCATTGCGGCGCAGCTCTAGATTGACGCCGTCAACGGCGAATACCTCGCCATCTTCAGTGCGGTAGCGCAAACGCAGCTCTTCTATCTCCATTAATGAGCCGCTCGACATCACAGATTCCTCAGTCGGGGGTTGAAGACGCGATCCAGAGCAAAACCCAGCATAGCGAAACCGAGTCCGGTAAGCATCAACAGTGCTGCCGGGCTAAGCACCCAGTAATAAAAGCCGTGATAGAGGGCACTCTGGTCCTGAGCATCGTACAAAACCTTGCCCCAAGTCGGCAGTACAGGGTCGCCGAGGCCCAGCACGGCAAGAGATGCCTCGAGAAAGACGTAGGTCGGTATTAGGGTCACGAAGGTCGGTATCAATACCGGCAAGATACGGGGCACCATGTAGCGCATTATTATGCGCATGTTGCTAGCTCCGTAGGAGCGCGCTGCCTCGATGTACGGGGCTTCGCGAATCGGCAACAGCATAGCGCGGTACATTTTGATGCCGGCGCTGAATATGCCTAAGACGACCACTACCCCGAGCATCAGCCAGATACTGGTGGAGTAAAGTGTGCCGATCATTACTAGTACCGGCAGCAGGGGCAGGATGATATTGATCTCAGTAAGGCGCTGAATCGTGGCATCTACCCAGCCGCGGTACCAGACTCCGGTAGCGGCAATGAGCAGCGTGGTAACGGTGGTTCCTACCGCTGCCAAAAGGCCGAACGCCAAGGCGATGGGGGTTCCCCACAACAGCGCTATACTTAGGTCACGGCGCTGGTGATCGGTTCCTGCCCAGCCATGAACCTGGCCGTAGACCACTAGCTCAGCATCAAGTTTGGCCTGCTCTTCAAAGTGGACGGTCTCTACGAGTAAGGTGTACTCACCGCCACGTACTTGAGGCTGTTCGGCATCCGGCGCGGCACTTGTGAACAGACCGATTTGCGGGGCATGGCCGAGACGGTTCTCTAGCGCTTGGTTCTGCGAGATAGAAATGCGCTCCGAGGCCCCAACCCGACGCGCCTCAATCGGTATCTCATCCCCCTCGGGGGTGATCCAGGCCGTGCGGACGAAGGGTTGACGCTGCTCATGGTCGCTTTCGAGAAAGAGATTTACCTCGCTGGGGAACTCGCTATACGGGAAGTCGAACTCCAGGCGCTGCTGTTCGATGCGAACACCTTCGTAGGCCTCTTCGGCAACTGCCGCATCCGCGCTCTCTGCCTTGATAGTGCGTGGGGCATCACCGCCGAATAGTCGGTCGGCCCACACCGGTCCGGCATTAACCGGCAAGTCCTGCCACATATCACCGCCGCGCCATAGCTTCTGCGCCTCCGAGTAAGGAATAGAGACAACGGCATAAATGGCGGTCGCTACCAGCGCGGCGATAATGAGAACGCCGAGCGCAGCTGAGGGGTAGCGCTTGAGACTGCGCAGCCCTTCACGCCAGGGGGTCATTTTTGCCCTCCTTCTATGCGGACCCGGGGGTCAAGAACAGCGTAAAGGAAATCGAGCACGAACACGGTTATAGCGAGCAAGTAGGCAAATATAACTACTGAGCCGATGATGACCGGGGTATCACGATGGCCTATGGCCTCGAAGAGCAGAGTACCTAGACCGGGCCAGTTGAAGACCTGCTCGAGGATGATGGCGCCACTCCACAGGCCAATCAGCATGAGCAGGAAGCTGGTGACGATGGGCGAGAGGGTCGGGCGCAGGATATAACGCTGCTCGATGAGGTTATTCGGTAGCCCTTTAGCTCGTGCCATCTCGACGTAGTCCTCACTGGAATGGATGAGGAAGAAGGTTCGCCAGGAATATATGGATATAAATATCTGGGCAATGAACATGGCTGCCACGGGGAGGGCCATGTGCTTTATTACACTAGCTGCATAAGCCCAGCCTCCCTCCGGAGGTGGGGCTGAAACCATGCCACCAGAAGGGAACAGAGGCACCATGAAGGAGAACAGCAGGACTAGGAAGATGCCATAGAACCAGGCAGGGGCTGCGGAACTTGGCGCTAAGGCGATAACACTGCGATCGAGTTTGCTCCCGTACCGGCGTGATAGGCTTAGGGCGGCGAATACGGCGACGAAGAAGACTAGCAGGTTGGCGGTGCCGAACAGTAGTACGGTTGCCGGCAGGCGTTCAAGAATTATCTGTGCCACCTGACGCGAGCCGGCATCGCTATGCATCTCCTCGGCACGACCGAGGTCAAGGGATAGAGCTTGCAGCAAGTAGTCAACGCTTCTCACCAGGAAAGGCTCGTCGAGGCGCAGGCGCTCGACTTCCATCTGGATTCGCTCTTCCATGAGCTCCTCGCGGCGCTCCGAGGGGAGATCGTGGAAGGCTGGATCGGCCCGCACCTCTTCAGCGACCTCGTTTTCGATCTGCGCTAGGCGCAGTTCATCTATTTGACCGCCCATATTGGCGATGAAGATGGTCAGATAGACCCCTATCACCACGGTGAAGAATAGCGCCACCAACCGTTTCCCAGAGAAAACCGCGAGGCGACGCAGATCCCTGACCAGTTGCCTGGTCCGGTTGCGCCCGGCTGCTTTTGACGGAGGGGATTCAGGTGAGCTGGTGGCGGGGTTCTCGATTTGGCTCACGGCTCATCTCCTCCCTCATCGATAGCCTCGTCCGCGCGCTGCGGAACAGTCGCGAAGGCGTGAGCAGCGAAGGATGGCAAGGCGACATTAGGCGTGATTACCGTTACCTCCAGGCTGTTGGCGCCGGTGCCTAGCTCGGCAAGTTTTTCCGGTTCGATGGTGATTTGCCAGCGGCCATCTTCCGCCGTTGGTTCGGCTTCGCCATGCAGACGCAGCTCATCATCGCCGTCAAAAAGCATATACCGGGCGCTGTCGATCTCTTGGTTGGGGTAAGGCTCGCCAGCGTAGGTGACTGATAAATTGATTTCGGCTCCTGCACCCTTTTCGATAACCAGCGGCCCCTGCAGATCGAGTTCTGGGATGCGCGGATCAGTAAAGTGCAGCCATTTATCTCCCCGGTCGGGGAAATCCTTATTGCGTCGCAGCACTAAAGTACCCTCGACGGGGCGTACTGAGTGCAGGTAGTAAGGGCCGTCATCAACCCAGAAGTGTCCCCTTTGCGCGTGCCAATCCTGCAGCGCCTGGTGGCGCTGTTCAACCTCACCTTCGCGCAGCCATTCGTCTATCGCCTCCGGGTAGGGGTAGCGGCCGGCCTCGGCGGCGGAGCTGAGGTAGCCGCGCAGGATCTCGAGGCTGGGGCCAGAGACTAGGTTTTGCCACTCGACACCGAGTTGGTCGGCTTTGGTTGAAGAGAAGGCCAGCTCACCGCGACGCTCCGCTTCCATCCCGAGTTGCAAAACGTGCCAGGGTAAAAAGCTTGGGGCACGCATTGCGGCAAGGTATTCGGCATCGGGATAGATTTGATCGCTGTATATCTCAACGCTTAGCGGGTCGGTGTCGACAATACGCCAGCCGCGGAAGTGCTCGCGATAGACCTCAAAGCTCGACAGATGGCTGGGATCGAACAGCGAACTTTCCTCGTCGGCGCGTTCGAAGCGCAGGATCCAAGGCACTACCATATCGGCAATGGAAACCTGTGAACCATCGTGCCAATTTCTGTCAAGAAAGCCTTCTGAGTAGCGCAGTTTGGTACGGGCGCGCGCGGTCAGGCCGTCAGGGTGCGCTGTGCCGACATCGATTATCTCGCCGCTATCTCTGTCCCAGTCAATCCAGGCGTCATCGGGCACCTCTATCTCTTCTGAGGTCTCCAAAGTCACCCAGTCGAGGGTTTTCTGAATAGGCGTGTCCTCTTCTACTGTTACCTCGGCGCCCTCCAGGCGTTGCGGGTGGTAGAGTCCGGTAAACGGATCGGGCAGGGCTGCCGCATCACTCAAGCCGCGTTGGATCATGGTGTCAAAGATCCAATTGCTGCCGGCGAGGAAGTTCCACGGCTCAGTAAGCATGCTCGGGGTGGCCACCATCAAGCGGCCGCCAACCCGATCACTGAAGCGAATAGTAAATGGCCACAGCGCTGAACCGGCGATGCCCCCTGCCAAATCGGCACCCATCTCAATTTCTGCGGCATGCGGCGTGACGCTAGTCTGGTCGATTAGCCAGATGCGCGCTGAGTTCTCCATTGCTAGCTCCAGGCCACGCTCGAGCAGCTCATGGCGCTCCTCAAGGCTGGCGAAGTCGCGCCGTTCCAGCACTTCGGCGATCTCGCTGAGCTCAGCGCCCGGCTCATAGGCTTGCCACAGGGCTGATGGGCGTCCGCGTGGGGTGTAGTAGAAGCTCAGGTTATCCCCGGCATCGCGGTCGATGACCGGGGAAACCCACGCCCCGGTATAGATGTGCCAGCGCCCAGCGGCGGGGTCCGAGGCGATCCAGATGCGGGTCGCTTCATCAGCGGTGCGATACAGCCGTTCTATGCGAAAACCTAGGTCCTCAAGGCGGTTGGCGACATAGTCACCAACCCTTTCGCGATTGTCTTCGGTGCGAATCAGGACCTTAATTGTTACCGGCGAATCGCCGTCGTACCACTGACCGTCGCGCCTCTCGGCACCGAGCTCTTGCATACGCTCGGTGATAATGCGCTCAGCCCGCTCCGGGTCATGGGCGTATTTGCGCTCTAGTTCGCGGGCGGTTTCGGCGAGCAGTGCATAGTCCGGGAACGCCGTATGGATGGGTAGATAGCGCGGCCGAGCCAGGCCGCCGTAGATCTCCTCGGCGATGTAGCGGCGATCGATAAGCCAGTTCATGGCCTCGCGGATGGCTCTATCATTGAACGGATTGAGTGAGCCGTCGTCAAACTCGGCCGGGTTTAATGCCAAATCAGCGGTGTTGCCGTGGGAGAGGTAGTATTCAACGTTCGGAGAGGTTTGGATTTGGCGAAATATGGTTGAACTGGCTATGCCTTGGGCATAGAGATGGTGAGAACCGCGCTCAATCTGCGCGGCGATGCGGCCCGGGTCAGACTCTACCGTGAAGACTATCTCATCCACCAGGCCGCCCCGTCGTTCTGCGGGGTCGCCTGGGGTAGCGGCAAGATCTTGGCGCTGTTCCTGTTGTGCCTGACGCTCGCCCATGTATAGGGTGAAGGCGATTGCCGCAGCTATGAGAGTCAGTAAGCTCAGAGGTATCAGGTTGCGCAGCGCCATTAGGTTATCGTGACCTTTGATAGGGGTGACCATGCCAGCTTGCAGGATGCTGCACTAGTTTATGGGTTGCTGTCCAGTGGCTATATTATACCCGTCGGGGGCAAAACTCCCTGCCAAGTTGGGATTAAAACTCTAGGTGGAGCATGGCTCCGTGACCGCTTTCGCTGATCCACGGGACGAGGTGGGCGTTGTCGTCGGCGAAGGGGTTCAAGTCGACTGTAATACGGCCGATGCCAAACCCAACCAGTGAGCCAATTACTATATCCGATGTCCAATGGCCGTCGTCGTGGACTCTAGATAGGGCCGTGCTAGCTGCAACGCTGTAGGCTCCCCAGTAGATGAAGGGGTTGTCGTCATATCTCTCCGCTAGCACTGTCATAACTGCCCAAGTTCCTGAGGCGTGCCCGGAAAAAAAGGAATCGCCACCGCTAACACCAAAAGAGTAAGCATCGTCAGGACTGTTGCGTGGCCGTTCGCGCCCGGCTAGATTGCGTGTCGTTTCGGTTATCGCCGAAGTTATGGCAAGGGCCTGGAATGAAAGGTGGAGGCTTTTGCGTAGGTATTGATCGCTAGCCGCGAAGCTATAGCCATAGCCCAGGACAAAGGCGGTAGCTGCAACCGCAGGCCTGCCGACTTCATAGATGTAATCAGTAGCCTTGTCACTGCTGCTACCTCTTACATCGTCTTGGACCCAATCGCGAATCTCCTCATCTAATGTGAAGGCGGTAGCGATTGCCCCGACAGCTAAGGCGTTGCGAGTTAGGCCCTCGCTATCGGTGCGCCCCAGCTCCCGTAAACCATGCCAGGGTACTCTATAAAAATTTCTTAGATATGATTGGTTGTCAGCATGGCGCGTTTCTTGGCCGCTGCGTTGGCCTGACTCTTGGGCTAGACTGTCGCTATAGTGCAGTGAGTAACTTGCTTCTTGTGGCTCGGCTGAGGGTGCGCTGAGCGGGAAAATAAGAAGAGCAGCTACTATGGCAAATTTGGTCAATGAGTTAGTATCCTCGCAATGCATTGTTTGTTTCCTTCACTCCGTTATATTTATGGTTGAGTGTCTGTAATGGATTTAGTCTTCGTTCGTGGCCTAGAAGTAGAAACTGTTATCGGTATTTTTGAGTGGGAGAGACGCATATCGCAGAAGGTCTCCCTGGACTTGGAGATGGCTACGGATGTCTCACGTGCAGCGGCATCGGATTCAATTGATGATGCGCTGGATTATAAAGCATTGGGCAAGAGGATTATTGCTTACGTAGGCGCAAGCGAATTCCTGCTGGTCGAGACCCTGGCAGAGGGTGTAGCCGGTATTGTTCGAGAGGAGTTCAAGGTAAGTTGGGTGCGCTTGTCGGTGAGCAAGCCTGGGGCACTTAGGGGTGCTAAGGACGTCGGGGTTACTATTGAAAGGGGGCAGCGCCCAGATCATTAAGTGCCTTGCCGGTCCACCAAGCCACCATTGCAAAAAGGTTAAGCAGTGCCAGACGTATATCTAAGTATTGGAACCAACATTGATCGCGAGCAAAATATTTGCTCGGCGATGAGTGCGTTGCGCGAACACTGGCCGAGTGTGCTCTTTTCGCCCGTCTATGAGAGTGTTGCGGTGGGGTTTGCTGGCGAGGATTTTTTTAATCTTGCCGCAGTGTTCACTACCGAAGAGCCCCTCTACTACGTTCTAGATACGTTGCGGGGTATTGAAGATGCGCATGGGCGTGCCCGCAGCGGCCCAAAGTTCGCAGCTCGAACGTTGGATCTAGATTTGCTCAGTTGGGGCGATGAGATTATCAATACTGAGTCCCTCACTTTGCCGCGCGCAGAGATACTAGAGCACGATTTCGTCCTCCTCCCGTTAGCGGAAATCGCGCCCGAATCGGTTCATCCGGTAAGTGGTCTAACTTATAGGCAGCTCTGGCAGCAATTTACTGGTGTCCATTCGATCCGCCGGGAGGTCTCTATTGGCGATGTGACTCAAGATTGAGGCCTATAGCCTGCCTATTGGGTACCTCTAAAACTTCGCCGGCGCCACCATCCGCCCCGGTGTGGAGGTCTTGGCGCCAGGGATGGCGCCATGAAGCCTCCAGGGATGGATTCACGGCGTCCTCCACACCGGGGCGGATGGTGGCGCCGGCGAAGTTTTAGAGGTTCCCTATTGGTGATTAATAGGGCGAGGGTTCGGTTGGATCCGGGCGGGTCTTAAAGCGCCTATGCAGCCACAGGTACTGTTCCGGCGCTCGCCTTACTTGCTCTTCTATAATGGCATTTATACTAGCCGCATCCTTATGGTCATCGCCTGAGGGGAAGTCTGCTAATGGGGGATCCAACCTTACATGCCAGCGATTGCCGGCCAGCCTCTGGCAGTGTAAAGGCACCACCGGTGCAGCCGAGGCACGTGCAATACGTGCAGTAACTGTAAGGGTGCTGGTTTGAACACCCATGAAAGGGGCAAACACTGAACTTTCACGACCGAAATCTTGATCGGGTGAGTAGGAGACGACATGGTTATCCTTTAGCACCTTGAGCACTGCACGCATGTTTTCGCTAGCTATCGGCTTAGCTACCCCAGTAGAGCGGGCCTTGAGCATCGCTGCATTGAAGGCAGCGTCCTTAGCTGGTTTGTAGGTAGGATAAAAGTCAGCTACGTGAAGACCGATTATCTTGCCGCACATCTCCATGGAAGTGTAGTGCGGCATCAAGAGGATCACCCCTCTACCGTACCGGCGGGCTTTTTCCAGGTTCTCTAAGCCTTCTATGGTGTAGTATGGGCTTAGCTTATCGCCGGGAGTCCACCATGCTAGTGCCCCTTCGAGCATACCCCGCGAGGCTGAACGAAAATGGCGACGTTCAAGCTCCCTCTGCTTGTTAGTTGGCCAATCGGCAAAGGCCAGCTCAATGTTGGTGCGCACTATATGCCTACGTTTCGATACCAGTGCCCAAAGCAGCATTCCAAGGCCGTCACCTAATCGCCCAAGCGCTGCGACAGGTAAGAGAGTCAATAGCCGCATTGCCCCGAGTCCAAGCCAGGTTGGCCAGTAGTAGGGGTGGTAAATGTTGTGCGGCGGTTTTTTCTTCTTCTTTTTGGGGCGCATCGGTTTCAACTGGGTTGGTTCCGGTTTTTTGCTCATACCAATTTGCTGTAGTAGCTAATCCTAAGGAGTTAACTATATAAAACTCCCCCTGAGCTTAGTTGCCTCGGTGTAGAGGGCTTTGAGGCTAGGGGGGCGCCATGAGGCCTCCAGGGATGTCTTCATGGCGCCCCCATACTCGCCGAGGTGGCTAGGCTCTGGGGGAGTTGTTGTCGGCGCTATTTGGGATAGCCAATTTGCATTAGGGAACCTCTAAAAACTTCGCCGGCGCCACCATCCGCCCCGGTGTGGAGGTCTTGGCGCGGGGATGGCGCCATGAAGCCTCCAGGGATGGATTCACTGCGTCCTCCACACCGGGGCGGATGGTGGCGCCGGCGAAGTTTTTAGAGGCCACCATTAGAATTTACGCAAAACAACAATAAAAACCCCCGCCGAGCTAAGCCCAGCAGGGGTTTATGATACATGGCGCCTATAGGCCACGGAAGCAGGGCAGCTTACATCATGCCACCCATGCCACCCATGCCGCCCATGCCACCCATGTCGCCGCCACCGCCTTCATCGTCCTTCTTTGGCAGGTCGGCGACCATTGCCTCGGTGGTCAGCATCAGTGCGGCGACGGAGGCTGCGTTTTGCAGCGCTGAGCGAGTGACCTTGGTCGGGTCGAGCACACCCGCCTGTACTAAGTCGCAGTACTCACCGGTGGCGACGTTATAGCCGTAGTTACCGCTGCCTTCCTTGACCTTGTTAACAATGACCGAGGCGTCTTCGCCGGCATTGGTGACCAGCTGGCGCAGCGGCTCTTCCATAGCACGTCGCACTAAGGCAATACCCTGGGTCTGTTCTTCGTTCTGACCCGTCAGGTTTTCCAGCGAGGATAGCGCCCTGATCAGTGCTGTACCACCGCCGGAGACGATGCCTTCCTCAACAGCAGCTCGGGTGGCGTGCAGGGCGTCCTCGACCCGAGCCTTCTTCTCCTTCATCTCGACTTCGGTGGCAGCGCCGACCTTGATAACTGCAACGCCACCTACCAGCTTGGCAACACGCTCTTGCAGCTTCTCTTTGTCGTAGTCGGAGGTAGAGTCCTCCATCTGCTTGCGGATCTGCTCGACGCGCGCCATGATGTCGTCGTTGCGTCCGGCGCCGCCGACGATGGTGGTCTCCTCTTTGGAGATCTGCACCTTCTTGGCCGAGCCGAGGTCATCAACGGTGGCGTTCTCCAGGGTCATGCCGACCTCATCGGAGATCACAGTACCGCCGGTAAGAATGGCGATATCCTGGAGCATGGCCTTGCGTCGATCGCCGAAGCCAGGGGCTTTTACGGCGCAAACCTTGACGATACCGCGCAGGTTGTTGACCACTAAGGTGGCCAGCGCCTCGCCTTCTACCTCTTCTGCGACTATCAGCAGTGGGCGGTTTTGCTTGGCTACGCCCTCGAGCAGCGGCAGAAGATCGCGGATGTTGGAGATCTTCTTGTCGTGCAGCAGGATCGCGGCGTCCTCGAGTTCCGCCTTCATCGATTGCTGATTGGTTACAAAGTAAGGCGAGAGGTAGCCACGATCGAACTGCATGCCTTCAACTACATCCAGCTCGTTCTCCAGGCCGGACCCCTCTTCTACGGTAATGACGCCCTCTTTGCCGACTTTGCCCATGGCATCGGCAATGATGCGCCCGACAGCTTCGTCTGAGTTGGCCGAGATGGTGCCGACCTGAGCAATCGAATTGTCGTCCTCGCAGGGCTTGGAGAGATCGCTGGCTAGGTAGCTCGATGCTGTCTCAGTGGCCTTTTCGATGCCCTTTTTGAGCTCCATGGGGCTCATGCCGGCGGCAAGCGACTTCATGCCCTCGCGCAGGATGGCCTGAGCGAGCACAGTAGCCGTAGTAGTGCCATCTCCGGCAACATCTGAGGTCTGCGATGAGACCTCTTTGAGCATCTGAGCGCCCATGTTCTCGAAGTGATCTTCGAGCTCGATCTCCTTAGCAACCGATACACCATCTTTAGTCACGGTTGGGGCGCCAAAGCTCTTGTCGAGAACTGCATTACGCCCGCGTGGACCTAATGTGACCTTTACGGCGTTGGCGAGTTGGTTGACGCCGCTCATCATGCGCTGGCGCGCATCATCGGAGAAGCGAATCTCTTTTGCAGCCATGGTCGGCTCCTCTGTTAGTTGACCTGTTAACGCTTGTGTTCTGATCTTGATCTAAGTTGTTTGTCTACAACCGCCTTGTGGTTGGAGATGGTACGCCTATTCGGCTATTGGAAGACGGCCATGATGTCGTCTTCACGCATCACGAGATAATCCTCGCCGTCGATCTTCACTTCGGTGCCGGAGTATTTGCCGAACAGCACCTGATCACCGACGCTCACTTCCACCGGTCGGCGCTCACCATTGTCAAGCATCTTGCCGTTGCCGACGGCGATAACCTTGCCTTTCATCGGCTTTTCGGCAGCGGTTTCAGGGATCACGATCCCGCCTGGCGAGGTACGCTCCTCCTCAAGGCGTTGTATCACTACTCGGTCGTGTAGGGGACGGATGCTGCTCATCTATCCTCACTCCTTTATTTATGTTCGTTAAGAGTTGAGTGAATGGTGCTCATTTGATTATTCGATTGCCTCTCCAGTCTTAGACTGGGCTGTTAGCACTCGCTTGAGTTGAGTGCTAATAATACCGGTCAACGTGGCATCGTCAAGTGGATTGGCCCAGCGAGCGATGCCGGCGCTTGCCTTGCATCACTAGATGCGGACGGTAGTGATAGAATTCAACCCCGAGCAGGTCTACCCGCTGCAAATTTTTTTGCCTACGGTGAACTGCTTTAGAGAAAAGCTATTGAGGGCGTCGCAATTTCGTCGAAGAGGAGGTGCCAATGGCTAGTACCCAACTAGTAGTCCTATGCACGTGCCCTGATGAACAGACCGCGAGAAGATTGGCAGGCGAGGTAGTGGAGGCTGGGCTAGCGGCTTGTGTCAATATCATCCCCGGCCTGACCTCGGTCTTCTTTTGGGAAGGGCAAGTGCAAAGTGATAGTGAGCAGTTGCTGGTCATTAAGACTAGTGATGTGGCCTATTCCCAACTTGAGGAGCACCTTGCCGGTAGCCATCCATACGATCTGCCTGAGGTTATAGCGTGCCCTATAGAGAGAGGTTTGGCGGGCTTCCTGGATTGGATCACGGAGCAGACGCGCCACTTGCCAAAGGGCGACTGACTGCGATAGTGTGACACATTATCAATGCCGCATACGTTGCGGGTAAACTAATTGTTGCGGGAGCTTTCGAGATGAGGGGAGTAGTGCGTCTTGCCGGGGTTGTCTGTCTCTTGCTCTGGGCTGCGCCAGGTGCTGTTCTAGCCCAAGCGGAGCTAAAGCCGGTCGAAGAGGTGTTCCCCTTCCACGTCGAACAGCTCTCCTCGGATCGCTTAGTAGCTACCTGGCAAATCGAAGATGACCACTATCTGTATCGCCATGCCTTAGATTTTGCCATCGACGATGGCGATAACGAGATCAAAGAGGTCAGCATACCTGATGGTGAGAAGCACGCAGATGAGTTCTTTGGTGAGGTCGAGATTTACCGTGAGGTGCTTCAGGTTCATATCCAAACCACTCAGGAGATCTCCGCTGAGGCTACCCTGCGTGCTGATTATCAGGGCTGCAATGAGCCGCGCTCAATCTGTTACCCGCCAAGCACTGCTGAAGCTGGCATGGATGATGCCGCCACGGTTAGCGTAGGTGGGGCAGCCGAAAGGGGAGGAGGGCCAGGCGAGCAGCTCACCGACCTGCTAACGGGAGGTAGCCTGTGGGCTATATTGGGCGGGTTTTTTGTCGCCGGGCTGGCGTTGGCTTTCACCGCCTGTTTATATCCGATGATTCCCATACTCTCAGGCCTTATCGTCGGTGCTGGGCGCAACGGCGAGAGCCCGGGCACAGGTCGGGCGCTATGGCTCTCTTTCCTCTATGTGCAAGCAGTGGCGCTCACCTATGCCGGGGCTGGGGCGCTGGCTGGTCTGTCAGGGCGGGCTGTGCAGGCAGATTTGCAGGGGCCGGTGGCAACCGCTTTGTTTAGTGGACTGTTCGTGCTGCTGGCATTGGCCATGTTCGGGCTATACAACCTGCAGATGCCTGCCTCTGTCCAAGGGCGCTTGCAGGCTGCCTCGAGCCGCCTGCCCGGCGGCCATGAAGTCGGCGTTATAGCCATGGGTGCATTGTCTGCATTGATCGTAGGGGCCTGTTCGGGGCCGGCTCTGATAGCCGCACTAGCGTTTATCGGCAATACCGGTGAGGTAGCCTTGGGCGCTGGCGCGCTCTACGTGATGGCGCTGGGCATGGGTGCCCCGCTGCTGTTGGTCGGAACAGCAGCAGGACGCTGGATGCCGCGCTCCGGCCCGTGGATGGAGGCGGTCAAGCAAGCCTTCGGTTTTGTCTTCCTCGGTGTCGCCCTGTGGATGGCGTCACGCTTTATGCCTGCGGCACTGGAGTTGGCCGCTTGGGGAATGTTGTTGGGTGGAGCCGCTGCTTGGCTGCTGTGGCGCGTTAGCCGTGCGGCAGGCGTGGCTGGGTCGAATCGCCAGGCCCAGGGCGTGGCGTGGGTCGGCGTCGGTGTACTCAGCATAGCGGCGAGTGCCCAGTTTTTCGGTGCAGCAACTGGGGCTAGTGATCCACTGCGGCCCTGGGCTGCGGCGCTAGGTGATGATCTAGCGGCCGCCCGCGAGCAGATGTTGGCCGAATGGCGCGCAGTAGATGGCAGTAACGATCAGCTGGATGAGGCGGTAGCCGCAGCGGCTGAACAAGGCAAGGCCACGGTTGTAGATGTTACTGCCGAGTGGTGTGCCTATTGTATCCAGCTCGAGGAACGTACCTTGCCGGCTGCAGAAGTACGTGAGGTATTGGATGGGGTTGAGAAACTGAAGGTAGACGTTACCTCCATGACCGATGACAACCGTGAGTTGCTTGAGTCGCGGGGGATATATTTGCCACCGGCGATTATGTTCTTTGACACGGAAGGTCAAGAGTTGCGTGATTATCGCGTTGTTGGTTTCAAGGGGGCAGAGGAGTTTGCCGAGCATGCTCGCCAGGCTCTGAAGAGGAAATAATCCAGTGCCTATCTGGTGGCCTCTAAAAACTTCTCCGGCGCTACCATCCGCCCCGGTGTGGAGGTCTTGGCGCCAGGGATGGCGCCATGAAGCCTCCAGGGATGGATTCACGGCGTCCTCCACACCGGGGCGGATGGTAGCGCCGGAGAAGTTTTTAGAGGTTCCCATCTGTAGCAGTTTACATGCAATACTGGTAAAGAAATAAGCTGAAAGTGTAGCGATCCTCAGAGAACTGGACAAAAAAGGCAACCTCGGTCAAAATCCCCGAATTGATCTTGAGGGGTAGCAGCCAAGTATGCCGAAGTTGCTAGTTGTCCATGGGCCTAACTTGAATCGTCTGGGTAGCCGAGAGCCCCAGCGTTACGGTCGTGCCACATTGGATTCAGTGAACGAGCGGCTGCGAGGCCTGTGTGACCAGCACGGCGTTAGCTTCCAAGCTACCCAGTCCAACTATGAAGGCGAACTTATCGAGACTATCCACGCCGCAGCTGACTCAGGCGTCGGGTTCATAGTCATTAATCCAGCCGCCTTGACCCATACCAGTATCGGTCTGCGTGACGCCTTGTTGGCTGTAGAAATACCCTTTATTGAAGTTCATCTTTCCAACATCCACGCCCGCGAGCCGTTCCGTAGCTGTTCTTATCTTGCTGACATAGCTCAGGGAGTTATCTCTGGGCTAGGGGCAGAAGGCTACGAACTCGCCGTCCAAGCCGCTTTGCGGCGCATGGTAGGGCAGCAAAACTAGAGATAGGGCGCCATCGACATGGATATTCGCAAGATCAAGCGGCTCATTGAATTGCTCGACGAATCGGGCATACACGAAATAGAAATAGCTGAGGGCGAAGAGTCGGTCCGGATCACCCGCAACTCGCCTCAGCCATCCCCCCCCCCTGCCCAAATGGGTTATCCACCTTATCCGCAGCCGGCTCCTGCGCCTCAGCCTGCAGCTGAACCGCAGCCCAGCGCGACTTCAACGGGCAGTGAAACTCCAACAGAGCCCGGCGAAGAAGAGCCTGAAGGTGAGCCGATTCGCTCACCGATGGTCGGCACCTTCTATCGCTCCCCCTCTCCCACATCCAAGCCGTTTGTCGAGGTGGGGCAAAAGGTACGTGCGGGAGACACCCTGTGCATTATTGAAGCGATGAAGATGCTCAACCAGATTGAGGCAGATCGTGACGGGGTTGTTACTGCTGTGCTAGTAGAAAACGGCCAGCCGGTTGAGTTTGATCAACCGCTATTCCTGGTTTCCAACTAAGTGAGCGCTATGCAGAAGGTTCTCATTGCTAATCGCGGGGAGATAGCCCTGCGAATATTGCGAGCGTGCCGCGAACTTGATATCAAGAGCGTCGCTGTTCACTCCTCGGCTGATCGAGAGCTCAAGCACGTGAGGCTTGCTGATGAGTCGGTCTGCATTGGGCCGAATAGTGTAACCGAAAGTTACCTGAACATACCTGCCTTGGTTTCCGCTGCTGAAGTTACCGACTCTACAGCTATTCATCCGGGCTACGGCTTTCTCTCTGAGAACGCCGATTTCGCCGAGCGAGTTGAGCAGTCGGGGTTTGTCTTTATTGGTCCACCGCCCGATTGCATCCGTACTATGGGCGATAAGGTTTCAGCTATACGGGCCATGCAAGAGGCAGGGGTTCCCTGTGTGCCCGGTTCCGGAGGGCCGATCCCGGAAGATGATCCCGACGAGACACTACGAATAGCGGCGAGCATCGGCTATCCGGTGATGATCAAGGCGGCGTCAGGCGGCGGCGGGCGCGGCATGCGTGTGGTGCGCAGTGAAGCTGCTCTACTGAATGCCGTTTCGCTTACTCAAAATGAGGCCAAGAACGCATTCGGTGATAGCACCGTTTACATGGAGAAGTACCTGGAAAAGCCGCGCCATATCGAGTTCCAGGTGCTTGCGGATAACTATGGCAATGCGATCCACTTAGGCGAGCGCGATTGCTCGATGCAGCGGCGCCATCAGAAGGTTGTCGAGGAGGCTCCGGCACCAGGGATAACCGACCAACAGCGCCATGAGATTGGCGAAAGGTGCGCAGAGGCCTGCCGGCAGATGGGCTACCGAGGAGCCGGAACGTTCGAATTTCTCTACGAAAACGGTGAGTTTTACTTCATCGAGATGAATACGAGAATTCAGGTTGAACATCCAGTAACTGAGATGGTCACGGGGTGCGACCTGGTGGCTGAACAGATTCGCATAGCTGCCGGCGAGCCGCTGAGCTGGGGTCAGCAGGATATCGTGATCCGTGGCCATGCTATGGAGTGCCGCATAAATGCTGAGGATCCCAAGACACTAATGCCTTGCCCTGGAACCATCGACCACTTTCACGCACCTGGAGGTCCAGGGGTGAGGATGGATTCCCATGTGTACACAGGTTATGCTGTTCCTCCGTACTATGATTCTATGATAGGCAAGTTGATAACCCACGGGCCGAGTCGGGATAGCGCGTTGGCACGTATGCGGACAGCCCTATCTGAGATAGTAGTCAGCGGCATTCGTACCAATATATCCTTACAGCAGGATATAATCTCGGACGCTGCTTTCCGTGCTGGGGGGACTGATATCCATTACCTGGAGAAAAAACTTTCTTTAGACTAGTGGCCTAATAGCTGGTTCTAGGTTACTAACCTGCGGAGGCCGAGATATGTTTAGAGTTACACATTGCAGTGGGAGAAAGAGGTTTATTTATCCCGTTGCAACTTTGGTCGCGTTAATGCTCTTCGCTTCTTCGGCTGGCGCACAGTTTCAGCAGCAGGCCGAAGGAGAGTATAAGTTCGACTTCAACCTGCATGATAATGCGGCGGAGGTTGTGTTTACCTCGCCCTTAGGAGATCGTGTCGATGTTGCGGGTCCTGTGACGCAGAATCTCGGCCTATTTTTCAATTCGGCAGGAGATGTTGCGGCTAGTGCGGGGCTCCACGCATCTGGTGGACCTACACAGGGGTTTAACCCGATGGAGGTGGGTGCCGGCGCCAAGCTTTACGGCATCTATTCCGAAGAAGCAGACCGGTTGGTTGCTGCTCTTGCTATTAGTGGTTCGATGGTTTTCAGCATTACCGGACAAGTTCCACAGGCTTTCATAGTAAAAGGGAACGTGGCTCCGAATATAACTTCATTTGGTCGCGCGCGCAGGCTTTTTGAGGCCACTATGCGCTATCAGTTTGATGTGACGCCGCACTCAGCCGTTTATTTGGGCTATCGCTACCTAAGGATTCAAATGGGTAGTGGCACGAGTAACACCACCATGGACAACAATCTACACCTAGGGATGCAAGTCAACTTCTAGAGTGTGCCTGCACAGAGACGGAGTTGCAATTTAATTGCTAAGCACCATAAGGGCGCCGGTGGAGGCCAATATAAAAGCAAACAGGTAGGTCAGGCTTCTACTGGAAATGCTGTGGCAGATCCTAGCTGATAGGCTCGAAAAAAGCATACTGCTTAGGGTAATGCCGAGGAGTGCAGGCAGGTATACATAACCCAATGATCCGGCGGGTATTGCTTCATCTCCCCAGCCAATAAACACATAACCAACCGCAGCAGCTCCCGCGAATGGGACGGCGCATGCCGCTGAAGAGCCTATGGCAGCGTGAGTATGGTGACCTCGCCAGATTAGATAAGGCACGGACATTGTGCCTCCTCCTACCCCTAATAGGGCTGAGATAGCACCAAAGCTCGTACCAGCTAGCAGATGAGAGCCGGGGCTCGGGGCTCTACTTTGAGAGGGTCTTATCTCAAGGACAAGGGTTATTGCTATTAGCAACAAAAAAGTCCCGAAAAGCTGTTTAAGCAATTCCGTGCCGATGTAATTAGCCGCGCTGACGCCTACAGCGGCTCCGCAAATCATCGCCGGGGCCAGTTTGCGTACGGTCCTAACGCTCACAGATCCTAAACTGTAGTGAGTTAAAGCAGAACTTGCTGAGGTGAAACAGATGGTTGCCAACGAAGTGCCTAATGCCAAGTGCATCGTTACAGAGGAATCGATATCCTGCAGGGCAAATACTCCTACTAATAGTGGGACTATTACGATGCCGCCACCTATGCCAAAGAGGCCGGCGCTCGCCCCGGCTATGGTGCCGATAAACAGATAGAGCACCATCTCTAACAGCAGCATTTCGCGTCGACCTTCTGGTGGCCTCTAAAAACTTCGCCGGCGCCACCATCCGCCCCGGTGTGGAGGTCTTGGCGCCAGGGATGGCGCCATGAAGCCTCCAGGGATGGATTCACGGCGTCCTCCACACCGGGGCGGATGGTGGCGCCGGCGAAGTTTTTAGAGGTTCCCTTCTGCAGCGCAGTCTGGCAGTGAAATTTAAGCTGTCGGGGGGCTGGTTGGCTCATATGGCTTGGTAGGTTTTTATTCACGTATATGGTAACCGATAATGGATATTTATCGCGTCGGAGGTTCTGTCCGGGACGAACTGCTGGGGCTGGATGTAAAAGAGCGGGATTGGGTGGTAGTTGGAGCTACTGCTGAGCAGCTTGAAGATGCGGGATATCGCCGGGTGGGCAAAGATTTTCCGGTCTTCTTGCACCCGCAAACAGGCGAAGAGTATGCACTAGCACGAACTGAGCGCAAAACCGCGGCTGGCTACCACGGTTTTGAAGTCCATGCCTGTCCTGATGTGACTCTCGAGGAAGACCTAGCTAGGCGGGATCTGACCATCAATGCCATGGCAATCGATTCCGATGGTCAGCTAATTGATCCGTATGGTGGCAGAGAAGACCTGGCTAAGCGTCAGTTACGCCATGTTACCCAGGCGTTTGCCGAAGACCCGCTAAGGATATTGCGCCTGGCAAGATTCGCTGCCCGTTTTGCCAAACTCGGCTTTAGAATTGCGCCGCAAACTATGGAGCTATGTCGGCGTATGGTTGACGCTGGTGAAGCCGATGCGCTGGTACCGGAGAGGGTATGGCAGGAACTGTCCAGGGGGCTGATGGAGCCGTCTCCCCAGCGTATGATAGAGGTCTTGCGCGAGTGTGGAGCCCTGGAGAAGGTTCTAGTTGAGGTAGATGATTTATACGGCATTCCTCAGCGCAGCGATTATCACCCGGAAGGGGATGCTGCTAAACACACCTTGCTGGCTCTAGAAGTAGCAGCTAATCATGGCATGCCGCTCGCGGTTCGCTATGCAGTACTCCTTCACGACTCCGGCAAAGCGCAAACGCCTTGTGCGGAGTTGCCCAGCCATCCTGAGCATGATGTGCGAGGTGAACAGCTTAGCGAAGCGGCTAGTGAGAGGTTGCGGGTGCCGAGGGAGTGTCGCGATGTAGCGCGCATTGTTGCGCGCTACCATTTACATGCTCACCGCGCACTGCAATTACGGCCAGGGACAATTGTCGAGCTGCTAGAGAGGCTCGATGCATTTAGGCGCCCGCAGCGATTTGAATATTTCCTGCTGGCTTGTAAAGCTGATTACCTAGGCCGTGAAGGGGTTGCTAGTCATGCTGAATATCGGCAGGGGGTCTTGCTGCGTCGAGCCCTGGATGCGGCGCAGGAGATTACCGCTAAGGAGTTCGTCGAGCGAGGCATGCGCGGGCCAGAAGTCGGTGAGGCTGTGCGCCAGGCCCGCTGCCAGGCAGTGGCTGAGCTGTTGTAGGTTGCTTTGCAGCAGCACGCATATCATCTATGCTTGCAACCGAGCACTGTGACCGCTCTTAGCAAAAATTGGAATCAACGAATGAAGCGCGCCTTATGATAGATATCGGATTAGTGATAATTGGCTACTTAGTTGGTTCTGTCTCGTCGGCCATTCTGGTTTGCCGGGTGCTGCAGCTTGGCGATCCTCGCGAAGATGGCTCGGGCAATCCTGGTGCGACCAATGTGCTGCGTTTGGCCGGCAAGGGCCCTGCTGTAGCAACGCTGGCCGGAGACTGGCTCAAAGGCACCCTGCCGGTGGTGCTGGCTTGGTTGGTTACATCTGACCCGGTAATAATCTCTGCTACCGGCTTGGCTGCCTTCTTTGGCCACTTATACCCGGCTTACTTTCGCTTCCAAGGCGGTAAAGGGGTGGCTACTGGAATGGGTGTGTTGTTGGCCTGGTCACCAGTTGCCTTAGCGGCAACCGCTCTGACCTGGTTGGCTATCGCCGCGGCCTTCCGGTTCTCATCCTTGGCTGCCATCGTCGCCTTTGCAATGGCGCCAGCGTACATGCTTTGGCATATGGAAGATCCGGTGTTGACCGCAGCTACCGCAATAATCGCTGTGGCTGCTGTATGGCGGCATAGGGAAAACATAGTTCGATTGGCCACGGGTGAGGAGAGCCAGATCGGCAAATCCTCCGACTCATGAGTAAGGATTTTTCGCGATCAGGGCGAAGCTACAGCTCATTTAGAGTGAACTACTGCGCAACAGCGTTGCGCCGCGGCGGGGTTGTGGCATATCCGACCGAGGCGGTCTGGGGGCTGGGGTGCAATCCTTGGGATAGGTCGGCGGTAGCAAAGTTGCTCGAACTGAAAGTGCGCTCGCCCAGGAAGGGTTTGATAGTCATAGGCGCCGATATACGATCTTTGACGCCCTTCATTGGTGAGCCATTGAGTGAGAATGTTCGGCTGCTCGAGCAGGCGATCGCAGCTAGGCCGGAGCCGATTACATGGTTAGTTCCTGCTGCGCGGGCACTTCCAAGCTGGGTTAAGGGGGTATACTCCAGCGTGGCCATCCGCATTACCCAGCACCCACCCGCTGTCGCTTTGTGTCGCGCCTATGGCGGGGCGATCATCTCCAGTAGTGCTAATCGATCGGCCTCACCTCCGGCGACCACGGCAGCGCAGGTAAGAAGGTACTTCGGATACCGGATTGATGCACTGTTACCAGGTGCTGTTGGTCGATTGACCCGGCCCACGCCGATAATGGATCTATATACGGGAGAGATGCTGCGTGCCTGATCTTGGTCGGGTCTTGGGTATTGAGACATCATGCGATGAGACAGCAGTAGCCGTCTACGCTGCGGGCGAAGGGATCTTGGGCCACGTTCTGCATAGTCAGGTTGATGATCATGCAGTATACGGAGGCGTAGTCCCTGAACTGGCCTCGCGCGACCATGTCCGTAAACTACCCGGACTGGTGGCCGAGCTTTTTGCTCAAACCGGTTTGAGCGGCCGCGACATCGACGCTGTTGCTTGGACTCGTGGACCAGGCCTGCCGGGCGCATTGATGGTTGGCGCCGGCTTTGCACGCTCCTTTGCTTGGGCTGCTCAAGTCCCGGCCATAGGGGTTCATCACATGGAAGGGCATCTGCTTGCCCCTTTGCTAGAGCCCAATCCACCTGCCATGCCACTGGTGGCCCTGTTGGTATCTGGTGGTCATACCCAGTTAGTCCAAGTCGCCGGATTGGGTCGCTATCACATTCTTGGTGAGTCGCTAGATGATGCCGCAGGCGAGGCCTTTGATAAAACCGCCCGACTGCTTGATCTGCCGTATCCAGGCGGACCGGCGATAGCCCGTTTAGCGGCGCGGGGCAATCCTGGGGAGATTGATTTGCCGCGTCCTATGACTAAGCGACCAGGCATGGATTTTAGTTTCAGCGGTTTAAAAACCGCGGTCTTGCATTGTTTTCGAGAGAGCTGTGGTGGTGCTAATGAGCAAAGGCGTGCCGATATCGCCTATGCCTTTCAGGAGGCAATGGTTGACACATTGACTATCAAATGTCGACGAGCCCTTCAGCACACCGGCTGTAGGCGACTGGTGGTAGCCGGCGGAGTGGGGGCAAATGCTAGGTTGCGGGAGCGGCTTGATCAGCTAGCGGCGGGCGATGGGTTTTCGGTCCACTACCCTAGTTTGGAGTACTGCACCGACAACGCGGCGATGATAGCTTATGCTGGGTACTTGCGGTTGAATGCCGGCGGCGGGGATAACCTTGACTTTACAGTCCGTCCGCGCTGGCCACTGGGTGATTTGGAACGACCATGAGCAACTCAGCCAGGATAAGTCCCCACGATCTGCCAGAGCCTGATGAACTGGCTTTACTAAGTAGCGCGCGACTGCATGAGCTGATTGCGGATGAGATAGCTGATGCCGGCGGGGTGATTAGTTTTGCAAGGTTCATGGAACTGGCACTTTATGCCCCTGGTCTGGGGTACTATCGCGCCGGTGCGGCTAGGTTTGGGGCTGGGGGCGACTTCTCTACTGCGCCCGAGCTGAGCGCTCTATTTGGCCGTACGCTGGCAAGGCAAATCGCCGAGATGATGGCCCATTTAGGCGGTGCTGAAGTAATCGAGCTCGGGCCGGGAACGGGAAAGCTGGCTGTAGATGCGCTTGCTGAGCTCAAAAGTCTCGACGCTCTGCCGCAACGTTGGCGTATGCTCGAGGTCAGTGGGGCCTTGCGTGCTGAGCAGGCGCAAACACTCTCTTGCGCTGGTACTGATCTGCTGGACAGGGTCGAGTGGCTGGAGCAGCTGCCCGAAGACAGTGAAAAGAGCATCTGGATTGCCAACGAGGTGATCGACGCCTTGCCGGTGCGTCGCTTTATCCGGACCGATGACGGCGTGCTAGAGCTTGGCGTAGCTAACCAAGCAAATAGTTTTGCCTGGAGCCGGATGGCTGCTGATAAGGACTTGGTGGCTGCGGTTGAAGCCATAGAGTCACGGCTTGGTCGGCTACCTACAGGTTATGTCTCTGAAGTATGTACCCGTTTGCCGGCATTTATTAACGGTATAGCGCAGTCACTACAGCGCGGAGTTACGCTGTGGATCGATTACGGATACCCGCGGCGAGAGTACTATCTGCCGGAGCGGGGCAGTGGCACACTAATCTCTCACTATCGTCATCGTGCCCACAATGACCCATTTCTCTATCCCGGGCTGCAGGATATTACAGCTTTTGTCGATTTTAGCGCCTTAGCCGATGCCTTGATGGAGGCGGGCCTAGACCTGCTTGGGTACGCCCCGCAGGGGCCATTCTTGCTCGGCGGCGGGTTAGCAGAGTTGGCTCAGCCGGATATAGAATCAGCAGACGAGCGCCAACGCCTGGCCGCCTCTCAGTCCATTCAGAGGCTTACCCACCCTGGCGATATGGGTGAGAAGTTCAAGGTCATGGCAGCCGGCAGGGGTTATTCGGGGCCGATAAGCGGATTTCGCTTATCTGATCGGCGCGGTTTTTTGTAGCTGGTTGGGGCTCGAGTGACGTTGAGCTGCCTCGGTGGGAGCTTCTGTTCCTGACTCCCCTCTCTTTTGCCTCGTGTGCTTTACCGTGGTGAGAAACGCGGGGGAGCTGAGAGTAACCAAAAAGTAACTTTATGCCTTCTCTTTTTTGGCCTTGCTTTTTGGCGTTGTCCCGGACTTGACTGTCGAACTACCGCTAGTGCTGCCCTCTCCCGCAGCTGATTTCTTGGTGCTGGTACTGCCCTTTTTCTTGGCGGATCCGGTACTAGTGGCTTTCTTGCTGGAGCTGGCGGATTTGGACTTGGTGCCAGAGCTACCGGACTTGGCTTTAGCAGCTGTGCTTGACTTGCCGGAGGAGGTGGTCGCGCCTTTTTTGGTCGTGCCACCCTTAGACGCGCCTCTGCGGCCCTTGCGGGCAGGTGCGTTGGCGATCATCTCGAGGCACTCCTCGTGGGTGAGCGTCTCAGGCTCACGGTCTTTGGGCACTTTAACGTTCTTCTCGCCGTTGGTTACATAAGGCCCATAGCGACCGCGCAGGATCTGAATGCCGTCACCAAAATCCTGGATGGTGCGATTGGCGTCGGCATGCTTCTTTTCACGGACAAGTTCCAGAGCGCGCTCGCGGCTTATTGTGTAGGGGTCTTCGTCTTTGGGAATGGAGACGAATTTGCCCCCGAAACGCACATAGGGCCCGAAGCGACCGATATTTACCTGTACCTCTTCGCCTTCCTCAGTCTCGCCCATATCCCGTGGTAGCTGGAAGAGCACCAAGGCTTCATCGAGGGTTATCTTATCTATACTCTGTCCCGGGCGTAGTCCAGCGAAGCGCGGCTTCTCTTCATCATCTCGCGAGCCGAGCTGGGCAAATGGGCCATAGCGGCCGATTCGCACCGTAACCGGCTTGCCCGTTTTAGGGTCTGTGCCAAGTTCGCGGGCTTGGACTGCCTCTTGGCGGGAGACGTTCTTCTTCTCCTCAACACGCTGCTCGAATGGAGCCCAGAACTCTTTAAGGACCGGAACCCAATCACGCTCGCCACGCGATATGGCGTCGAGATCATCTTCCAGCCTGGCGGTGAAGTCGTAATCGACGTAACGGTCGAAATGTTCGGTAAGAAACTTATTTACCGTGCGCCCGATGTCGGTGGGTATGAAACGCTTGCCGTCCATCTCGACATAGTTTCTTTGCTGCAAGGTCGAGATGATTGAGGCGTAGGTCGATGGCCTGCCTATGCCGTACTCTTCAAGGGTGCGAACTAGGCTAGCCTCAGTATACCTCGGCGGCGGTTCGGTAAAGTGCTGCTCGGGGCGGATCGCGTTGAGCGGGATCCGCTCTCCTTCGCTTAGCTCGGGTAGGAACTTCTCTCCCGATTCATCTTTGCCGTCATCGGTGCCTTCACGGTAGACAACCATGAAACCCGGGTCAGCAACCGTCGATCCGGTGGCGCGCAGCAAGTGTCGGTCGTCGCTATCGGCAGCTAGATCGACCGCTACGGTATTAATCGTCGCGTGTTTCATCTGGCAGGCAAGGGCACGCTTCCAGATCAGCTCATAGAGCTTGTGTTGTTCTTGCGAGAGACTGCCGCGAAGCTCAGCAGGGTGACGAGCCGCGGAGGTGGGACGAATGGCCTCGTGCGCCTCCTGCGCGTTTTTTGAGCGGGTTTTATATGACTGTGGCTTGCTCGGCAGTTTGTCCTCGCCAAAGCGTGAGGCAATAACCGAGCGCATTTCGGCAACCGCCTCTTGCGATAGACTGACGGAGTCGGTACGCATGTAAGTGATCAAGCCAACGGCTGCGCCCTCACCGACATCAATGCCCTCATAGAGCTGTTGAGCGATGCGCATAGTCCGGCTAGCTGTGAAACCGAGCTTGCGCGATGCCTCTTGCTGCAAGGTCGAGGTGATGAACGGCGCAGCAGGATTGCGCCTGCGCTGCTTACGCTCAACGTTGGTAACCCGCAGCTCACCTATTACGCCGCTGCTGTCGTTGGGCGCGGCGGTATCTATGGGCTGTTGCGCCTGCTCTTGAGCGCAGCGCAGAAGCGTCTGCTCGACCTCGCGGGCGTGCTCTTCGTTGGTGATCGAAAACTGTTTGACCTTTTCACCGGCATAAACGGAGAGTTTGGCAGTGAATGGCTGTTCGCCTTTGGTCGCATCGGCCTCGACCGTCCAGTACTCTTGCGGCTCGAAGCGCTCAATCTCATTTTCGCGCTCGCAGATCAAGCGCAGCGCCGGGCTCTGCACGCGGCCGGCGGAGAGGCCGCTGGTGATCTTGCGCCACAGCAGCGGTGAGAGGTTGAAGCCGACTAGGTAGTCGAGTGCGCGCCGGGCCTGTTGGGCGTTGACCAACTCTGCGGAGATGCCGCGCGGGTGCTCCATTGCCTCTTGGATCGCAGTCTTGGTGATTTCGTGAAAAACCACCCGGTAGACCGGCTTATCCTTAAGGACACCTGCATCGTTTAACAGCTCTACTAAGTGCCAGGAGATGGCCTCACCCTCGCGGTCGGGGTCCGTTGCCAGATATAGCGCATCGGCCTTTTTGAGGGCTTTGGTTATGGCATCAACATGGCGCTGATTTTTATCTATTGGCGCGTACTTCATGGCGAAGTCGCGCTCTGGATCCACCGCCCCCTCTTTGGGGATAAGGTCGCGCACATGGCCATACGAGGCCATTACCTCGAACTCTGAGCCGAGATATTTGTTGATAGTTCGCGCCTTAGCTGGCGACTCGACGATGAGCAGGTTTTTTCCCATGCGTTCGCTTAGTCTACTTAGTGGAGGGGAAACGATAGAGCCAGGCGGGGTGGTATTGCAATCCCTGTGCCCAAGTCGAAGGCCGCCGGCAAGCCGGCGGCCTTACGAATCAATGGACTAGATGAGTTGGAACATCAAACATAAGGTTTTCCATCCAAGTGTAAGCCTCTTCTTCACCGGGGCGGTTGAAAAGAACCATGAGGATTACCCACTTGACAGTATCCAGATCCACCTCGTGATCATCCAGTGCGAGTATCCGATCCAGCACTAGTTCGCGGCTCTCCGGCGTTAGTATGCCCGCCTGCTCAAGATAAAGGATGAACCCCCGAGTATCTGTGTCAAGGCGCATCAGCTCCGGTTCACCAAACAAGCGTATCGAGGGTGTGCCGGAGGGCGATGCGGGAAGACTGCGCGAGTCGGCGAGGGCGTCGAGCCACTCAAACGCCTTGCGAATCTCAAACCCGCTAAATCCAGCTTCATGCAACTCGCTCTCGAGCGAGTCACGATCTTCCGGCTCTTCCTCGTTGTAGAGGTAGTTCTCGAACAGGTACATAAGGACTTCGAAAACGTTCTGTTTCATTTTTTGACCTCTGGCCCGCGCCGCTGATACCTGCCTCCGGGTAACGCAGCTACTAAGCCTTTAATCTCCATATTGAGCAGAATGGATGAAACCCGGTCAAGCGTCAATCCGGATCTGCACATTAATGTATCTAAAGTCACCGGGTCATGGCCAAGGGCCGCCATTAGCAAGGCTTGTTCTTTGTCGGCTGCAAAAGATTTATTTATAGTAACATCAGCTTCGGGCGAGTTGTCCCAGTTAAGGTTCAGCTCAGGCTGTTCGTCACCGCCACCCTCCCAGTACGGCAGCTCCTCGATTATATCATACACAGACTCCACCAGTTTGGCTCCCTGGCGCAGTAGGGCGTGGCAACCGCGAGCCAGTGGATCGTGGATTGAGCCGGGCACGGCAAATACTTCACGGCCTTGATCGGCGGCCATCCGAGCCGTTATAAGAGCGCCGCTGTGACGTCCGGCCTGGATCACGACCACGCCTTGGCTGAGGCCGCTGACGATGCGATTGCGGCGGGGGAAAAGATTGGCTCGCGGGGTGACACCGGTAGGATTTTCCCCAAGCACTGCCCCTTGCGCAGCGATCTGATCACGCAGGCGGTGGTGCCGACGGGGGTAGGTTAGGTCCGGTCCGGTAGCGATAACCGCCAGGGTTGCGCCGTTAGCCTCGATAGCGGCACGGTGGGCTGCGGCGTCAATACCCGTTGCCAGTCCGCTGGTTATGGCATAGCCCCTGTGGACCAAGGCCTTGGCGAATTCGCTAGCGAGTTCGATGCCCGCAGCATTGGCATGGCGACTACCGACAATTGCTATCTGTGGCAGGTGCAGAGATTCTGGCGGTCCATCGAGGAACAGAACCGGGGGTGGGGAGGCTATCTCGCGTAGCTTTTCCGGGTAGTTGGGGTCGTCTATAGTTATCAGATGGTGGCTGTCCTTGGCACGCAACCAGGCGAGGTCAGCGCCAGCGCCGTCCCAATCAGGATTAAGAATGCCATTGGCTACCCCCTCTGGCATGCTCAGGGCGAGGAGTGCGCGCTTATTGGCGTGGAAGATGGCAGGTGTCTCGCCAAACGCCTTATGAAGTTGTCGCCACCTCTTTGGGCCTAGGCCGGGCACTCGGGCGAGTCCCAGGGTGTAAAGAGAGTGATCCGATTTTTCTGTCATGAGCACTGTCCGTGTGCAGTTAAGGTGTCCGATACCAGCTCGGAAGAGTATAATGAAAGAGTCTAAACAGCAAGTAGATTTGGCACCATGGCCCAACGTGAAGTTTTAGTCTTTCCTGATCCGCGTCTGCGCGAGCCAGCTCAACCGGTTGTGGAGGTGGATGAATCGATAGAAGAGCTTATCGCCGACATGCTAGAAACTATGTACCACGAATCAGGCATCGGCCTCGCAGCCACCCAAATAGGTGTTGCCAAGCGGGTGATTGTGATAGATGTCTCTGAGGAGCGAGATCGGCCTCTAGTATTAGTCAATCCGCAGATAGTAGAGGGCCGTGGTGAGGTGGTGCGCGAGGAGGGTTGCCTGTCTGTGCCCGGCTACTACGCCGAGGTTACCCGTGCAGCAGAGGTCAGCTATCGCGGCCTTGATCGCGACGGCCAAGAGGTTGAGGGTACGGCAGACGGCCTGTTGGCTATCTGCATTCAACATGAGATCGACCATCTGGACGGCAAACTTTTTGTCGACTATCTCTCGGAGCTTAAGCGCAAGAGGGTGCGCAAGCGGCTCGAAAAGCGTGAGCGGGTGGCTAGTTAGGCCGATGAGCGCACGTATCATTTTCGCCGGCACCCCGGATTTTGCTGTGCCCGCCTTAGAGTCGCTGGTTGCCGCCGGCTACCCGCCGCTCCAGGTCTATACCCAACCTGACCGGCGGGCAGGGCGTGGCCGCAAGTTGAAGCCCCCGCCGGTCAAGGTCGCTGCAGATAAGCACGCTATTCCAGTGAAACAGCCTGAGCGGCTCGATGCCGAGGAGGCGGCGGCGATAGCTGCACAGCAACCAGATCTCATGGTAGTGGTCGCCTACGGCCAGATCCTGCCCGCTGCGGTGCTTGAGGCGCCGCGCTGTGGGTGCGTAAATATACACGCCTCGCTCTTGCCGCGCTGGCGCGGGGCGGCCCCGGTCCAGCGGGCCCTGATGGCCGGTGATAAGCAGACCGGGATCACCCTGATCCGCATGGATGAAGGGTTGGATACTGGGGCAATGTTCGCCCGGGAAAGTACCCCGATAGGCCCTGAGGATACCGGAGGGAGCCTGCACGATCGACTGGCTGATCTGGGAGCCCGGCTACTGGTTGAGCATCTTCCCGCAATACTGGAAGGGAGTATCAGCGCAGTCGCACAACCCGCGGATGGAGTAACCTACGCGGCCAAATTGGGCAGCGCCGACTATTGGCTTGATTGGTCGCGTCCGGCTGTGGAATTGGAGCGCCAAGTCAGGGCCCTGTATCCGCTGCCTGGGGCCCGAACCCGACTCGGCAAACGTGATGTGCGGGTGCAGGAGGCTCATCATAGTTCCGGGGTTGCGGGCGATGAGCCAGGGCGGGTGGTCGATATAAGTAGTCGCGGCATAGCTATTGCCACAGCCGCAGGTCGGCTGGTCATAACCCGCCTTAAGCCTGCTGGCGGGCGAGAGCAGGCTGTAGCCGCTTATCTTAATGGCAACGATTTAGGCTTAGGGGAGCTGGCAGGTTGAGTCAGCCGCCCCGGGTCGTCGCCGTTCGTGTTATTGAGCGGGTGGTGAGCGGCAAGGAAAACCTTGATGAAGCCTGGGCGAGATTTGCTGGGCAAGCAAAGGCCGAGGACCGGCCGCTTGTGCAAGCGCTAATTTACGGTTCACTGCGCTGGTTAACGTGGCTGGAGGCCCAGGTCAGCGCACTAACCAAGCGCGATGACTGGCGCCGTGATTCAATTCTGCGCTCGCTGTTAGTGCTCGGCGCATGGGAGGCGGTGGGCCTGTCAACACCGCCCCATGCTGCAGTCTCTGAAAGTGTTGCTGCAGCACGGACGCTAAAGCGGGCACGGGCAAGCGGGATGGTGAATGCTGTATTACGCCGCTTGCGCCGCGAACCGCCCCATGTGCCGGCTGACGAGGCGGCGCGCTTGGCCTTCCCTGAATGGCTGCTAAGCGAGCTTAAACAGGCTTGGCCTGAGAACTGGCGGCAAATAGCACTGGCTAGTAACGAGCACCCACCCATGGCCTTGCGGGTCAATCTTGATCAGCTTAGCCGGGCGGATTATGCCGGCCTTCTGAGTAGCTGCGGGTTAACAGCTAGATCGGGTCAACTGGTACCCAGTTCTCTTGTGCTTGAGCAGCCATGCGGGGTTGAGGCGCTACCCGGCTTTGTTAATGGGAGGGTGTCAGTGCAGGATGAGGCAGCGCAGCTGGCCCCATATCTGCTCGAGCCGGGCTGCGGTGAGAGGGTGCTCGATGCCTGTGCTGCTCCCGGCAGCAAGAGTGTCCATATACTTGAATACTGCCCGCGGGCCGAGCTGACTGCCGTCGACCGCTCGGCGCGGCGGTTGCAGCAAGTGCGGGAAAACTTGCGCCGTGCCGGGCTTGAGGCCCACTGTATCGCAGCCGATGCCGCTGACCTAGGTTCGTGGTGGGATGGCGAGCCTTTCCACCGTATCTTGCTTGATGCCCCGTGTACCGCGAGTGGTGTTATCCGTCGCCATCCAGATATCAAATGGCTGCGCGGGCCAGACGATGTCGAGCGCATGGCGCAGGCGCAGCTCCACTTGCTTGAATCCCTCTGGCCGGTGCTGGCCCCGGGAGGGGTTCTGCTCTATGCGACCTGTTCTGTGCTCAAGCAAGAGAACGATGCGGTGATTGGCCGCTTCGTTACTGAGCAGGCTGACGCCGAATCGCTCTCGCTTGCTCGGTATAGCGATTATGTTCAGCTGAGCGAGCATGGTTTGCAGCTGCTGCCCGGCAATGCAGCTAATACCGACGGTTTTTTCTACTCATTACTCCGCAAAGAAGCCCTTTGAGGGGATAAGCTGCTGCCTATTTGGGCGCCTATAAGCTCCCCTCTTAGTCTTGCTACCCCGGTGTGGAGGTCTTGGCGCCAGGGGATGGCGCCATGAAGGCTCCAGGGATGGATTAACGGCGTCCTCCACACCGGGGCAGCAAGACTAAGAGGGGTTAGAGGGTCCTAACGGTCCTAACTCTATCGGTGCGAAAGTCTTGGCAAGCCTCTCTTAACGTAGCCGCCGCACAGGAATCTGAACCCAGCCGTCAGCCCTCTCATGGCTGCAGTCAATCCCTATCACTGGCGGTGTCGGCGGCGGGTTGGTCAAATCCTGCAGACGCCTTATGCGCTCCTGGATAGGCGGGTGACTGCTCAACCAGCGATGCCGTAGCGGCAGCCTGCGTTTTTTACCGAAAATACTCTCCAGCCAGGCGCTTTGATAGTGCTCCAGGACCTCGAGAGCTTGAGCCAAGCCCTCTGGGTCCCCGGTTAAGGCAACCGCCTCGAGGTCTGCTGCGTATTCGCGATTGCGCGACAGGCTAAGCTGCAGCAGTAGTGCCGCAGTCGGTGATATGACAATTATAAACAGCGAGATCAGCGGGATACCCTGCTCGTGCTCGAGCAGCCAAGGAAAGGCAATCAGCAGCGTAAGCTGAGCAAACAGGCCGAGGTAGACAATAGCGTTTGTTAAGAACGATGCGAGGGCGAGCATGCGGGTATCGCCATGGCGCAGATGGCTCAGCTCGTGAGCAATAACAGCGGCCGTCTCGCGCAGGCTAAGAGCCCGCAAAAGCCCCTCTGTTATCGCAATGCCGCCGTTACCGCGCTGGGCACTGCCGACTGCAAAGGCGTTGATCTGTTCATCTGGGATGTAGTGGAGTAAAGGGACGTATTTTAGCTCGGCGCGGCGGGCCAGTTCGCTGGCGATCTGGTAGAGCCGGGGCGCTTGCCAATGGGCCAGGGGCAGTGCCCCAGAGCGGCGTAGAACTATGGTTGCTGGGACGCCGGATAGAGCCGCTGCGGCCACGGCTACCATAGCCGCAGTCCACAGCAGGCCAGCCCAGCCAGCAAACAGATAGCCCAGCAGCCCGGCCAGAGTAGCCAGCGATCCGAGTAGTAGGCAGGTGCCTAGAAAGTTTTCCAGGCGGCGCTGAATCAACTCGCTGCGGTTTATCGCCGGCACTGCTGAGCTGCCCTCGGCTGACCAGGAGGTTTAAGCCTCCTGGTGGAATTGGATGACGCGCTCGACTTCCTGCTTAGAGCCCAGAATGACCGGGGCGCGCTCGTGGATTTCTTCAGGCTGGATGTCGAGGATCCGTTTCCTTCCGGTGTTGCTCAGGCCGCCAGCTTGTTCGACTATCATGGACATGGGGTTGGCCTCGTACATCAGGCGTAGCCTGCCCCGCTGCCCTTTGGCCTTGGTCTTCTCGTCGATGGGGTACATAAAGATGCCGCCACGGGTGAGTATGCGGTGGACTTCCGCGACCATAGAGGCGACCCAGCGCATATTGAAGTCTTTGCCAATCTCCCCCTCTTTGCCGGCTAGGCATGCGTCAATATAGCGCTTTACCGGCGGCTCCCAAAAGCGGCTGTTAGAGACATTAATGGCAAATTCTTGAGTCTCTTGCGGGATCTGCACGTCCTTGCGCGTCAGGATGAACTCGCCAAAGTCCTTATCGAGAGTGAACATCTGCACACCGTGGCCCCGAGTAGTGAAGACCATCGTCGTAGAAGGGCCATAGAGGCAGTAGCCGGCGGCAATTTGCTCGGTTCCAG
Organism: Halorhodospira halochloris; assembly: GCF_002356555.2. Classification (NCBI taxonomy): domain Bacteria; kingdom Pseudomonadati; phylum Pseudomonadota; class Gammaproteobacteria; order Chromatiales; family Ectothiorhodospiraceae; genus Halorhodospira; species Halorhodospira halochloris. The sequence goes on from NZ_AP017372.2 coordinate 149,199, forward strand.
GGCGCAGGAAATCTTCGGTGCGCGGGTCTTCTACGTCGTCCGGTGCTTTAAGGATCGAGAATATAGTGCCTACAGAGATATTCACATCAATGTTGGAGGAGCCGTCCAAGGGATCAGCCAGGATCAAATAACGGCCCCGCGGTGCACCCTTGGGGAGATGGTAGACGTCCTCCATCTCTTCAGTTACAAGCCCGGCGATGTGGCCGTTATGGGCTAGCGCTTCTATAAAGACATCATTACTGACGACGTCGAGCTGTTTTTGGGTTTCGCCCTGAACATTTTCACTGTCGGCGCTGCCCAGCATCCCGATCAGTCCGCCTTTGTTGACTAGGTCGGAGATGCGCTTACAGGCAACCGATATGTCATTGAGTAGACCGGTGAACTCACCGGTGGCCTCGGGTAAATTGCGTTGTGTCTCGATGATATAGTTGGTAAGAGTTGTACCTATGTACATAAGTTTTCCCCCTGGCAATTATTGTGTATTTTCATGCTTCAAGGTTAGGCTTTATTACCTTAGCCTCAGCACCGGTAGTTTATCAAAATCGGCTTAATGATAAGACTCTTGTTAATCTCAAGGTGAGGATGTAATGCCCAATAATGCACTTTATGCCCAATCCGGGGGCGTCTCCGCGGTCATAAACGCTAGTGCCTGGGGGGTGATTGAGGCTGTGCGCGGCCACCCTGCCCACTTTAGTACTTGTTACGCGGCGCGCAACGGTATCCTCGGTGTTCTCAACGAGGAGATAATTGACCTCGATGAGGAGGATCCGTTGACCTTGGCCTCGCTGCGCCATACCCCTGGGGGGGCCTTCGGTTCATGTCGTTTTGATCTCGGCGACCCGGATACCGATCGTGAGCAGTACGAGCGCCTGGTTGAGGTTTTTAAGGCGCACAATATTGGCTATTTCTTCTATAACGGCGGCGGTGGCTCGATGGATACTGCCCTGAAGGTTTCGCGCATGGGCGATTTGATGGGCTACCCAATAACGGCTGTAGGTGTCCCGAAGACAATCGATAACGACATGGGTTATACCGATACTAGTCCAGGTTTCGGCTCCGCTGCTAAGTTCATTGCGACGACCGTGCGCGAGGCTAGCCTTGATGTTGAGTCTGCCCATACAAGCTCGACGCGAGTGTTTATTATCGAGGTTATGGGGCGTCATGCTGGCTGGCTGGCAGCTGCCGCTGCCCTGGCTCAGGAGTACGATGGGCGACCACCCATGCTCATCCTCTTCCCCGAGGTGCCTTTCGATAAGAGTGAGTTTCTTACCAATCTGCAGATGGCCGTTCACTGTCACGGTTACTGCGTGGTTGTTGCTGCCGAGGGAATCAAGAACCCTGATGGTAGCCTTTTCTCGGTAGCTCAAGAGCATGATGTCTATGCCTATACCCAGCTCGGTGGTGTCGCGCCTCGGTTAGGTGAGATGATTCGCCAGGAGACGGGGCATAAACTGCATTGGTCAGTAGTCGACTACCTTCAACGTGCGGCCCGCCATCTGGGTGCTAAGACTGATGTTGATCAGGCTTATGCGGTTGGGCGCTCGGCGGTCGAGGGGGTAGTGGCCGGCAATAAAAGCTTTGTGCCGGTAATAAAACGGCTTAGCAATAACCCCTACCGCTGGGGTATAGATCAGGTGCCGCTTGAACAGGTGGCAAGCATTGAGCGGGGTATGCCCAAAGAGTTCATTTCCCCGGACGGTTTCGGCATCACCGCTGCCTGCCGCGACTATCTGCGGCCTTTAATCGGGGGAGAAGATTTCCCGCCTTTCGAGAGCGGATTACCGTGTTATCCACGTATCCGTGGGGTCTTACGGCCCCAGCGTTGCCCGCCTATGGCGTATGGGAGCCTATAGGGAACCTCTAAAAACCACCCCGGCGCCATTATCTGCCCCGGTGTGGAGGTCTTGGCGCCAGGGAGGGCGCCATGAAGCCTCCAGGGATGGATCCACGGCGTCCTCCACACCGGGGCAGATAATGGCGCCGGGGTGGTTTTTAGAGGTTCCCATAGCAGGCTCCCTAGCGCACATGCTCGAGTACTGCATCAGCGTAGAGTGAGGCGATATCCTGTGCCGCACTGACCGTGGCGGCAGCGTTTGTGCCGAGTTGTTTGCGTCCCTGCTCGTCGCGAAAGAGTTCTATGATTGCCTGCTGCAGGTCGGTCTCATTGATAAAGCGTTGCGCCCCGCCGGTGGCACGAAGTCTGTCCGACTCTTCGGCAAAGTTGTACATGTGCGGCCCAAAGAGAATCGGCAGTCCCAGGCGCGCCGGCTCAACAAGGTTCTGGCCGCCGCGATCAACCAGTGAGCCACCGATTATCACCACCTCTGATGCGGCCATGAACGATTCGAGCTCGCCGATGGTGTCGGCTATATAGATGTCTGCGTCTTGCCAGTTCTCGTCAGCTGAGCGCAAAGCAACCCGGAAGCCGGATCTGTGCAGGGTGTCGCGTATTCTTGGACCGCGCTCGGGGTGGCGGGGAGCTACAATTAGCAACCTTGGGACAAGCTGTTCCTCACGTGCAGCTGCTGCCCAAGCCGAGGCTATCCGCTGTTCCTCATCGTCGTGGGTGGAGGCGGCAAGGATTGCCTTTCTGCCGAGAGGGAATGGCTCTATAGCAGAGTCATCTGAGTGGGCAAGCTTCAAACTGCCCAAGGCCCGGATGTGGGCAGGATCGACGCCAAGTTTACTGAAGCGTTTGGCCTCTTCTGTGCTGCGGGCAAGTACAACGTCTACTCGCGCCAGGGTTGCGCTTTGCAAGCGCTGAACCATTGCTGGTACATCCATGGAGCGAGAGGATAGGCGAGCATTGGCGAGTAATAGGGGAATGCCAAAGCGCTTGGTGGTAAAAAAAAGGTTGGGCCAGATCTCGGTTTCCAACACAACCGCCATGCGGGGCTGGTAGACGCGCAAAAAGCGGCGTATTGCCCCCGGCCAATCGATCGGTTGATAGGCGTGGAGAACCCCCTCCGGCAGTTTGGTACGAGCCGTTTCAGCTCCCGTAGCGGTAGCGGTAGTGATCAGCAGGGGAATATCCGGACGGCGCTTTTGGATGGTGCTGATAAGTGGCGCAGCAGTGCGCACCTCACCGACCGAGGCGCAGTGTAGCCAGATTGGTCGCGTTTTGTGCGGCAATTGACCGGCCGCAGAGTAGCGGCCGAGCCGCTCGCTGAGCATGCGTTTGCCCCCGTTCCGATGTGCGCAGCTCAACAACCAGATAAAAATAATTGGAGAGGCGGCGTAGAGTAGGAATGTATAGATAGTGCGCAGCATTAGTAGACTTTAGGTTCTCCGTCGGGGCGGCTCTTAAAGCGCTTATGGGCCCAGAAGTATTGTTCGGGCTGTTCGCGAACCCACCTTTCAATGGTTCGGTTGATGCGCGCGGTGGCTTCGTGCAGATCGCCACCGGGAAAATCTTCAAGTGGCGGCTCAAATATCAGCCGATAACGTCCATCCGGGAGCCGCTTTGGGTAGTAAGGCAATACTATGCAGCCGGTGCGCTCAGCAAGGCGAGCACTGGCCGGGGTGGTTGCCGCAGAGATCCCAAAAAACGGTGCGAATATCCCGCCACGCCGTGGACTTATGTTCTGATCCGGAGCGTACCAGATCACATCGCCGGATTTAAGGGCGCGCATCATGCCGCGCATGTCATGGTTAGAGATGACGTTATCGACCTTTCTGCGCCGGGCACGGCGGATTATTGTAGCGGTTAACGGGTTGCGGTCTTCACGGTAGAGGACTTTGAAGTTGGTTAGCTGACGCAATTTGGCGCCGCTTATCTCCAGCCCCATCATGTGGCAGGAAAGAAGTAGGATGCCTTTGCCGCTCGCCTGTGCTGCGCGCAGGTGCTCGAGCCCCTCAACATCGAAAAGCTCGGCAATATGCTCATCGCTAAGCCACCATGCGGCGCCTATGTCGGTCAGGCCGATGCCCATGTTGCGGAAGTTTTGCTGAGCCATCTCCTGGCGCTGGTGCTCATCTAGCTCAGGGAAACAAATCTCAAGGTTGCGCAGCACTATCCGGCGTGGCTCCGGTGCTAGGTGCCAGCCTATTGCCCCGAGCTTAGCGCCTACCATTTCGCGGGTTTGGAGTGACAAGCTTGCAGCAATTCGCAGCAGGCCGAACTGGAGCCATGTTACCCAAAAGCGCGGATGGCAGAAGCGCAGCCGTAACAGCCTATCGTCAGTAGGCGTAGACTGTCCGCCACGCCGCTTTCGTTTGGTGCTTGTCATCAGATTTTGGCTAAAGTTGGTGGTGTTCAGGGCATCTGATAGGGGTCAGGAGTCGGTGCCGGCGCGCCTCGCAGTGCTGGCAACCGGGTGTCAAAAAGACTTTGGCAATCCCATGAGTTGTTGCCGGTGCGAGTTATCAATAGCGCCTCCATTACCGGATCAGTGCCTACTATAACGAAAAGTCGTCCACCTATAACCAAAGAGCCGTGGAAACCGCGGTGAAGTTCGGGCAGCGATCCGGTGACCGCGATTACATTATAGCGCTGACCATCCCGCCAACCCTTGGCTGCGTCCCCCTCGAGAACGTCAACCCGCCGATTTGAGCGCACTGTGGCGAGGTTCTCCAGGGCTTGCTCACGCAGTTGCGGGTCAATCTCGACGCTGGTTACTTGATCGCACATCTCGGCAAGGCAGGCGGTGATGAAGCCGCTACCAGTGCCTACCTCTAAGGCACGCTCGCCCGGCTGGGGGTTGAGGGCTTGGAGCATGCGGGCCTCAACCCGGGGTTCCATCATAACCTCGCCGTTGCCAATGGGTAGCTGGGTGTCGCTAAAAGCTAACGCGCGCTTGGCGGCGGGGACGAAGTCCGCACGCGGGATAGTTGCAAGAAGATCGGTGACACGCTGATCAAGGACCTGCCACGGCCTGACCTGGCGGTAGACCATGTTGTACTGGGCTGTTTCCGTCGCCGTTGAGTGACCCATCGTTGCGCTTCCTCCTGGGTAATTTTTCTTTATTGGAGTTATGTCTCGGCACTTCCGTCGAGCGTATCTTAGTCTATTATCACGCGCATTCTAAGCCAATCTGGTCGCTACTTTGTAGAAGCACCTCTTGCGCTTGAGCGCGTATGTTGATATAAATTGTCGTTTTTCCCGGCGAGGTGCCGGAGATTAAGGTATCGAGGAGCATAACCATGTCCAAGGTCTGCCAAATAACAGGCAAGCGTCCAGGCACCGGGAATAATGTCTCCCATGCCAATAACAAGACGCGGCGGCGGTTTCTACCGAATCTGCACCACCATCGTTTTTGGGTGGAGAGCGAACAGCGCTGGGTGCGTCTGCGGGTATCTACCCAAGGCATGCGGATCATCGACAAGCGTGGCATAGACACGGTGCTCGCCGAGATGCGTGCCCGTGGGGAGAGGGTCTAATGGCCGGAAAGAGTGGACGTGAGAAGATTAAGCTAGTCTCAAGTGCGGGAACCGGGCACTTCTACACTACTGATAAAAACAAGCGCAACACCCCGCACAAACTGGAAATGAAAAAGTACGATCCGGTAGTGCGCCAGCATGTAACCTACCGTGAGAGCAAACTCAAGTAACCCTAGCGCATGCGACTGAAGGGGAGTGGTTGGCAAATTGCCTGAACTCCCCGAGGTCGAGACAACTAGGCGTGCGCTGGAGCCGTATCTGCAAGGTAAGCGGATTGTCGGCTGCGAGGTATACCAGCCACGCCTGCGCTATCCGATACCTGCCAACCTGCCCTCCCTGCTTCGGGGGCGCAGCGTAATCGCGCTGCGGCGGCGCAGCAAGTATCTGATACTCGATCTTGATAACGGTAGCTGGCTGTTAGTCCATCTGGGCATGTCCGGCAAGATTAGGCTGGTAGATAGTCTTGTCGAGCGCGACCGCCATGATCACGTCGAGTTGGTTGTAGATCGTGAGCAACCTACGCGCCTCCGTCTTAATGATCCCCGCCGCTTCGGCTGTGTTATATCCGGGACCGGTGATCCTTTGGAGCATAAGCTGCTCGCCCGCCTTGGTCCTGAGCCATTTGAATCAGGCTTTGATGGTGCCTACTTGTATAGGCGGGCCCGGGGAAGGCGTATAGCTATCAAGGCATTCCTGATGGATGCCAGCGTAGTGGTGGGAGTGGGTAATATATACGCCAATGAGGCCCTCTACAGGGCAGGGATCAGGCCTGATCGAGCAGCCGGCAAGGTCGCCGAGAAGCGCTACGCTAAGCTGGCAGCGGCGGTGCGTGAGGTGTTGGAGGATGCGCTTGCAGCAGGTGGGACGACACTGCGCGATTACACCGATAGCAACGGCAAACTAGGCTACTTTGTGCAGCAACTGGCGGTATATGGCGGCGGCAGCTGCCCATCTTGTGGCGGAGAGCTCAGACACGTCCGCCTGGCTCAACGCAGTACTTGGTTTTGCGCATGTTGCCAGCGCTGATAGCAAGATGACTAACAATGCTAACACCGCGATTAACACCGCGGGTTACAGCAAGCACTCTGCTTCGTTATTTGCGCTCGTTTAATTGACCCGCGTTGCCATGCGCTATGCACTGGCAACCGCGCTACGCAGCTTCTTGATAGCATTGTTTTCAAGTTGGCGAATCCGCTCCGCTGATACGCCGTAACGTTCTGCAAGCTCCTGCAGCGTTTGCCGCTCTTCCTCAAGCCAGCGCCCCCGCAGGATCTGCTGACTGCGATCATCCAATTTTTCCAGTGCTGTGTAGAGGGTACCGTCCTGGTGCTGTTCCCAGTCATCGCTTTCAGCTAACTCCGCCGGATCGAAGCGCCTGTCCTCAAGGAAGGCGGCCGGAGAGTGTATCCTGCCATCTTCGTCTTCATCGTTTACTAGCGGGTCGAAGCCGATGTCCTGGCCAGATAGCCGCGACTCCATTTCCAGCACGGTTTCAGGCTTGACGCCTAGATCTTTGGCAACCGCCTCAACCTCATCATTAGTCAGCCAGCCCAGGTTCTTTTTTGCGCTCCTCAGGTTGAAGAATAACTTGCGTTGGGCCTTGGTGGTAGCGACTTTAACGATGCGCCAGTTGCGCAGGATAAACTCATGTATCTCAGCCCTGATCCAGTGCACCGCGAACGATACCAGACGTACTCCGACATCAGGATCAAAGCGTTTTACTGCCTTCATCAGGCCGATGTTGCCCTCTTGTATGAGGTCGCCTAGAGCCAGACCATAACCGCGATAACCCCGGGCAATATGGACGACAAAGCGCAGGTGCGACATGACCAGCTGGCGGGCAGCGTCTACGTCGCCCTGATCATGATAGCGCTTGGCCAAATCAAGTTCCTCTTCAGCATCCAGCACCGGTATTTGGTTAACAGCCTGTATGTAGGCCTCTTCGCTGCTGGTTGGCGTCGGTAGCTTGGCGGTATTGAGTTTTATCAGTGCCGTGCTCATATGCTCCTCCTCCGTCGCTAACCCATAAGCTAACGACATGTGTCCTTTCGTCACACCCCATGTTGGGGTTCAGCGAAGGCTTTTCAAGGGGGTTAAGCGCAAAATCTGCTACCTTCTTGGTCAGCTTTACTTATGCATTTTATCACAAAGCTGCGCTTAATTTATAAACGAAGTGCTTACCCAGCCCATCAGCGGGGCTCTATGATCTTAAGGTGACGGCCAACCGCGAGCCAGGCCCCAAGCAGCCCCAACAGGCCGCCGCCGAACAGGAGTACCAGAGTATCGGTAAGGCCAACACCTTGCAGCGCTATATCGCCGGTGTAGGCATCAGCTACCCGCTGCACCGGCTCCTTGAGGCTTAACCGCGCCGCTTCAGTCAGTAGCAAAGCTACAGCGCCGCCGAAGAAACCGCACCAAAATCCCTCATAGAGGAACGGGCGGCGCACGAAGCCATTGCTACCACCGATAAGCTTGGTGATTTCTATCTCTTCGCGGCGACTCTCGATGGTTAGTTTTATAGTGTTGCCTATGACCAGGATGACCGCTATAGCGAGCATAATAGCTAGTGCCCCCAGGGCTCTCTCGGTAAGGCTCATTAAGGCGTGGAGCCTGTTCACCCAGTCTTGATCTAGGCGCATACGCTCAATGTGGGTGTTTTGAGCTAGCTCATTAGCCAGTTCACCAACCTCTTGCGGGTCAAGATCGGTTGATGCCGTGACGATCAGCACCGGGGGCAGTGGGTTTTCTTCGAGTAGCTCAAGTGCTGCCTCAAGCTCGGTTTCAGCCCGAAACTCTGCCAGGGCCTGCTCGGGAGTTATGGTTTCCACGCCGGCAACTCTAGCGTCACTGTCGATCTGCCCGGCTATATCGTGGAGTTGGCTATCTTGGGTCCCCCTGTCCAGGAAGAGTGATATCTGCGGCGCGCCATCTTCCCAGCCACCGGTAGCTCGTTGGAAGTTGTCAAGCGCAAGCCAGAAAGCAGTAGGTAGAGCTATGGCTATCCCGATCACTGCGGCGGTGATCAGGCTGTGCAAAGGCGAGTAACCCAGGCGCACTAACGCTGCGCGCGCTGCTTGCAAATGCTGGAGAAGGTAGAGTATTGGTAGCGGTGGTGGTCTCCCCGAACGAGGCGCATCACTGCGCTTAGGCCGCTTCAGCCGGGTTTTTTCGGGTTTGGATGGTGCGTTGCTGCGCCGTTGCGTTACCTTTTTAGCTGGACGGCGTTGGCGCGGGGTTGCTCCTCGCTCAGTGCGTCGTGCCATTAGAGTTCCCCCCGGTTTGCCGGGCGATCATCAGCCAACTCGCCGTTGCTTAGAGAGATGGTTCGATAGCCAAGAGAGTCGACGAGATTTAGGTCGTGAGTCGCTATCAGCACGGTAGTGCCCAACTCTTTGAAGCCGGCGAATAGCTTCATGATTTCAGCTGAAAGCCCGGGGTCCAGATTGCCAGTCGGTTCATCAGCTAAAAGTACTGGGGGGCGGTTGACAACCGCCCGGGCAATACCTACCCGTTGTTGTTCGCCACCGGAGAGGGTTTGCGGCAGGGCCGACAGTTTGTTCAAAAGCCCCACCTTATCGAGTGCGGCTTGCACCCGGCGGCTGCGCTCACGCACTGGAATACCGGCTATGACCAACGGCAGGGCAACGTTTTCGAAGACGTTGCGGTCAGCGAGCAGGCGGTGGTCCTGAAAGGTCACCCCGATGCGCTGGCGCAACAGAGGCACTTTGCGCCGCGCTAAGGCATTGACGTCTACCCCAGCCACCACCAGGCGCCCACCACTGGGGCGTTCAAGCCGGGGAATCAGGCGTAATAAGGTGCTTTTGCCAGCGCCAGAGTGGCCGGTGACAAAGACCATCTCGCCTTCATCAATGTTGAGCGTAACTCCGCGCAGGCCGTCTGCACCGGCGCGGTAACGCTTGCTAACCCGATCAAAGTGGATCATTCCGAGGCTAGTGCCGTGGCAAACTCCTTGGCGTTGAATGTGCGCAAGTCGTCGACACCTTCGCCGACTCCAACGTAGCGTACCGGTACTTGGAGGCGTTGGGCTAGTGCCAGCAAGACCCCGCCTCGAGCCGTGCCGTCCAGCTTAGTCACAGCGAGGCCGCTGACATTGACCGCCTCACCGAATTTTTCAGCCTGGGCGAGGGCATTTTGGCCATTACCGCCGTCAAGCACTAGCAGGGTCTCGTGCGGCGAGCTTGAGTCCTGGCGGGAAAGTACGCGGCGAATCTTGCGCAGCTCCTCCATAAGGTTGCCCTGGGTATGCAAACGACCGGCAGTGTCGGCGATTAGAATGTCGACGCCGCGAGCGCGCGCCGCCTCATAGGCATCGTAGACTACCGATGCCGAGTCGGCTCCAGTTGCTTGCGCCACCACCGGGCAATTGATCTGTTCACCCCACTCTTTGAGCTGTTCAACGGCCGCTGCGCGGAAGGTGTCGCCGGCGGCGATCATCACCGAGTAACCTTGTTGCTGGTAGCGGGAAGCAAGTTTGCCGATGGTCGTGGTCTTTCCGGCACCATTTACACCTACGGTTAGGATGACGAATGGTTGCCGACTTAGGTCAATCTGGAGCGGCTGTTCGACCGGTTTTAAAACCTTAGCGATCTCATCTTGCAGGGCTTCGAGTACAACGCTACCATCCCGCAGCTCAGAACGACCTAGCTTTTCGATTAGGCCATCAAGAACGGTTTGGGCAGCTTCAATCCCCATGTCGGCCGATAGGAGTCGCGTCTCCAGTTCCTCCAGCATCTCATCGTCGAGGCGCTTACGGCCGACAAAGACATTAGCCAACCCCTCGGTTAGGCCGCTGCGAGTGCGCTTGAGGCCATTACGCAAGCGGCCCATTAGGCCGCGACGTTCTCCGCTTTTCTTGTCATCGCTCATACGGCAATACAGTCCTGACAGTTCAAGTGATTAGCAGGTTGACGATTTCTCTACTGAAATATTTTAACATTACGCGCCTGTCAGGGATGGCAAAACTTACTTGAGGCCCTCAACTGCTTCGGTGTGGAGGACGCCGTCAATCCACCCCTGGAGGCTTCATGGCGCCATCCCTGGCGCCAAGACCTCCACACCGAAGCAGTTGAGGGCCTCAAGGTGGAGTTCTTAGGGGTCTAAAATGGCTCTATTGGCTCTATGAAGTGGTGATAGCTGGCAAATGAAAAAAACTTCGAGTAGTGGCAAGGTTCGCATCGTCGGTGGGCGATGGCGCCGGCACCGCTTGCGGGTGATTGATGTGCCGGGGTTGCGCCCAAGCACTGACCGTGCCCGCGAAACCCTGTTTAATTGGTTGGCCCCGCAGCTTGCGGGTGCCCGCTGCCTAGATCTGTTCGCCGGCAGCGGTGCCCTCGGCCTTGAGGCTCTATCCCGGGGGGCGGCTAGTGCGACTCTGGTAGAGAAAAACAGCAGCGCTGTGGCTTTATTGCGTGAACAAGTTGCCCATCTGGGGGCGAACGCTTCCATTGAGCATGCAGATGCGCTAGTGTTTCTGCGTTGCAACACTGCCACTAGATTTGACATCGTTTTCGTCGATCCCCCCTATGGTAGTGCATTGATTGGTAACTGTATTGACCTTTTGGAACGAGGTGGGTGGCTGAGCAGCTCCGCCTACATATATCTGGAGACCGGCCTGAATGAAGAGCTGCCTCAGCTCCCCTTAGAGTGGCGGGAGTGCCGCTCGGGACGTTGTGGGGGCAGTGCTGTGCGTCTGCTGCGCAAAGATTATTGAGCGAGGAGTTTAAAAATGGGCGTGATCGCCGTCTATCCGGGGACATTTGATCCGATCACACACGGGCATAGTGATTTGATTCAGCGCGGAGCCCGCCTCTTCGACCGGCTTATAGTCGGGGTGGCAGCAAACCCGAGCCCCTCAAAAACGCCTGCTTTTAGTCTTGATGAGCGGCTTGAATTAGCCCGCTCAGCATTGAACGGCGCCGATAATGTCCATATCGAAGCCTTCTCTACCTTGCTGGTTGATTTTGTCGAGCGTCACCGGGCCCAAGTGATAGTGCGCGGTCTGCGTGCGGTTTCAGACTTCGAATACGAATTTCAACTCGCCAGCATGAACCGCCAGCTACGTGCTGATGTGGAGACCGTATTTCTGACCCCCTCGGAGCAGTACTCATTCATATCTTCCAGTTTGGTGCGCGAGGTTGCTGCCCTAGGCGGTGACGTAACCCGCTTTGTCCACCCCAACGTTGCGGAAGCGTTAAAACGCCGTGTCCAGCGGGTGCCATAAACAATCCACCGGGGGGTCAGCCCCGAGCTCGGAACCGCAAACTTGCGGGGGAAGTCCGCGACTGCCATTTGAGTCATACCAATGAGGCCTTCTCCGATGCCAGCGCGGACCGACTAAAACCTTAAACCACCCCCCTCTCAGCAAGCGATACCGGTTCCCCATCGCCGATAACTAAGTGATCCAGCAAGCGGATATCGACTAGATTGAGCGACTCTTGCAGCCTTTTGGTTAGGTTCTCATCGGATTTGCTCGGCTCGGTTACCCCAGATGGATGATTGTGGGCGATTATCACTGCCGCAGCGTTGTGCGCCAGCGCCTTTTTTACCACTTCACGCGGATAGACCGCTGCCCCATCAATGGTGCCGCGAAAAAGCTCTTCAAACCGGATCACTCGGTGGCGGTTGTCGAGGAAGATGCAGGCGAAAACCTCGTGAGGTTCGTGGCGCAGGCGGGCGGCTAGATAGTCACGGGTCTGGAGCGGGCTGGTCAGGGCCGGGCCGCGGGATAGGGACTCCCACAGGTGGCGTCGGCCCATTTCCAGGACCGCTTGAAGCTGGGCAAACTTGGCATCGCCAAGCCCCGGCCGGGCGGCAAAAGAGTCCCGATCAGCTTCGAGCAGGCCGCGCAGGCCATCAAAAGAGCTCAGCAACTCGCGGGCTAAATCGACCGCAGAGAGGCCCTTACGACCGGTGCGCAGAAATATCGCCAGCAATTCGGCATCGGATAATGAAGCGGGGCCATTTTGGATGAGCCGCTCGCGTGGCCTCTCCTCAGCGGGCCAAAGGCGTATCGACATAGTTCTGCCCTCCTTGGCAGTTGGGTGTAAAGATACCTTTAACTGTCGTGCGGGCGATTATACCATGTCGATGTACAATTGCCTGCTGTGATAGTCCAATAAACGAAGTGCACCGGCCTTCTACTAGGAGATCTGATCATGACCCTCGCCCACACGATGGTACTGCTTGCCATCTTCATTCCCATAGGCTTTGCGGCAGCAGCTAAAATTGGTGCTGGCAAGTTTGATAACACTCGCCCGCGTGAGAACCTAGAGCGCCTAGAGGGGTGGCCGCAACGCTCGCACTGGGCACAGCAAAATGGCTACGAAGCATTTCCGCCATTTGCTGCGGCAGTGCTGGTTGCACACCAGGTTGGTGCGCAACAGGAGTGGGTAGATGTCCTTGCGGTGCTCTTTGTGGTTTTGCGCATTGTATATGGCCTCTTCTACATAGCTGACCTGTCGGCGTGGCGCAGCGCAGCGTGGGCCGGGGCGTTCTTCTGTATCATTGGCTTGTTCTTGCTAGCAGCTCAGGCCTGACGAACGACGACATGGATCGAGAGCAGAAGAGCCTTTACCGGGTGCTGCTGATAGTCTCGGGCGGCATAGCAGCGTATAAGTCAGCTGAACTGGTGCGCGAACTGCGCGGTAGGGGTTGTGACGTTAGGGTGGCAATGACGAGCGGGGCGCAACATTTTATCACCCCGCTGACTTTGCAGGCTTTATCCGGCAACCGGGTCCATACCGAGTTGCTTGACGCTGAGGCTGAAGCGGGTATGGGCCATATTGAGCTGGCGCGCTGGGCCGAACAGGTTTTGGTAGCTCCGGCTACGGCCGATTTCCTGGCGCGCCTTGCCCAAGGTCGCGCCGATGATCTACCCGCTGCACTCTGTCTTGCTACTCGTTGCCCGATTGCTGTCGCTCCGGCCATGAATAACGCTATGTGGGAGGCGCCAGCAACCCGCGATAATATAGCTATCTTGCAACGTCGCGGGGTCACCTTTATCGGTCCGGTTAGCGGCGATCAGGCCTGCGGTGAGAGCGGCATGGGGCGCATGTGTGAGGCCAGGGAGATTGCCGCAGCGCTACTCTCATCGGGTAAACAGGCTGGTGCTGCGCCACCATCTGCTCCTGCCTCACAGGATGATACTACGGATGGGGCGTTTGATTACCTGCCGTTGGCTGGCAAAGCGGTTATGGTGACCGCTGGGCCGACTAGAGAACCTCTCGATCCAGTCCGGTATCTGACCAACCGCAGTTCTGGGCGCATGGGCTTCGCTATAGCCCAGGCAGCTCACAGTGCCGGGGCGCGGGTGATTTTGATAGCTGGCCCGTGCGCCTTGCCGACGCCTGCCGGTGTCGAGCGTCATGACGTTGAGAGAGCCAGCGACATGTACTCTGCGGTCATGGCCCGTATAGATGAGGCAGATATTTTCATAGGATGCGCCGCTGTCTGCGACTATCGGCCTATTGATGAGGCGCATGAGAAGATCAAAAAGGGAGCCCAGGGGATTGACCTGGCACTAGTGCCGACCCCGGATATACTCCGTGATGTGGCCTCGCGCAGTCCGCGCCCTTTTGTGGTAGGGTTTGCCGCTGAAACCCACGATGTTCAATCACATGCGCGCGGTAAGCTACTAGCCAAGAATTTGGATATGATCGCCGCAAATCAGGTTGGGGATGGGCAAGCCTTCGATGTCGACGAGAATAGCCTGGAGCTACTCTGGGACGGTGGCGGTAAATCCTTGCCGCAGCAGCCTAAACATGAGCTTGCCCTAGCCTTAATTAAAGTGATTGTGGAACGGATGGGATTGCCCTAACAGTTAGGCACCCGAGTGAGCTAATGGCCAAAAAGATTGAGACACGCATAGTAAATGACCGTTTAGGCGTAGAGATGCCGTTACCTGCGTACGCCACTAGTGGTTCAGCAGCCCTGGATCTGCGTGCCTGTAACCAAGAACCGGTGACTCTTGAACCGGGTCAGCGGGAATTATTTCCAAGCGGCATCGCGGTTAATATCAATGATCCGGGGCTGGTTGCCATTGTCGCCTCCAGGTCTGGGCTTTCGCTTAAGCACGGTGTGCGGGTCGGGCAGGGGATAGGGGTTATTGATTCGGATTACCACGGCGAGATTGGAGTAATCCTCATCAATGATGGCGACCGTCCTTACACGGTAAATCCCGGAGACAGGATTGCACAGTTGTTGTTTCAACCGGTTGAGCAGGTCGAGTTAAAATATGTCGATGAATTCTCTGTGACCACTGAGCGTGGCACTGGAGGGTTTGGCCATAGTGGCAAGTCTTGAAAGGGGAGATGCAAGTGAGTGCAGCTGAAGTTCCCGCCTCTATTTTTAGGGCCTATGATATCCGCGGTGTTGTCGGTAAAACTCTGAGCGCTGAAGTTGCCTACTGGGTCGGTCGTGCAGTCGCAAGCGAGGCCCGCGATCGTGGGGTAGAGCAATTAGTGGTCGGCCGCGACGGCCGCCATTCAAGCCCCGAATTGGCGGCTGCGATAGCCTCGGGGATGAACGACTCTGGCTGCGATGTGGTTGACATCGGCCAGGCCCCAACCCCGATCATGTATTTTGCCACCCACGAGCTGCAGACCGGCTCGGGGATCGCCGTTACCGGTAGCCACAATCCCCCCGATTACAATGGCATGAAGGTGATGATTGCCGGTGACACCCTATCCGGCAAGGCTATCACTGACCTTTATGAGCGGATCCGTGACGGCCGTCTCCACACCGGCAGTGGCAAGGTTGAACAGCGCACCGATTTGGTCGATCTCTATATCCGGCGTATCTGTGCCGATATTCGACCACAGCGCCCTCTCCACCTAATACTTGATGCCGGTAACGGCGTGGCCGGGGCTATTGCACCACGTCTGTTCAGAGAGCTCGGCTGCAGCGTTGAAGAGCTCTACTGCGATGTTGACGGCGACTTCCCCAACCACCATCCAGATCCGGCTGAGCCGGAGAACCTGCATACCCTGATCGAGCGGGTTAAGAGCAGTGGTGCAGATCTGGGCCTAGCCTTTGACGGCGACGGCGATAGGCTTGGGGTCATTGACTCGCAGGGTAAGATCATTTGGCCGGATCGTCAGCTGATGCTCTACGCCCAGGATGTGCTCAGCCGCCGACCAGGCGAGGCGGTGGTCTTTGACGTCAAGTGCAGTATGCATTTGGCGCGGGTTATTGAGGCGGCTGGAGGACAGCCACAGATGTCGCGCACTGGCCACTCGCTGATTAAGGCGACACTGCGTGCTAGCGGCGCGCCGTTAGCGGGTGAGATGAGCGGCCATACCTTTTTCGTCGAGCGCTGGTACGGCTTCGATGATGGTATCTATACCGGTGCGCGCTTGATTGAGATAGTAGCGGCTGATGGCCGGTCGAGTGCCGAGATCTTCGCCGAGTTGCCGGAGGGCGTATCCACCCCGGAGCTGAAGGTCAAGGTAGAGGAGGGGGAGCAGCAGCAGCTCATGGAGGCCTTGATTAGCGAAGGTGAGCGCCGCTTTCCTGAGGCGACTATCCATACCATCGACGGCATCCGGGTTGAGTGGCCGGATGGCTGGGGTTTGATTCGCGCTTCCAATACAACTCCTGTTTTGGTGGTTCGCTTTGAGGCCAATGATGATCAAGGTTTAGCCCGCATTCGTGGCGCCTTCGAGGAGTTGCTCGCTAGTGTTAAGCCAGGCCTGGAGATCCCGGCATGAGCGAGTCGGCCACTTCTCCTGAACTGACTGCCCGGGTCCTGGTAGAAGCACTGCCGTATATACGGCGCTTTCGCGGCAAGACCATAGTCGTCAAGTTCGGCGGCAACGCCATGATCGACGATGAGCTGAAGGTCGCCTTTGCCCGGGATATAGTCCTCATGCGCCTAGTCGGCTTCCGGGTAGTGGTGGTGCACGGGGGAGGCCCGCAAATAGGTGAGCTACTCGATCGAGTCGGCAAAGAGACCGAGTTCATCCAGGGGATGAGGGTAACCGACTCAGAGACTATGGATATAGTCGAGATGGTCCTTGGTGGCTTGGTTAACAAAGAGATAGTCAACCTGATCAACGCTCATGGCGGACGCGCCGTCGGCTTGACTGGCAAAGATGGCGGGCTGATTCGCGCCCGCAAGCTTGAGGTGCAGCAACCGGGCCCAGAGAACCAGGTTCCGGAGATTATCGACATCGGCCATGTTGGCGAGGTCGCCGGGATTAACCCGGAGGTGGTTGAGCTGCTTGAGTCAGGTGAACATATACCAGTAGTTGCGCCGATTGGCGTCGATGAACAAGGCACCTCATACAATATCAATGCCGATTTGGTGGCCGGCAAGATGGCCGAAGTGTTAGGTGCCGAGAAATTACTGCTGCTTACCAATACTCCCGGGGTACTCAATGATCGCGGCGATCTGTTAACCGGTCTAAGCCCTGCAGTGGTAAACGATTTGATCAGCGATGGCACTATCGCCGGCGGGATGTTGCCGAAAATACGCTGTGCCCTTGAATCGGTCAGTAGCGGCGTGCGGGCCGCGCACATCATCGATGGCCGGGTACCGCATGCCGTTTTACTGGAGCTGTTCACCGATCAAGGGGTAGGCACCCTGATCAAAGGCGCAGGTTATGCCGAGAGTGTAGGGGCTTAAAGGTCCCGGATTCCGGAGCTGAGGGCGCCCTTCCCGAATCGCCGGGAGACAACTGACCGCCCCGGTGTGGAGGACGCCGTGAATCCATCCCTGGAGGCTTCATGGCGCCATCCCTGGCGCCAAGACCTCCACATCGGGGCGGTCAGTTGTCTCCCGGCGATTCGGGAAGGGCGGCGTTCCTGATCCCGGATACTTTACTACCGCTGGTCGCGCTGATTACTTTCCTTCTCAATGACCGATCCGGGTCTAATGCCCCAGCTTCGGGTACGCTCTGGCGCCATCTCTAGGGCGGCGACAACTGGTTTTGGTGGTTTATACCCACTCTCCTGCGGTTCCATGATATCCACCGCGACTACCACATTAGCCGCATCTATCCAGGCGATTGCCAACGGCTCGCTGACGTTGCGCATATGGAATGAAGGCCGCGATGAATCGCCCCAGTAGAAGTATATCTTCTCGGTGGCGAGCTGCTCGCTAGATGCCCCTTGAAAGCCCTGGGCCATATGCTCCGGGGTTTTGGCAATGCGCGCTCCCGCTTGTTGGCCATCAATGAGCAGTTGCCCCTGGGGCATCTGTTCGAGCGAATCACGCTGGGGATGTAGACCCATCCCGGCTAGCAGTGGAACCGTCAGCAGTGCCATCAGCAGTATTTTGCTGCGGCGAATCATCTTCATAGATACCGTGGAAAAGGACGTATAGCGCGGGCGCAACCCCCAAGATCAGCACTGTGCCGAAGGCCAGACCGGTCATGACCGCGATCGCCATCGGTGCCCAGAAGGGTCCTGATAGCGCCAGTGGCAGCATGCCCAGAATGGTTGTGGCTGCGGTTAGAAGCACCGGGCGCAAGCGGCTCACACACGCCTCTACCACAGCTTGCCAGGCAGTGTACTGCTCGCTGCGCAGTAAGCGGATTTGATCAATCAGCACTACGGCGTTACGGATCAACATACCAGCTAGGCTCATTGCCCCCAGAAGGGCAATAAAACCGAATGGCTGCTGGAATGCCAACAGACCGACAACCACACCGACCAGCGCTAGCGGCACGGTCAAGGCGACAATGCTAGCATCGCGCAGGCTATTAAACTGCGCGACCAGCAGCAGGGCTATAGCTGCGAGCACTAGCGGGACCTGAGCCAACACACTGGTTCTAGCCTCCCAGGATGCTTCGTGCTCACCGCCCCATTCGAGCTCTATCCCCGGGGGCAAATCATGTTCGCCGAGCTCACTGTCCAGCCGAGCAACCACCCCCTCCGAGGTAGCACCCGGGCGCAGATCTGCTTGGATAGTTATGGTTGGTACGCGGTCTTGGCGCCATATCGAACGCTCCTCCCAACTAGCTTGCAGCTCTGCTACTTGGCGCAATGGGACTGAGCCCTCACCGTTCTGTGGCCAGATGTTTAGCGTTTCCAGGCGCGAGATGTCGCCCCTTTCTGTCTCCGGGAGGCGCCAATGGATGGGTAGGCGGCGATCACCATCAATTAGAACCCCGATAGGACCATCGGCATAAGCCATCTCCAGGGTTTCAGCTATTTCAGCAGTTGAAAGCCCGGCAGCGCGAGCGCGCTCCTGATCTACCTCAACGTCCAGAGAGATAGCCTTTTGACGCCAATTATGGCGAGCGCGAACTGTATCGGTGTCGGCATCAATCCAGTCGCGTAGCTCGTCAGCAACGTTGCGCAGTTGCTGGTGGTCGCCCAATCCGGAAACCCTCAGCTCCAGTGGATAGCGCACCGGGTCGCCCAACTGCATTGGTCTAACCCGTGGCTGGGCGTCTGGAAATCGACCGCTGAGCCAGTTATCGATATCCGCGATAATGGCTTCTAGATCGCTGTCCGGTTTGGTCTGCACAAGGATCTGTGCGTACGCAGGGTTGGGCAGTTCCGGGATCATGGGCAGGTAGAAGCGTGGTGTTCCCTCGCCAATGAAACTCGTCGCAGAAACAACTTTGGGGTGTTGGGCCAGAAACTGCTCAATTCGACGGGTGTCATCAGCCACCGATTCAATGCGGGTGCCTTCGCTGCGCCAATGATCGATAAGCAGCTGATCGCGGTCAGCGGGGGGGAAAAAGATACGCGGGACCAACGTAAACGCCGCAGCGGAGCAAACCAGCACTAGCAGCGTCGCTACCACTGTCTTCAAGCGGTGGCGGAGCATCGTCTCCAGGAGCCGTCTATAGGTGCGGTGATAGATAGTAGCGTGGGGGTCTTCGCCCTGCCCACTTTGGGGCTCAGGCAAATAACGGTAAGCGAGTACTGTGGTCAGGGTAATGGCGAGCAACCAGCTTAAGGCTAGAGCAATGGCGACCACCCAGAACAGCGAGCGGGTGAACTCGCCGACTGCGGTTGGTGTCATGCTGATTGGCGAAAAGGCCAGGGCCGCGATCAGGGTGCCGATCAGCAACGGCCCGGCAGTCTCGCTGACTGCCTCACGGGCAGCTCGAGCCCGATCTACTCCGCGCTGGATGCGGGTCATCATCAGCTCGGCAACTACTATGGCGTTATCAACGAGCATGCCGAGAACGATGATCAAGGCACCGAGTGAGACACGGTGAAGATCGATGCCGATGAAGTACATCACCAGGAAGGTGCTGATGATAGTAAGGGGGACTCCGCTGCCGACTATAACTCCAGTGCGCCAGCCTAGGGCGACGAGCAGGACAGCCACGACGATGGCAACTGCTGTTGCCAGATTGGTGCTGAACTCGTTAACAGCCGCCTCGACATCACGCGGCTGGTCATTGACTGTATGGATCTCCATGCCCACAGGCCTTTCGGCTGTGAGCTGCTCGAGCCGTTCCTCAATCCTTTTGCCCAGCTCGGCGACATTGGTGCCGGGGTCTGGCACAATGCCCAGGGCTATGCCCGGCTCACCATCATGGCGCAAGATGCGTTCGGGTGGGTCGGCATAACCACGATGGACGTTGGCAATATCGCGCAGATAGATGCGCTCATCGGTCTCAGGATTGCGCACTGAGACGCTTTGGACGTCTTCGACGGTGTCAAAGACCCCGGAGACGAAAAGCCCAACACGGTTATCATCAAGATCGATGGCACCCCCCGGGGCGACCACATTCTGACGCTGCAGGGCTTGCACGATTTGACCGGGGTGCAGACCCAGGGCGGCTATCCGTTCGCGGCTGATTTCGACGAAGATTCGCTCGCCCTGGCGCCCAAATAGCTCGCTGCGTGCTACCCCTGGGACGCGCAGCAGCTCACGGCGCAGCTCATCGGCGTAGTCGTCGATCTCGCGCTGGGTAAAACCGTCGCCGGTAACGGCGTAGAGTAGGCCGAAGACGTCACCGTAATCGTCGTCGACAAACGGGCCGCGAGTGCTATCGGGTAGTTCTGCGGCAGCACGCTGAACCTTTTTATTCAGCTCATCCCAGATCTGGCGCAGGCGCTGTCCAGTGTACCGTTCTTGGACGTGGACATAGATTATGGCATTACCGTCACGGCTAACCGATTCTATCTCCTCTAGCTCGCCGAGCTGTTGGATATGGCGCTCGAGGACTTCGGTTACTTCGGCCTCAACGCGCTCGGCCCGCGCCCCCGGATACTCGACGTGAACTAAGGCGGTATGGATGGTGAAGTCAGGGTCTTCTAGCTTACCGAGCTCGCCATATGCCCACACGCCTGAGAGGGCGAGCAAAACTACGCTAAACAGGATCAGGCGAGCTCGGCCAATAGCCCAGGCGCCTATGCTCACCGTTCCTCCTCACCTAACCGGCGGGTCTTTTGGCCCTCACGCAGATGATCTACGCCAGCAACTACAACCTCATCGCCAGCCTCTAGGCCGGCGCCCACCACCACCCGATCACGGTCAAAGCCGATCGCCTCAATGCTTTGCCGCGATACACTACCCTGCTCGGCATCACGCAACCAAACGGAAGGTTCACCGTTATGCTCGAAAACCGCGGCGAGAGGTAGCCGGAATCCATCACCAGGACCCATATCGGCGTGGAATATGACCTCGGCGGTCATGCCGGGGAGCAGCCGCTCATCGTGCTCTTCAACAACGACTCGAACTGGATAGGTTTGGCGCTCAGGCAGGATGTCGACGCCAACGCTCTCTAGCCTGGCGGGATAACTGGTCTCCTTACCCAGCGCCGGGATGCGCACGGTTATCTCTTCTATGCGCTCGCGATAGAGCATAAACTCTTCGGGAATTCCTACCTCTATCTCTATGTGCTGCAGATTTTCGAGGAAGAATACCGGCTCTTGCGGCTGCACCGGTTCATGCTTTTCAAAGCGCCGCTCTGCTACCGCGCCGTCAAATGGGGCGCGCAACTCGGTATATTCAAGGCGGTTGCGCGCATGGGATAGGCGGGCCCGCAGGGAGGCGATATCTGCTTCTGCTTCCTGCCTTTGGCGCTGCGCTTGATCGTACTCCGAGCGCGATATGGCCTGTTCTTCGACGAGATCGGCCGCTCGGCTGTGTTCGGCGCGGGCGTGCGCCAGCCGTGCCTGAGCAGCTAGCAGTGTCGCCTCTAGCTCGTCGACTTCATTGCGAAAGTCACGCTGATCAAGTCGGGCGAGCAGATCCCCCTCGGTGACTCTATCGCCTGTGTCTACTTCCAGTTTATCTATCTCGCCACCGACCCGGAAGGCAAGCCATGCCCGATCAGTCGCCCTGGTGCGCCCAGTAAAGCGACGTTCAGCGAGTTGATCAGGGGCCTCCAAGGTTATGGTTTTGACCGGTCGGGGTAGCTGTTGGTGAGGCTCCTCCACACCTACATCACAAGCACCCAGGCTGGTAGCCAAGAGCAGAATGAGAAGCAGGCGCCGTAGCGGCGGCCATTTACTGTGCATTGGTGCCATGTTTTTGCCGATAAGCACGGATAGCCTCGAGAGTTTCTTGGTCACCTTGGTTTTGAACCAGGTACTCGATGAGATTGTCGAGGGTTATTACAGGCACTACTGGGGCAGATATCGCCTGCTCAACTTCAGCGACTGCTGAGTGCTCGGACTCGCCGCGCTCCATGCGATCTAGGGCGATTGCCGCGGCTACTACCTCGCCACCCTCCTGTCTGATTGTCTGCGCCGCTTCGAGTATCGAGCTGCCTGAGGAGATGACATCGTCAACTACTACTACCCGCCGATTCGCGATCGGCGCACCAACTATCCGCCCCCCTTCGCCATGGTCCTTGAGCTCTTTGCGATCAAAGGCGTACTGCTTATCTGAGCCGCTTAGATTAGCTGCGGCCATAGCCAGGGCGGCAGCTAGGGGAATGCCCTTGTAGGCGGGGCCATAGACTAGATCATAGTTAACCGCTGCGCGCTGAAGGGATTCAGCATAGCAGCGACCGAGCCGATTAAGGGAAGCGCCACTGCTGAAGATGCCGGTATTGAAGAAGTAGGGGCTGAGGCGTCCGGACTTGAGGGTGAACTCACCGAATCGCAGTGCTCCTACCTCCAGCGAGAAGCTGATGAAGTCTTCCTGGTACTTGTACATGTGAAGGCCTTAACCGGTATTGCGCATCCCGGCAGCTATGCCGTTAATGACAATCTTAAGTGCTCGCTGCAGGGCCTCGTCCTCAGTTTGCCGCGCCCGCCTTAAAAGCTCAACCTGTAGTAGATTGAGCGGGTCGACGTAGGGGTTGCGCACCTCTACAGCCCGTCGCACGACCGGGTAATCAGCTAGCGGAGCTTCATGGCCGGTAATAGTTAGCACAGCTTGGCGAGTCCGATAAAAGCGCTCACGTAACTCCTCGCCGATAGCGCGACACTCTTGCGGTACCAGAGTCTGCTCATAGAGCTGGGTGACGCTAGGCTCGCCCTTGGCGAGAACCATCTCGACCATGTCAAGCAGCGCCTCAAAGAACGGCCAGCGCTGAAACATCTCCTGCAGCTCTTCAGTTAGCCCGGCCTCAATGGCCTCCTCAAGGGCCTCACCAACACCGAGCCAGGCCGGGAGCATGAGGCGCGTCTGGGTCCAAGCAAAGACCCACGGGATGGCGCGCAGGTTGTCTACGCTCATCTGCTGCGGGGTCCGTTTCGCCGGCCGGCTACCGATAGTCAGCCGGGATATCTCTTCGATCGGCGTAGCGTGACGAAAGTACTCCATAAAATCGGCCCGCTCCTTAACCGTGGAGCGGTAGGCCTGCATGGCTCGGTTATCGAGCCGATCCATTATCTCACGCCAGCGCTGAGAGGGTGAGCTGGGCACCTGCAGGCTGGCCTCAAGGACTGACGTGGTGTACAGCTCAAGGTTGCGTAAGGCGATGCCGGGCAGGCCGAACTTAGCCTGAATCACCTCGCCTTGCTCGGTCACCCGCAGGGTTCCGTCAACCGAGCCCGGGGGTTGGGCAAGTATAGCCGAGTGGGTCGGCCCGCCGCCGCGCCCTATGCTACCGCCACGACCGTGGAATAGGGTCAGCTCAACCCGCTGTCGACGAGCTAGGGAGACCAGGCGCTCCTGGGTTTGAAAGAGGGTCCAGGTCGAGGTCAGATGGCCGGCATCCTTGGTCGAATCGGAGTAGCCGATCATTATCTCCTGGCGCCCCTGGATACGCTCACGATACCAGGAGCTTTCGAACAAGGTCTCCATAGTCTGTTCGGCCGCAGCTAGGGTGTCACGGGTCTCGAACAACGGCACAACGCGGGGTGGGTTGCTCAAGTCACAAGCCTTGAGCAGTAGCTCCACAGCGAGTATGTCGGAGGGTGATGAGGCGTGGGAGATAATGTAGGCGCCTACGGCGTCGGGGCCGATTTCCTCCAGAGTATATATAGTATCAAGTACCTCGCGTACCTCACGCTCCGGTGCGAAGCCGTGAGGTATGAGTGGGCGCGGGCTGGAGAGCTCGGCAAGTAGCCAGCGTTGTCGAGTCTGCTCATCCCATTGAGCATAACCGCCGAGGCCGAGCTCACGGGTGATCGCATCGAGGGTGGCGGTATGCATATCGGCGTGCTGGCGAATGTCCATCGGCATTAGGTTGATGCCAAAACAACTGACCCGCCGAATGGTATCGAGCAACTCCCCTTCCGCTACCACCCCGGCACCGACTCGCTGCAGTGAGTAGTAGCAGCGCAGCAAGGGCTGGCGAATGTCATCGACACTGCGCAAGATTTCGCCCTCGGGGGCGCGGCTGCCTTGGAGTTTGGCCTCGGCCCAGCGTTGGGTCAGGCGCAAACGGGCACGCAGGCGCTTGAGGATGACGCGATAAGGCTCCCAAGCCTCGCCGCCGACCTCGGCGCGCAGATCCTCATCACAGACCTGTAGGGTGATGGTGGAGGTTAACTGCTGGATATCGCGCTCATATAGGTTCGCGGCCATCCAGCGTCCCAGCAGGGCAACATCCCGGGTAACTCGGTGGGTGACGTTCGGGTTGCCATCGCGGTCACCGCCCATCCAGGTGCCAAAGGTTATCGGTGCGCAGTCGAGCGGCAATCTGCGCCCGGTATGGTCGCGCAGAACTTGATCTAGATTGCGCAGGTAGCGCGGTACGGCATCCCAGAGTGTTTGCTCAACCACGGCAAACCCCCAGCGCGCCTCATCCTGCGGGGTGGGGCGCTTACGCCGAATCTCGTCGGTATGCCACGCTGCAGTGATCTCACGCTTCAGGCCCACCCTGGTGTCCGACTTTTCGGTCGGGGTCTGGCCATAGCGATCCCTATTATCAAGCAGAGCAGCAATGCGGTTGTACTTCTGAAGTAGGGTCCGTCGCTGGATCTCGGTTGGGTGGGCAGTAAGTACTAGATTTATATCTAGATTACAGATAGTTGTGTGCAGCTGCTCAGGGTCGATCTCCTTGGCAAGACGGGGAATCGTCTCAGCGAGTGAGCCGAAAAGGGGCGAGGATTCTGGCTCCATCGCCCACTCTCTACTGCGTCTGACCCGATGGTGCTGTTCGGCAATGTTGGCCAGATTGAGAAACTGCGAGAAGGCACGAGCTACCGGCGCTACTTGATCTGGCGGCAGCTCAGCCAAGGAGCGTTCGAGCTCCTTGGAGGCCTCCTCGTGCCCGGCGCGAGCGGCCTTGGCCAGCCCCCGAACCCGTTCGACAGTATCAAAGAGCGACTGGCCGCCCTGCTCGCGCAAAGTCTCTCCAAGTAGCTCGCCCAGTTCGCGAATATCTTCGCGCAGGGCACTATCACTGCCGCTAAGCTCTTCCATTACTCGGGAAGCCCGAATTGCTCGACACTAGCGAATATATCGGTATCCGATATGATGCCTATCGGGTGCCCTTGAGTATCAACCACAACCATCCGCCGGATGTTATCCGAGCCCATGCGCTCAGCGCAGTCGAGCAAGGAGGTGTCCTCCGGAACAGTGATAAGCGGCCGTGTTGCCGCCTCGGATATGCGCACTTGATTCGGCTTCTTGGTTGCGGAAACTACACGGCTGATGACGTCGCGTTGGGTCATGATCCCCCAGCCGGTCTCTTCGTCATCAGCTGTGGGTTGGACAACTACCGACGAGATACGCTGCTCACGCATCAGGTGCATGGCGTCTTCGACACTGGTGTCGCCAGACATGGTCACCAGGTTAGGGTTCATCAAATCGGCTACCGTGTGCGGCACCCGACCGGACGCCACCATCTCCTCGAGCGGAGCAACGACACGGCGCTGCTCGCGGGCTTGGCGCTCGGCCTCAATTGCCTCTTCGCGCTCCCGGCGGATGCGCTCCAGATCAATCGTCCCGCACATCTGATCGATTATGGCATCGGCAAACTGGCTGGTCTTGACCTCCGTCGCCCCCTCCAGAGAGCGGGCGAAGTCGTAAGTAACAATGCCGGCGTTGACAACTTTCTCGTAGGCGGCGCTGATCAGATCGGCGGCCTCGTTCCAGCCGATGTGCTCAAGCAGCATGACCCCGGAAAAGAGCAGCGAGCCGGGGTTGACTTTGTCTTGGTTGGCGTATTTGGGAGCAGTGCCGTGGGTCGCCTCAAAGACCGCGACGTTATCGGACATGTTGGCGCCAGGGGCGATGCCAACTCCACCAACCTCTGCAGCTATAGCGTCGGAGAGATAATCGCCGTTGAGGTTCATGGTGGCAATCACATCGAACTCATTGGGCCGTAGCAGCATTAGCTGGAACATGATGTCGGCGATGCGGTCCTTGATCACCACCTTGCCCTCTGGACGTTTGCCGCCATAGGTGGCGTAGAGTTCCTCCTCGGTTATGGTCTGATCGGCGAACTCCTCGCGGGCAACCTCATATCCCCAAGTGCGGAAGGCGCCCTCGGTAAACTTCATGATATTGCCCTTGTGCACCAAGGTGACGCTTTCCCGATCATGCTCTATAGCATACTGGATCGCCTTGCGCACCAGGCGCTTGGTGCCGAATGGGCTGATCGGTTTGACACCGATGCCGGCACCTTCGAAAAACTCTTCGCCCATCTCCGAGCGCAGGAAATCAGCGACCTTATTGTTCTCGGCGCTGCCTGCTTGATACTCAATGCCAGCGTAGACGTCTTCAGTGTTCTCCCGGAAGATCACTACGTCGACGTCCTCAGGCCGCTTAAGCGGCGATGGGACACCAGCATAGTGACGCACTGGACGAACACAGGCGTAAAGGTCGAGCTCTTGGCGCAGTGAGACGTTGAGTGAGCGAAAACCGCCGCCGACAGGCGTTGTTAGAGGGCCCTTGATGGAAATCAGCAGATCCTTGAGCGCTGCCTTGGTCTCATCAGGGAAGTAGTCGCCATTGAACAGCGCAGCGGCCTTCTCGCCCATGAATAGTTCGGCCCAGTGTATTTTGCGCCTGCCGCCGTAAGCTTGTTCGACGGCGGTATCCCAAATGCGCATGCAGGCGCGATTGATATCGGGGCCAATGCCGTCCCCTTCGACATAGCCGATTATGGGGTTGTCTGGCACTTGAATGCGGCCGTTGCCGTCGACTGTTATCTTTTGGCCAGTTTCAGGGTACTGTGTCTGCTGGCTCATGGTTCCTCCCGCTGGGTTTTGGTCGGGGACGCATAGCCCGGTCAGGCTTTTGGCCTAGGGTACCGGCGCCCGCTAAATGCGCATATTGTCGATCAGCCCAGCAGGCGGATCAAGAAGTTTTACTTTGCTTGGTTCAAAAGGATGGTTGTGACAAGGGGGACAACTCTAAAAAAACATCCCCGGGGCCATTACCTGTCCCGGTGTGGAGGTCTTGGCGCCAGGGATGGCGCCATGAAGCCTCCAGGGATGGATTCACGGCGTCCTCCACACCGGGACAGGTAATAGCTCCGGGGATGTTTTAGAGTTGCCCACAATTGCCATCATTCTGACTTGCCAGGCTGACTGATCCTGTCTGGGTGCGCCCACTTGAGCAGTAAAATTGCCAGTAAAATTGCCGGCATGCCGGCCGCGGCGGAGATCATAAAGAAGTGCACCCAACCGACGTTATCAGCGACAATGCCGGTGAAACCACCAAGGAACTGACCGGGTAGGGTCATTAAGGAGCTGAATAGGGCGTATTGAGTGGCGGTGTATGCCGTATTGGTAAGGCTAGAAAGGTAGGCGATGAAAACGGCGATGGCCATGCCGCCGGTGACATTGTCAGCGACTATGGCGGCGATAAGCCCATATATTTCAGGGCCAATGGTTGCTAACCAGGAAAAAGTTAGATTTGTTAATGGGGCGAGAATTGCCGTGGCAATCAGCATCGGGGCTATGCCCAACCTGCTAACCAATATGCCCCCGACAGCGGCCCCGAACAGTGTCATGGCTAGGCCGAAGGCTGCGGCGATGTTGGCGATCTGTTCCTTGCTAAACCCTATATCGAGGTAGAAGGGGTTAGCCATGACCCCCATGACAATATCACTGACCCTAAAAGTGGCTATAAAGAGCAGAATGAGTATTGCTACCGGCAGGCCAAAACGCTTGAAAAATTCGGCGAACGGGCAGATAACTGCGCCTATCAGCCATGCGGTGATCCGCCGGCGAGTTCCTTGGTCTTTAGTCCGGGCGAGGTAGTCTACAACCCGTTGCTCAAGCTTGTGAGTGTCCCGGCTAACACCTACCTCTGGCTCGCGAATAATCAAGGTGGTAGTTATCCCTATGCCCATAAGCAAAGCCATGACGGCGTAGGAGAGAGTCCAATTGCCCCAGGCGGCAATATGCAGGGCGCCTGCGCCGGCGGCTAGCAGGGCGACGCGATAGCCAAAGACGTAGGTGGCAGCCATAGCAGCTTGGCGATGGCGGGCCACGGCCTCGACGCGGTACGCGTCGATGGCTACATCTTGGGTCGCTGACCCAAACGCGGCGAGGATCGCCCATATGGCTACTAGCCATAGGTGCTCGGTGGGATCGCTAAGCGCAATACCGGCCAAGGCAACCGCTACAGTAAGCTGGGCCAATAGCATCCATGAGCGCCGCCGCCCGAAAACCGGCCCCAGTATAGGTAGGGTCAGGCGATCAACCAATGGAGCCCAGACTACCTTGATGCTGTGGGCAATACCGACCCAGCTCAAAAAGCCGATCGCAGTAAGCCCTACGCCTAGATCCTTAAGCCAGGCGGTGAATGTTCCCCCAACCAGTAATAGGGGCAATCCGGCTGAAAAGCCGAGAAAAACCATACCGATAACCCGCGGATGCAGGTAAACTCGCAGCCCGGTATAGGTCTGCTGCTGGTCGGACGCAGGTGCAGCGGGATGCCCTTTGGTCAAGTTTGCCTCCGGCGCTGTTCTAGCCAGCGCCAAATGGTTCCGTCAGGGCGCTGTTCACCGGTTAGTAAAAACCGCAGGGTGTTGCGATGGTGCATAGTCCAGTGCAGCTGGGCACGGGCCTGCGGGGTGCCGCATAGTAGCAGACGATCGCCATGCTCCAGAGGCACTTGGCTATCAGGTATGGGGACTATGGCCTCGGGGCGAACTAGCAGCAGAGTTACCGCATTGATCTGAGCAGCTTCAGTATGCGGGTTGCTGAAAATGTTTTCGATCGTAATCTCGGCCTCTTCTGCTAATAGCTCGGCTAGCGCCGGTGTGCCCTGCTCGGATATCTCCAAGGTCCAGATTTCCGGTACTAAGCCGCCGCTGACTTCACGTATTCTACGCGCTAGCGCTGCCTGCCAGGAACGGTCGTAGCCGCGGGCGATGCGCAGGAATTCGGGCAGTAGTGGTGCGGTGATGAGGCTGAGCATGCGCGTCGATATTATGTAGCTTGGTTCGACTGGCAGATGCAGATGCGCGGCCTTGAAGAGGGAGCGGTGTGCCATCTGGTTTTCTCGTGCCGCGAGGTAGATGTCCGGATTTATATCGCGAGCGGTCATGACTATAGAGAGATTGTCGGCATCATCGTCTGTACCGGCAAGGACCGCGGACGCGTGCTCTATGCCAGCTTGGCGTAAGGTGACCGCCTCGGTGCCTTTGCCAACAACCGTTTCAGGCGGGGCACCAGCTTGTTCAGGGGTTCTTTCGATTATCGTATAGGGGACCTCAATCTTATCTAGGCGCCGGCATACTGCCTTACCAAAGCGGCCGTAGCCGCAGATCAACCAGTGTCCGGACGGGGGGTGAACCGGCTCAAAGAGTGGTGTGTTGGGCATGCCGGAGAGCCACTCGTAGATACGGTGCATTTCGGGCTTACGAATTGCTAGGGCCAGGCGGTCGGCGAACGACTCGAACGGGTTAACCACGTAATCCGTGCCGAAAGAGGCCATATTGTCGGCGGTGGAGCGGTTTTCGGCGCGGCAGATGACGCGTAATTCCGGGCGCAACAGCTTGACGCTGATCGCTACTTGCAGATTAGTGTGGTCATCGTTGGTGACAGCCAGAACGCCAGCGCACAGGGGGTGATCTAGGCCTGCGGCGCGGAGGTTTTCAGTGCTGTTGGCATCGGCCTGCCATGCCGGGACAAACAGGCGCAGATCACGTGTCCAGAGCTCGGCTACCGGTTCATGGCGCAGATCAAGGACCGTTGCCTCCCAGCCGCGCTCGGTTAGTGACCGCACTAGTATTGAGCCGGTATCGCCACAGCCACATACTATCCAGAACGGATCAGCCAGGCGCTTGACCCGGCGGCGAAACCGCCCAGCTTCGAC
Source organism: Halorhodospira halochloris (assembly GCF_002356555.2). Lineage (NCBI taxonomy): Bacteria > Pseudomonadati > Pseudomonadota > Gammaproteobacteria > Chromatiales > Ectothiorhodospiraceae > Halorhodospira > Halorhodospira halochloris. Next base: position 179,188 of record NZ_AP017372.2, read on the forward strand.
GGTGCGCCGAAAGACTGGGTCCTGCACTAACCCGATCAGGGTGACTATTGAGTATGCCCAGGCCAATACCGGCATATAGATAGCGGCCATATAACCGAGGCGCTGAGCGTAGTTAAATTCGTAGGGGTACTCGCCGAAGCCGATTGTCGGTGCTGTATAGGTCAGGAAATAGAGGGCATCGATGAAGTTCATCCGCCATTTTTCACCGTCCGCATGCTCGCCGGGTATGGCAATTAGGATGACGATGCTGATGGCGTAGGAAATTATCAGCAGCAGAATAGGACCGCGCATGCGGCGCAGCACCATGTAAAAGGCAGCGTTACCCATAGCGAGTGGCCCTAGCGGTGGATTTTGACGGTCTCAATGATGAGTAGGGTGACCGAAACTATATTGGCGAGCAGGGCGCCTCCAGCCAATGAGACTATGCTTGCCATGGTCATCTCCGTAAGTCCTGCGCCGGTGCCGTATACCGCAATTCCCCATACCATCGCGGCAGCGATAAGCTGCAAGTCAGCTACTAGGCTTGAGGCAAGAAGTATGGCACCAATCTGGGTGCGCTCACCGAATTTCAGAGCGGTTGCAATCAGGTTAACAATTATGGCGGCAAACAGCTCCCACGAGGCGTGATGAGCGGGATTGGCTATTTCGCCATAGACAAAGCCGAAATTTAGGGTCAGGGCGAGGAGGATAAAAAAGCCGAAGACCACCTTTTCAAGATTCATGGGTTATTCCTCTAGGGGGTCATTGTTTGTTCTCTGATGCTAGCCGATGGGCAGCCCGGATCGGTTGGGGGATCTTGTAGCTTGTACAACAGGATAAAACCCAGTCTGCCGCCGAGGCGAAGTGTAGGCGGTGACCAGGTGAGATGTACAGAGGTGAGACATTGCTCCTGCTCCGTAAAACTGTTCCGATTCGTTCGCCTTTATCAATTAGCGGCTGGGTAGCTCCACGTTCAGGTGCAACCTCAGCGTGTTCGCCAAGCAAGCGCGTCTTGCCAACTCCGATTGTTGGATACCCGGTTAATACTCCTAGGTGAGTGGCAATGCCGCAGCGACGTGGATGAGCAAATCCCTGGCCGTCACAGAGGATCAATCCTGCTCCGGTGCTCAATTCATTGAGTGCTTCTAGTATCGCGGGTAGCTCGCGAAACGATAAAAGCCCGGGAACGTAAGGCATTTCGACTTTTTTATATGCTTGTTTGGACTCGATTACATTGAGCCCTGGCCAAGAGAAAACTACTGCTGCCGCGCAGGCTAAAGTGCCTTTATCGTGAAAACCGACATCGACCCCAACAATGTTCCCTGGTTCGGTGACCTCATCCTGGAGTATAGCCTGTTGAGCGATCGATGTTTGTATTTGCCAGGCCTGGGCAGGGGTTACCTGCCAAGGGTGATGGATATTGCTCGATTGCATAGTGGTATTTTGCATTTTTGCCGATTTCTCTTCTTATGGGTGCCCCTAATACTCCCCACTGGTGGCCTCTAAAAACTTCGCCGGCGCCACCATCCGCCCCGGTGTGGAGGTCTTGGCGCCAGGGATGGCGCCATGAAGCCTCCAGGGATGGATTCACGGCGTCCTCCACACCGGGGCGGATGGTGGCGCCGGCGAAGTTTTTAGATGTTCCCCACTGAGCCTATAGCTGCCTCGGTGTGGAGGTCTCTTGGCGCCCAGGATGGCGCCATGAAGCCTCCAGGAATGGATTCACGGCCTCCTGCTACACCGAGGCAAATATAGGCTCAGTGGGGAGCCTTTAGAGTTTACCTAAGGGCCGTTTATTTGGAGGCCCCCCTTATGAGGCCCCAGAAGTACCTAAGCTAGCCTTCTCAACTCAAGAGTAATATTTATCCGCCGATGGCAATAATAGATAGCTTACGTTAAGCTGAGGCGGGTTAGCTGCCAAGGTTTTTTGGCCGCGCGGAAGCTCCCAACAGGAAGCTTCTGTGAGTGTTAAGACGCCACTCCATGGGTTGGTAGATCAATGTTGTCAAGAGCGCTTACAGTCACCGTTGTGGCTATCGCTGCTAGTGCCTGCATGCCGCCTGCTCCACCCGAGCAGCCGCGTCGTCTGGTGGAACCAGGCGAATTTTACTGGGCACAGCTGGAGTGCGTGGCTGGAGCGCAGTTGGCGGTTACAACCCCGCAAGCGACGAACAATAATGCTGCTCCTAATCAACCTGGGCAATGGATGGGTATGATTGATGGGCAGCAGGATTTTCGCACTCAAAATCCTCACTATATTGAGAATCAACGCCTCAGTGCTATGCAGCAGCAGTACGTCGAGGATTGCATTCGCTATAAAGGATATGGCTGGTATCTTGACCGGATGCGAGACTTGCAAGATTGGCTACAGTACATGCGCTAGTTGGACATGTTCCGTTAAACTGCGCTTATAGGCTACTTGATGATGCCCAGCGTGGGGATGATGCCGCTGGTTAGGAAGCTATGAATTTTGCGGACCTGCGTGGCTTTATTGGCGACCTGGAACTCTCCGGGGAGTTGAAGCGGATCCAGCATCCGGTAGACCCTCATCTAGAGATGACCGAGGTTTGCGATCGGACGTTGCGTGCTGGTGGGCCGGCACTGCTTTTCGAGCAGCCGTTGGGTTACGAGGTGCCGGTTCTGGGCAACCTATTTGGTACTAGTCAGCGTGTCGCTAAAGGCATGGGGGCAATGGATGCCTCAGCTCTTCGTGAAGTTGGTGAATTGCTGGCTTTCTTGCGTCAGCCAGAGCCGCCTAAGGGAATGCGCGACGCTTGGAGCCAACTACCAATCTTCCGTAAGGTCCTGGACATGGCGCCGCGTAGTGTGCGCAGGGCGGCTTGTCAGCAACGCATAATAGAGGCTAGTGATGTCGATTTAGCGCAGTGGCCGATCCAGACTTGTTGGCCAGGTGATGCTGCGCCGCTCATCACTTGGGCTCTGGTCATTACCTGCGGGCCTGATAAGGAGCGGCAAAACCTCGGCATTTACCGTCAGCAAGTGGTCGGCCGCAATCGCGTGATAATGCGCTGGCTGGCCCATCGCGGCGGGGCACTCGATTTCGCCGATTGGCGGCAGAAGTATCCTGATAAGCCTTTTCCAGTTGCTGTGGCCATAGGGGCTGATCCAGCAACGACGCTCGCTGCCGTGACCCCGATCCCGGATGCGCTATCGGAATACGCGTTTGCCGGTTTGTTGCGTGGCTCTAAAACGCCAGTCGTCGACTGCCAAGCGGTGCCGCTACAGGTGCCAGCGACAGCAGAGATGGTTTTTGAAGGCCACATCTACCCGGATGACTTTGCAGCAGAAGGGCCTTTTGCTGATCACACCGGCTACTACAATGAGGTCGAGAATTTTCCGGTATTGACTATTGAGCGTATCACCCACCGCGAAGATCCGATCTACCACTCAACCTATACCGGTCGCCCCCCTGATGAACCCGCAGTGCTTGGAGAAGCCCTCAATGAGGTCTTTATCCCTATCCTGCAAAAACAGTTTCCAGAGATTGTCGACTTTTATTTGCCTCCCGAGGGCTGTTCATATCGCCTGGCTGTGGTGACTATTCGCAAGCAGTATCCTGGGCATGCCAAGAGGGTCATGCTTGGTGTATGGTCATTCCTGCGTCAATTCATGTACACCAAGGTTATTATAGTGACCGATGATGATATCGATGCGCGGGACTGGCAAGCTGTGGTGTGGGCTATAACAACTAGGTGTGATCCGCGTCGAGATAGTACATTTATCGACAACAGTCCTATCGACTACCTCGATTTCGCCTCGCCAACATCGGGCCTAGGGTCGAAATTAGGGCTTGATGCAACCAACAAGCTGCCTGGTGAGACTGAGCGTGAGTGGGGAACACCGGCAACCATGGATCTGCGTACCAAGCAACGGGTAGATGAATATTGGGAGCACCTAGGTATCTTCTGAATTGAGCTGATTGACTCAGCAATGCCCCTTTAACTAGTTGTGTAGCTAACGGAGAAAAGAGTGTCGACATATCGGATTATGCTCGCCGATGGCAGTAGCTTCACAGCAGAACAGGGCGAGACGGTGCTCGATGGTGCTTTACGTCAGGGCATGCACTTGCCTTATGGCTGTCGGAGTGGAGCATGTGGCAGCTGCAAGCTCCAAGTCAGTACAGGAAGTGTTGAATATCCAGACGGCTTGCCTCAGGCGCTTACCAGTGAGGAGCAAAAATCAGGCTTGGCAATCATGTGTCAGGCCCTACCACAAAGCGATTTAAGCCTTGACTGGAGTCCCGATCCGGGCGTTTTGCCGCCCGAGCCGCGGCTGCTCGCGGCACGGGTGACAGATATCGAATTTCTCTCTGCGGATGTGTGTAGATTGTTGCTGCAGCTGCCGGAGGGTAAGCGGTTGCCCTTTTGGGCCGGGCAATATATCGATATTTTGCTCCAGGATGGCGCGCGTCGCTCCTTCTCCCTGGCCAACTCGCCGCATAATGATGAGCGCTTGGAGTTGCACATCCGTCGGGTTCCAGGTGGCCGGTTTACCGAGTACGTATTTGAACATCTGCGTATGGGGGCCTGGTTGAGGTTCGAGGGACCGCTGGGACAATTCTATCTGCGCGAAAACAGCTCCAGACCGGTTATCCTGGTTGCCGGGGGTACCGGCTTTGCCCCTATAAAGAGCATTATTGAGTACGCTATGGCAGCCTCGATAGACAGGTCGTTTGAGATCTACTGGGGAGCTGGCTCCGTTCAAGGTATCTATATGGACCAGCAGGTTAGGAACTGGTTAAGCAAGACTAGAGGCAACAAAGGGCCACGCTTGAGCTATACGCCGGTGGTAGCCGATGTCGGAGCAGAAGGTGGCTGGCAGGGGCGAGAAGGCATGGTGCATGAAGCCGTGCTTGCTGATCATCCCAATCTGTCTGATTATGAGGCCTATGTTGCTGGTCCGCCCCCTATGGTCGATGCCGCCGAGCGAGAGTTCTTAAGACATGGCCTAGATCCGCAGCGGCTGTTTTACGACTCGTTTGAGATTAGTGCCGGCAACTAGAACAACATAGTGGAGTAGGAGATTGGCGACAGTGCAGGAGCCGAGCATGGCACAACATAGAGGCAGCGAGAGAGCGCGAGCTTATCGATGGGCGGTAGATAGGGCCTATCAGGATGCTGCCTTACCGGGTGTATCCCGCACCTTTGCCCTGACAATCCCGCAGTTGCCAGAGGCTCTGCGCGATACTGTGACCAATGCCTACCTGCTATGCAGGATAGCCGATACGCTTGAGGATCACTCTGCGCTTGAACCGGGCGGCAAACAGGATCTCTTTATCGGCCTTCAGGAGGTCCTCCAGGGGCAGCGCCAAGCTGAGGATTTGGCCAAGGAAGTGGGTCTAGTGCTCAACCTAAACACCCCCACAGCAGAGCAGGATCTGGTTCTCTCCTTGCCTCGTGTTGTCTCAGTTACCCGGGGGCTGCCTGAGGAGCATCAGGAAGCGGTAAAGCGCTGTGTCTCAATAATGGGCGGGGGCATGGCGCGCTTTCAAAGGTTGAAATCACCCGCCGGTTTGCCGGATAGAGCAGCCTTTGAATCCTACTGCTACTACGTTGCTGGGGTAGTTGGAGAGATGCTCACCGACCTCTTTGCCATGGAGGTAGAGAGTATTGGTGAGCGGCGTGAAGAGATGATGGAGTTAGGACGCCGGTTTGGTCTCGGCCTTCAAGCGACAAATGTTATCAAAGACGTCTGGGATGATCGTCAACGGGGGTTGTGCTGGCTGCCTCGTGATGTTTTTGCCGATGTTGGCTGTGACCTTGAGCCGGACGAGGACTGGAGTGCTGATCCGGCCTTCCGCAAAGGTATAGTCCGAATGGTCGCGATAGGTACTGAGCACATGGAAGCGGCGCGCACTTATATTCACAATGTACCTGTCAGTGAGCCGGGGATCAGGCGCTTCTGTGCTTGGGCTGCCACTATGTCGTTCGCTACCTTGCGGCGCATCCACAAGCGCCCCGGTTTTGTTTCTGCTGATCAAGTCAAGATCAGTCGCAGTCAGGTCAGGCGCTTGGCGCTATGGAGCAACTATGGCGCCGAACGCGACGGGGCAATGCGGATGGTTTTGGCTTGGAGCGGGCGCGGCTTGCCTCGACCTTTGGTCAAGTCTAATGGCGATGGTTAAGGGCACTTCTAAAAATCCCATCGAACTACGCGACGCCCTTAACCTTATAGCGTAGCTAGTGCCCTAGATGTGCTAACAGGCTGTCGATCTGACGTCTCGCTTGGTTGCGGTACATACCCCCGAATAGATTGTAGTGATTGAGTACGTGGTATAGCTGGTAAAGCTCGCGCCTGACGGTATAGCCGCTTTGGAGTGGCCAAGCACTCTCGTAACCTTCGTGAAAAGAGGCAGGGAAACCGCCAAAGAGCTCTGCCATAGCCAGATCTGTTTCGCGGTCGCCGTAGTAGGTAGCAGGATCATATATCGCGGGAGAGCCGCTGCGCGTGAAGTCGGCATTACCTCCCCACAGATCGCCGTGGAGCAGGGAAGGCGCCGGAGTGTGGTTGCTGAGCAGGTCGTCTAAGTTTTCAGCTAGCTTGCGACCTGAATCAATGAGCTTGCTGCCCGCCCCGCGGCGTTCAGCAAGGTTTAATTGATGCTCAAGGCGATGGGTGCGGAAAAACTCAGCCCAGTCGGACAACCAGGCATTGGGCTGCGGGGTAGAGCCTATGAAGTTGTCGCTATGCCAGCCGTAGGCCTTGCCTTGGGCCGCATGCAGTGCTGCCAGCTGCTCGCCCATTAGGCGATAGCCTTCTTTACTGCCGCGTCCGCCTAGGTCAAGGTGTTCAATTACCAGAAAGGCTTGGTTGCCGTGGCTGCCGTAGGTTATCGGCCGGGGTACTACTATTGCACGTGGCTCGGCCAATTCTCGCAAGGCTTGCGCCTCACTGGCGAACATCTGCTCTGCAGCATTGCCGCTATTGAGTTTGACGAAGTAGCTGCGCTGCTTGTCGCTAAGAATTATTGCATTATTGATACAGCCACCGCCGGCTTGGGTGCTACTTGATGGCGAAAAAGGCTCTCCGGTAGCTGTGCTTATGGCGTTAGCTATGGCTTGATCAAGTTTCATTGCCGTTTTCCTGCTGGTAAATCGCATTAGTAAAGCTAGGCTAAAAGTGATTGGGAGGGCTGGTAGCCTAATCTGCTAAAATCGCCAGCCATCTTCAACTAGTTCCTATTGTGCTTTATTCGATCGAATGGATGCAGTATGCCTGATAGCCAATCCAATAGCGGCGGAGAACAAATTATCACCGGTACCAATAGGGCGCCTCTGAAAGCTTCCCCGGAGCCATCATCTGCCCCGGTGTGGAGGTGTTGGCGCCAACGAGGGCGCCATAAAGGCTCCAGGGATGGACTCACGGCGCCCTCCACACCGGGGCAGATGATGGCTCCGGGGAAGCTTTCAGAGGCGCTCGATAGGCGCAACGAAACAAGAGGGATGCTAGCTTTTAACCGGCAGCTTAGCGGTTGGGCAAAGATCCCCATTATGGCTCCTTTGCTGGCGCTGTGTGCCTTCTTTCTGATCGGCTGTGCCAGTGTTGAACGAAGCTACCAGGCCAATCTCTTTTTGCATGATATACAAGCCCAGCCGGATGACGAAACATGGCTGAAGAGACGCACCGATGAGCCGAGCAAGGAAGAAATATCTTTCGAGATCAATGATGCAGAGCATCAGGCTTTGCTATATCGCCCTTATGACAGCGCAGCTGGCTCTATAGTCTTGGTGCCTGGATTAATTGAAGAGGGCATAAACGATCAGCGGCTCAAGGGCTTTGCGGAAAGCCTGGCCAGGCTAGGCTACAGAGTGATGTTACCCAACCTGGCAGATACGCAAGATATGCGCTGGGGCCCAGAGTCCATCAACAGAGTTAGTAAAGCCCTAAGCCATATGGCCAACAGGGATGGCAGTCAGCAGCTGCCCCTAGGTGCAGTTGCCATGAGCGCCATGGGAGCGCCTACCTTGGTGGCAGTGGCTGAAGACGATTTTGAGAGCAAAGTTGATTTTGTGGCTTTGGTTGGCAGCTATTACGACCTAAAGGCTTGGGTGGAGTACGTGACCACAGGTTATGACAGCGTTGAAGGTTCTGATCAGCTAACCCCGGAAGATGGCCTTCGCTGGCAGTTGCTAAAGCATGTAGCCCATTGGCAAGGTTCAGATGAGGATAGAGAGTGGCTCAGCCAGATGGTGCAAAGACGCCAGGCAAATCCCGAGGCCACTATAGACGTGGAGCTTAGCGCCTTGTCTAGTGGGGCAGCGAGCGTTGCTGAGCTGATGATAAATGAAAAGCAGGAAGATTTTGCGCGGCTTTACGATGAATTGGCCGAGAATTACCGCGATTCGATGGCAAGGTTGGATCTTTCTGAGAGGGATTGGGACGAGTTCCAGCCTGATTTGATTCTGATCCACGGCACCCGTGATCGCATCATCCCCTTTTCCCACAGTGTGGCTCTTAGCGAAGCTGTCCCCGATGCCAAGCTTTATCGAATCACTGGCCTCTCGCATACTGAATTAGATCCGGGACGCTTTGATTCCTTACGGCTGTGGCGGGCGGCAGCGGCAATTCTAGATTATCGGGTAGAATAGCGTTGAGTGTGACTCAACAGGGGATCTCCAAAAACCCTTCCTGGAGCCACCCCACTACCTCGGTGTGGATATCTTGGCGCCCGGAATGGCGCCATGAAGCCATCCTGGGATGGATTCACGACGTCCTCTACGCCGGGGCAGTGGAGTGGCTCCAGGGAGGGTTTTTGGAGTTTCCTCAACAGGTTTAATTAGAAGCTCCCGGTTAGGAGCAAAGGGGGAGACTGGATATGAGCCAGCAGGAGTGGACGCTGCAGGCATTAGCCGAGCAGGTTGGCGGGCGAGTTGAGGGAGATGCCGGCAAGGTGGTTAGGGGGGTGGCTTCGCTGCGTACGGCAGGCGAGGAAATGGTTACCTTCTACCAGGGTGGCAGTTATCGCAAGCTCCTCGCAAATACCGCGGCGGGCGCCGTGATACTGGCGGCAGAGGATCTAGATGATTGCCCCGTTGCGGCGATAGTTGCTGAAGAGCCGCGCAAGGCTTTTGCCAGAGTGGCTCAGTTGCTAGGCAGGCAAAGGCCGCAAGTGCAGCCGGGGGTTGACCGTACGGCGAGTGTGTCAGACCAGGCTGAGGTTGATCCGAGCGCACGTATTGGTCCTTACGTGGTAGTAGAAGAGGGGGCTTGGATCGGGCCGGAAGTAGAACTAGGGGCGGGTAGTTTCATTGGCAGCGGGGCGAGGATAGAGGCGGCGAGCGTAATCAGCCCGCAGGTGCACATAGGCTGGGATTGCCGGATAGGTAAGCGTGCCTACCTTCACCCAGGTGTCATTATTGGCGCAGACGGCTTTGGTTTTAACCGCGGGGACCAGGGGTGGGAGAAAATCCCTCAGTTGGGCGCGGTCACCATAGATGATGATGTTGAGATCGGAGCCAATACCACGGTTGATCGCGGCACGCTGGAGGATACTGTTATCGGTGCTGGGGTGAAATTGGATGCTCAGGTCCATATCGGCCATAACTCACAGATTGGTGCTAGGACTATCATAGCCGGTTGTGCTGGGGTTGCAGGCAGTGTGGTAATCGGTGAAGACTGCGTAATAGCCGGGGCCTGTGCCTTGACCGACCATATTGAGATTTGTGCGGGGGTGACGGTAATGGGTATGACCGGGGTTACCAACTCTATAAAAGAGCCTGGTATTTATGCATCTGCTCCTCCGATGCAGGCGCTGCGGCAATGGCGCAAAAGCGCGGTGCGGATTACTCAGCTCGATGATATGGCCAAGAGGCTGCAGAGCCTGGAGCGGCAAAATAGCGAGTAACGTCCCTTATCCTGATACCTCGTTATAACCTTTAGGGAAGTATTGCCAGATAGCACATTTACTTGTGTCTAAAAAAGCCCCCCCTCGGAGCCATAGCTGCCCGGTGTGGAGGTCTTGGCGCCAGGGATGGCGCCATGAAGCCTCCAGGGATGGATTGACGGCGTCCTCCACACCGGGCAGCTATGGCTCCGAGGGGGCTTGGGGAACACGTGTAGGCGCTACCTGAATACTTCCCTAAAGGTTAGCAAGAGCCCTGCCTGCAGGATTGTGGGGCGCTAAACCTCGGTGCGTTGGCGAAGTCGGCTGCGGCGCGGAAAATGTGACCGCAGAAACTCCATCTGGTCAGCCAAGATGCGCCGGCCTTGCAGGTAGACATACTCGGCGTGGGTAGGAGTAAATGGAACTGCTATCAACTGCATGCCGGCGGACTCGGGGGTGCGGTCGCCCTTGTGGTTATTGCAGCGCTTGCAGGCGGTTACTACGTTGTTCCAGGTGTTGGCGCCGCCACGGCTGACCGGGGTGACGTGATCACGGGAGAGGTCCGAGTTGCGGAACTGTTTGCCGCAGTACATGCAGATGTTGGCATCGCGGCGGAAGAGTGTTGGATTGTTGAGTGGCGGGGTGTAGCTTGTCCTGCCCTTGAGGGAGGCCTGCTGCGAGCCTTCGGTGGCTATTATTGAGTTCAGGTCAATAGCCGATCGCCGCCCGGTGGTGGAGTTATAGCCACCCCTGACTCGGTAGAGTGTGCTGCCGCACGAATAAGCCACCTGCTCTAAGTAGTAGTAGCGTACCGCCTCTTCATAGCCGATCCACTCGAGCGGCATGCCAGAGATGTCAGTACGCAGGATTCTATGCTCGAACACTGCCCATCCCCCTTGCTGGTAGCCTGAGCTAGCGAGCTTGTGAACTTTCGACTCAGGCCACTAGTTCAAGGGACCGGATACTTATAGCGTTAATGAGCGATTTTGGCAAGTCCCTGCGGCTTAAGTAATAAGTGCTTCACAGTACCAGCGCGATTCGCTAGGATCATGTCCTTTAACCGTGTTCGCCCTGCGGGGCACCGAGGAAGTTAAACCGATTGAGTTCTGAGTAGGAATGCTCAGGCGAAACTTGCTTTTACGGCTAAACTCTGCCGAAAACGGGGGATTTGACAATGGCCATCAAGGTTGCCGTGCAGAAGGAGACCCGTCCGGGCGAGAAACGAGTCGCGCTCGTCCCTGGGACCCTGAAGCAGTTCGGCAAGCTCGGCGTAGAGCTTATGCTTGAGAAGGGCGCAGGCTCCAATGCCGGGTTCGATGATGCCGACTACGAGTCGGCAGGAGTAAGGATTGTAGACAACAAGAGTGATCTGCTCGCCGAGGCGGATGTGCTGCTTGGAGTCCAGCCTTTGACCGCTAAAGAGGCCGGTCAGCTCAACAAGGGCAGTGTTCTGGTTGCCTTTATGTCACCGCACGAAGGCGACGAACGGATCAGCAATCTATGCAAAAATAAGGTTACCTCTTTCGCGATGGAACTGGTACCGCGCATCACTCGCGCGCAGTCAATTGATGCCCTTTCATCGCAAGCCGCTGCTGCTGGTTATAAGGCAGCGCTGATCGCCGCCGAACGCTCACCGCGCTTCTTCCCCATGTTGACCACAGCCGCAGGCACCATTCGCCCTGCCAAGGCAGTGGTCGTTGGTGCCGGGGTAGCCGGGCTCCAGGCGATAGCCACCTGCAGGCGACTCGGTGCCCAGGTTGAGGGGTACGATGTCCGCCCGGAGACCAAGGAGCAGGTCGAGTCGCTAGGTGCTAAATTCATCGACACCGGCGTAGAGGCGGTGGGCGAGGGTGGCTACGCCCGTGAGTTGACTGCCGAGGAGCAGAAACAGCAAGCAGAGGTGCTCGCTAACCATATCGCCAATGCCCATGTGGTGATCACCACTGCGGCTGTGCCCGGCCGCAAGGCGCCGCAGATAATTGATAAGGCTACCGTAGAGCGCATGCAGCGCGGTTCGGTGATTGTCGATATGGCGGCCGAGACAGGGGGTAATTGTGCAGTAACTCAGGCGGGCAAAGACGTTACTCACAAGGGTGTCATAGTAGCCGGGCCGAAAAATCTGCCTGCTAGTCTGGCTGTCCACACCAGCGAGATGTACTCAAAAAACCTGTACAACCTTTTGTCATTGATGATTGCAGATGGTCAGCTGCAGCTTGATTGGGAAGATCAGGTGATAGCCGATACTTGCCTGACGCACGATGGCAAAGTCCGCCACGAGCCGACCCGAGAGCGCCTGGAAGGAGGCAAATCATGATTGAGGTAGGCGGGATTGTCGCCCTATATGTCTTCATGCTGGCAGCAGTGGCCGGCTACGAGGTGATTGCCCGGGTGCCGGTGATCCTCCACACGCCACTGATGTCCGGCTCCAATTTCATCCACGGCATTGTTGTGGTTGGTGCCATGGTAGCCCTGGGTGTCGCTGAGACGCCGCTCGAGCAGTTGATTGGCTTTGTCGCTGTGCTTCTCGGCGCGGCTAATGCAGTCGGCGGCTATGTGGTCACCGAGAGGATGCTGGAGATGTTCAAGAGCAGTAAGAAGGAGGACGGCTAGTCATGGATTTGGCAGTTCAACTGAGTTACTTCGCCGCCGCCGTTCTCTTCATTATCGGCCTCAAGGCCATGAGTTCGCCGGTCACAGCCCGGCGCGGGGTGATGTGGGCAGGCGTCGGTATGGTAATCGCTACTGTAGCGACCCTGTTTCATCCGAGCGTCGAAGGCGTAAGCAACATAGTCCTAATCTTTATCGCGATTGTCATCGGCGGTGGCTTTGCTTGGTACACCGCGATCAAGGTCAAGATGACCGAGATGCCGCAGATGGTCGCTGTCTACAATGGCCTGGGCGGCGGCTCAGCCGGGGCTATAGCGGCGGTTTCGTTGCTCCAAGGGGCGCGGGCAGCAGATGATACCGGCGTGGCGACACAGATGGGCTCGGATGTCGCTGTTCTCGCTCTGCTCGGTGGTGTTATCGGTTCAGTGGCCTTCTCCGGTTCGATGATAGCTTGGGCCAAGCTTGATGAGAGGTTTAAAAAATCCACCTTGGTGGAGAACCACCAGTGGTGGAACGTTGGCTTGGCCGTATTGACGCTGTTGTTGGCAGTGTGGGTCTACCATACCGGCTCGGGCTTTCCGATCTTGCTCTTCTTTATCGCCGCGTTGGCTCTGGGGATCTTTATTACCGTGCCGATCGGCGGCGCCGATATGCCGGTGGTTATCTCGTTGTTTAACGCCCTCACCGGGTTGGCCGTCGGCTTCAAAGGCTATGTGCTCGGCAACCTGGCGCTGATCATAGCCGGTACTGTCGTCGGTGCGGCCGGGATGCTGCTGACCTTCCTGATGGCGAAGGCGATGAACCGCTCGCTGGCTAATATTCTGTTCAGTGGGTTTGGTGCTGCGCCGGCCGCTGCGCAATCGGATGAAGAAGGCGAGATGAGAGAGGTCGGCCCGGAGGACGGTGCCTACATGATGGCCTATGCCGATCGCGTAATCATCGTCCCCGGTTATGGCTTGGCCGTGGCGCAGGCGCAGCATAAGCTCTGGGAGATGGTTGAGCTTTTGCATAAGCACGATGTCGACGTCAAGTTCGCTATCCACCCAGTAGCAGGGCGTATGCCGGGACATATGAATGTGCTGCTGGCCGAAGCCGGGGTGCCTTACGATATGATCTTTGATATGGATGAGATCAATGAAGAGTTCGAGGGTACCGATGTGGTGTTGATAATTGGCGCCAACGATGTTGTCAATCCGGCAGCGCGTGAGGATGAGGCAAGCCCGATTTATGGCATGCCGATCCTCAATGTCGATTACGCCGAGAATGTTTTGGTGGTCAAGCGTGGTCGTGGGGCTGGTTTCTCGGGCGTAGAGAACAAGCTCTTCCTGCGCGATAACACCCGCATGGTCTTTGGCGACGCCCAAAAGGTTGTCGGCGAGATGGTGCAGACCGTCAAAGGTATGTAAGCCGGGTTTTTGCCCGGAGGAGGTAGTATCGTGGACGACTCGGAGCGGTTGTGGCGCTTTGCCGAGGACGTCTACGGCCGGGAAGGCGTCCAAGCGGCATGTCTTAAACTGCAGGCCCGCTACGGATTGTCGATCAGTATGTTACTGGCCGCGATCTGGAGTGGTTTGCAGGGTTATGGCCGCTTCGGCGTCACCAATGTCGAAGGAGCTATACGGCGGGGGCAGGAGTGGGATCGAGAGGTCATTGATCCGCTCCGGGCCCTGCGCCGCCACCTCAAGTTGCATCCGCCCAAAGGCGCCGAGGACGAAACCTATCAGCTGCGCAAGCAACTGATAAACTCGGAACTCACTGCCGAGGCGATAGAGCAACAACTTTTCTTGCAGGATCTTCCCAGTGGTTTGCCGGCCTCTCCCGATGGTCAAAGGTGGCGGGATGCGGCATGGAACGCGGGGGTAGTAGTGCGCCGCAAGTGTCCGCGGTGTGATGCTGAGGCAGTATCCGCGATAGCCCGGATACTTGCCGCGGCTTGTGAAGATCTTGATGCTGGCACTGTGGTTGAGGAGGTTAAGCGCGCATGGCCTTGAGGGCGCCAATCGCCGGCTTGTTGACTATTGCATGCGGTCTTTTAGCGGGCACTGGCTGTGGCGGGGCTGTCTGGATAGATGAGGAGGTGCCAGAGCGTTTTGATGAGCGCTTTGATAATGTCGACGACAAACTAGCGGCGCTTGGCGAGATAGAGACTCTGCAGCTTGAGAAGTATGGGAAGGGCGTAACCAACCTCCCATACCTATTCTCGAGGTATATGCTGGCGGTTACTGGGTTCCCTTCAACCCGGAGACTGGCCATCAAGGTGTCGAGGAGCAGGTGCTGCTTTGGCACCGTGGCGGCGTATCGCTGATAGACCTGTTTGGCGGCAGTGGTGTCAATGTTACCTTCTCAGTTACTTAGGCGCTGATCTGGTTCTGGACGAAGAACATGGTCCGCAGCTCTTGGAGCTTAATGCCCGGCCAGGGCTGTCGGTGCAGATAGCCAACGGCACCGGGTTGCTGCCTCGCCTGCAGGCGATTGAGCAGCTGCAAAGCGTCCACTCAAGCCCCGCAGAGCGGGTTGATTTCGCCATGGCAAACTTTGCGGCTTGTCCCGCGCAAACAAACACAAGTGGCTCCGATTATCCATGTCAGCAGCAGAAGTCCTCACCGCTCTCCTAATTCTTAGCCTGCTGGTCTTGGCCAGCGCAGTACTGCGCTCCTACTTGTTGTGGGCGCAACGCCTCTTTTTACCAAGTTCGATAATTGCCGGGGTAATAGCCCTGTTGCTCGGCCCGGAGGTGCTCGGTCGCCTGCTTGATTACCCATTCGCTGAGCAAGGGGGTATCTTCCCCGGCTATGTGACGCAAACCTGGGAAGCTATACCCGGACTGTTGATCAGTGTGGTCTTTGCCGCCCTCTTTTTGGGTAAGCCTATTCCCGGGCTGCGGGAGATTTGGATGCGTGCCGGCCCGCAGGTGGTGGTTGGGCAAACCATGGCTTGGGGCCAATACGTTGTTGGCATTATCCTTGCCTTGCTGGTTCTGGTGCCAGTCTTCGGTATGAGTCCTATGGCTGGGGCGCTGATTGAGATCGGTTTCGAGGGGGGACACGGTACCGCTGCGGGCATGGCGGCAACGTTTGAAGATTTAGGCTTCGCGGCTGGCGCTGATCTGGCCCTCGGCTTGGCAACAGTAGGTATAGTTGCTGGCGTGTTGATCGGTACCGTGATGATAAACATAGCGGTTCGTCGTGGTGTTATTGACACCCCTGCTCAGGTTGACGTGGTCAGGGGGCAAGCAGACGACTTGACCGGCGAGGAGTTGGAGGGCCTAAAGCGCGATAGACGCCAGGAGCAGGCTACGACAGATCCGTTTTCCGTCCATTTGGGGCTGGTCGGACTGGCCGTGGTGATTGGGTGGGGCTTGCTCGAAGCGTTGCAATGGCTTGAGGGCGTCACCTGGGCGCGGCATGGCGGCATCGAGGTGTTGGCCCATGTGCCGCTATTCCCCATGGCGATGCTCGGCGGAGTGATTCTGCAGATCAGCATGGACCGGAGCGGTTACGCTGATCGGGTTTCGGCTCGGACCATGAGCAGGATCTCCGGAACCGCATTGGATTTCACTATTGTTGCGGCGTTAGCAACCCTCTCCTTAACGGTACTCGGCGAGCACTTGTTACCCTTCTTGTTGCTGGCAGTAACCGGCATAGCTTGGTCACTATTCGTCTTAATTGTGATTGCCCCAATGGTTGTGCCGTACAATTGGTTTGAGCGTGGAGTGGGCGATTTTGGCCAGTCGCTGGGGGTTACTGTAACTGGGGTGCTGCTCATGCGCATGGCTGACCCTACAAACCGCTCGGGGGCACTGGAGAGTTTCGGCTATAAACAGCTGCTGTTTGAGCCTATAGTCGGTGGCGGGCTGTTTACTGCTGCCTCAGTGCCGCTGATATACCAGTTTGGCCCTGTCCCCGTGCTAATTTTAGCGGCGGTTATGACCTTGGCCTGGCTGGCATTAGGGATTTTCTATTTTGGTCGCTGGGTGCCGCACAAGGGCAAAGGCAGGTGGGCGAAGAGGGGCCTAGATCGGTGATTGCCCAGGGCTCACCAGGGTTCACTAGGGTTATCTAGGGCTCTCCTGCCATAAGCGTGCGGTACGCAGCATTGATCTGCTGAAGGGTAGCTGTGTCACCGCCACGGTCAGGGTGGTAGCGCATGGCGAGACGCCGGTAAGTGCGCCTTATTTGGTTTTTGTCTGCATCATTATCGAGCCCTAGGGTGGCGAGGGCAGCGCAACGATTGCCGGTGCCTCTGTCGGTTGAAATGTCGCCGAGACAACGGCGTAAACCGTCGTTGATGAGCTCCTCAACAGCTGTGTCATCCATGCCCTCGAGGTTGCTTTGATCGAGATAGTAAGCTGCGAGTTCGTCGGGTTGGGTTAGGGCAGCATGGCTAGAGTTGCAGCCGTCTCGTTCATACAAGCGAATCTCTAGGCAGTGGATGGCGATGTCCAACCCCTGTGCAGCGAGATCGGGACGCAGACGGTAAAGGGCGTGGAAGAGGATAAAGTGGGCACGGAATAGACGTTCCGGTTGGTGACGCCACTGTTTGGCAAACAGCTCCAGACCGGCCGCATCCAGCTCATCCATCAGCGTCATCTCGTCGACGCCACCCGGGTACTTGGTGCGCAGGATCTGCACAGCGGTGATCTGCAGCTGCGTTACGGCATCTTCAAGCTCCATAAGCGAACTGTAGCGGTGAATGCCTTTAATGTCACCAGGTATATCAAAGCGAAGGTAGCATAATGCTGATACTAGAAGTTGCCGTGCCCCGGCCGCTGCACGAGAGACTCGATTACCTGCCGCCGGCAGATGGCACTCTCGATAATGTGGTAGGCAGGCGGATAAGAGTGCCATTGGGTAAGAGCAAAACGGTTGGGGTGGCTCTAGGAGTAAAGGAGGGTTCAAATATCCCCAGCCAGCGTCTTCGCCAGGCCGAGGAATGGGTCGATAACGAACCCCTACTCGATGCGGAACTAGTAAAAACCCTTACCTGGGCATCTCAGTATTACCGCTACCCAATAGGAGAGGTTCTTAGTAGCGCTTTGCCAGGGGTGCTGCGTCGCGGCGGCAAGGTGCAACGGGGGGAGGTCTGGTGGCGCCTTGATGAGCAGTTGCTCGGCGATGCAACTGCTGTTCGCCGCGCGCCACGTCAGGCCGAGTTGCGAGAGCGATTGCTCGCAGCCGGAGGCGCGGCTCGGTACGCAGATCTGGTTACCGAGTGTGCCGCCTGGCAGCGCGCTGGTCGTGAGTTGGAGCGGCGTGGCCTACTCCATCGTGAGCGGCGTCGCACGTCTAATATGCATGAGCAACCACCAGCCAGCTCTGCCCCACCGACTTTGCTCGACGCGCAGTTGCAGGCAGTAGAGCAGATCAACGCAGCCCGAGGGTTTCAGGTCTTTTTGCTGGATGGGGTAACCGGCAGCGGTAAGACAGAGGTCTATATACGAGCAGCCGAACAGGCCATAAACAATGGCCGACAAGTGCTTTTCTTGATGCCTGAAATTGGTCTAGCGCCACAACTGCTAAGGCGAGTAAAAGAGCGCTTGGGTGACAGCGTGGCAGTGCTTCACTCCGATCTGCCGGACGTTGAGCGGGCCCAGGCTTGGCTTGCCGCCCGCGATGCTGATGTGGCCGTAGTGTTAGGGACTCGCTCGGCGGTCTTTGCACCGCTGCCTAGGGCCGGATTGATAATAGTAGATGAGGAGCACGACCCAGCGCTCACCCAGCAAGATGGATTCCGTTATTCGGCGCGTGATCTCGCTGTGCTCCGGGCTCGCTATTTGGGGGTGCCGATTGTGCTTGGCTCTGCGACGCCATCGCTGGAGAGTCTGAACAATGTTGCTAGCGGCAGGTATCGGCAACTTGCCTTGCCGCAAAGGACGGGCTCGGCAAAATCACCTTCGATACAAGTGATAGATATCCGGTCGCGACCTCTTAAAGGCGGTCTCTCGGCGCCGTTGCAACAGGCCTTGGGTCGGCATCTGGAAGCCGGTCAACAGGTCATGTTATTTCTCAACCGCCGTGGTTATGCCCCTGTGCTTACCTGCCATGCTTGTGGGTGGATAGCTGAATGCCAGCGCTGCGATGCCCGCCTAACCGTCCACCGTCGGGCTGGCAATATGCGTTGTCATCACTGTGGGGCGAGCAGGCCCTTGCCGAGTGTCTGCCCGGGCTGCGGGGCTGGCGATCTGTTACCGCTGGGGCCGGGTACCGAGCGGCTTGAGGAGGCCTTGGCCGAGCTCTTTCCGCAATATAATCTGCTGCGCATTGATCGTGATACCACGCGCCGGCGGGGAGAGTTGGAAGCGCGCCTAGCGGCAGCCCATCGTGGTGATGCGCAACTGCTTATCGGGACGCAGATGCTGGCTAAAGGGCATCACCTGCCAGGCCTTACGCTGGTGGCAGTGGTGGATGTCGATCAGGGGCTGTTCGGTACCGATTTTCGGGCTACCGAAAGGTTGGCTCAGTTGGTGGTGCAAGTGGCGGGCCGGGCTGGGCGGGGGGATAATCCCGGCGAGGTCTTGCTGCAAACTCGTCACCCCGAGCACCCGCTGCTCCAAACCCTGTTAGAGAGCGGCTATGGAGCCTTTGCCGCAGAGCACCTGAATGAGCGCCGCGCGGCAGGACTGCCGCCGTTCGCCTCATTGGCATTGCTGCGTGCTGAAGCGGTAGATGCCAACGCCCCATATGTATTTCTCGAAGCTGCCGCGGATTGGGGTGCTTCTTTGACCCGGCGACAGCAATATGGCGTTGAACTACTGGGTCCCGTGCCCGCGCCTATGGAGCGCCGGGAAGGTCGGTATCGGGCTCAACTCATGCTTCGCTCTGAGTCACGCTACATGCTACAGGCATTCCTTGGTGATTGGGCAATAAAGCTGGCAGGCCTAAATGGTGCCAGGAAGGTGCGTTGGTCTTTGGACGTAGATCCTGTTGATACAGTTTAGCCGCTCCAGCCGCGCAAGCGCGCCCATAGCAGTCCAACGTATTCATGGATGGCACGCTCACTCTTGCGCAGCGCATGAGCAGAGGGGCGTAAGTCACCGGGATGGAAACCGCGGTCTGCTTCATCGGCACGCACCCGGTGGCGGGTCGGGGCTGCTACCGGGTCAAGTCCCGCGCCACGGAACAACGCCATAGCCCTGGGCATATGCGAGGCCTCGGTGACAACAACGATACTTCCCTTAGGTTGTCCCTCTCGGTTGGCTAGGAACTCAGCGACCCGTGTTGCTTCTTCGCGGGTATTGCGCGGCGTGGCGAATCTGACTACCTCATTCGCCGGTTCTATGCCGATCGATTGAGCTAGTTGGTGCATCACCTCTGAGTTCGGGGTGCTCCCGAAGACAGAACCCCCGGTGAGGATGAGAGTGCTCTGCGGTAACTGGTTGTGAATCCGCAGCCCCTCAAGCAATCTTACTGCTGCTGTGCTATTGGCCTGAGAGGTAATCGGCAGTTCGGGATCGAGACTATGGCCGTGGCCAAGAACAACGATATAACCTGGTTCCTCTCCCAAAGTTTCCGCTGGCTCCAGGATCGCCGGATACTGCCGCTCAAGTGGTGCGAGCAGGCGCTGCGCGGTTGGGTCCCAGCTCAGTACCCAAATTGCCAGCAGGGTAGCGATTAGGGCGCCGCGTCCGAGCCTATACCACTTGGTAAAGAGGAGGAGTACAGCGCCACAGGCGAGCACAAAGAACATGCTCAGCGGCATTATTAGCGCGCCGATTATCTTGGTCAACTCGAACAAAACGGTCTCCTCGCTATCTTTGTGCCCGAGCAGCAAGTTGCGGCCTTGGCCCGGTTGGCTCAGTTGGCCCAGTTGTTTGGCTAAGCACTATCCGCAATGGCGGGTGAGCGGTGCATAAGAGCTGCCTTAGGATCCTCCCTGCTGGATGATCTTGGCAATTATCGAACTGCTTGAACTGCCAGCTAATAAAGGCAGTGTTTGTACCTTACCGCCAGCGGCTGTTACCGCCTTGGCGCCGGCAATTTGCTCGGGGCAATAATCATCACCCTTAACAAGGACGTCGGGCAGCAACGTAGCGATGAGCCGCTCAGGGGTCTCCTCGCTGAAGGGGACCACCCAGTCGACCGCCTCCAAGGCGGCGACAACGGCCATGCGCTGTTCGAGGGGGAGAATCGGGCGGGTTGGCCCTTTTAATTGCCTTACTGAGTGGTCAGCATTGATTGCTACAACTAAGCGGTCACCGAGTTGCTTGGCCCTTTTGAGGTAGTCGACATGCCCGGCGTGGAGCAAGTCAAAACAGCCGTTTGTCATCACGATGGTCTCGCCCGCGGCGCGTGACTCGGCGACCGCAGCTAGTAGGCTCGTCTCATCGCTTACGCCTCTGTCCTCAGCCTCGCGGTGGGCAGATGAGCTCAAGGCCGACTGTAGCTCCGCCGGGGAGACTGTGGCAGTACCCAGTTTGCCGACCACAACCCCTGCTGCGCTGTTGGCCAGCTGTGCGGCATCAGCTAGCTCCAGGCCGGCGCCCAGGGCTGCGCCAAGCGTAGCGATAACCGTATCGCCAGCGCCGGTAACATCGAAAACTTCGCGCGCGCGGGTTGGCAGGTGGATGGCACCACCACAAGCAGGTGCGAGGGTCATGCCGGCTTCACCGCGAGTTACCAAGACTGCCCGTAAGTCGAGTTCTTTTGCCAGCAGCCCAGCCTTGGTGGCTATCTCATCAGCTGTTGCGCAGGTCCCAACCACCGCCTCAAGCTCGCCGAGGTTAGGGGTGATTATGTCAGCGCCGCGGTATTTCTCATAGTTTTGCCCTTTAGGATCGATCAATACAGGTATTGCCGCTGACCGAGCATGCTGGATCAGCGGTTGTGGATCGGGCAGGGCACCCTTGGCGTAGTCCGAAAGGATTAGGATATCGACACTTTTGAGCAGGCCGACCATGGCTTGCTTGGCGCTAGCTGTATCGAAGCCAGGGAAGCCCTGCTCGAAGTCGAGGCGTAATAACTGCTGATGCCGGCTGATGATGCGTAGTTTAGTAATCGTTGCGGCTTCTGCCAGCCGATGCAGGCGGCAGTTGCAGCCCGCATCGTTTAATTGGCTGGAGAGCGCGTCAGCCGCTTCATCATCACCGCTAGGGCCGCCGATCTCAACTTGAGCACCCAGTGCGCGGGCGTTGAGGGCAACATTGCCGGCCCCTCCGGGACGCTCGGCACAGTCACTTATGTGGACAACCGGCACCGGGGCTTCAGGTGATATGCGAGCGGTCGCCCCATACCAGTACCGATCGAGCATCAGGTCACCGAATACTGCTATTTTCACAGCGTTAAAGCATGGCAACTGAGAGTGCATCACCAACTAGCCCCGCTGTTTTTGTTCCGCCATCAGCCCAGGGAGGCTGACTGTGACAGGTTCTATGGCTTGGGTTTTGGGTTCGGCTTTGCCCTTGGCTGCGGTATATATATCATTACCTGCCGACTTGTTGCTGCTTGGTGTTGTACTGCTAATGCCTAGCCTCTGGCTTAACTGAGCGGGATCGAGATTGCTGAATTCCTTCTCCATCTCTGCTATGCGCTTATCCAGGGCCGCGACTCGCTCCGGGGTTAACTGAGCAGTTGCTGCTGCGGTGTTAGCAGTGGAGTGGGCAGGCTCAGGAGCCTGTTGAGCCAGTTTATGCTTATAAGAGTCCAGAGAAAGACGCAATTCCGCCGTTAACTCACGAAAGGGCTTGGTTAACAGGAGGACAAAGGCGTGCTCGAAGAACTCTTCAGGGCTCCTCGATTTGATCGGATCGGGAGAAAGCTCGAGGGTTGCTAGGCTGGTATTGGCCTGAGAGCCTATGCCTTCAGCTTCTAATACCTCTAAAACCGGTTCAATGGTCGCCTCGTTGCGTTTCTCGCCCCAGAAGCGAAATTCAGCGAATGCGGGCACGGGTAGAATAAATAGACCGCTCAATGCGGGAGTTTTGGTAGTGGTATCAGTTCTCTTGAACAGCTCCTGTTCGCGTGGCCAGAGTAGGTTTGCAGCAAATCTGACCATTTCAGCGGCATTCTTGTGTAAGTTTGCGTAGCTCTTAGCGTACCAACCCCGGTCGGCAAAGGAGCGGCGGATGAAATCAACCTTAATGCGTTGAGATAAGGCTTCTCTAACCTCTTGCCAATCAATCTCAGGCCCTTTGCGCTGCCGTGGGCGCTGCGGCTCGGTGAGATTGTCTAGGGCGGTTTGAATCGTAGTGGGCAGCTGCTGAGCTGAATGGTAGAGAGGCTGCTTAGGGCGCTCCAACTCCCTGACCTGCTCGGGCTCAACCAGGTTGCGCCAGTCAAAATCATGCCCCAAGGCCTTCTCCAGGACCTTGTCGGCCTCATCGCCAAGGCGTTCGGCCTCTGCCTCCAGGTTGCCGGTGATTAGCTGAGAATTTGGCGGCGAGCCTAGGCGCCATTGGATTTCGCTCTCAACCCTTATTGGTTCAAGCAACTCAATCTCCTGGGCGTCGGCGTCGATATTGTTCTGTAACGACTCCTGCAGCGATTTACAGAGCATTTCCAGGCACTTAATGCGCGATGCCTCGTGGCCGTTGGCAGTGCCCGCGGAGCCGGCAGGTGATTGGCTCAGCAATGTGCAGAACAAGCTCAGTTCTTCAGCATAGCTGCTGAGCTGCCGCTCGCGTTCGTCTGTAGCAAGACGCAGGGCCTTGCGTGGCTTAATTATGCCTTGGTCGGCGATACTTATGACTTTATCGTAGGCGCTTACCGTCTGCTCGGTTCGGGCATGCTGCAGGGCTTGATTGGCTGCCGTGCGGCGCCGGATGATGCCGGCTAGCCCCAAGCCTAGCCTAACTAATAACCATATTGCTAATAGTAGCGCGCTGAGCATGGCGCCCCACTCGGCGATTTGAGGGGCCAAGTACAGCGCCTCACTGCCGAGGTGCCGCTCAAGCTCTACCGCTAGAGGTTCTAGTTGCGGATCAGTGATATGTCCTTGTTGCCAAGCCAAGTAACTGCCTAGCCACACGAGCGCCAGCAGTAGCCCAGTGAGCTTTATGCCCCGTAGCATTTAATCCTCCTCAAGCCGCAAAATCGGATATTAGATGGCTTACCGGTGGCGGTAAGCTGTCCTGAGCGAGCCCCTAACAACCCCTGCTGCAATGCGCAATCAAGCAGGCAAGTTGGTAGCAGATCCCATGCGCGGGATTACAATAGCGACTTCTACGGCAAGGTCAATCGCGAACTGATTGATAAGTGGGGATTGCCTCTTTGTATATAAAGTCTACAGCCCTGCGATGCCTACTTGCCGGGCTATCACGATGGGCATTGTACTCTGCAGGCAGTCGCCCGAAAGGGTCCTCAAATATAGCGGCGCCGACCACAAAGGCTACAGCGCGTCGCCAGAATTTGTGAAATTGGTCATCCGGGTTTGTATCAAGAGCTTCCAAGGCATGGCGTACGACACGTAAACGCAAGCCTGGAGCGCGCTCCCTTATTGCCTCTTGCATCAGGGTCAGAACTAGGCTGTCTTTGGGGCCTCCTGTGCTGGCACTGGCGTGCAGCAACCGACTTCCCCAACCCTGAGGCACCATCCACGGGCCCATGCCGCGGGCCAAATCGCGGAGGATCCGGTCTTCCTCGGAGTTGCGGGCGACGGCACCGGCCACCATCCACATGCCGATCAATTCATCGAGTAACGGGCTCAGGTCTGATGCCGAGCCGCCCCTCAGGCAGGGGTGCAAGGCGGTGCAAGCGGCGCCAAGGGCTGCTGTGGCGTTTTCATGGTGAACAAAAGGGGTGCCGCTGTCATCCAAGCCGCGTTCTATAAGCAGTATAGGCGCACCGAGGCGGTCTCTCTCCAACAGCCCAATCAAGGTGGTTATAGCGTAGGCGGGGGGCTCATGCATCAGATCTATTGCCGGCACCTTCTCCCTTGCCCGCGGTCCGGCATTAAGCGCAGCTGCCCGATACCCGCTCTGCGTTGTATGAGTGCGCAGTTGCGAGCGGAGCAGGGTGATTCGATTGCTGCCGAAAGGCTCTTGGCTCACCACCGATCTTCCATGGATGTGCTAGTATCTTGTTGCATATAGACTACGTCGATTACTAATAGGTTACAATAAACACCTGCATGATGGTTACCCTACAAGGGGGGATGGCTATGCCAGAACAGTTTACTTACGAGCGAGCCGATCTTTTACAGTCGAATGCCGAGCGGCGGCGTGAGGTTAAAGCCGATGATCTGCCGGTGGTATGCCCAACCCCGGATAGCTACCTGTGGTCATCCCACCCTAAAGTATTTTTGCCGGTCCATGAAAGTGGTGAAGAGACTTGCCCCTATTGCGGCACCGTTTTTAGCCTTGCCGATGAAGACAGTTTAGCGGTTACAATCAAGGGGCAGCGTGAATGGAAGTAATTTTCGCGGTCAGTTGAGCCACTTGGGGGGGTGCTAGAAACCATTATGGGTGGCTTATCTCAAACGAGTTATTTAACAGTGTTTTCTCTTGATGCTTGGTTCATGAAGGCTTATCCAGCCACCGAGATGGATTATGATCAATAATGGTAGCGATGCTTGGTACTTGATTTATAGTAAACCACGCCAGGAAGACAAGGCGTGGTGGAATCTGGATAGTCAGGGGTTCAGATGCTATTTGCCGTATGTGCGAGTGCGGCGCTTGTACCGCAGGCGATATCAGTCTTGCGTCGAGCCGATGTTTCCCCGCTATCTGTTTATTCGGCTCGCCGCCGGGATAGAGGACTGGAGTCCGATACGTTCAACTCAGGGCGTGTCCGGATTGGTCAGGTTTGGGACCTGGCCGGCTCGGGTGCCCGATGACCTTGTAGATGCGATACGCGAGCGCACTGAACAAGGCTATCTAGATTTAAGTCCAGAGCCACTGCGGCGTGGAGACAAGGTGAAAGTCCTGGATGGCCCGTTCGCATCTTACGAGGGGGTGTTTCATGCCGAGCGCGGCGAGGAGCGAGCGATTATACTCCTGGATGTCGCTAACCAGCATACCCAGCTGACCATCTCGCAGCACAGCCTGGAGCGGGTCTGATCGAGATTAAGAGCGCAGCAGCACTTTGCGGTCTCGGCGTCACCGTGGGACGCCTCTAATCTCTGTCCCCTTGAGCCACTGGGCTGCCCCGGCGTGGAGGTCATGGCGCCAGAAATGGCGCCATGAAGCCTCCAAGGAAGGATTTACGGCGCCCTCCACGCCGGGGCAACCAAGCTGCTTAGGTGGTCTCTATAGACCTATGCAGAGCACCATGATCGAACTCACTAGTTACCAGGGCATCGCCAATTCCCTTAAGGAGCACCAACCGTATTCGGCCACCTTGGCTTTTCTTGTCGACGCTCATCAGTTCCAAAAAGCGCTCTAGCGGGATATTGGGTGGCCTTTGTGGTAAGCCGAGCTTGGCCAGCAACCTTTGAGTGCGTTGCAGATCTGCTTCGCAAAGCCAGCCGAGTTCTACCGACACACGGCAGGCCATACATATGCCTACCGCAACCGCCTCGCCATGTAGCCAAGCCGAGTAATTGGTGTAAGTCTCAATGGCGTGCCCGAAGGTATGACCTAGGTTTAATAAGGCGCGCACTCCCCCTTCTCTCTCGTCTGCCGCAACCACCTCGGCCTTATTGCGACAGGACTCGGCCACAGCATGGGCAAGTGCATCGGCGTCTTTAGCGAGCAGTTTGTCAGCATTACGCTCAAGCCAGGAGAAAAACTCCGGATCGCGGATCAGCCCGTATTTGACTACTTCAGCTAGTCCAGCGGCGAGTTCCCGCTCGGGTAAAGTGCCCAGTAGGTAGGTATCTGCGATAACAGCTTGGGGCTGGTGAAAGGCGCCGATCATATTTTTGCCCTGAGGGTGATTGACGCCGGTTTTGCCACCTACCGAGGAATCGACTTGGGCAAGCAGGGTAGTGGGTATTTGGACGAAGTTTATGCCCCGTTGGTAAGTGGCGGCACAAAAACCGGCTAGATCACCAATTACACCCCCGCCAAGGGCTATTATGGTCGCGGAGCGGTCGAAACGGCCGCTAATCAGGCTGTCGTAAACCCGTTCGCAGGTTGTGAGGGTCTTGTAACGCTCGCCATCCGGCAAAACCAGGTCGGTGACACTAACATTTTCCGGTGTTACCAGCTGACCCCGGTAGCGAGGACCTACCGTCTCGTTGGTGATCAAAAGGGCACGTGAGTCGGTTATGTGCCTGTCAAGCAGACCCTGCTTGATAAGGTCTGGGCCAATGTAGATAGGGTAGCTCCGCTCGCCAAGGTCAACTGTTAAGGTACGCATCAAGATCCCCGTTGTTCGATTTTTAACTTGTTCTGTGCTGGTACCGGTTACTCTTTTTCAAGTGTTGCTTCGATCCGCTTGGCAACGCCGCGGGCTCGTCCGCTGGAGCTTTCTATGACAAGGTCGGCGATTTGTCTGTAGAGCGGGTCACGTTGTTGCATCAGTTCTTCAAGGCGCTGCCGCGGGTTGGAGCTTTGCAGTAACGGCCGATTGGTGTCGTGGCGGGTCCTTTGTAGTTGGACCTGAACCGGGGTAAAAAGGTAGATCACTATGCCTCGCGCGCTTAGTGCATCGCGATTGCTCGGCGTGGTTACTGCTCCGCCGCCGGTCGCTAGGACTAGATGCTCCTGCTGAGTTAGTTGGTCAATGACAGCGGCTTCGCGCTGACGAAACCCCTGCTCGCCCTCAATATCGAAAATCCAAGGGATACTGACCCCTGTCTTGCGCTCAATCTCAGAGTCACTGTCAACAAACCTAAACCCCAGCCTGGAGGCGAGTTCACGGCCAATAGTCGTCTTGCCGGCACCCATCGGGCCGACGAGAAAGATCCTGGATGGGATGCGTCGTTGTGCCATTGTCTTAATTCTGTTGCAGCCGTGGGGGTAGGCATGGCCGAGTTAAGGCCGGGTCCCATTTTCCAGTCCATTATGGCACAGTAACCAGTCATGGATCCGCATCAAATGTACATAGATAACCAGTATATTATCTATGACGCTGAACGTCTGCAGCGGCCGGATACAAGCTTATTCGACCCTCTGGTGCTGCAGCGCAGGGGCGTTTGGTTAGGCGCTCCAGCCGGCGGTAGAGGGAGCGCTGGATACATTATCTTAGGTGGCGTACCTGCGGTGTTGCGGCGCTACCGCAGGGGAGGTATGTTCGCGCCTCTGCTCGGCGATCGGTATCTGTGGCTGGGGCTAGCGAAGACCCGGCCGTGGCGGGAGTGGAATATTCTCGCGCGTTTGCACTCGCAAGGTATGCCTGTCCCTGCTCCTATAGCTGCGCGGGTTCAGCGGCGGGGGGTATTTTACCGAGCAGACATTGTCGTCGAGCGAATTGACGCCGTTACCCTCGCGGAAAGGCTTAGTGCTGAAGCCCTAGCCCCTGATAACTGGTACGAGATAGGGCATGCGGTTGGTCGTCTGCACCTTGAGGGGGTCGATCATGCCGATTTGAATGCCCACAATGTGCTTATCAATAAGGGGGATGCCTTGAGGGTGCGAATTATCGATTTCGATCGTGCCAGGCTGCGCAGCCCGGGGCGGCGTTGGCAACTGCGCAATCTAGCCCGGCTGCAGCGCAGCCTGCTTAAGCTAGCGCGCCAGGATCCCGAGTTTAAAGCCCCTGATCAAAAGGCGCTGGCGGAGTTGCAGCGCGGCTGGAGCGAAGCCTTGCGTGATAGTCAGCAAGTTGCCAAATGAAAACCACACAACATCAGCATGGAAACGACTCGGCGCTTAATCGGTTGTGCCTGCTGCGTCTCTCAGCAATAGGTGATGTGACCCACGTTGTGCCCATAGTCCGGACGCTGCAAAGATATTTACCACAGTGCAGTCTAACCTGGGTCATCGGTAAAACCGAAGCGAGCTTGGTCGGCGATATTGAGGGCGTCGAGTTTATTGTCGTTGATAAAGGCGATGGGCTGTTTGGGGCAGCTAAGGGCTTAAAAAAAAGCTTGGCTAAGCGTCATTTCGATGTGCTTCTCAATATGCAGGCCTCGTGGCGCGCTAATATTCTAGCAAGTGTGGTAAACGCGCCACGCAAGATCGGCTTCGATCGGCAAAGGGCGCGCAATGGTCAGCAGCTATTTAGCAACGAGTCTGTTCGCGGCCCGCAGCGGGTCCATGTGCTGGATGGGTTTTTTCAGTTCGTTGAGGCGTTGGGCATTTATGAGCGCGAACTGCGCTGGGATATACCGGTCAGCGCTGCCGTTCAAGAGCGGGTTACTGGTTGGCTGCCGGCAGCTTCGCCGTTTCTGGTGATCAGCCCATGCAGTTCGCAGCGGACCCGAAATTTTCGCAATTGGTCAGCTCAGAACTACGCGGCTGTTGCCGAATATGCCTACGCAGAGCACGGCTTGGAGTTGGTTTTAACTGGTGGCCAGAGTGCCTTGGAAAGAGACTACGCTGAGGCTATACGCGGGAGTTTGGCGAGCCCGGTGATTGACCTGGTGGGTAAGACCTCGCTCAAGGAGCTCTATGCGCTGTTGCAAAGGGCTACCCTGTTTATTGGCCCAGACTCTGGGCCATTGCACATGGCTAATGCCGCTGGAGCCGGAGTGATTGGGCTTTATGCCACCTCCAACCCGCAGCGCACAGGTCCTTATCTACATCTTGATCGGGTTGCCAATCGTTACCCTGAGGCGGCTAGCGAAGAGTTAGGGTGCAGCCCGGAGCAGCTGCGCTGGGGGGTGCGGGTGCGCAGTCCCGATGCAATGCAGCGTATCAGCGTCGCAGAGGTTTGTGCTCGTATCGACGAGTTGCTTGGTACAAGAGACAAGGCATAGTCTGGACAGATAAGAAATGACAGGAGCAGTCACAACACCTTTTGCAAGCCCACTACCGTGTGCAGTCAGCGAGCAGAACAGCCGTGGGCGGCGCTACAGCGAGCCCCATCCCGGCCATCGCAACCAGTTCCAGCGGGATCGTGATCGGATCATCCATAGCGCAGCATTTCGCCGCCTTGAGTATAAGACTCAGGTCTTTGTTAATCATGAGGGTGATCTTTATCGCACACGTTTGACCCACACCCTTGAGGTTGGTCAGATCTCGCGTACCTGCGCCCAGGCCCTGGGATTGAATGTCGATTTGGTTGAGGCAATCGCCCTAGCCCACGATCTGGGCCACACGCCATTTGGGCATGCTGGCCAGGATGCCCTGGCTGCCTGTATGGAAGGGCTGGGTGGTTTTGAACACAACATCCAGTCACTACGCGTCGTGGATGAGCTGGAGACCCGCTACGCGGAATTTGACGGGCTTAATCTGACCTTTGAGAGCCGCGAGGGGTTGCTCAAACGCTGCTCCAGAGACAAAGCGATCCAGCTTGGAGATGTTGCTGCGCGCTTTATCGACGGTGGCCAGCCGACGCTTGAGGCGCAGCTGGTCAATGTCTGCGATGGTATCGCCTATAACAGCCACGATGTTGATGACGGGCTGCGCTCGGGTTTGATCAGCGTAACCGAGTGCCGCCATAACGAATTACTGGCACCGTTATTCGCGGAGGTGGAGTCTGCATATCCGCAGTTGAATGAAAGGCGCGTTATATATGAGGTAGTGCGGCGGATGATAAATGTGCAGGTTGAGGACCTTATCGCCGAGTCGAGGCGGCGTATCCACCAAGCAGCGCCGTCTAGCGTTGAGCAAGTGCGCAAATGCGATAAGCCGCTTATCGGTTTCAGCGCGGATATGGCGCGGCGCCACCAGCTCTTAAAAGACTTTCTCTTTGCCCGGCTCTATCGCCATTACCGTGTTGCGCGCATGGTCAATAAGATGCAGCGGGTGGTCAATGAGATTTTTCATCTCTTGCTCGATGAGCCGAATCTGATGCCAGACCAACCCCGCCGATTAGCCGCTCATGCTGCCGCCAAATATGGCCGCAGAGGTCATGCCCGAGCAGTTTCAGACTACATAGCCGGCATGACAGATCGATTCGCGCTTGAGGAGCATCGGCGGTTGTTCCGGCCCGAGGAGTTGACTTAGCCTTTAGGGATTGCTGAAGCCGCTGCTACGCGAGTTTTGCTTGGTCATCGCGGCAGTCCATTGGCGCTTGCCTTGAGGGCGCCTCTAAAACCTCCCCTGAGCCAATTTGCTGCCCCGGTGTGGAGGAGGACGCCGTTAGTCCATCCCTGGAGGCTTCATGGCGCCATCCCTGGCGCCAAGACCTCCACACCGGGGCAGCTAATTGGCTCAGGGGAGGTTTTTTGAGGTTCCTTTGAGAGTGGCCCTTGAGAATGGTTAGAAGCTTGCAGCAGTACCCTCTGTGGTGGACAAGTCGGCAGCTGAGTGCATAACCCTGGGAGTGACGAATATCAACAACTCTTGATAGCGGTTACGCTCGCGGCTTTGGCGAAAGAGCCTACCCAGTATGGGTATTTGGCCTAACCACGGGACCCAGCGTTCTTCTTCATGCTGTTCATATTCGCGCACGCCTCCGAGGATCACGGTCTCGCCGTCTTCCACCCGCATGTGGGTGGTAACTGCCTGGGTATCAATGCTGGGTACACCCGCAAATACCTGCCCAACAGCGTCTTTGGTTACCTCAAGTTGCAGACTGACACTGTTGTCGTTGCTGATTACGGGTGTGACCGTCAGAGATAGGGCGGCATCGCGGAAGGCTACGGTAGTTGCGCCCGATTCGGCGCTTTGCTGATAAGGGATTTGTACCCCTTGCTCTATCCTTGCCTGTCGCCGCTGCGTGGTAAGCACCCTGGGGCTGGAGACAACCCTGCCGTGGCCCTCTGCCTCCATGGCAGATAGCTCGAATTGCAGCAAGCTACTGCCGATCTTACCTACCGCGAAGCCAAACTGCCCTCCACTGTCTATCTGGGGCAGATCGATTAATAGTGCATCGAGACCATTTTCTGTGGATCCGCTTAGCAGGCTATTGGTGCTGCCGAGCAAATGGCTAGATGAGCTGCGCCGCTCCAATCCGAGGCGGCTGCCCAAGTCGAGAGTATAATCGCCGGAAGCAAGAACAATCCGCGCTTCGACCATGATCTGCTTCTCGTGCTTATCCAGCTGGGCAATTAGCTCTTGGGCGGATTGAATATTGGCCGGCGAATCGCGAAGCACGATGGTGTTAGTGCGCACGTCGGTGCTTGCCGAGCCGTTCTGGGAGATAGCGCCACTGCTTCTTAAAAGTTTTGCTACTGCTTCTGCCTCAGCATTATGCAGCGGTATAGCTGACAGTTGCAGGGTTTCTGCGCCCATACTGTGGGTCATTTCAAGACCCGCGAGCGCACTGGAACCATCGCTTGTGGCGATCTGGTTATGAAAGGGGTCGTCTACTCTGGATGCGTTTGCAGCGCTGAGCAGAGGAGGGGCTATTGTTAAGATAGCCACCAGGACCCAACGGTATGATGGCAGGCGCCAAAAAACATTCCGGGTGTAAGCGGTCACAACTGCCATTAAACTGACTCCGAGGCCGAAAAGAGCGTCAACTCGACGTCAACTTGTACCTGCTGGTCACTTGCCCGGCGCAGCCAAATGTTTTCCAGGCCAAGCAAAGGATCGAGCCTGGCTAGCTTGGCTAGCCAGGCCCGGATTGCAGCATAATCGCCTAATAACCCGAGGTTCAGCCTCGACTGCGAGGGGCTGGCACCGTTATCGGTTTCGTTGTGCTGCAGCCGGGTTAGGGTAATGTCGTAATCATCAATCTGCTTGGCGATGGCTGCTGACTGATTGCCGAGCGAGTCATGTGCCCTCTCGATATTGCCCTTTGCAGGGGAAGGTGGTTGGCCGGCGCTGGTAATGATAAGGGTGGTAGTGCCCTCGGAGTTTTCAATCCGGTTCAGACGCGGCGATTTAAGGCCGGATTTGCCGAGTAGACTGACGTATTCATGGCCCTGGTGGGCTTTTCTGGTTTGGGCCTGAAGCGAGATCTGATCGCCGTTGAAGCGAACTTCGGTAAGCCATAAATTGGCTGGCCTGGATTCGGCGATCAAGTCCAACCAGTGGGTTATATTGCGCCGACGTATGTCTGCCTGCAGCTGCTCGCGGGGAATTGTGTGGTGGCCTTTGTGGCCATTCTTTGTTGCCACAACGGATGCAGGTCTCACAGCCAGTTCATGCTCAGAGGGCTGCGCATATTTTGCCGTGTTTGGCGGTTCGTCGGGTTCGTCGAAGCGCCCGGCCAGGGCATCTTGAGGGCCAAATTTAAGATTGGTGAACAAGGCTATGCAGCCGAGTAAGGCGGCAAGTATAGCGCCTGTCTTCTTAGAGTTAGTGGGCGGCTGCGTGCTCGTCGGTGGTTGGGCACCAACTAGGTTAACTGCGCCTTTGTTGCGTGCAGCAATAATCAGCGCGGCACTTAGCTTGGCAGCCGGGGTACGCGGGTAATTTCCTGCTACTGGTAGTCTGCCTCTGCAGGCGCGCAGGGCATCACGGCTTGGAATAAGTGCATAGAGCTTAAAATCTGTTCCTGCAGTCAGGTTGTTGGCCGCCCTGAGGCTGGTTTGGTTGGTGGCAACAAACCGAGCGCTGGAGCCATGCTGTTTGGTCAGGCGATAACGCCATGCTGAGGCAGGGGCTGGCAGTTTTCGTCTGATCAGCAAACGGATCAGAGCGGTGCGCTCACGTCGGTTACGGTGCCTTGGTATGGCTATAGCGTGCCTTTTGACATAGGCTTCCGGGAGGGCTAGAGCCACCTTTGCCCGGCTTATCCCTAGTCTTTGGCAGGCTAATTTGAAGGCGTTGCGCCTTCCTGCTGCACCGTCTTCGGTTATGGGTTGGGCAGTATAGCTGTAAACCCCGCGTTGGTCAGCTGCTACATGTACGGCATCACCGGCAATTAATACGCCGACTTGCGTAGGGCGCAAGATATTCATAGCGTCTCCTCCGTGAGACGGGTTGTGTGCATCCTTGCACGAGCTTCTGTTTAGCTCTGCTTTTTGCTAGCATTGGAATCTATTAGAAGGTGCAAGCTTTAAGCTCTTCCTATCGGGCGCCTCTAAAACTCCTCCCCGGAGCCACTCAACCGCCCCGGCGCGGAGGCCTGGTGCCAGGGATGGCGCCATGAATCCTCCAGGTGTTGATCCACGGCGTTCGCCGCCGGAGCATTTGAGTCGCTCCGGGGGGTTAGAGGTTCCCTGTCCACCGACCGAATTATATCCATATTTTTTGTGGATAGGATACTTTTTTGTTGGAGATGCAGAAAATTTTTTACAATCAGGGCAGGGCTCAGGGGGGCTCGTCACGAAACCACCCATGGCAATGCTTCTGGATAAGTTAGTATACTGAAACCGAATCAACCCCCGGGCGAAGGCCCTGAGAATGACTCTATGAATCGCTTGTTGCGTGTCCTGCTTGTATCTGCGGTCGGCGTTGTTAGTGTCGGCTTTGCTATCGCCGTGGTGATGATTGCTTATGCGGCTTTCGTGCTGTGGCCACAACTTCCCTCAGCCGATTCGCTGCGTGAAATCCGCCTCCAGGAGCCGCTGCGCGTGGTTAGCGCGGAGGGCGATCTATTAGCCGAATATGGCGAGCAGCGTCGGCAGCCGAAAGACTTCGATGAATTTCCTACGGACCTTGTTCTCGCCTTCATAGCTGCGGAAGACGACCGCTTCTTCCAACATCCGGGGGTCGACTATCAGGGTATGGCCCGCGCCATTGCCTATGTGCTGCGCGAGCGCGAGTTTGGTCCGGGAGGCTCAACCATCACTATGCAGGTTGCGCGTAACTTTTTCCTCAGTCGCGAACAGACTATTTTGCGCAAGGCCAATGAAATGCTCCTTGCTCTGCAGATAGAGCGCACCCTGACCAAGGAGGAGATACTGGAGCTCTATCTCAACAAGATATATATGGGTAATAGGGCTTATGGCGTCGCGGCGGCTGCCGAGGTCTACTACGGCAAGTCACTTGATGAGCTAGATTTAGCTCAGATGGCGATGATCGCCGGACTGCCGAAGGCACCATCTGCCTTTAACCCGATCCGCAATCCGCAGCGGGCCTTACAACGTAGGGCATACGTATTAGCGCGGATGTATCAGGAAGGGTTCATCAGTCATGAGCGTTATGAGCAAGCCAATGCTGCCCCGGTAACCGCCCGTCTGCACGCCCCGCGGATCAATGTTGATGGGAGATATGTGGCGGAAATGGCCCGCCAACAGATGGTCGACCTGTATGGCGAGGAAGAGGCATACACTGGCGGCTTTAAGGTCTATACGACCGTCCACAGTGAGTACCAACAAGCCGCAAATCGCTCTTTGCGGCGGGCACTGGAGGACTACGATAGAAGGCATGGCTATCGTGGTCCTGAAGGCAGGGTTAGCGAAGAGCAACTTAATGACCCCCAAATTTTGGAGCAGCAACTGCGCGCACACCCTCCCTTTGGCGGCTTAATCGCCGGGATAGTGCTTGAAGTAGAGGAGGATGCGGCGTGGGTTTTGGTGCGTGATGACGATGTTTTGCGAGTGCCATTCTCGAGTATGGAGTGGGCACGCGAATATATAGATGCCAATCGCCGCGGCGCGGCACCAGAAAGTGCCAAAGACGTTGTCAGTCGTGGCGATATAATTCGTGTGGCTAGGCGGGGCGATGATAGCGGGCTGTTTCGGGCTGTCCCTGAGGCTGAGGGGGCGTTGGTATCGCTGTCACCGGTTGACGGTAGGATCTTTGCGCTCAGCGGGGGATATGATTTCCGGCGCAGCTCTTATAACCGTGCGGTACAGGCGAATCGGCAGACCGGCTCGGCGTTTAAGCCATTTATTTACTCTGCAGCCCTTGAACATGGGTACACGGCAGCCTCTATAGTGAATGATGCCCCGGTGGTGTTTCAGGATGATGCGCTCGAAGGCTACTGGCGCCCGGGCAACTACACTGGGCGTTTTTATGGTCCGACGCGCTTGCGCGAGGCGCTGGTATTTTCACGCAACTTGGTCTCAATAAGGGTGTTGCGCGATATCGGGGTGGGCCGGGCTATCGAGCACGTCACCCGTTTTGGGTTCGATCGCGGTGGCTTGCCCGCAGATCTGTCGCTAGCTTTGGGCAGCAATAGTGCGACCCCTCTGCAAATGGCTCGCGGGTTCGCGGTTTTTGCCAACGGTGGTTTCTTGGTTGAGCCGAATGTGATCGAGAGGGTAGAAGACCCAAGTGGCGATGTTGTCTTTGCCCCAAACTTTCCGCAGGCTTGTAAGCTGTGTGATGATGGTCCCCGTTTGCTGGGTCACGGCATGGAGGAGTTCGACGTGCTCGACTTGCCGCCTTTAGCCCCGCGTAAGATTGCTGAAGATAACGCCTGGATTATTGGGGACATTCTTGCCGATGTAATGACCAGGGGAACCGGCCGGGGAGCGCTGCGGTTAGTCAACCGCGGTGATATGGCGGGGAAGACTGGTACCACCAACGACCTGCGCGATGCTTGGTTCGTTGGGTATACCCCGGATATGGTCACCGCAGCTTGGGCGGGGTTCGATGACCAGCGGACCCTGGGGGCTCGAGAGACAGGTGCGGCTGTGGCCCTCCCTATGTGGTCGAGGTATATGGCTACTGCACTGGAACGGGTCGAAGAGAGAAGTATTGCCCGTCCGGAGGGTCTGGTAACAGTGCGCATAAATCCAGAATCGGGAAAAGTTACCGGCTCTGATAATCCTGACGCCGTATTTGAGACATTCCGCGAAGATTCGGTGCCGGTGCGAGAGGAAGGTGATGGCAGGGATGGGCGTGGTCGCGGAGCCGAGCGTGAGATATTTTAGCAGTGGAGAGTATTGTTATGGCGCGGCGCGGCGCGAGTCCTCGAGATCAGCGGATGCGGGTCAGTCTGATTCGTGAGGCGGCACGTCTTATGGCCGAGGAAGGCATAAAGGACTACTTTACCGCTAAACGTAAGGCGGCCCAGCGTCTTGGGGCAGCAGATACTCATAATCTGCCGAAGAATCAGGAAATACAGGACGCCCTGATTGAGTATCAAGAGGTGTTCGGGGGGGCTGAGCACTTGGCTCAGCTCCATGAGTTGCGCCGTGAGGCGGTAAAGGCCATGGAGCTTTTTGAGCGTTTTCGCCCCCGCTTAGTTGGGCCAGTGCTATTGGGCACAGCTGATAGTAGCTCAGGCGTACAGTTGCACCTGTTTGCTGATACGCCCGAGACGGTACTCTTTTTTCTGATGGATCGCGGTATTCCGTTCGATCCCGATGAGCGCAGGCTGCGATTTGGCAAGGATGGGTGGGCGGTTTTGCCGGTATTCAGGTTTATGGCTGGAAATACTGAGGTTGAACTCACCGTGTTTAACGAAAACGGCCTGCGTGAGGCACCACGAAGCGAAGTCCACGGCCGCCCGATGGAGCGTGCCTCTCTAAACGAAGTCCGCTCTATGATAGATGGCGCAGAGGTTTAATAACCGATGAGCCGGATTCAGCGGTTTTGGATGTCTACGTAGTCGCGCCTAGCCGCACCAGTGTATAGCTGACGAGGCCTGCCGATTCGCTGTTCCGGGTCAGAGACCATCTCATTCCACTGCGCTAGCCAGCCTGGGGTGCGGCCGAGAGCAAACATAACTGTGAAGAAATCGGTTGGGATGCCGAGGGCGCGGTAGATTATGCCTGAGTAGAAGTCGACGTTGGGATAGAGCTTACGTTCTATGAAGTAGTCATCCTCAAGTGCCCGCTGCTCAAGCTCCATAGCTATCTCAAGCTGTGGGTCGTTGCTTATGCCAAGGTCATTCAGGACGTCGTGGCAAGTCTTACGGATGATATTGGCGCGCGGGTCAAAATTCTTGTAGACACGGTGGCCGAAGCCCATCAAGCGGAAAGGATCATCCTTGTCTTTGGCTTTGGCTATGAATTTCGGCACCTGGTCAATATCGCCGATCTCTTGCAGCATGTTAAGTACCGCCTCATTGGCGCCGCCGTGCGCCGGCCCCCAGAGCGCAGCGCAGCCGCTGGCTATGGAGGCGAAGGGGTTGGTGCCGGTGGAGCTGGCTAAGCGTACCGTGGAGGTAGAGGCGTTTTGCTCGTGATCGGCGTGGAGGATTAGCAGCTGATCCAAGGCCCTCTCGTGGATCGGGTTTATTTCGTATGGCTCGGTAGGCCGCGAGAAGAGCATGTTGAGCAGGTTGCTGGTATAAGATAGGCGGTTTAGCGGATAGACAAAAGGTTCACCGGCCATATGCTTGTATGCCGCCGCAGCAATAGTTGGCATCTTGGCGAGAACCCGGTGGCAGGTAAGCTTGCGGTTTCCCGGGTCGTTGATGCGAATAGCGTCGTGATAAAAGGCCGATAGTGAAGCTACAACCCCAGTAAGCATGGCCATCGGGTGAGCGTTGTAGTGAAAGCCGTCGAAAAAGTCTTTCAACGACTCGTTTATCATGGTGTGCTCGGTTATAGCCCTGTTGAACTGATCAAGTTCTGTGCTGGTCGGTAATTCGCCATGCAAAAGCAGGTAAGAGACCTCGAGAAACGTACTCTGCTCAGCTAACTGCTCTATCGGGTAGCCGCGGTAGAGTAGAATGCCCTGGTCGCCATCGATGAAGGTAATGTCACTCCGGCAACTGGCTGTGGAGGTAAAGCCGGCGTCGTAGCTAAAGTAGCCGAACTCCTTAAAGAGGTTTTGTATCTCTACCACCTCCGGGCCGTGAGTCCCTTCCCGGACAGGCAGTTCCACGCTCTTGCCGGTGGCGTTGTCAGTTACTGTAACTGTCCGAGAAGCCATGAGTTATCCTCCGCGAGCCCGGCATTCTACGAGCTGACTGTTTATATCTCTGGCGCTGATGAGCTCAAGCTGCCGATTATTGAGCGCTGGAGCTGCCTCGGGTTATGCCAAAACGCTTGTGGAAACGGTCAACCTGGCCGCCAGATTGGACAACCCTTTGCTTGCCGGTAAAGAAGGGGTGGCTGCGGCTTGAGACCTCGACCTTCACAAGCGGGTACTCCTTGCCATCTTCCCAGGTGATCGTCTCGCTGGTATCGACGCAGGAGCGGGTAAGAAACGCAAAGTCGGTCGAGATGTCCTGGAAAACTACTTCACGGTATTCGGGGTGAATCTCTTTTTTCATGGTTGTTTGCCTTTCAAACTCGAGTGTTAAAGATTGAAGCTGACCCCCATGGGCAAAAGGGAGTCGGCGATCAGTCCGCATGCACATGCGGTTGGCCTGGCTGTTGCGCACTGCGTCAACGGCTAACGTGCCAAAATAGCTTCTGCGCGGTGATTGGTCAAGAAGGGAACCTCTAAAAACCTCCCCGGCGCCATTATCTGCCCCGGTGTGGAGGTCTTGGCGTCAGGGATGGCGCCATGAAGCCTCCAGGGATGGATCCACGGCGTCCGCCACACCGGGGCTGATAATGGCGCCGGGGAGGTTTTTTTGAGGTTCCCAGAGACATTATTGGTAGAGTGATAAACTGCTGCGAATGGCGCTCTCTTGACAAGATGATTCGTCAGTCATAAATTGCGCGGTGAGTGTTTGGCAACACGAGGTTCCAGTCATGCCGGACGAATATTGCAGTCCGCAGCTAACATCACGACAACCGCGAATCAGCGCCTGCTTGAGCGAGGCCGGCTGAGAAAGGAACCGTAACGCTCATGGTCCCTTCTGTCGGCGGTCTCGGGCGGGCGCCGGCAGAGGGAGGTAAGATCAATGAGCGCAGTAAATGAGCGTCAAGAGCAGCAACAAGTTACCCTTCCGGCACGCGCCCAATTTGCCGAACGGCTTCCGGCTGCGGCGGCCCGGCGTATCCTGAAGATGGCTCCGGATGAGCGTCCAGCGGCTCTTCAGGCCATGCCCGATGGCGAGAGCCTGGCGACATTCCTGGAGTTGCGTCCCGATGCCCAGGCCAGCGTGCTTGAGCACATGGATATAGGGCGCGCCTCACGGCTGGCTAACCGTCTGCCATTTAATACCCTGGCGCGGGTGCTCGATAACATGGATGCGCACAGGCGCGCCGATATCGTGCGCAACCTACGCCCGCTCAAGCGTGGCCGTGTTGAGACGGTACTTGCCGGGCGCTTGCAATAATAGCTAACGGTTATATCCCGCAGTAATTGGGTGCGAGCAGAGCGGGCGGGGGTCAAGATATCCCTGCCCGTTTTTTTTGGGTTACCATAAGTGGCCTTAGGCTTTCCAATAACCCTTAATTTACCCGCGAGCTGCTGGTCCAGGGCAGCGTATGGCCGTAACACGGCCACGCTAAGCAGCAGCTCAAGGACAATGGAGGCAGTTTAGATGAGCGATCGGGTGGAAGCAGGTGGTCTGCAGGTTGCGCGGCAACTCTACGATCTAGTTGAGCAAGAGATCGCACCTGGTACCGGTGTTGAGCCGCAGCATGTATGGCAGGAGCTAAGCCGCATTGTCGCCGATCTAGGCCCCCGCAACCGGGAGCTGATTGAGCGGCGTGAGACCTTGCAAAAGCAGATCGATGAGTGGCACCGGCAGAATCGGGGGCGGGCGCATAACCCTAATGACTATAAGGCCTTCCTCGAGCAAATTGGCTATCTGCAGCCTGAAGGCGATGACTTTCAAGTAACAACGGCTAACGTCGATCCAGAGATTGCCGAGGTTGCCGGTCCGCAGCTGGTGGTGCCGGTTGATAACGCGCGTTTCTCGCTAAATGCTGCTAACGCCCGCTGGGGCAGCCTCTACGATGCGCTCTACGGCACCGATATGATCCCTAACGAGGGTGAGCTAGCCCTAGGATCGGGGTATAACCGTCAACGCGGTCTCAAGGTGATGGCGATTGCCGGGGAGGTGCTGGACGATATCGCCCCGCTCAAGCAGGGTAGCCACACTCAGGTAGCCGCTTATAAGCTGGTCGGCTCGGCCCCGGTCGCCTTGCAAATGGAGTTGACTGACGGTGGGCAGACTGAACTCGCCGATCCGCAGGCCTTCGTCGGCTATACCGGGCAGGCTCAGGAGCCGACTAGCATATTGCTGCGCCATAACGGCCTCCACGCCGAGATCCAAATCGATCGCCAGCATACCATCGGCAAAGACCACCCAGCCGGGGTCAAGGATGTGGTCATGGAGTCGGCGGTAACTGCTATCCAGGATTGTGAGGACTCAGTGGCAGCGGTCGATGCCGAAGATAAGGTGCGGGTCTACGGCAACTGGCTGGGCCTGATGAAGGGCACGCTTGAGACCCCGGTCGAGAAGGGTGGCGAGACCTTTATGCGCCGTCTCAAGGGCGATCGCACCTTCACCACACCACAGGGAGGAGAGCTAACGTTACCGGGGCGATCACTGATGCTGGTGCGCAATGTCGGGCACCTGATGACCACCCCGGCGGTGCTCGATAGTGCCGGCAATGAGATACCTGAGGGTATGCTCGACGGCATGATGACCGTGCTCTGCGCGATACACGACCTGAAGGGTAACGGTAGCGTTACCAACTCCAAGACCGGCAGCGTCTACATCGTTAAACCGAAGATGCACGGTCCGGAGGAGGTAGCCTTCTCGGTGCAGCTCTTCGAGCGGATAGAAGACGCCTACGGCCTGCCGCGAGCGACCCTGAAGATCGGTATCATGGATGAAGAGCGGCGGACTACCGTCAATCTTAAAGAGTGTATCCGCCAGGCCAGTGATCGGGTCATCTTCATCAACACCGGTTTTCTCGATCGTACCGGCGATGAGATCCACACTTCGATGGAAGCCGGCCCCGTGATCCGTAAGGCGGATATGAAAAATGCCGCCTTCATGACCGCTTACGAGGACTGGAACGTCGATGTCGGCATGGCCTGTGGCCTTAAGGGGCATGCGCAGATCGGTAAGGGGATGTGGCCGAAACCGGATAAGATGCGCGAGATGTTCGACACCAAGACCGGCCATCCTAAGGCCGGGGCCAACTGCGCTTGGGTGCCATCACCTACGGCGGCTACGCTGCACGCGGTCCACTACCACCAGATCAGCGTTGCCGCGGCGCAGGAGCAGATCGCTAAACAGGGGCGGCGGGCCAAACTTGACGATATCCTGACTATTCCTCTAGCCCCGGGTGTCGACTGGACCCCCGAGGAGATCCAGCAAGAACTGGATAACAACTGTCAGGGCATTCTTGGCTACGTGGTGCGCTGGATCGATCAGGGGATAGGTTGCTCAAAGGTGCCGGATATCAATGATGTCGGACTCATGGAGGATCGCGCCACGCTGCGTATAGCCAGTCAGTTGCTGGCTAACTGGCTCTATCACGACGTGGTCAGTAAGGATCAGGTCATGGAGACCCTCAAGCGGATGGCTGCGGTGGTCGACAAGCAAAACGCTGGTGATCCTAACTATCAGCCGATGGCCCGCGATTTTGATGCCAGCATCGCCTTCCAGGCCGCCTGTGACTTGATCTTCAAAGGCTGCGAGCAGCCCTCGGGTTACACCGAGCCGATTCTGCATCGCCGCCGTCAGGAGGCTAAGGCCAAGTAGTCGCCGCTCTGGACATTTACTGCCCTGTGGCAGGTGAGAAGTGGCCGGTTGAGAGACTGCGGCTGCGGTTGCGGGTGACGGCCCCGCTCGGTGATATTGCTTATCGCTACGCGGTCGCGTTCCTCCGCAGCGACCGGACAAGCGCGCTTCCGTGCGCGCATGTCCGGCGCTCGCATCCCTGCGAGCGCCCTTGCGGGTCTTTGCTGCTGCGTAACGCTGCTTCGCTTAAACAGCAATATCACCGAGAGGGGCCGTCACCCGCAACCGCAGTCGTGCGCCTTGGCGCTGCTCACCCTTAGGGGCGCTTCGAAAATCTGGTCCGGAGCCAGTAGTTGCCCCGGTTTGGAGGTCTTGGCGCCAAGGATGGCGCCATGAAGCCTCCAGGGATGGATTCACGGCGTCCTCCAAACCGGGGCAACTACTGGCTCCGGGCCAGATTTTCGAGGCGCCATTAATTAACCAAGCTGCGCGCGCAGTTAGCTTGCCAAACGGCGGCCATATCAGGAAAGTTAGGCATGCACATTTAGCCACCCACGGCCAGTTGAGCTAACCTCAATGAGTACCCAAGAGCCTATCCGCATCCGCGGAGCTTGCCAGCATAACCTCAAAAACCTCGACCTCGATCTCCCAGCAGGCGAACTGATAGTCATTACCGGAGTTTCCGGATCCGGCAAGTCATCACTCGCCTTCGATACCATATATGCAGAGGGGCAGCGCCGTTACGTCGAGACCTTCTCCGCTTATGCTCGGCAGTTTCTCGAGCGCATGGAACGGCCTCGGGTCGACTCCATAGAGGGTGTCCCCCCCGCCATCGCTATCGACCAGGTCAATCCGGTGCGCACCTCCCGTTCGACGGTGGGTACCATGACCGAACTCGCCGATCACCTTAAGCTGCTTTTTGCTCGCGCCGCGCAGCCCTATTGCAGCGGCTGCGGTCAGCCGGTGCGGCGCGATACACCGGAGTCGATCGCCGAGGATTTGCTTACACCGGACGCACTCGGCGCGAGTTCGACCGAGCGGGATCCAGATACACTTGCAAGCGTGGAGGCGGAAAGGCGCATCGCCGTTACCTTTGCCGTTGAGGTGCCTGACTCACTATCCCGAGAGCAGTTGCTAGAGCTCCTTTCTAGCCAGGGTTACACGCGAATCTATGCGCAAGAGGATAACCGCATTGAGGTAGTGCAGGATCGCCTACGCCTGGATAGCTCAAGGCGTAGCAGACTGCTCGAGGCGCTCGAGACAGCTCTCGATAAGGGCCGCGGCCACCTGCGCGTCTGGCAGCTAGGGGCCGATCGTGAGCCGCAGGGCGAGCCACTGCGCTACTCCAGCCACTATCACTGTGCGCAGTGCGATCGGGCATATGCGCAGCCCACTGCCGAACTGTTCTCGTTCAACTCCCCGGTCGGCGCCTGCGATCACTGCCGGGGCTTCGGCCGGATCATGGAGATCGACCCGGATTTGGTCATTCCTGATCCACGCCTGACCCTGGAGCAGGGCGCAATAAAGCCGTTTCGCGGTGGCTTCTCTGTCGAGTGCCAGGAGGATTTGCTTCGGGCGGCGCGCCGGTGCGGTGTGCCGGTCGATGTGCCTTGGCAGGAGCTTACCGCGGAGCAGCGGCAGTGGGTTTGGGGCGGAGAGGATCGCCGGGGACGCGGCGGACGCTGGTACGGCGTACAGGGCTATTTCGACTATCTGGAGCGTAAAAGCTACAAGATGCACGTTCGGGTACAGCTCTCCCGGTATCGGGCTTATCGCCTCTGCCCGGAGTGTCAGGGTGCCCGGTTGATTGCACAGGCGCTCGATTTTCGACTGGGTTCGCGGGAACTCGCGGATGCTGTGCTCGAGCCGCAGCAGCGCTTCCGGCCGAAGCACATGAGGGTCGATGAAGATACCCTGCGGGCGTTGCCGGGACTGACGCTGCACGATCTGGCAACGTTGCCGCTAGGTCGGCTGCAGCGCTTTTTTGCTGAGCTAGATCTGCCACCGCCGCTCGATCAGGCAGGGGCAACGGTCCTGGCTGAGATCCGCGCCCGGGTTGGTTTCCTCAACCAAGTCGGGCTGGGCTACCTGACCCTCGATAGGCAGTCGCGGACTCTCTCCGGCGGGGAGGCGCAACGCATCAATCTGACAACGGCGCTCGGGACTTCGTTGGTAAATACGCTGTTTGTCCTTGATGAACCTTCGATCGGACTGCATCCGCGCGATGTCGGCCGGCTTATCGCGATCCTGCAGCAGCTGCGCGATGCCGGCAATTCGCTACTGGTAGTCGAGCACGGTCCGCAGGTGATGGCGGCAGCGGATCGCATCATCGACATGGGACCCGGGCCGGGCGAGCGGGGCGGAGAGGTAATATTCAACGGCACCCCGGGGCAACTCTATGGCGCAGACACCTTGACTGCAGCTTATCTTACTGGGGCAAGCCGGGTTGAGCGCCTGCGCCAGGCAGCCGGTGCGGCTAGTGCATCCGCGCCGGTTGCAGAGAACAACGCCGACGCAACGCCGCCTTGCGCTGGGC
Source organism: Halorhodospira halochloris (assembly GCF_002356555.2). Classification (NCBI taxonomy): domain Bacteria; kingdom Pseudomonadati; phylum Pseudomonadota; class Gammaproteobacteria; order Chromatiales; family Ectothiorhodospiraceae; genus Halorhodospira; species Halorhodospira halochloris. The sequence goes on from NZ_AP017372.2 coordinate 223,412, forward strand.
CGTGGCTGCGGGTGCGGGGTGCGGCTGAGCACAATCTGCAAGAGATAGATGTCGCGATACCCCTGCAGCGGCTTGTCTGTCTGACCGGGGTATCCGGCTCCGGTAAATCGACACTGGCGGAGGCGGTGATCTACCGGGGGCTGCTCCGCCAGCGTGGCGAGGCGGTAGAGACACCGGGTAAATGCGCTGCCATAGAAGGCGCGGAGCAGCTCGCAAGTGTCGCCCTCATTGATCAATCGCCCATCGGCAAGAGCGCACGCTCCTGCCCGGTCAGCTACACCGGTGCGCTTGAGCCGATTCGCAAACTCTTTGCTAAACAGCGGCTAGCCAAAGAGCGCGGCTACAGCGCCGGAACCTTCAGTTTCAACTCCGGGAATGGCCGCTGTCCGAGCTGCAAGGGCTCGGGGTTTGAGCACGTTGAGATGCAGTTTCTCGCCGATGTCTACCTGCCCTGTCCCGACTGCGCCGGCCGACGTTTTCGGGCCGAGGTCCTCGAGGTCGAGGTTGTCGGGGCCGCTGGCAATGCGGCCTCGATTCACGCTGTGCTGGCGATGACCGTTGCCGAGGCAGTAAGCTTTTTCGCCGCTAGCCAAGAGGTTAAGCGGCATCTGCAGCCGCTGCTCGATGTCGGCCTCGGCTATCTGCGCCTCGGGCAGCCGGTGCCGACCCTCTCCGGGGGTGAAGCGCAGCGGCTCAAATTAGCCGGCCACCTCGCCGAGCAGCAAAGCCGAGCCAAAGGCAGGTTAAAAAATAGCGGTAAGAGTCAGCCTGAGGATGAGGCAAGCGCGGGGACGCTGTTCATATTCGATGAGCCGACCACCGGCCTGCACTTTGCCGATGTCCAAGTGCTCTTGCAGGCCTTTCAGCGCTTGTTGGAGGCGGGCAACAGCTTGCTGATCATAGAGCACAACCTGGATCTGATCGCCAACGCCGACTGGTTATTAGAGCTCGGCCCGACAGGGGGTGAGGGTGGTGGCCAGTTGCTTGCCAGCGCAACCCCGCAGCAACTGGCTGCAGCGGCGGATACTGACACCGGCCGGGCCCTGGTGGAGTACCTGCAAAGTCGCGATACGGGCGCAATCCTAGCGCCGAGCACCGCAGAGGAGGGGTCTGCGGGGTGGCAGATCAAGGAGACTGGTCACTTGTCTCATTCATCTGTCATCACCATCGAGCAAGCGCGCGAGCACAATCTTAATAATATTGATCTCGCTATTCCCCGTGAGCGGTTTACGGTGATTACTGGTGTCTCGGGTTCCGGCAAATCGACCCTCGCCTTCGATCTGCTCTTTGCCGAGGGGCAACGCCGCTATCTGGAATCACTTAATGCCTACGCCCGGCAACTCGTCCAACCGGCAGCCCGCCCGGATGTCGGTGCTATTAACGGCATTCCGCCGACCGTGGCGATTGAACAGCGAACCAGTAGGGGAGGGTATCGCTCGAGCGTAGCGACCCAGACCGAAATCTACCACTACCTGCGCTTACTCTATCTGCGCCTCGGGGTGCAGCACTGCCCCGAGTGTAGGGTTGCAATTAGTGTCCAGAGTGCCGAGGCCATTACCGCGCAGCTGATCTCTGCCTATAGGGGGGAGACTATCGAGTTACTGGCACCGCTGGTGGTGGCGCGCAAGGGTATCTATAAAGAGTTGGCTGCCTGGGCAAGCAGTAAGGGCTATAGCTCGCTGCGGGTTGATGGCGAGCGCCTGTCAACCACTGCGTGGCCCAAGCTTGATCGCTACCGCGAGCATGATATCGATCTGCCCATCGGCACCATTGAGGTGGCGGTTGAGCGGGAAGGGCAGCTGGCAGAGTTACTGGCTCTAGCCCTAGCACACGGTAACGGGGTGGTGCGGGTGCTAGCACCGGAGCGCGATGATGGTAGGGAGCAGGTTTTTGCTACCGCGCGCGCCTGCCCGAGTTGCGGGCGCGGCTTCGCCGAACCGGATCCACGGCTGCTCTCGTATAACTCGCGCCACGGCTGGTGCGGTGAGTGTAAAGGCACTGGTTTGAGCGTGACCGACCCGGATGAGGCCAGTGAAGAGGAGCTCGAGCGGGCTTGTCCCTGCCCAAGCTGTGACGGCGCGCGCCTTAATCCAGAGGCCCGAGCAATATCCTTCCACGGCTACGGGATTGGTGAAGTAACCGCCTGGCCGGTTAGCCGTCTGCGGGAGTGGCTGGGTGCGCTGCAGCTAGATGGGCGGGGGAGTGCCATCGGGGCCGATGTGATAGCGGAAATAAATGCCCGGCTAGCCTTTTTGGAGCAGGTGGGGCTGGGCTATTTGACCCTGGATCGGGCAGCTCCAACCCTATCTGGAGGAGAGGCGCAGCGGATCCGCTTGGCAGCGAGTCTCGGTGCCGGTCTGCAGGGGGTCTGCTACATCCTCGATGAGCCGACTATCGGGCTACACGCTCGGGATAACGCCATGCTTCTCGGTGCCCTGCGCGAGCTCAGTGATGCCGGCAACACGGTGGTAGTGGTTGAGCATGACGAGGAGACGATCCGGGCCGCCGAGCATCTAATCGATATTGGGCCGGGGGCGGGGCGCTACGGCGGCAACGTGGTTGCTGAGGGCGGTGTTGAGGATCTGATTGCCAGTGAGCAGTCGTTGACCGGTCGAGTGTTGGCGAAGCCGCCGGAGCATCCATCGCGCCCCCGGCGAAGTGCACCCGCGCCAGGAAGTCTGGTTATCCGCGGGGCGAAGCGGCATAACTTGCAGGATATCGATGTCGATATACCGCTTGGGCGGCTGGTCTGTGTCACCGGGGTCTCGGGATCAGGCAAATCTAGCTTGGTGCGCGAGGTCGTAGAGCCCAATGTCCGTGCCATCCTGGGCCTTAAGAAAGGCCAACAGCGACCGCGGCCGAATGGTTGTCGGCAACTCAGCGGCACCGAATCGCTAAAACGGGTGCTGGAGGTTGATCAGACGCCGATCGGTCGCACCCCGCGTTCTTGTCCGGCGACATATGTAGGCATCTGGGATGCTATCCGCAAACTCTTTGCGGCTACCGAGCAGGCCCGGCTGCGTGGCTGGAACGCCGCCCGTTTCTCCTTTAACACTAAGGGCGGGCGCTGCGAGGCGTGTTCAGGCCAAGGCACCAAGACGGTGGAGATGAGTTTTCTGCCGGATGTCAAAGTGCCCTGCGAGTCTTGTGCTGGAACGCGCTTTAGTGAGGAGACGCGTCAGGTCACTTATGGCGGTCTGAGTGTTGATCAGGTGTTGGCGTTAAGCATTGAGCAAGCCCGCGAATTTTTCGCTGCTCATTCTCGCCTCGAGCATATCTTGGGCTTACTCAGTGATATCGGCCTCGGTTATCTGAGTCTAGGCCAGCCGAGTCCCACTTTGTCGGGCGGCGAGGCGCAGCGGCTGAAGTTGGTGACCGAGTTGGCTAAGGCGCGTCCCGTCGACGCTGGCGCTGCGCGAGGGCGGAGTGCGGCGCCGACACTGTATCTGCTTGATGAGCCGACGGTGGGGCTGCATATTGCCGATGTCCAGCGCTTGACCGATATGCTCCACGCCCTAGTCGATGGCGGCCACACGGTTGTGGTTATCGAACACAACCTCGATGTTATAGCCGAGGCCGATCACGTTATCGACCTCGGCCCGGAAGGGGGCAGTGCTGGCGGCAGGGTGGTCGCCAGCGGCAGCCCGGAGCAGCTCGCCGCGGCCACCACGCCAACCGGCCAAGCGCTGCGCTCACTTCGCCTTGCGGAAGGCCTCAGCTAGGGCGGTGGTGGGGGCTTGTTCTTGTGGGGAGGCCCGGCCGCCACGTTTGCTTGCGGATGGGTTCTCGGCCGTGGCGGCCTTCTTCTTGCCCTTGCCAGCATTGGCACTAGCGCCGGAGCGGCGCTGGTCCGGGCCCTTGCCGGGTGATTTGCTCGCAGCACCGCGCGGCTCACCATCCCCGGGTTGATCATCGAGGCGCATTGAAAGGCCGATTCGCCGGCGCTCCTGATCCACTTCCAGCACCTTTACCTTTACCACATCGCCGGTGCGGACTACATCGCGGGGGTCACGCACAAACTCATGGGCTAAGGCAGATATATGCACCAGGCCGTCTTGATGGACGCCGATATCGACAAAAGCGCCGAAGTTGGCGACGTTAGTAACGGTCCCTTCCAGTACCATCCCCTCTTCTAGGTCGGCGAGCGTCTCAACACCTTCCCGGAAGGCCGCGGTGCGAAACTCCGGCCGCGGGTCACGGCCCGGCTTGGCAAGCTCCTGGAGGATATCGCGGACAGTCGGCTCGCCAAAGTTATCATCGGTAAAATCGCGCGGCTTGAGGGTTTTGAGGAAGGCCTCATCGCCTATCAAATCGCTGACTTGGCGTCCGGTTTGGGCGCAGATGCGCTCGATAACCGGGTAAGCCTCGGGGTGGACAGCCGAGGCATCGAGTGGATTATCGCCCTGAGGAATGCGTAAAAAACCAGCGGCCTGTTCGAAGGCCTTGGGGCCGAGTCGGGGCACCTTTTGTAGGTCCTTACGCGAGCGGAAAGCGCCATTTTCAAAGCGGTGGCTGACCAGCTTCTCAGCCAGGTTGGGGCCGAGGCCGGAGACGCGGGCGAGCAACGCTGCCGAGGCCGTGTTGGCGTCGACGCCGACAGCGTTAACGCAGTCCTCGACCACGGCGCTGAGCTTGTGGTTCAAGCGGCTCTGGTTGACGTCGTGCTGGTATTGGCCGACACCGATCGATTTGGGCTCGATCTTTACCAGCTCCGCTAGGGGGTCCTGCAGTCGGCGGGCAATAGAGACCGCCCCGCGCATCGCTACATCTAGCTCGGGTAACTCGCGCGAGGCTTGCTCGGAGGCCGAATAGACCGAGGCGCCGGCCTCCGAGACCATAACCTTGTGCAGGCCGAGATCGGGGTGGCGCTTGATAAGCTCGCCGACTAGGGCGTCGGTCTCGCGCGAGGCGGTGCCGTTACCGATCGCAACCAGCCCAACCTCATGGCGGCGCGCCAACTCGGCGAGGGTCTTGAGCGACCCTTCGAGATCCTTGCCCGCGGCGAAGGGGTAGATGGTGGCGGTATCGGCAACTGCACCCGTAGCGTCGATGACGGCGACCTTGACCCCGGTGCGCAGCCCCGGGTCGAGGCCGAGGGTTGGGCGTGGCCCGGCCGGGGCGGCTAGCAGCAGGTCCTCAAGGTTGGCGCCGAAGACGCGGATTGCCTCCTCTTCGGCCTGTTCACGCAGTTGCCGTTTTAGGGCTAGCTCGAGGTGGGGTGCCAGCTTAGCCCGCCAAGCTAGGCGGACTGTGCGGGCCAACCACTCATCGCTCGGGCGGCCTTGCTCGGCAATGCCGAAGTGGCGCGCAATCGCCCGCTCGCCGACGCTACTCGACTCCTCTTCGCCGCGGGCCTCGGCATCCGACCAGGCGATGTGCAGCCGTAAGACCTCTTCGCTTTGGCCGCGGAGCATAGCCAGTGCCCGATGAGAAGGGATCTTATGCAGCGCCTCGGTATGATCAAAGTAGTCGCGAAACCGCGAACTCTGCTCTTGCTGCTCGGCGGCTACCCGGCTTACCAGATAGCCCTTCTGCCAGCCGTAATCACGCAATTCGGCGATCAGGTCGGCATTCTCCGCGAAACGCTCCATGAGGATCTGCCGCGCCCCCTCCAGGGCGGCATCGGCGTCGGCAACCGGTGGGGTTGCGTCCGCTTGTACGGCTGTGGTCTCGGCATTTGTGGTAACAAAAGCAGCAGCGGCCTGTTGTGGGTCCTGGCTGGGGTCATTAAGCAAGCTATCGGCAAGCGGTTCGAGGCCAGCCTCGCGGGCGATCTGCGCCTTGGTGCGGCGCTTTTTCTGATAAGGCCGATAGAGATCTTCAACACGGGTCTTGGTCGCGGCGTTGCGGATGGCCTCAGCAAGCTCTGCGGTCAGCTTGCCCTGTTCATCAATGGCCTTGATAACCGTCTCCTTGCGCTCCTCCATCTCGCGCAGGTAACCGAGACGCTCCTCAAGGGTGCGCAGTTGACTGTCATCGAGCCCGCCAGTGGCCTCTTTTCGGTAGCGGGCAATGAAGGGGACCGTCGCGCCCTCATCGAGCAGTTTGACTGCTGCTGCAACCTGGTTGTGATTTACTCCGAGCTCTTCTGCAATGCGTGCGGGGATGGTTTCTTGGGTCATGTGCGCTGTTTTTGCTCTGGGCAACTCTGGCTGAAGATTCAATAAAGCGTTCGATGTGCGCATGATACTAAAAGTGGGCACCTTTTGGGGGTCCAAAGACCCTTGGAGGAATCTTTAAAAACCTCCCTCCGCCGTGGCTGCCCCGGCGTGGAGGCTTCATGGCGCCACGGATGGCGCCATGAAGCCTCCAGGGATGGATTCACGGCGTCCTCCACACCGTCCTCCACACCGGGGCAGCCACGGCGTAGGGAATTTTTTATAGGCACCCTAGAATCCGCTCGCCGCGGAAGATGCCGCACCCACAATCGCGTCATTGCTCTAGCTATTACTCGATAAGCGTAGTAGCTTAGCGATCAGCGTTCAGGGAGGGCGCTGAAGAATGGACATGGAAGAGCAGAACTTGCCGCACCGGCGCGTCTACTTCGTTTTCTACACCTACCGCCGACACCCATGGCTGGCCAGGCCTGAGGCAGTGCAGCGGCTGCGCACCGCGTTTCGCGAGGTGGCGCGCCGGCGACCGTGGGTTTGGGACGGCGCGGTTATTCTTCCTGATGCAGTCCATGGACTATGGTCAATCCCAGCGCAAGATCCCGACCCGCGGGGGCGCTGGCAGGCAGCAAAGGCCCACTGTACCCGGCATCTGCGCAATTGGCCCGGCTTGCCGCAAGGTAGGCTGTGGCAGCGCGGGGTTGAGTGGCATGATGTGGCCGCCGGTGAGTGGCGCCACTATCTGGACATGCTCCATTGGGAGCCGGTGCGCCGCGGCCTCGCGGCCCGGCCAGAGTGTTGGCGCTACAGCTCTTACCGGCGTTGCCAAGCCGCCGGCCTCTACGGTCAACCTTGGGAGCAAGCCCGACCGTTGCCGGAGATCTCACCGTGAGCTGTGCTCTCACAGTTAGGGAACCTCAAATAACTCCCTTTGAGGCTAGCTGCGCCGGTGTCGAGGACGTCGTTAATCCATCCCGCGAGTCGCCGTGGAGTTATTCCCGGCGTCGAACCTTGCGCACCGAGGCAGCAAGGCTCTGGTGGGAGACTTTAGGGGCGCCCATTAGCCTGCTGTTGGTGCACATGGCTCTCGTCAACCATCGCCAGATTCTCCAGCACCTCACGCAGATAGAGTGGATTAACCAGCTTTATGCCGATGCGTTCGGCGAACTTGCGCATCCCCTCATCGGCAGAGACCAGACTGGCGTCGAGCTCATAGGCGAGCAGAACGACATCGATGTCTTCCCGCGAGTCGAGGATGCCGCGGCGCATAGCTTCGCGGTAGCGCTCGCGCAGATGGGTAATCATCTCTGGCTCCAGGCAGTTCGCCTCTCCGGCTTGGCGGGTATGCTCCTCAGCTATTCGCAGGCCGCGTTGGATGCGCGAGCGGACCTCTTCGATGAACTCATAGAGTACTTCGCTGGGGATGGTCAGCGAGAATCGGCGCGGCGAGCGGATATGCACCTCGGTCTCAAATGCCGGGCCGATAAGATCCATCGAGCGCAGGTTACACAGCTCCTGATATACTGGCCCGGGCATAAAGAATTCGGCATCGGCGCGCCGCGCTAGGCCGAGAAATACCGAAATCGCCTGCAGCGGTTCCTCGTCAAAGCGCAGGTAGATATTGGGATTGGTAAAGACGCTGGTGTCGAGCACGAATCGGCGCATACACTTATGCCTCGTTGGTTGACCGGCAAAGCATGAGCATTTACTAACAACAACTTAACTCCCCTAGGGCTCTGAACAAGGAGGTGAGCCATGCAGAAGCAAGTAAAAAAACGTCGGCTACGCTGTTTTGGGTTTACGTTAGTCGAGATGATGATCGTCGTCGCTATCATAGCAGCTCTGGCCGCCCTTGCGGTGCCGCAGTACCAGAACTACATGAGCCGTACCCAATTCTCCGAGGCGTTGACGCTTTTCTCTGGGGTGCGCACCGCGGTAGAGACGCACGTCACTATTTACGGGGTCAATAGTGCTCTCCGGGCGGATGAGTTCCTGGCTGGACACAGGACTCAAGGTGAGCATATCTCAGATATTAGCGTAATCAATGCTGGACAAACGGTTCAGGTAGTACTGACATTCAAAGATGATGGCGTCAGCATGAACCTAGCTAGCGAGGAAGTCACCTTCAGCTGGGATACTGCCGAGATCAATGAAGGCTGGCAATGTAGCGTTAGTGATACGGTCAAGCCATTTGCCTCGGGGATGTGTGCCAGCGCCGGCTAGTCCGCTTAAGGTCTCGAAGGGGAAACTCTAACCCCCCCCCCCCCCCCCCCCTGGAGCCAATCATCCGCCCCGGAGTGGAGGTCTTGGCGCCAGGGGTGGTGCCGTGAAGCCTGCAGGGAAGGATTCACGGCGCCCTCCACACCGGGAAGCAGGGCTCGGGGGGAGCTGTTAAAGGCTACCGAAGGGTCTGCGCATAGGGGGCTGCCGCGCAGCTGCTACTGCCGTGGCCCCTGCTGCATATGTTCGTGGCAGCAGTAGTAGCGTTTCCACCGCTGTAGTGCCCGCGAGCGGGCCAGAAAGAGTCCGCAGTGGGCGCACGGCACCATCTCCTCGGCGTAGCCGCGCCCTAAGCCTTCAGCGCTGTCCGGGTCGGGCGGTGGACTCTCGCGCGGCTTGTGGAGTACCCAGTGGTACACAGAGCGGGCCCCGATGAGGGCAAGGATAATTATGATTACAAGCAGTATCTGGCTTAGCATGTACGCATCGAGCCTAGCGTTACTCCCTTAGGAGGCATTAAGGTGTAACCAAAGTAGGCAACACCAGCGTGCCTGGTTAAGCTAATCTTATAACAAGAGTATGCCCCAGGTCGCCGCCAGTGTGCTATAGGGAGGAGTAAATACGTGAATCTACATGAATTTCAGGCCAAACATCTACTTGCGGAGCGGGGCGTTAGTATCCCGCGAGGATATGTCGCACGTTCTGGGGCCGAAGCCCGGGCAGCTATCGGTCGCCTTGGCGGCGATGCTTGGGTGATAAAAGCGCAGGTTCACGCCGGTGGTCGCGGCAAGGCTGGGGGCGTCAAGGTCTTAAATAATGAGGATGAGGCCGCTGATTTTGCCGATTCCCTGCTCGGCCAACGGCTGGTCACCAAGCAGACTGATGCGGCTGGACAGCCCATCGAGGCTGTGATGATTGAAGAGGGGTTGGCTATAGAGCGCGAACTCTATCTGAGCATGCTAATTGACCGGGCCCGCCAGCGCGTCGTCTGTATCGCTTCAGCGGCGGGCGGCATGGATATAGAGGAGGTTGCCGCGACTGCGCCAGAGCAGATAATCACCATCGAGGTCCATCCCAGCGCCGGTCTGCAGCCTTACCAAGGCAGACAGGTAGGCTTCGCGCTTGGTCTGGATAAACGTCAGGTAGGCGAACTGACCGCGATGTTGCAGTCGTTCTACCAGCTGTTCATTGAGCGCGATCTATCACTCATCGAGATCAATCCGTTAGTGGTCGATAGCGCCGGGTCGCTGATCTGTTTGGACGCCAAAATTACCGTCGATGATAACGCCATTGAGGTGGGTAAGCAGCAACAGCTTGCCGCTATGCGCGATCTTAGCCAGGAGGATGCTACCGAGGTGCGGGCAGCGGAGCATCAACTCAATTACATTACCCTGGATGGCAATATCGGCTGCATGGTCAATGGTGCCGGTCTGGCCATGGCGACGATGGATATCATCCAAGTCTATGGCGGAGCACCGGCCAATTTCCTCGATGTCGGTGGTGGCACCAGCGCCGCAAAGGTAACCGAGGCCTTTAAGATTATCCTCTCCAGCCCCCGGGTTGAGGGCATCCTGGTCAATATATTCGGCGGGATCGTCCGCTGCGATATGATAGCTGAAGGCATCATCGCTGCGGTTCGGGAAGTTGAGATAAATGTCCCAGTAGTGGTGCGCTTAGAGGGGACCAACGTCGAAGAGGGCAAGCAGTTGCTCGCCGATAGTGGTCTCGATCTTATCCCTGCCGCTGATCTCGCCTATGCAGCCGAGCGAGTAGTGGCAGCGGTCGAGCAGCGCCGTCCATGAGCAGCAGCGAACACAGGAGCAAGTGAATGAGTATCCTGGTAGATAAGAACACCCGGGTGGTAGTGCAGGGGTTTACCGGCAAGCAGGGCACCTTCCACGCCGAGCAGGCGATTGCCTACGGTACTCAGATTGTGGGCGGGGTAACTCCCGGCCGGGGCGGTGAGTACCACCTTGAGCGGCCGGTCTTCAATACTGTGCATGATGCGGTAGCCTCTAGTGGTGCTAACGCCTCAATGATCTATGTGCCGGCGGCATTTGCTGCTGATGCCATCCTTGAGGCGGCTGATGCTGGGATAGAGGTTATCGCCTGCATCACCGAGGGCATTCCGGTGCTCGACATGTTGCGAGTCAAGGAGGCCTTACGCGGGTCGGGTGTCTATCTAATTGGCCCCAATTGCCCCGGAATCATAACCCCAGGCGAGTGCAAGATCGGTATCATGCCGGGCCATATCCACCAACCTGGGCGCATCGGGATAGTCTCGCGCTCTGGTACTTTGACCTATGAAGCCGTGAAGCTGACCAGCGATGTTGGGTTGGGTCAATCGACCTGCATCGGCATCGGTGGCGATCCCATTCAAGGCATGTCCTTCATTGACTGCTTGGAGCTGTTGGAAGCCGATGAGGGTACTGATGGTGTCGTTATAGTAGGTGAGATTGGCGGTAGTGCCGAAGAGGAAGCGGCGGAGTATATTCGTGCCCATATGAGCAAGCCGGTCCTTGCCTATATCGCTGGGGTGACGGCCCCAGCCGGTAAGCGCATGGGCCACGCTGGGGCTATTGTCTCCGGTGGCAAAGGGACGGCCGAAGATAAATTCGCTGCGCTCGAGGCTGCCGGGGTCGCCACTGTGCGCTCGCCAGTGGATATCGGTAAGCGCATGTATGAACTGGTTGGCGGCAAGGCCGTGGCGTGAGCATGGCGCAGCTGAGCACGCCAAAACTAAGCATAGCCGTGGTCCAGCTGCCGTTTCGGGTCGGCGATATAGCGGCCAATCGGCAAAAGGTCATCGATGGTATCGCTTACGCTCGGGATCAGCTGGGTGCCGACTGGGTCGTCTTTCCAGAGTTGTGCCTTACCGGTTATCCGCCCGATGATCTGCTGTTGCGCAGCGATTTCCTTGACTCTGTAGAGCGCTCCCTGGCCGAGATTGCCAGCTCGTGTCATGGCATCACCGCTGTTGTTGGAGCGCCACTGCGTCGCTCCGGGCGCTTGCATAACAGTGCGGTTGTCTTGGCTGATGGTATTGAGGTGGCGCGGGCGGACAAGCGTTGCTTGCCTAGCTATAGCGTATTCGACGATAACCGCCACTTTGCACCCGGCGAGTCGCCATGCGTAGTAAGCGCACCGAACGGTATGCGCGTGGCGATTGCGATCTGCGAAGATTTGTGGTTTCCGGAGCCGGTTGCCGAGGCTGCACAGCAAGGGGCCGACCTGGTTATCGGCATCAACGCTTCACCCTATCATCAGGATAAGGCCAAAGAGCGTGAGGCCGTCGTCGCCGAGCGGGCAGGTGAAACTGGCTTACCGATAGTCTACGTCAATCTAGTGGGGGGCCATGATGAGATTGTCTACGATGGCGGCTCTTTCGCGCTGGATAAAGGCGGCCGCACCCAAGCGCGCGCACCCCAGTTTGAAGATGGCGTATATGGTGTCGAGATTGATGTCGAGGGCCAAGTAAGCGGCGCCTATCAACCATTAGCGGAGCCGGATCAGGCCACCTATGCGGCGCTGGTCCGCGGAACCGCCGATTATGTCCATGGCAATGGCTTCACTGGCGTAGTGCTGGGGCTTTCCGGTGGCATAGACTCAGCCCTCACCGCGGCGATAGCGGTTGATGCCTTTGGTCAAGAGCGGGTGCTCGGAGTTATGCTGCCCTCCCGTTACACTGCTCAGCGCAGCCTCGACGATGCGCAGGCGGCAGCCGAGGCCTTAGGGATAGATTATCGAGTCATCCCCATCGAGGATCTTGTCGCAGGCTACGAGTCTGCGCTAGCGCCCCTCTTTGCCGGGCGAACCGCCGATGTCACTGAGGAGAATATCCAGGCCCGCATTCGCGGTAACTTGGTGATGGCAATCTCCAATAAGTTGGGGCTAATGTTGCTGGCAGCGGGCAATAAGAGTGAGCTGGCGGTGGGCTATGCGACCTTATATGGGGACATGTGTGGTGGCTTTGCCCCTTTAAAGGATGTCTACAAGACTCAAGTCTACCGGTTGGCCGAGTATCGTAACCGCTGCGGGTTAGCGGTGCCTGAGTCCATCATGACGCGAGAACCGACGGCCGAGCTGCGTGCCAATCAGCGCGATCAAGATAGTCTGCCGCCGTATCCGCTCCTCGACGAGTTGCTCCGCCAGTATATTGAGCAAGACCGCGGCGAGGGCGAATTAGTTGTTGAGGGGTTGGCCCCTGATGAGCAGCGGCGGGTAATTGAGATGCTCTACCGCAATGAATATAAGCGCCGCCAGGGCGCGCCTGGAGTAAAGGTCACCAGGCGGGCGTTCGGCAGGGATCGCCGGTATCCGATAACCTCGGGTTGGCAGGGTACGGCTCAGTTTCGAAAAGATAGCAAAATACGGTAACCTGAAGGCGTTGGAGCGCGAGGAGTCCAGAGAAAAATGAAAAAGGTCGAGGCGATAATCAAACCGTTTAAGCTTGATGATGTCCGGGAGGCGATGTCGGAGATCGGTATAACCGGCATGACGGTTACTGAGGTCAAAGGTTTCGGTCGGCAAAAAGGGCATACTGAGCTCTACCGTGGTGCCGAGTATGTGGTCGATTTCTTGCCTAAGATGAGGATCGAAGTGGTGATTGCCGATGCCGATGTCGATCGTTGCGTTGAGGCGATTACCACAGCTGCTAAGACCGGTAAGATCGGCGATGGCAAGATCTTTGTGGCTGATGTTGAGCGGGTGGTCCGCATCCGGACAGGTGAAGAGGACGAAGGCGCGATTTGATCCAAGGAATGACTGGGGCAGAGGGTTATTAACAGGGCACCTCGAGAAGCTCCCCCGGCCTGACTGGTTGTCCAGGCTTGAAGGACGCCGTTAATCCGTCCCTGGAGGTTCATGGCGTCAGACCAGGTGCCGAGACCTTCACGCCTGGGCAAACAGTCAGACCGGGGGAGCTTCTCGAAGTGCCCAGCAGTTAAAGGTGCCATCCCTTAAACTGCTAAATAGGTCTGGCGCTCTCATCTCATAGCCGTAACTCACTCTATATCGGGCACATCCTCGACGTCGACCTCGTGGCGACGTGCGATTTCCTGCTCTACCTCGTCGCCTAATTCGTATAGTTCAAGCCCTCGATACGAGTCGGCGAGTTTCTGCATAGCGTCATCAACTACGGCAGTCCCTGGGTAGCCTGAGATGATGCGTCCGGCGCGGTTAGCAGCGGCGATATAGGCGCCCCGCTCCAGATAAAAGTCGGTGATGTATAGCTCGTAAGCTGCTAACTGTTCGCGAATATCTTCCATACGCTCATAGGCATTGTCGGTGTATTCGCTATCCGGAAAATCACGCACTAGTTCTTGGAAGTCGAAGAACGCGCGGCGTTTAGGCTCAGGATCGCGGAGGTTGGCATCAACCCCCAACAGCTGGCCGAGGCCTCCGGGGCCAATTGACTGGCGAGAAACCCCGCGCATGTATATGGCGTAGGCGACGTTTTCATCTTGGGGATGCATGCGGATGAACCGGTCGGCGGCGGCTATGGCCGATTGATGCTGCCCGGCTAAGTGATGGGCGTAGATAATCATCAGCTGCGATTGAACCGAATAATCGCCGAAGGGGTAGCGGGCAATAAGGCTCTCAAAGCGGTTGATGGCCTCGCTGTAATTGCCGCTGCCCAGGCTATCCATAGCCCTGTCGTAGAGTTGAGCAACGCCTACCTCGGCGCTGTCTTCGGGCGTCCCTGCGCAGCCACCAAGCCCGGCAGTTCCGAGTAACAAGGCGATCATCAGGGTACAGCGGGTAATCCAGCGTAACATGCTATTTCAATCTCCCCAAACCATTTAAAATTACTATTGTAGCGCCCAGAATGGGACTTACCATAATCATTTTGCTAGAGATTTGACAGAACATGGAGACTCAATACGCCGTGGTGCCTGAGCAGCTTGCCGGGCAGCGGTTTGATCGTGTACTCGCGCAACTCTTCCCTGACTATTCACGCAGCCGGCTACAGCAGTGGGTCAAGAGCGGTCAGGTCACCGTAGATGGCCAGCAGAGGCGGGTACGCGACAGTGTCAAAGCTGGTGAGCAGATCACCCTGGTTGCCAAGTTGGAGCCTTGTCTTGAGCTGGAGCCGGAGGCTATTGACTTGCCGGTGGTAGCGGAAGATGAGGCGATAATTGTCATCGATAAGCCGGCAGGCTTGGTTGTCCACCCGGGGGCGGGTAATCACACTGGCACCCTGGTCAATGCGCTTCTCTACTACGATCCCGATCTGGAATGCCTGCCCCGGGCCGGCATTGTCCACCGACTTGATAAAGAGACTTCGGGGCTGATGGTGGTGGCCCGGACTGCGCAGGCACATCACCATCTGGTCGAAGAGTTGCAGCAGCGCCGGGTGGGGCGTGCCTATGAGGCTATTGTAGTTGGCACCCCTACGGCTGGTGGCAAGGTGGATGCGCCGATTGCCCGGCATCCGCGTGACCGCAAGCGCATGGCGGTGGTCCGAGATGGCCGCCCAGCGGTTAGCCACTACAGGGTCGCGGAACGCTTCAGCTCCCACACCCGGCTTAGCGTAGAGCTCGAGACCGGCAGAACCCATCAGATCAGAGTTCACATGGCCCACATAGGCTTACCGCTGCTCGGTGATCCGGTCTATGGCCGCCGCCCGGTTTACCCTAAATCAGCGAGCGATAAGCTCAGGGACCAGCTCGATGGGTTCCGCCGCCAGGCACTGCACGCTTGCAAATTACGCCTCGCCCATCCTCTAACTGGTGAGCAAATGGAGTGGGACTCAGAGCGCCCTGCCGATATGCAACAACTCCTGGAGGCGTTGCGTGAGGGGTGAATGGACGCGGAACGGAGTAGGATTTGTCGCCCCTGAGCAGCCATTAGCAGTTGGGGTAAAGGCGTTCACTACAACCCGCAGCGGCGGGGTCAGCCGCCCCCCTTACGCTAGCCTTAATCTGGCCGAGCATACCGGCGATGATAGGTCAGCTGTAGCCGAAAACCGGCGCCTTCTGGAGGTTGCCGCCGAGTTGCCTGAACCGCCACGTTGGCTTGCGCAAGTGCATGGCACCGAGGTGGTTGCCGCCCACGAGCAGCAGCAGGGTGCTCAGGCAGACGCCTCCTGGACCGATCGCCCTGGGGTGGTGTGTGCAGTGCTCACCGCCGATTGTCTGCCAGTTGTTTTTGCTGCTCAGGATGGCAGTAGCGTAGCGGTAGCCCACGCCGGTTGGCGGGGGCTTTGCGCCGGGGTGCTTGAAGAGACGTTGGACGCTATGCCGGTGCCTGCCGGGCAAATTGTCGCTTGGCTGGGTCCAGCAATAGGGGCGGATGCCTTTGAAGTGGGGCGAGATGTTAAAGAGGCATTCATGAACGCAGACCCAGCTAGCCAGGAGTTTTTTGTGCCTGGCCGGGAGGGGCGGTTTTACGCAGATCTTTACTCTTTGGCACTGTTGCGACTAAAAAGACGCAACATAAAAGATGTTTTTGGTTATAATTGGTGTACTTTTAAACAGCGGCAGCTGTTTTTTTCCTACCGTAGGGATGGGGCTAGAACTGGCCGCATGGCTACACTTGTTTGCCGGGAGAGCTAGGGTGAATGGTTGAGCAGTCGTGCCCTAAGAGCAGCGCAACATCGGTCCCGCCTGATTTGGTCTTGGTGGTAGAAGATAGCCGCTCGATAGCTGGTCTGCTCGCTGAGAGGATAGACGACGAACTTCACCTTGGGCCGCTAGTGGCCTATGATCGCGCTCAAGCTAAACGGCTGCTCGATGAGAAAGCAGAGCGCATGGTTGCGGCAGTGCTCGATCTTAATCTGCCTGATGCACCCGATGGGGAGGTAGTCCGGGACGTGGTCAGCCGCGACATCCCGGTGATAGTCCTAACCGCCACCTTGGAAGACGATTTGCGCGATTACCTTATACGCGTTGGGGTCGCCGATTATGTTGTTAAGGGTGCGATTGACTCGCTGGACACAGTAATTCAGGGGCTGGCTCGTATTCGCCGCAATCGCGGTATCGGTGCTCTGGTGGTGGACGACTCGCGCTCGGCGCGTCTCCACCTGGTCGAGTTGCTGCGTCGCTGGGGGTTTGGCTGTGAGCAAGCGGCCAATGGCGAGCAGGCGCTCGAGCGTATGCGCAAGCCTGATAGCGAGATCCGCTTGGTGATATGTGACCAGAACATGCCCGGTATGGACGGCATTACTCTGATCCGCAATTTGCGCAGACAGTTTCCGGCCCACCGGCTGGGGATCATCGGCGTCTCCAGCTACGGCTCTGGGCTGCTCTCGGCGCGACTGCTAAAAGCGGGGGCCAATGACTTCATAACTAGGCCTTTCCTCGAGGAGGAGCTTAGCGTAAGGGTCAATCAGAACGTCGACTTACTTGATCTGCTCCGCCAGGCCGAGGACTTTGCCCGCCGTGATCCTCTGACCGGATTGGGCAATCGGCGTTATTTTGCCGAACTTGCTGCGACTTTAGTCGAGACTTCTGAGCGTACTAAGCAGCCACTGGCAGCGCTTGTGGTTGATCTGGATCATTTCAAGCAGATCAACGATGATTTTGGCCATGCAGCTGGTGATGCGGCCCTGCGCTCAGTCGCCGGCATGCTCGGTGAGTCGGTGCGCCGCGCCGATCTGCTTGCTCGAGCCGGTGGCGAAGAGTTCTATATCCTCTCGCTGGGTCTCGATCTGGAAGGAGCGAAAAAATTCGCCGAACGTATCCGCACGTCACTAGAACAGCTGGAAGTGCGCTACGCCGGTCAAAGGATTGCCATCTCTGCGAGCATCGGTGTAGCCAGTTTCTCTCCGCCGCCTTCGGTGGAGGTGCTAGTTGAGGCAGCCGATCTAGCAATGTATGCGGCCAAGAAAAGCGGTCGTAACAACGTAAAGCTGGCTACTCAGGATTGAAATAGCCGCCAACCTCCCCCACTTATCCGTACAGAGGTAGCTAAGCCTGCTTGTTGACGACGAGTGTCTAAGTAGTGATGGCACTGATAGTCGGCTTGTGAGCAGGGAGCAGCTGGAGAATATTTCACCGGGGCTGTAGGCCTTGTAGGGGGTGATAGGTATGAGAACAGATAAGCTTACAACTAAATTTCAGATGGCGCTCGGCGATGCCCAGAGCTTGGCTGTAGGGCGCGATCATCAATTCATCGAGCCGATCCACTTGATGCTGGCAATGCTAGATCAGGAAGGCGGCGGGGTGCGGCCACTGCTCCAGCAGGCTGGAGTCAGCATCAACAAGTTGCGTTCGCAGCTTGGCGAGGCGCTTGATCAGCTGCCGCAGGTCAGTGGTGCTGAAGGTGATGTCCATCTGTCCAATGAACTCGCGCGCCTGCTCAATGTTACCGATAAGCTGGCGCAGAAACGCAAGGATCAATACCTCTCGAGCGAGCTCTTCATGCTCGCCGCGCTGGAAGATGGTAAAACTCAGCTGGCCAAGATCCTGCAGAGCGCTGGTGCTGCAAAAGAGCCTTTAGAGCAGGCCATTGATCAGATGCGCGGCGGTGAAACGGTTGATGACCCGAGCGCTGAGGATCAGCGCGAGGCCTTGGAGAAGTACACCATCGATCTAACCGAGCGCGCCGAGCAGGGCAAACTTGACCCGGTAATCGGCCGTGACGATGAGATTCGGCGCACGGTCCAGGTGCTGCAGCGGCGGACTAAGAACAATCCGGTCCTCATCGGTGAGCCGGGCACCGGCAAGACGGCGATTGTCGAGGGGCTAGCACAGCGCATAGTCAATGGTGAGGTCCCTGAAGGGCTGAAGGAGAAGCGCGTCCTGTCGCTCGATCTTGGCGCCTTGCTCGCGGGTGCTAAGTACCGTGGCGACTTCGAAGAGCGACTCAAGGCCCTGCTCAAAGAGGTCGGTCAACAGGAAGGCAAGGTTATCCTGTTTATCGATGAACTTCACACCATCGTCGGCGCCGGTAAGGCCGAAGGGGCGATGGACGCGGGCAACATGCTCAAGCCTGCCCTAGCTCGGGGCGAGTTGCATTGCATTGGGGCAACCACACTTAACGAATATCGCCAGAACATCGAAAAAGATGCTGCCCTAGAGCGCCGCTTCCAGACCGTTCTGGTAGATGAGCCGAGCGTCGAGGATACAGTAGCCATCCTGCGTGGCCTCAAAGAGCGCTATGAGGTGCACCACGGTGTCGAGATAACGGATCCAGCCATCGTCTCCGCAGCAACTCTGTCGCATCGGTATATAACCGACCGCAATCTGCCGGATAAGGCCATCGATTTAGTCGATGAGGCGGCCTCACGCATACGCATGGAGATAGACTCCAAGCCCGAGTCTATGGATCGTCTTGAGCGGCGGCTGATCCAGCTCAAGATAGAGCGCGAAGCGCTCAAGAATGAAATCGATGACGCCTCCAAGAAGCGCCTGTCAACATTAGAGAGCGAAATCGAGCAACTCGAGCAAGAGTACCGCAACCTGGAAGAGATATGGGGCTCAGAAAAGGCTGCTGTGGAAGGGACGCAATCGATCAAAGAGGAGCTTGAGCGTGCCCGTCAGGAGGTAGAGGCGGCGCGCCGGGCTGGCGATCTGCAGCGTATGTCGGAGTTGCAGTACGGGCGCATACCGGAGCTGGAGCGGCAGCTGGATATGGCCTCACAGGCTGATATGTACGATATGAAGCTGCTGCGCAATAAGGTCACCGACGAGGAGGTGGCCGAGGTGGTTTCGAAGTGGACCGGCATCCCGGTCTCTAAGATGCTCGAGGGTGAGCGTGACAAGTTGTTGCGCATGGAGCAGGCCCTGCATGAGCGGGTTGTTGGTCAAGATGAGGCCATCGGGGCAGTGGCAAATGCGATCCGCCGCTCCCGCGCCGGTCTGTCTGATCCGAACCGTCCTAACGGCTCTTTCCTCTTCCTTGGCCCGACAGGGGTCGGCAAGACCGAGCTTTGTAAGGCGCTGGCCGAGTTCCTCTTCGATACCGAAGAGGCGATGCTGCGCGTCGACATGTCTGAATTTATGGAAAAACACTCAGTAGCTCGCCTTATCGGTGCGCCGCCGGGGTACGTCGGTTATGAAGAAGGGGGCTATTTGACCGAGCACGTCCGGCGTAAACCCTATTCAGTTGTCCTGCTTGATGAGGTGGAGAAGGCGCACGCCGATGTCTTTAACGTCCTGCTCCAGGTCCTCGATGATGGCAGGCTCACCGATAGCCATGGGCGAACGGTAGATTTCCGTAACACGGTAATTGTCATGACCTCTAACCTTGGTTCTGAGGTGATCCAGAGCATGGCTGGAGAGGAAGAGGAAGACTACCAGCGTATGCGCGCATCGGTTATGGAGATCCTCAGCACCCATTTTCGGCCTGAGTTCATTAACCGGGTTGACGATGTGGTAGTCTTCCGGCCGCTGTCGCGCGAACAGATTCGCACAATTACCCAGATCCAGGCGCACTATCTCAGTGAGCGGTTAGCCGAGCGCGAGATGGCCCTGGAGCTTACCGATGCCGCAATCGATAAGATTGGCGAGGCCGGCTTCGATCCGGTCTATGGCGCGCGCCCGCTGAAGAGGGTATTGCAGAACCGGGTCGAAAACGCCTTAGCCCGTGAGCTCCTTGAGGGGCGCTTCGGCCAGGGTGATCGAATCAAGGTCGACTTCCGCGACGGTGATTTTGTCTTCGAGCGCAGTGACGCGATCGAAGGCGAGTTGGTGGCAGAATAACCCATGAGTTGAACAAGTATCCGCCGCATTCCGCGACTCAATTTCCGTTAGGAAATGGGTCGTCGGAGGCTTCAAATGCCCTATGGGACAAGAAAAACACAATAAGAGGATGGTAAGCCCATGCCTATCTATGAATATCAGTGCAACAGCTGTGGACATCGGTTAGAGGCGATCCAGGCGGTATCTGATGAGCCGCTCAGCTATTGTCCGGAGTGTCAGGAGGCCCAGCTTAAACGGCTCGTTTCGGCGGTAGCCTTTCAACTCAAGGGAACTGGATGGTATGAAACGGACTTCAAGAACAAAGGGCGGGGCGCAGCTAATAAGCCAGATTCGGAAGGCGCGACTGACGCAGATAAGAGTGCCGACGCTAGCGCAGGTTCGGCTAACGATGCGAGCGCTGGCTCGGCAGGGGCCGGGAGCAATGGGGCAGGGCAGCAAAGCAGCGGAGCTAAGCAGCAGGACAGCGCTAAAGAGAGCTCTAGCCGGAGCAACAAGGAAGCCTCAGCGAGTAATTAAATAATACTACCCGCTGGCGCACTAAACTCGTGCGATGGTGAATCACTGAAAAGCCCTTTGGATAGCAATCGGTACCAGGTTCGGCGGCTGAGACCGAATAGCCCAGATAATCCAGAAAGCTGGACCGGAGGGCCTAGCTATGGCAACCTTAGCCAGCTAAGTGAAAATATTGACGTTGAACAAGGCTGATTAAATGAGTGACTCTGAAAAGGGCGCTTTGGCAAGGGCACAGATGATAGATTCGGCGCCGACCGGGGTGCAGGGGCTAGATTTTGTCCTCGATGGCGGAGTGCCGATGGGGCGGCCTACACTCCTGCGCGGCGGCCCGGGAACCGGCAAGACGGCCATCGCCCTCAACTTCTTCTGTTACGGCCTGGCCCAAGATGAGCCTAGCGTCTTGGTAACGTTTGATGAGTCGCCGCAGGCGCTTATCGGCCATGCTGAGGCCCTTGGTTTGCCGCTTACTGAGTATATTGAGGCCGGCAAGGCAAAAGTTCTCGACATGCGTCCCGATCCGGGTGATGTGGTCGGCGGCGAAGACATCGAGCTTTCGGCCATAATGGCCAGGTTGGGCCATGCCCTTGATCAGCTCGGCGCCAAACGGCTGGTGGTGGATGCTATAGATGCCATGGATTCAGCCTATGCACAAACTGTGACTCTACGCAGCGAATTAGCGCGCGTCTTTGATTGGATTCGCGATAGGGATGTGACAACACTCATTACCGTTGGTGAAGCGCCTGCGTTCAGTAACCAGTTTGGGCTCGAGGATTATGTCGCTGACTGTGTGATCCTCCTGCGCCAGGAAATGATGCAGCGGCAGATGACCCGTTTGCTGCGTGTCCTTAAGCGCCGCGGCGGGTCGCATGGAACCAACGAATTCCCGTTCCTGCTTGATGCCAAGGGGGTATTTCTCGCCCCGGTAACCGGCCTGGATCTCCAGGCAACCGTCTCACCTGGCAGGCATAGCACTGGTGTCGCGGGGCTTGACGAAATGCTCGGTGGTGGTGGCCCCTATAAAGGGTCGGCAATGATGATTTCCGGTCAATCTGGCACGGGCAAGACTAGCATTGCAGTGCAGTTCGTCCGTAGCGCCTGCGCTGCAGGCGAGCCAGTCCTCTATCTTAGTTTTGAAGAGTCGGCTGACGAGCTACTGCGCAACCAGCAGAGTGCTGGGCTGGACCTAAGCCCT
This sequence comes from Halorhodospira halochloris, assembly GCF_002356555.2. Lineage (NCBI taxonomy): Bacteria > Pseudomonadati > Pseudomonadota > Gammaproteobacteria > Chromatiales > Ectothiorhodospiraceae > Halorhodospira > Halorhodospira halochloris. The sequence continues at coordinate 245,092 of NZ_AP017372.2, forward strand.
TATTTGACCTCAGGGGGCAATGGGTTGCTAACCTTAAGCCCGATTCTACCCTCCGAGATCGGCTGGGAGGAGCATCTGTTGCGCATCATGCGCTCGGTTGATCAGCTAGAGCCCCAAGTTGTAGTGCTCGACCCGATAAGTGCCTTGGCTGACCAGCGTCGGAATGGTCAGGGCAAGGAGATGCTGATGCGGTTATTCTATATGCTAAAGAGGTCGGGTGTTACTGTAGTCGCCACAGAATTGCTGGGAGATGCTAATGGCGGAGTTAGCAATCTGGAGGTCTCCTCGATCATAGATGTTTGGATAAAGCTGCGCCGTGATGAGCATGGCGGTCGCTTGCGGCGGATGCTGACGGTAGTCAAGGCGCGAGGTCTGCCAACTTCAGACCAGGTGAGTGAGTATAGGATCACCAACTCTGGTGTCGTTGTCGACGCCGCGGGTAGTGTAGGGGGTGAGCGTTGAGCGAGTTGGTACTCAGGCTTTACATCGCCGGCCGGACTCCGGCGGCTGAGCGGGCAATCCGCAACCTCGAGAGCCTCTTGTCTGAGGCTTACGGTGAGGCTGCTTCTTATAGCGTCGAGGTTATAGATATATTAGAGCGCCCGCAGTTGGCAGAAGATGAAAGGATACTTGCAACACCGGTAGTAGTTAAGAAGTTGCCGCCTCCGGTTAGGCGGGTAGTTGGTGATCTGTCGGAGCGCGAGAGAGTTTTGATAGGGCTCGATATCAAGGAGAATTGATGGAGCCTGCCGTCGAAAATTTTCAGCAGATCGTAGAGTGCGCATCCGATGGCATAGTACTCATCAACGGGAGCGGCCAGATCCGTTACGCCAACAAGACCGCTGTCGAGCTTTTTGGACGGCCCCTGCTCGAGCTGCGCGGGGAAGATCTTGGGCTGTTTTACTCGCGTGCCCAGCCAACCGAGATACAGATCCACAATCCGACGCGCGGCATCATCTCTGCCGACGTCCGCAGTGTCGAGCTGGAATTTGGCGGTAAGACCTATGCAGCGCTTTATTTGCGCGATCTCTCCGAGCGCAAAAGGGTGGAGGACCGGTTGCGCCAATCGGCTGCGGTTTTCGAGTCGACCAGCGAAGGGGTGGTAATAACCGATCCGCGTGGCAGGATAGTCGATGTCAACCGGGCATTTACTGACATAACTTGTTACGAGCGCTCCGAGGTCATTGGCAGAACGCCGCGGGTGCTCCAGTCAGGCCGCCATAGTCCGAGATTTTATCGCGAAATGTGGCTGTCACTGCAGCAAAGAGGGGCTTGGCGGGGCGAGATATGGAACCGGCGTAAGACTGGCGATATTTACCCTGAATGGCTAAATATCGATAGTGTCTATGGTGAAAATGGCCAGCGAACCCACTACATTGGAGTCTTCACCGATATTTCCAGCGCTAAGCGTAACCAGGCTGAGATAGACCGCCTGGCTCACCGTGACGCGCTGACTGGACTAGCCAATCGTGTAGCCTTCCGCTCCCACGTCGGTTTGGTGGTAAAGCAGGCCGCCCAAAATAACTATCGGGTTGGCGCGAGTGTGTTGCTGCTCGGTCTGGATGGTTTCAAGCACATCAATGATAGTCTGGGTATGGCCGCTGGTGATCAAGTCCTTTGTGAAGTAGCTCGGCGTCTGGTATCGGTGGTGCCCGGCAACGACAATATTGCCCGCCTAAGCGGCGATGAATTTGCAATTGTGCTTGATGCCAGGCAGACCAATGAAGGGGCAGCAACGGTCGCCGAGCATATACTCCAGTCTCTCGAACGCCCCATTCAGCTCGAATCCACCGAGGTCTTTGTCGAGGCCAGTATTGGCATAGCCAGCTATCCGCGTGATGGCCGCAGCGTAGATGGGTTGATCCAGAATAGTGATTCAGCCATGCATCGCGCCAAGCGCTCGGGCGGTCGAACCTATCGCTATTACGCCAAAGACTGGAATGCTTACGCCCATGATCGAGTGGTTCTGGCCGCACAGTTGCGTCGGGCGATCAGCAATGATGAATTGGTGCTCTACTATCAACCTCAGATCGACTTGCGCTGCAACAAGGTAGTTGGCCTAGAAGCCCTAGTCAGATGGATCCACGCCGACGAGGGGCTGGTATCGCCGGTGCGCTTTATCCCCATGGCCGAGGAGACGGGACTCATCGAGCCATTGGGCGAATGGGTTATGAAAAAGGCTTGCCAGCAGGCGGCAGATTGGTGGCAGCAGGGCATCGAGTTTGGCAGGGTAGCAGTTAATGTCTCTGGAGTGCAGATTGAGCGCAGCGATATGGTTGCGCAAGTCTCGCGGTTCCTGGAGAGCAGCGGTTTACCCGCAGAGTGTTTGGAGTTGGAGATAACCGAAAGCTTCCTTATGACCCACATCGAAGCTGCCGCGGACCTGCTGGCAGGTCTAAAACATTTGGGCGTCCAACTGGCCATGGATGACTTTGGCACCGGTTACTCATCTTTGGCTTACCTTAAGGGGCTCGATTTCCATACCCTTAAGATTGATAAAAGTTTCCTTGAGGGGGTGCCGCAGCAAGGTAGTGATGCCGAAATATTGCGCACCGTGGTAGCGCTGGGTCGTAGTCTTGGCTTCAAGATCTTGGCTGAGGGGGTCGAGACCGAGCAGCAACGCTCGTTTCTTATGGATAGTCAGTGCAATTACGCCCAGGGTTATTATTTCAGTCCGCCAGTGCCAGCTCAGGCTGTTCCTGAGTTGATCAGAAAGTTCGCTGCGGTTGAGGCTTAATAGTGAGTGGCGTACCTGTCTTGGTCGTCATTTCCTCCCTTTTCTAGCCAAAGTCTTTAAGCAATCGAAAATGACGTGGGCCGAGTAGCTGGCTTGCACCCAACCACGTAGCTGCTTAAGATTGGCAGTTTTGGCGAAGCCCTTAGGGAACCTCTAAAAACTTCGCCGGCGCCACCATCCGCCCCGGTGTGGAGGACGCCGTGAATCCATCCCTGGAGGCTTCATGGCGCCATCCCTAGCGCCAAGACCTCCACACCGGGGCGGATGGTGGCGCCGGCGAGGTTTTAGAGGTTCCCTAAGGGGGGTTCTGAATGAACATTTTTACCGCGCAGCTCGCGCTGTAGTGAATACTCCAACAGTCTGGGAAACATACCATGCGTAGCCATTATTGCGGCGAGATTAGTGAAGATCACCTTGGCAGTGAAATAACCGTATGCGGCTGGGTTCATCGCCGCCGTGACCACGGGGGGGTAATATTCATTGACCTGCGTGATCGCGCTGGCTTGGTTCAAGTGGTATTCGACCCGGATACTGAAGAGGCTTTTGCTACGGCCGATAGGGCCCGTTCCGAGTACGTGCTGCGCATCACCGGCAGGGTCCGGCATCGCCCTGAGGGCACCGAGAATCCGGACCTCTTCTCCGGTCGGATAGAGGTCCTCGGGCGCGAGGTCGAGGTCCTGAACACCGCTAAGACCCCGCCCTTTCAGCTCGATGAGCACGAGCATGTCGGCGAGGATGTGCGCTTGCGCTATCGCTACATAGATTTGCGTCGCCCGGAGATGCAGCAGCGTTTGCAGCTGCGCGCAAAGGTGACCTCGGCCATGCGCCGCCACCTCGAGCAAGAGGGTTTTCTGGATATGGAAACCCCCATGCTGACCAGGGCCACCCCGGAGGGCGCGCGCGACTACTTGGTGCCGAGCCGTAATCACTCGGGACGCTTCTTTGCTTTACCGCAATCGCCGCAGCTGTTTAAACAGCTGCTGATGATGGCCGGTTTCGATCGCTATTATCAGATAGTGCGCTGCTTCAGGGATGAGGATTTGCGCGCTGATCGGCAGCCGGAGTTTACCCAGCTCGATATGGAGGCCTCCTTTGTCGATGAAGAGGCCGTTATGGGCGTTACCGAGCGCATGTTACGACAAATATTCGAGGAGGTTCTAGGGGCTGAATTGCCTGATCCCTTCCCGCGCATGAGCTATGCCGAGGCAATGGACCGCTACGGCTCGGATAAGCCCGATCTGCGCATCCCGTTGGAGTTGATAGAGGTTGCCGATCTGGTTGCTGATGTCGACTTCAAGGTCTTTTCGGCCCCGGCGAAAGATCCCCGTGGTCGGGTTGCCGCTCTGCGTGTGCCAGGCGGGGGGGAGTTGACGCGCAAGCAGATCGATGACTATACCGACTACGTCGGGCGCTATGGCGCTAAGGGGCTCGCCTATATCAAGGTCAATGATCCGGGGCGCGGGGCAGAGGGCCTGCAGTCACCGATTGTCAAATTTATGAGCGAAGATGCTGTACAAGGCATCCTCGAGCGGACTTCGGCTCAGGCCGGTGACTTGATCTTCTTTGGCGCTGATCGTGCGAGGGTCGTCAATGATGCCTTGGGCGCCCTGCGCGTGCGCATCGGTCACGACCTGGAAATGGTTGAGGCGGCTTGGCGACCGTTGTGGATTGTCGACTTTCCAATGTTTGAATACGACGAACAGGATGGTCGCCTCTATTCCCTGCACCACCCGTTCACCTCGCCGCGCGTTGCCGAGCCGCAGGAGTTGGACAGCACTAAAGATCCGGAGTCACTGCTCTCACGAGCCTATGACTGCGTGCTTAACGGCGTCGAGCTCGGCGGTGGGTCAGTGCGTATCCACGACACCGATATGCAGCAGGCCGTATTCGGCTTGCTGGGCATCGATGAAGAGCAAGCACGTGCCAAGTTTGGCTTCCTGCTCGATGCCCTGGAGCATGGTTGCCCGCCACATGGTGGGATCGCCTTCGGCCTGGATCGACTGGTCATGCTCATGTCTGGCGCTGATTCGATCCGTGAGGTTATGGCCTTCCCGAAGACTCAAACTGCCACCTGCTTGCTCACCGAGGCCCCGGCCGAGGTCAGCGAGGCACAGCTCCAAGAGCTTGGCCTGCGGCTAAGGAGAGTTGGTGGAGGGGAGCAGCAAGGCTAACGGTTCAAGCAGTTGCTAGCCCTGCTCCTTGATGTTGATAAGTGGCCGGATGCGGTCAACCTGTTCAATGAGCCCGTACTCTATTTGTAGAGCGATTATATCGTGGATATCTTTATACGCTCCCGGTGCCTCATCGAGCGTGCCGGGAGTCACGCAAGCCTGGACGTTGGCTTGCTGCATAGTGGTACGAAACTGCTCAATGTCGAGCTGCTGCTTGGCTTGCCGGCGGCCGAGTTTGCGCCCTGCTCCATGGGAGCTGGAATTTAAGGCTTGCGCATTCCCCAGCCCCCTGACTAGATAGGAGCCGCGACTCATATCCCCGGGGATTACCCCAGCCATACCGTCCTCGGCGTGGGTGGCCCCCTTACGATGAATATAATAGCCGTTTGCATCAGGCTCAGCATGGTTGTGGTTGCGGTTGACTAGCTCGTCCATACAGACTTCACCCGCCAGATCGATGTCTTGGAGTGCTTGTTCGACGGATTCAAGCATTAAGCGCCGATCTAATAGCGCGAAGCGGGTCATCCAGTCGAGACTAGCCAGATAGCTTTGCCCTTCGGCGCTATCTATAGAGAGCCCATAATGACCCTGTTTGGCTTTGGAGCTGGAACTGGCAAGCTTCATAAAGTGGCCAGCTACGCCATGCCCTGGGCCACGGGAGCCGGAGTGCAAGACAATCCAGACGCGCTGATCGGAATCAGCTACCCCTATCTCGATAAAGTGGTTACCACCGCCAAGGGTGCCGCACTGCCGATCGCCGTGGCGCGACTTGTAGATTGAGCGCGTCTTGTTATCGGGTAACTTGCCAAGTTCCCGCTCGGGATCCACGATAGGTTTGTTATGCCCTTTGGTGCCAACCGGGATGCGCCGATAAATCGACCTGAAGATAAGTTGGCGGTTGGCTAAAATCTCTTCTACTGAAAAGCTTGTTGGCGCTGCACACATCCCACAGCCAATGTCGTAACCGACCCACGCCGGGACCACGACATCTTGGGTGGCTACTACCCCGCCGATAGGCAGGGCGTAACCTTGATGCATATCGGGCATGCCCGCTGCACGCACCACAAAGCCTTCGCTGGCAGCGTCCATTAGTTGATAGATTGAAGCAAAATCAACTTGCTCGGGATGCTGGCCAGAAAAAAAACCGGCAATACTCGCGGCGCTAAGCTTTACCCCCTGGCTGCGTTTTTCGAAAAACCATTGCCACAGTGCCGATAAGTTAAGGCGCTCCTCCAGAAATGCGCGGTCGAAAACAGTTAATTGTTTCATTGTTGTGGCATTAACACTTCCTTGAAGTGGTTTGATGCTCAGCTAGGCTTGTGCTCTTGTTTGGGATTTTTCTCGGCTACATTGCCCGTTAGGCTCCATAAGAATGCCCATAGCCAACCAAATACTGTCCAGGCAAGCAGGGTGTTTACGGCTATGATCGCTAAATAACTTCGGTGCTTGCGGAAAATGGCGATAATAGAAGGTGCAAAATAGGCTAGGATGCTTAAAATCAGGTAAAGAATTTCTATGTCTGCCTCCATGAGGTCCTCCACGCTATGGATAATTTCCGGAAAGTCCTGCAAACGATGGTAATGCCGGCATGGTGGCACCGCAAGTTGCGATTTGCCCACCGCTGGGCGGCGTTGCTCTTTACCCCACTGCTAGCCATGATCCTGATTACCGGGCTGATCTTGGCCTTTGAAGGGGTTGTGGAGCGGCATCATTCCGGGTCGCCTGCGGCGCAGCCGGTGGCGGTTGAGCAGCTGGAGGGATTTCTGCAGCAGGTAGACAGGCGGCAGCGGGCACGGGAGTTAGCCCTAGAGTCTGGGGACGTCGGTGTCCTGACGTTCAGTGCAGCCGGGCAACGTTATGTCGAGGCCTACGACCTTGCCAGCGCCGAGCTAATCGAGGAGCGCCCTAGCGCTACGGGATTTTTCCGGACAGTTCGCCACCTGCACAAGGATCTCGGCTTGGGGTTGGACTGGGTTGTAGAATTGGCTACCTATGCACTGCTGGTAGTGCTGGTAATAGGACCACTACTGGCCTGGCCTTATCTGCAGCATACTTTGGTTAGCTGGCATAACTTATTAGGCTGGCTGACCCTGCCCTTGGTGTTGCTAGTAAGTGCGACTGCCGTGTTAATGATCCATGAGATAGGCACCCCGCACTTACCACCCATTGACCGAGATGCCCAGCGACCCTCGCTCAGTGAGGCGGTTGCGCGTGCTGCTGATGAGGGCGGGCTTACCCATGTCTGGCATGTTGAGCGCTTCGAGCAAGTCGCCTACGCCGTGGAAGGGCGCAGCGATGCGGGCCCGCGGACATTGATCGTAACCCCTGATCAGGTTGCCGAGGTGGGCTCATATCCAGGCTGGATAGCAAACCTGCATCAGGGCACATGGGCTGGAATTTGGTCGGCGTTACTTAACGCCTTTATAGCTCTGATATTGCTGGCACTGACGGTAACTGGATTGCTCTCCTGGGGGTTGCGTAGGTTCAGGCAGCAGAGTGGAGGTGTGGATATTGGCGCGCAAGTGCTGATTGCCCACGCTAGCCAAACCGGGACCGCTGCAAAGCTCGCCCATGAGAGCGCTGCATCCATGCGTAAAGCCGGCATCAAGGTCGCCGAGAGCTCGCTGGCTAGCTTGCGTCCCGAGCAGCTCAACGACTTTCACCGGGTCTTGCTGATTGTTTCAACGGCCGGTGATGGTGAAATGCCTGATGCCGGGCAGGCTTTCCTAAATTCGCTAGCGAGTGCCGATTTGCGGGGGTGTAAATTCCACCTTCTGGCCTTAGGTGATCGCCGCTATCGACACTTCTGCGCTGCTGGGGATATGTTGCATGAGGCACTTGATAAGGCTGGGGCAGAGCCGCTGACGATGCTAACTCGGGTCGATGGCAAACCGGGCAGGGAGTGGCAAGACTGGCTGGCCAACGCAGCGGGGGATTTGGGTGTAAGCCTTGGTGGTGTGCCAGAGATCGTAGTTGATAAACAGATTAGCTTGAGCCTCAACCGGCGCGAGCGGCTCGATGACCCTGAAGATGCCGAGCTTCAGGAGGTTTGGAGTCTGGAGTTTGAGGCCGCGGAGCCCCTTGACTATCGCCCGGGCGACTTGCTTCTCGTCGAGCCGTGTGCCGGAGAACCGGCGCGCCCGTATTCCATCGGCAGTAGTCCACTTGAAGATCCCCGACTTATCCGGCTCACCGTGGCTGTTACCAGCCGACTCGATAGTTCTGGTCAAGCTGTGCCGGGTAAGTGCTCAGGCCTGCTCGGACGTGAGCTTAGAGTAGGTGAGAGCCTACATGCCGCCCTGCGCAGCCACCCCTCGTTTAGGCCTCCGGATGACCAGCGCCGCCCCTTGGTGCTTATTGCTGCCGGCTGCGGGATAGCGCCGTTCGTTGGTTTCCTTGCTGAGCGGGCTCAACAGTCACAGGCCGGCCCGGTATGGCTGATTTTTGGCAACCGCAAACGCTGTGGCGATGCGCTTTATTCGCAGTGGCTGGAGCAGTGGCAGCGTGATGGAGTTCTCAGGCGCTTAGATCAGGCCTTTTCCCGCGACTCTGAAGACGGTTCCTATGCTACCGATCGGATCCGGGAGAACGCTGCAGAGCTGCTGAGGTGGATTCGAGATGACGGGGCGTTGATCTATGTCTGCGGCAGGCGGGCGACGCTTGGCGAGGGGGTGATGGCAGCCTTCATTGCGCTGCTTGTCGAACAGGCGGGGTTTACGCAGCAGCAGGCTGAGGCGGAGTTGGAGCAGTGGCGAGCTGATGGGAGGTTGCGGATGGATCTGATCGGGTAAGAGGTCGTCGTCGCCTTTAAAGGTTCCCCACTGAGCCTAGCTGCCCCGGTGTCGAGGACGCTGTGAATCCATCCCTGGAGGGTGCCTCTAAAAACTTCGCCTGCGCCACCATCCGCCCCGGTGTGGAGGTCTTGGCGCCAGGGATGGCGCCATGAAGCCTCCAGGGATGGATTCACGGCGTCCTCCACAACGGGGCGGATGGTGGCGCAGGCGAAGTTTTAGAGGTTCCCTGGAGGCTTCATGCCGATGAGCTGGTCGTGGAGGCCGGCGCTGCGGTTGACGCGGGCGGCAAGGCCGGCGGCGAGGACACTGTGGCCGGGGTCAAGCAGGGTAAAGCGGTTCCGCGCCCGGGTGATGGCGGTGTAGATGAGTTCGCGGGTAAGGATGGGGCTCGGCCGGTCGGGGAGCAGTAGGGCGGCGTGATCGAACTCGGAGCCCTGGGCCTTGTGCACGGTCATGGCGAAGACGGTTTCGATGTTGTTAAGGCGCGCCGGTAGCACCCAGCGCAACGCCGCTTTGCCGCCGTCGGCGGCCGGGAAAGCGACCCGTAGAGTGGTGCGGTGCGGCTCGTCGGTGTCGGGTAGCGGCAGGGCGATGCCAATATCGCCATTGTTCAGGCCGAGTTCGTAGTCATTGCGGGTGACCATCACTGGCCGCCCCGGATACCAGTGGGCACCGGATTCGATGAGCCCGCTAGCCGCTAGCCTGGCAGCGATGCGCCTATTTAGCCCCTCGACCCCCCAAGGGCCGCGGCGCAGGGCGGTCAGCAGCTGGAAACGTCCATGCTCGGTGAGGACGCGGTGGGCCCACTCGTCATACTCGGCCGCCGTGGCTGTGGCATCAGGGCGGGCGGCGACGGCCTCCAGATAGGGGCGGTAGCCGGCTTCGGCTAGTTCCTCCAGGGCGTTATCATCGGGGCCGCGCAGGTGCTGGTGGTGGAGGTCGGTGTAGCCGCCGGTGGCCAGTAGGGTCTTGGCGGTGGCAATGTCGCCGCTGTTGACGGCGTTGGCCAGGCGACCAATGCCACTGTCAGCAGCGAAGCGGTGGCTGTGGCGGAGCATGACAACGTGTTGATCCAAGGCGCTGCCAGCGGTATCACGCAGCTGCTCGGGGATGCTCTCGCCACTGACCGACTCCAGCCAGTCGCAAGTGGTGGGCATATAGTGGCCTTGCGCAGCGCGCTGGCAGAGTTCCCCTAGCACGGCACCGGCCTCCACCGAGGCGAGCTGGTCGTGGTCGCCGAGTAGGATCAGCCGAGCCCGAGGTGGCAGGGCAGCCAAGGTCGATGCCATTAGTTCGACATCTATCATCGACGCCTCGTCTACCACCAGCACATCGAGCGGCAGCAGGTTATCGGCATCATGGCGAAAGCGGCGCGAGCCTGGCCGGACACCCAGAAGTCGGTGGATGGTGGTGACCTCGGTGGGTATGTTGGCACGGAGTTGCTCGTCGGGCAGGTTTAGACCGTGAACAGTGCCGGCAACGGAGGCGTTCAAGCGGGCGGCGGCCTTGCCGGTGGGGGCAGCCATGCGGATGCGCAAGGGGCGCTGCTCGGCATCGCGACGCAGCCCCTGGAGCAGGGCGAGCAGGCGCACCACGGTAGTGGTCTTGCCGGTGCCGGGGCCGCCGGTGACCACCGCGAAGCCGCTGCCAGCGGCCACCGCGCAGGCTAGTCGCTGCCAGGTTTCGGTGGGGTCCTGTGGCCCGAATAGGGTGTCGAGCCAGCGGCGCACCGCTTTTGGCTCCAGTTCGTCCCGCCACTGCGTGACCTGTGCCATGCGCCTCTCCAGGGTGACGGCGATACGCCTTTCGCTCTGCCAATAGCGGCGTAGATAGAGGCGGTGGCCATCAAGGATAAGCGGTGGCTGTTCATCTGCGTCGGGGCTGGCCTCTATCGGCGCGCCAACCACGTCGCTGTCGGCGTTTAGGGTCGCCACCAGGGTGCTACGATCGAGACCGGAGAGACACTGGGCGGGACGCGGCAGGGGCTGCTCCGTCATTGCTTCAGCGCCGCGTCCATCTTCCGGTGGCAGCGACAGGCTGCGATCAGGATCGGATAGTAGTGCATCGAGGTCGAGGCAGACGTGGCCGCGTCCGGCCTGATGGCTGACCAGGGCAGCACAGAGCAGGGTCGCTGGGGTGGTACCCGGGGCCTGGTCATGGAGGAAGGCGACTAGGGCGTGATCGAGGGGCCGCAGCCAATCGCAGTCGCGCCAGTCCTTCAGTAGGGCGAGGGCCGCTGTCGCGCTGTCCAGGGGATGGCTAGCAGCGCTCATGACCTAGCTCCTTGTTCGCTCATGCCGGCGGGGCGGTCGGGGCCGTCGCGCAGGGCGGCGTCCAGGGTCTCGATCAGTGTGCGCGGCGGCCGCTCGCAGTGTAGCCCCTGGCCCTCGGCATCTAGCCCGCGTAGGAATAAGGTGACAGAGCCGCCCATATGGCGGTCGTAGTCGTAGTCTGGCAGACGCGCCTTGAGCTGGCGATGTAGGGCCACGGTATATAGCACTCCCTGGAGATCGTAGCGGTGGTTGAGCAGTGCCGCGCGCACCGCCTCTGGGGTGTATTCGGCAGCACTTTCACCGAGGCGGTTGGACTTATAGTCGGCGACGTAATAGCGGCCCTCGTGTTCGAAGGCGAGGTCGATAAAGCCCTTCAACAGGCCATTGAGCCTTTTCGGCGCCATGGCCGGACGCGGTTCACCATTGAGGGTCGCCGCGGTAACCGCCTCATCGATGCGCCGGGCATCGACCCAGTGAGTCTCCAGCCAGAACTCCAGTTCCGGTTGATAGCGGGTCAGGTTGGCTAGCTGTAACGGGCTAGTAGCCACGGGCAGGAGGAGCGGCGCCTGCAGCAGATGGAGCACCCAGTCACCCAACTGATCGATCCACGCCGTCCAGCCACGGCGCTGACAGCGCCGGGCAATGACCTCGCGCAACTCGGCGGGATCGGCAACCACTTGCCCAAATCCTGCCTCTGCGGCCCACTCCAGCAAACCGTGGAGGAAGGTGCCGGGGCCCGGCCCCGGGGGGAAGTCGTGGAGGGCCGGAGTAACCACCTCGGGCGAGGCAGATGGTGGTCTCAATTCATTGTCACCATCAAACATGCCGGGCTGATAGTGCCGTGATCCCCCAGGCGCTGGTGCTAAGGGTGTTGGCTGCAACTGTGTTTGATCCACCGGCAGTGCTGGCGGAGTAAGCACGGCAGCGAGTTCTTCGCTGAGGGTGGCGGCCGCGGCGGTCTCCGGGGCCTCGGCAGCGCCGGTCCATTCGGCCTCGGCGCGGGGCAGGGCGCTGTAGCTGGCGATCCACCAGGGCTCTTTGACACGCCGTGTTGGGGTGCGGGCGCGACCTGGGGTCTGGCTCTCAGCGGCGCCGTGGTAGCGGCCACCCTCTTGGTCAGGGTCACTCTCTTGCGGTAGCGGTGCCACGCGGATCGCCGGGCTATCGCCAGCCAGGCGCTCCATGGCCCCCTTTACGGCGTCGTTGGCCAGGGCTTCGCGGCCGTTGAGCAGGTAGCCGATGGCGCTTCGGTGGAGCTGGTTTTGCTTCTGCCCGCCCGGGGCTAGCGGGGCAATGCCCATCCAGGTGGCGTGGCGGGCGCGGGTGGTGGCGACGTAGAGCAGCCGCAGATCCTCGGCAAGGCGCTCATCGTCGGCAGCGCGCACATCCTCATCGGTCGGTTCGAACACCGGTTGCGGCCGGGTCGGTTCGGCGCAGCCTTCGGTCGCTCGGCGCACGAACAGCGGCGTCTCCCGGCCGCTCTTTGCCCGGAAGCTGGCGATAAAGGGCAGGAAGACCAGCGGGTATTCTAGCCCCTTGGACTTGTGGATGGTCACCACCCTTACCAGCGCCTCGTCGCTCTCCAAGCGTAAGATCTGGTCATCGGCCGACTCGCCGTCGCCGTTGCAGTGCTCGGCGAGAAAACGAATTAGGGCGTGTTCACCGTCGATGGCCACGGCAGCACGTTGGAGCAGCTCACCGAGGTGGAGCAGATTGGTCAGACGGCGTTCGCCGTCGGTCTCGGCGAGCAAGTGGCGAGGCAGGTCGAAATCGTGGAGCAGCCGGCGCACCATCGCCAGCACCCCCTGCTGCTGCCAGATCTCTCGGTAGCCACGGAACTGCAGCACCCGCTCTTCCCAAAAGCGCTCATCGTGGTTGAGGCGGTCGAGCTCCGCGAGAGGGCGGTCGAGGGTGGCGGTAGCAAGGGCGGCACGCAGGCGGCGCCCTGACTCGGGTTCGGCGCAGGCGCGCAGCCAGTGGAGTAGGTCGACCGCCTCCGGGGTGGCGTAGACCGACTCGCGATCCGAGAGGTAGACGCTGCGCACGCCGCGCCGGCTTAACTCGTAGCGGATGGCGTCGGCCTCGATGCGGCTGCGCACCAGCACTGCCATGTCTCGCGGGCGTAGCGGTTCCAGTTTAGAATCGGTGCTAAAGCCGCAGCGCTCGGCCCGACCCGCTTCTAAAAGCTCGACCATGGCGCTTGCACAACTTGCGGCCGCGCGCCGGCGATAGACGCCGCTGGTCACTGCCTGCTCGTCGGCCTCGGTGTCGGGCCAGTGCCACAGGGTCAGCGGTGTGAGCGGCACGCCGTCGAACACTAAGGTTTCAGCGCGACCGTTGGCGGCCACCGGCTGAAACGGTAGCGGGTCGTCGGAGGAGTCGTCCTCACGGAATAGGAATGGCCCCTCGGGGTGGCCGTTGGCTTGCCCAAAGAGCCGGTTGACCGCTGCCACCGCGCCTTCGGTGGAGCGGAAGTTGGTGCCGAGGGTGGCGTGGCGACCGGTAGTGGCCTGTCGCGCCTGCAGGTAGCTGTGGATGTCGGCACCGCGAAAGCCGAAGATCGCCTGCTTTGGATCGCCGATTAGCAGCAGTCCGCGGGAAGGGTCATCTGCCGCGACGTCATAGATACGATCGAAGATGGCGTACTGTACCGGGTCGGTATCCTGGAACTCGTCGACTAGCGCTACCGGGAATTGGCGGCGGATGGTGCGCGCCAGCCGACCGCCGCCGTCGGCGTCGGGTCGGGCGGCGTCGTGGTCGAGGGCGTCGCGCAGCCGGGTCAACAGGTCGTTGAAGCCGAGCATGGCGCGGCGGCGTTTCTCGGCGTCCAGCCGCTGGCGGATCCAGGTGGCGGCGTGGGTTAACAGATCACTCTCAAGCACGGGGTCGACCAGCCCGGTCTGATCGTCTAGGGCGGCGAATGCGGGGTGGAGGTCGTCGGGCAGCGACTTGCCCTTTTTAAGTTTCGCGCGCATCTCGGCACGGCTGAAGTGGATCAGCAGGTCCTTATCGCCGTTACCGACAGGGTCTCGGGGGTGTAGCTGACCGGGACGACAGGCCCACTCGTGCATGGCCTGCAGACGTCGCTGTGTGGGTTCAGTTCGGTATGCATTGCCGTTGAGACCGGGCCGAGCCTGTTCGAAGCTAGCAAGTATGGCCTCGAAGTCGTCGCGCCACGGCGCCTTGGCCCGTTCCAGCGCCGCTAGTTGTGCGGCCAGCCGGCGCTCCAGCGTTTCCTGGTCCGCGGCGGCGAATGTGTCGGTCTGTTTGAGTAGCGGGTCGATGGCCTTGAGTAGGGCGGCTGGGGTGCGGCCGAGGAATTCGAACAGCAGCCCCAACTCATCGGCGCTGCGCGGCAGCACGTGGCGGCGCCAGTAGTCGTGGACCGCCTCATCACGTAGCTCGGTCTCGTCGCTGCTCAACTCCTGGTGGAAGAGGCTACCGCTGTCGAAGGCGTGTTCGCGCAGCATGCGTAGACACCAGGCGTGGATGGTGGTTACCGCCGCCTCGTCCATCCACTGCGCAGCCTCCTCCAGCCGGTGAGCGGCGGCGGGCCAGTGCGCCGCGGGCCAGTCGTCGCAGAGGCGGTTGAGGAAATCGTCAGGATCGTCCGGCACCGCGCCGGGCAGGGGTGTCTCGCCGGACGCGAGAGCGGCGCGTCCCCGAAAGCAGCGTGCTGCATCGGTGAGACGGGCGCGGATTCGATCGCGTAGTTCCTGGGTCGCCGCCTCGGTGAAGGTCATGACTAGGATCTGCGGCGGCAGCAGCCGTTTGCCGAAGGCGTTGTCCGCGCCGTGGTCAAGCACCAGCCTTACATAGAGGGCGGCGATGGCGTAGGTCTTGCCAGTGCCGGCGCTGGCCTCGATGAGACGGCTACCGTGGAGCGGGAATTGCAATAAGAAAGTGGTCGGATCGGTGCTGCTCATGCCGTCTCCTCTGCGCTAGTAGTCGGCGCCTCCACCTCCTCTATGGCCTCGAACAGCGGGCGGTAGAGCGCTTCGGCCCAGGCCTGGAAGGAGCCGTCCTCCAGCAGCAGCTGGCTGTCGGGGTAGAGGCGCTGCAGATAGGGGTTGCGGCCAGCCTCACCCGCCTGCCAGTCGTTACCGTCATAGTACTTGCATACCTCCTTATCGGGGTCAGGCGGCCTCTTGCCCTTGGCCTCAGCCTGTTCGGCGCGCCGCTGCGCATCTAGCCAGGTGCAGGCGGTCTGACAGGTGACCGGCAGCGCCTGGTTCTGGCCGCGTTGCCACGCTGCCAACAGCTGTCCCAGATGTTCGCGTGCCTGGTCCGTTGGCAGAGGCGCTAGCTGCACCGAATGGTCGCTAGTAACTACTACTGTGCACAGTCCTTGGCCGCCGGCGCAGGCGAGAAGGTGCTCGACCCAGGCCTCTGCCAACCGGTCGAAACGGCGGTAGGGGGCTTGATTGAGGCCGAAGCGGCTAACCTGATGAGTCAGCCGCAGCGGCGAGCCGTCGCCCTCGCGGCAGTCGGCCAGCCAGCCTTCAAGCCTCAGGCCGTTGTGTTCAAACACCAGCTCTAGTGGACCGTCGAGGTGCTGCGGGTCACGCAGCGGGAAGGCGTGGGCCCAGGCGGCCCAGGTTTGGTAAAGGGCCATGACCTCGTCGCGTAGTTCGTCGGCGTGGATCCCGCCCAGGGCGCGCGGCGGCAGGGTGCCGCTGCGGCGCAACCGAGCTAGGCCGGCCTCCAGTGCCGCCTCGGCGTCGCCATCGGGGTGTTCGGCTAGCGGCAACACCCCCCGAGCCAGGGTCTCCCGGGCTTGCCACGCCTCCAACCCAGCTAGGGTTAGCGGCTCGGTATCCTCACTGCCCTCGTCGCTATCGTCGAAGTATATCCCGAGGCGCTGTTGGCAGAAGGCCTGTACCGGATTTTTGAGGAAGGCGGCCAGCTCGGTCGGGCTGAGCGGCGCCTCCCGCTCGAGTGCGGGGAGGGGTGAAGCGTTGTCGCCCCCGATATCTTTCTTGTCTATCAGGGCGGCCTGCCATTCATGGGCGTAGCTGAACAGCGGGCCTTGGCCGTCGACAGGGAAGTTGGCAGGGCTGAACGGTTGGAGTGGGTGGTGGACGGTGAGCTGCTTGAGCAGGGCGCTCGGTTCGTATGCGTCGCAGTCGGGACGCCAAGCGGCGGCCAGGTGGTCACGCAGTTGGCCGACCAGCACCGACGGGGGCCGCTGGCTATTGTCGCGGATATCGAGGCCGTTCCAGCTGATGTAGAGCTGGTCGCGAGCCGATAGCAGCGCCTCGAGGAACAGGTAGCGGTCGTCCTCGCGGCGGGAGCGGTCGCCGGGGCGGTAGTCGTGGGCCATCAGGTCGAAGTCGGTGGGGGTTGGTGAGCGCGGGTAGGCGTCGTCGTCCATGCCGAGCAGGCAGACCACCCGGAACGGGATAGCGCGCATCGGCATCAGGGTGCAGAAGTTTACTGCCCCGGCGAGGAAGCGCTGGGCCAGGCCGCCGTCATCAAGGGCGGCCAACCAGCTCTCACGTACCACCGTCAGCGGCAGAGGATCTTCAAGGCCGGCGGCGGCGCAGTGGACTTCCCAGCTCTCCAGCTCGCTGAGCAGCCGGTTGAGCGTCTGTAGCTCGGCCTCGTCCTCGGCCAGGAACAGGTCGTCGAGCAGGCCGCGCAACCGTGCGCCCCAGTCCGCCGGCGCCGCCTCGCTGGAGAGCTCGTGCCACCAGTGGCGCAGCCGCTCCAGCAGCTGCGCCAACGGCCCGACCAGCGCGGCGTCGAGACCGGCGATATCGCCGTGGGGCTCGATGTCGCGCCACGTCCCGCCGGCGCCGGCGGCGTAACCTAGCAGTAGCCGCCGCAGGCCGAAGGCCCAAGTGTTCTCCTCGAAGGCGGGTAGGTCGAGTGCTGCGCGCTGTTCACCGTCGAGGCCCCAGCGTATCCCGGCCTCGGCAACCCACTGGTGCAGCCGGGGCAGGTCGCCGGCGTCAAGGCCGAAGCGGCGGCGCAGCGCCGGAGTATCGAGCAGATCGAGCAGTTCACTTACCGTAATCCTTGCTTGGGGTAAATGAAGCAGTGTCTCGAGAGCTACCAGCAGCGGGTCCTGGCCGCGCGGGCCCTGATCCGAGATGGTAAACGGGATGTGGCGATCGTCATCCTCCGACAATTGGCCGAATACCGCCCGCACATGGGGGGCGTAGAGGTCGACGTCGGGGACCATGACGATGATATCTCGGGGGCGCAGGGACGGGTCGGCATCGAACCGCGCCAGCAGCTGGTCGTGGAGGATCTCAACCTCGCGCTGCGGGCTGTAGGCGACGTGGAAGCGCAGCGAATCGTCATCGGCTGCCACCGGCGGCCAATGTTCGCGCGACTCGGCCGCCGGGCGTAGGGCGCGGATGTCGTCTTGGAGCTGTTGCAGCAGGCTTGCCGGCCGGTCATCTGCCGGCAGCGGCGAGGCGAACAGGTCGATGCGCTGCCAGGGCAGCTTCTCGAGCAGGTCGCGGTAGCTATCCGGCTGGTCGTATTCGTCAAGCAGCCGGATGTAGTCGCGCCCTTGCTTGCCCCAGGCGGCCAGTAGCGGGTGGGCGTGGGCGTGCAGCTCGGCAGGTTCGGTTGTCTCCGGCATGTCGGCTCGGTGGGCCTGGCGGCGGTGTTCGGCGCGCAGCAGGTCACGGCCTTGAATTATGTCGGCCCAGTAGAATTCACACGGGTTGTGGACGCAGAGCAGGATCTGGCAGTGGCGCGCTAGCCCTGCCAGCGCCTCCAGCGCCTGATGTGGTAACGACGAGATCCCGAAGACGATGATTCGCCGCGGTAGCCCTGTTGGACGGTGCTCTTGCGTTGCCACCGCCTGCATGAACCGGGTGTGGACGGCGGCGCGGCTGTGGCGCGCCTCGTCTGTACCGATGTCGTCGAGCAAAGCGCGCCACAATTCGGCCTGCCAGCGCTGTTCCGGCGCCAGCCTCTCGCTGTCGCCCCCCACCCGGCGCAACTTGTCGTCGCCGTGAGCCCAGTCTTCCAGCCAGTCGGCGCGGTAGACCTGATACTGATCGAAGAGGTCGGCGAGTTGGGCGGCGAGCTGGTAGCGTTTGCGCCGGTCGGGGTCGTTGGCGAGAAAGTTGGCCAGCGGTGCGAAAACCGGCTGCTCGGAGCGCTCCGGCAGCAGTCGCATCAGCCGCCAGATCAACGGCTCCTTGTCGAACGGTGAGGTGCGTGGCACCTCGGCGGGGCCAAGCACGGCGCGGTAGGCCTGCCAGAGAAAACGCGCCGGGAGTTGCATATCGAGGGCGGCAGCGATGCCGCAACCGGGCTCAGCGGCATCCGGATCCCGCGCCAGGGCCAGTCGCAGCCACTGAGCTATGCCGTTGCTCTGCACCAATACGGTCTCGTTCTCCAGCGGATCGAGGGGGTGACGGCGCATCCACTCCACGGTAAGTTCCCGCAGGTCTTCCATGCGGTTGCCGTGGACGATCATAAAGCCCGGCTGAAGATTGGTCGTGTGGTTATGCAGCGGTAATCCTCTTAATAATTTCTGATGCTAGGCAGCGCGGATGGTGTTTCTAATGCTTGCGCAATACAAGTTAGATAATTCAGGGTACAAGTGGAGCGAAAAGCCTTGAATTCGGAGCCTTGAGGTGGGTGTTTCGGTCGTCAATGGACATTGCTGGGAGTGAGTATGGTGGGCCGTGGAGGATTCGAACCTCCGACCAGCGGATTAAAAGTCCGATGCTCTACCAACTGAGCTAACGGCCCAATAGTGTGCATTATAATAAAAGGTCTGCGGCAATGGAACCGTCTGGCGCCATAGATTTTATCACCTGTCTTCTTCAGGCATCAGGCGGCGAATATCGGATATGCGTTGCTGAGCAAGCTCCGCTGCCGTCGTCTCCGGATGCTCATCCCGAACCTGCTCCAACTTGGCCATAGCCTTCTCTAACTCATCCTCCTCGAAGGCAATGTAACCAAGCTTAAGCAGGGCATCCGGTGCCTTGTCACTCTCTGCATAGTCATCGAGGATCTGCTCAAAGTAATCGGCTGCTACTTCAAAGTCGTTTTCGGCGTAATATGTCTCGGCTATCCAGTAAAGCGCGTTGGCGGCGTACCTGCCCTCCGGAAAGTGCTCCAAAACTAGGGCGAAATCATCCCGCGCTTGTTCGAATAAGCCATCACTAAGCTTCTCAAAGGCTTGTTGGTAGAGTTCGCTCTCATCACCTACCTGCTCTGGATGCTCACCGTCATCGTTCAGGTGCAGGTCTTCCTCTAAAGAGGCCAGAGGAGTGTGGCGGGGGGCTGCCTCTTTATCCTCTCTTGTCGGTCTGCGGTGCAACTCGGCTATCCGGTCGTCGAGGTCTTCATACAACGAGTGTTGGCGCTGCTCGAGTCGCCTGAGTTGATGGTTGAGCTGCTCAATATCGCCGCGCAGCTCTCTATTCTCTTGCTTGATGCGCTCCAGGTCACGAATCACCTCCGAGAAGCCGCGCCCTTCTAGCTTGTCTTCGAGTTGCTCGAGGCGTTGCTCGAGTTGCTCTCTTTCGTCGGCGCTCAAGCCTGCGGGCAATACCAGGGTTAAGGCAAGCCCGGCGGCGAAAATAAAGCGATTGGCACTCAGCACGGTCAATCTCTCCCTTCATAGAGCAGTTCAGCACGGCGGTTCTCTGCCCAGGCCTCTTCGTTCGATTCGGCCACGAGGGGATCCTCCTCGCCGTAACTGACAATTTCTAGCTGATCGCGGTTGGCGCCATTGGCTACCAGTAAACGCATTACCGATTCTGCTCGGCGCTCGCCGAGGGCGAGATTGTATTCGCGCGAGCCGCGTTCATCGGTGTGGCCTTCTATCGTCATGCTGCGCTCAGGATGGTCAGCAAGGTAGGCGCCGTGAGCCTCGATCACCGGGATGAATTCATCGCGAATCTCGCTGGAGTCAAAGGCGAAATGGATACGCCTTACCGCAAGAGGATTTTCTTGCTCATCTGGATCCTCGAGCATCGCCGCGTCCAGCGGGTCATCCAAGTCTAGGCCTCGGGCTTCGGCCTCCTCACGGCGCTCTAGATCCTCCTCATCGAGTCCCTCTGCCTCGGCGGCGGGTTCACCCTCCGGCTCCTCGGCCGCGATTGGTGTCTCCTCAACCTCCTCGGTTTCAAGATCATCCTCGGGTGGTGGTTCTTCGAGCATTGCCGCACAGCCACCGAGCAAGATAGCAGTCAATGTTATGGCTAGTGCCGGCTGGTAGATTGGGTAGCGGAGGCTGTAGGGGCGTCGCTTATGAAAATCTGGCCTGTTCATGGTAAATGTTAACCTCTTGAGCCTTTTGCAGCATTGGTGGCCTTGCCGGGTTGTTGCGAGCGTAAATATTCGCGCACGATCACCATGCAGGTTCGCGCACACGCGTGTTATCCCGCTCGGTTGGAGTTAAGGGTATAACAGCTTGCCCCAGGGTCGAAGCTGTACTCAGTTTGGTCCCCTCGCGTCCTCCCGCAGTGAAGATAACCATCTCGCCATTAGGGGCGAAACTTGGGGACTCATCGGCCGGTCCGTCGCTGACAACCTGCAGCGTCTCGCTTTCCAAGTCCTTTATGGCAATGTAGAAGTCACCGTCACGCTGGTGAACCATTGCCAACTTTTCCCCATCAGGGGAGATGCTGGGTCGGGCATTATAGTTGCCTTCGAAGGTAACCCTTTCAATGTTGCCGCCATCGCTATCCATTCGGTAGATTTGCGGCCTGCCGCCGCGGTCTGATGTGAAATAAAGGCTTTCGCCATCGGGTGACCAGGCGGCTTCAGTATCTATAGCCCAATGATCGGTAAGGGCGGTTACCTCGCCGCTGCCAAGCTCGATCAGGTAGATGTTCGCAGCTCCGTCGCGCGAGAGGGTTACTGCAATGCGCTCACCATCCGGCGACCACGACGGTGCGCTGTTAATACCGCGGAAGCTGGCAAGGCGCTCCCTCTCTCCGGTTGCTATGTCCTGGACAAAGATTTCGGAGCGCCTCCCCTCGAAGGAGACGTAGGCTATCCGGTCCCTATTCGGCGACCAGGCAGGAGACAATAAAGGCTCATCTGAGCTGAGAATTGTCTGCCCGCCGTGGCCGTCTGAGTCGGCCACCACTAGACGGTATTTGCGTTCTTCGCGGTTCTCAGCGTCATCGACTGCAACGTAGGCGATGCGGGTATTATATGCCCCTTCAATGCCCGTGATGTTCTCATAAATTAGATCTGAAATGGTATGAGCGACTAGGCGCAGGTTGGCTTGTGATGCTTGAAAGCGGCGCCCTTCACTGCGCTGACCGCGAAATACATCAAGCAGCTCAAAACGCACTTCGACGCGCTCATCTCCGGCGCTGCGGATATTGCCGAGTACCAGGTAGTCCATGCCCAAGGCTCTCCAAGTGGCAAATTGTACCTGCTCAAGGCGACTTGGCTCGGCGACCATGTCTTGTTCGGGCAGCAAGTCAAAGCGGCCGCTGCGGGCTAGGTTGGTCGAAATAATCTGGGCAATTTGCACCTCATCACCAATATCTTGGCCATCGTATGCAAATGGCACTACTGCAATAGGGGTAGCCCCTTCGATACCGCCGACTATGTCGATGACTATGTCTTGTTCTTCTGCCAGGACCGCGGCAGGAACTAAAAAGATCAATAAAATCCAAGCTCGGGCGAAATTTGCCATTTTTAGCTCCGATCCGGCGCGAAACGGAAGGTGATAGTGCTCATTCTTTGCTGCAAGGCGGCCTCATCCGAGTCTGGGAAAGGCACCGGCGAGGCCCTGTGAACGGCCTGTTCTACAGAACGGTCAAAACCGCTGTCGCCGCTGCCGTCGACCACCTCAACTCTGCGTACTGTACCATCGCGGGTAAAAGAAACGCGTATGACAGCCTCGAGCCCTTCTGGGGTGCCTCGAGGCCGACTCCACGAACTCTCCACGCTGTCGGCAATGGCCCTCATATAGCGGTTCTGTAACCCTTCGAGCCGTTGCTGCTCTTCGGCCTGCTGGCGCTCTTGTTGTAAGCGTTGACGCTCGTCATCGAGCTGCTGCTGACGCTGTGCTTCGCGCTCTTGATCCATTGCCTGGCGCATCTCTTCGCGCAATCGCTCGCGTTCAGCAGCAGGATCAGGTTGTTCCTGCTCCGGTTCCGGCTCTGGCTCAGGCTCCGGTTCCGGCTCCGGTTCTGGCTCAGGCTCCGGCTCCGGTTCTGGCTCAGGCTCAGGCTCGGGCTCAGGCTCTGGCTCTGGCTCAGGCTCAGGCTCGGGCTCAGGCTCAGGCTCTGGCTCAGGCTCTGGCTCAGGCTCTGGCTCTGGTTCTGGCTCCGGCTCAGGCTCTGGCTCAGGCTCTGGTTCTGGCTCCGGTTCTGGCTCCGGCTCCGGTTCCGGCTCAGGCTCCGGTTCCGGTTCCGGTTCCGGCTCTGGCTCAGGTTCCGGCTCTGGCTCAGGCTCAGGCTCGGGTTCTGGCTCAGGCTCCGGTTCCGGCTCCGGTTCAGGTTCTGGCTCCGGTTCAGGTTCTGGCTCCGGCTCTGGCTCCGGTTCCTCCTCTACCGCGAAGGCCTGAGTGTCAACAACGCTTGCCTCAATAACCGGGCTATCCTGCTCCGGGCGTTGGAAATCTGGTGTGCGCAGGCTTATATTGGCGGCAAAAAGGAGCATAATCGCCAAATGGCCGAGCACCGAATAGAGCACAAAGCGCTGCGGACTGGCAAACAACCAGCCTAAATATGGGCGGATTCTTTCTTTGATCCCATACATATGCTCAGTCTGAGCCGGCTCCGGGGTCTGCCCCGGAGTTCGGTTCGCTCATCAAACCTACGCTCTGAACATTTGCATCGCGCAGATCAGCCATCAGGGCCACAACCTCACCGTAAGAGACGTGCTGATCGCCGCGCAATAGCACCCGTCGGCCAGGTGACTCAACCATAAGAGCGGTGATAACCTCGATAAGTTCATGGCGCTCAAGAGGTTCATCAGGGTCATCGGCCTTGTTCAGATAAGTCTGCCCTTCGGCGTCGAGGCTGACGACCAATGGCTCCTCTTGCTCTTCCTCGATAGGCTCGCTGCTTACTTGGGGGAGGTCTAAATCGACTCCGTGATATATCAGCGGAGCTGTAATCATAAAGATGACCAAAAGCACCAGCATAACGTCGATATAAGGGACGACGTTTATCTCCGACATTGGTCGGCGGCGATTGCGGCGCGCTCCCGTTGGTGTAACCCGTGCCAAGTTGCCCCCTACCTTGCCGCTGTTGCCGCGGCGTGAGTATGGCGCTCGAGAATGCTAGTAAACTCCTCGACGAAGGTTTCGTACCTGTTCGCCAGTCGTTCTGCTCGGTTGGAGTAGTGGTTATACGCCACCACCGCCGGGATGGCAGCAAAAAGCCCAAGCGCAGTTGCTATTAGGGCCTCAGCAATACCCGGGGCAACAGTAGCCAATGTCGCTTGTTGTTGTCCGGCGAGGGCACGGAATGAGTTCATGATTCCCCAAACAGTGCCGAACAGTCCAACATACGGGCTCACCGAGCCGACGGTGGCGAGAAATGGCAAATGTTGCTCGGCACCATCTATCTCGCGACTCACCGAGACGCGCATGGCCCGGTGCGCGGCCTCGACTACCGAGGCCGGAGGCGCCCCGCTTTGCTTGCGCATGCGGGAGAACTCCTGGAAGCCAGCGCGGAAGATTCGTTCCAAGCCGGCACTGCTCTCGCCTTGGCCTTCTTCGTTGATGCGCTTGTAAATCTCGGCTAGGTTGCCACCTGCCCAAAATTCCTCCTCGAAGTTTATTGCCCCCTGCTCGGCCTTTTTCAGCGAGTGGCGTTTGAAAAATATCAGCGCCCACGAAGATACAGATGCTAGCAGCAGGAGCAGCATTACAGCCTGGACAAGCAGACTGGCGTCGAGAATCAATTGGGTGACGGAAACGTCAGCGGTCATGAGGTTTAGTAGTTGCTGTGATCTTGGAGTTTAATTTAACGTCAGGATGTTACAATGACAAGTTACAGATAAACATCATCTGCTAACCTTGCGGAAATTATAGCCACGTAACCCCTAAGGGGACGCCGTAAATCCTTCCCTGAAGAACCTTTAAAGCTTCCCCCGAGCCCATCGCCATGGAACCAAAAGGCTGTCGGGTGGCTGAACTGCTTTGCTACGGGGGTGGCTCATGGGTATTGAGATGGTCAGCGAATAGGTCTGGCTGTCTATCCTCAAGCGGACCCGCCGGTTTTAATCCCATCAGGGTGTAGGTATGGGCAGTTGCGACCCGCCCCCTGGGGGTTCGCATCAGGTAGCCTTCTTGAATGAGGTACGGTTCGACAACGTCTTCAAGCGTGCCGCGTTCCTCGCCGATAGCAGTAGCCAGGTTATCAAGACCTACCGGCCCGCCGCCAAACTTGTGCACAACCGCCTCAAGGAGACGGCGATCCTGCTCGTCTAACCCGTTACGGTCGACGTCCAATAGCTCCATAGCCGAGGCAGCCACCTCAGCGCTAATTCGGCCGTCGGCGCGAACCTCGGCGAAGTCGCGCACCCTGCGCAAGAGCCGATTGGCTACTCGGGGGGTGCCGCGGGCACGTCGGGCTATCTCGTTAGCGCCCTCGCTATCTGCACCAACGCCCAGCTTCGCTGCCGAGCGCAGGACAATCTTAGCGAGTTCATGGACCGGGTAGTACGCCAGTCTCTGCACTATACCAAAGCGATCGCGCAGCGGCGAGGTTAGCAGTCCCGCGCGGGTGGTTGCGCCGACCAGAGTGAATGGTGGCAAGTCGAGCTTGATTGAGCGGGCAGCAGGCCCCTCACCGATCACTATATCTATGCGGAAATCCTCCATGGCGGGGTAAAGGACCTCCTCAACCACCGCGGAGAGCCGATGTATCTCGTCGATAAAGAGCACATCCCCCGGTTCTAAGTTGGTCAGAATGGCAGCCAGATCTCCTGGCCGATCCAGCACCGGACCCGAGGTCTGGCGTAGCTTGCTGGCCATCTCATTGGCAACTATGTGGGCCAGGGTAGTCTTGCCCAGTCCCGGGGGGCCAAACAGCAGGGTATGGTCGAGCGGTTCGGTACGGCCACGCGCGGCCTGAATAAAAATGCCCAGCTGCTCGCGGATCGTCTGCTGGCCTACATACTCGTCAAGCGAGGTGGGCCGCAGGGCGCGTTCTACGGCCTCCTCCTCGCCCCCCGTGCCAGCACCAACGATGCGCTGGGCCTGTTGTTCAGTACTGGGCGTTGGCCCGTCTGCGCTGTGCATGATCTACTCAGCCTCCGGCAGGTACGGCACGTTGCAATGCGCGGCGGAGAATCGCCTCGCAACTCATGCCTGGCTCTGCCGCGGTGCGCGCCATGCGCGCTGCCTCGCCAGGCTTGTAACCGAGGGCGACTAGCCCGTCAATTGCCTCACCGACGCTGCCACCGCTAGCACCGCCATCGTCACGCTCGCCACTAGCAGAGGAGGCACCAGTTCCCGGTGGGTTAACTGCAAAGCCACAACCTTCGAGCCGGTCGCGCAATTCGACTATGAGCCGCTCTGCGGTCTTGCGGCCCACCCCGGGCACGGCGGTTAGCCGTTTAGGGTCATCTTCATTAACGCACCTTACCAGCTCATTACCGTCGACACCGGATAGCAATGCCAAGGCCATTTTGGGTCCGACTCCAGAGACGCGAATCAAGCGGCGAAAGAGCTCTCTTTCGTTGCGTGATCGGAACCCAAACAGTGCTTGACCGTCTTCGCGCACGCTCAGATGGGTATAGATGGTGACCTCAGAACCGCTCTCGGGAAGTGACTCTAGGGTTGATAGGGGTGCGTTAACCTCATAGCCGACCCCGTTTACATCGAGCACTAGAATAGGCGGGTGCTTTTCGATCAGACGACCGTGCAATTGGGTTATCACCGTATGTCTCCTGCCGCGGCTCGTGCTATCGGTGAGTCTTTATGATGGGCATGGCAGAGGGCTGCCGCAAGTGCGTCCGCTGCATCTTCGGCGGGTTGGCAGCGCAGCCCCAGCAGGGCGCGTACCATGTAGCCTATCTGTTGCTTATCGGCGCGACCGCCGCCTACTATGGATTGCTTTATCTGCGCCGGAGTATATTCGGCGATGGTTAGCTCAGCAAGAACACAAGCGGTGATTGCTGCGCCCCGGGCGTGGCCAAGTTTTAGGGCTGTATCGGCATTACGGTGGACGAAGACGCGCTCAAGGGCTACTTCATCTGGCCGGTGGTCTTCGATTATGCCCTCAATCCCCCGATGTATCTCGCCGAGTCGAGCGGCTAGGCTGGAGTTGCGCTGCAGGCGCAGGGTGCCCTGAGTTACCAGACTACACTGGGCATAGTTATCAATAACGCCATAGCCGGTGACGCGTGAGCCTGGATCAATGCCGAGGATGCGGGGCATCTGGGAACTACCGCCTGAGTCGTACGACTAAAGCCGTGGAGATGCCCGCGATCCCTTCCCTAGGGGTTTTAGAGGCTCTCATAGGCTTGCTCAGGAATATCCGCATTGGTGTAGACGTGTTGCACATCGTCCAGGTCCTCAAGCCGGTCGATCAGCTTGGCGTTCTTGATAGCGTCCTCGCCCTCAACCTGTACGGTTATGTCTGGGCGTTGGGTGACATCGGCTTCCGCCGGGTGGAGCTCGGCGGCAAGCAACGCGTCCCGTACTTGGCGGTAACTATCGGGGGATGTTATTACCTCGGTCGAGCCGTCGTCGTTTTCAATCATATCTTCAGCACCGGCCTCAAGCGCTACCTCGAGAATGCCCTCGCGGTCACTCTTCGGTGGGAATAGCAACACACCTCGCTCTTGAAACAGGTAGGCAACCGAATTATCGGTGCCGAGTTTGCCGCTATGCTTGCTAAACGCGTGGCGCACCTCGGAGACTGTGCGGTTGCGATTATCGGTCATACAGTCGACCATTATGGCTGTGCCACCTGGGCCATAGCCCTCGTAGCGTAGCTCTTCGTAGTTGCCGACCTCCTCCAGGCCTGCCCCTTTTTTTACGGCGGCATCGGCGCGGTCTTTGGGCAGGTTGACAGCAAAGGCACGATCAAGGGCTAGGCGCAATCGGGCGTTGGTATCAGGGTCGGGCCCGCCGAGGCGAGCAGCCACGGTGATCTCACGGATATGCTTGGTGAATATCTTAGCCCGCTTGGCGTCCTGCGCCGCCTTGCGATGCTTTATATTAGCCCACTTACTGTGTCCGGCCATGGTTCTTAATTTAACCTTTCAGCCCAAATCTATAACTGCTCAGGATATCATGAAAAGCGATTTGGCAACCAAGAGAGAGCTACGACAAGCTCTGCTGCCCCCTGGGCTAACCCAGGGGTTGACCCGCGGTTTGACCTATGGGTTGACCCAGGCGTTTAGTCAGCGGCGAGCCTCTCACAACCATTCGTGCTCCGCGACCCTCAACTGTGCAGGAACGGTAAAGTGACCGTGTCAGCGACCTTAGATTATCAGGCTATGCCCTACATCGCTGAGCCGGGGGCCGCGCTGCATGCTCTAGGCGGGGAGCAGTGGTCGGCATGGCTTGACTCAGGCCACCCTGGGCAGGGTAGCGGACGCTTCGACATCCTAGTCGCGCGCCCCGCCGCCACTCTGGTTATGAGCGGCGGCGTTACCCGGCTGGCTCGAGGTTCAGCGGTTCGCTACGCCTCCGGCAACCCGCTGGAGCATCTAGATGAGTTGCTCAGTGAGTTTGGTGAGGTTACCAGCGATCCTGACTTGCCCTTCGTCGGCGGTGCGCTGGGGTATTTCACCTACGATCTAGGTCGCCGGCTGCTGGGGATTGGTGCCGGTCAGGGAGAACAGGGCCGCCCTGAAATGGCGGTTGGCATATACGAGTGCGCCATAGTCACGGATCACTTAAGGCGATATTCGGTTGCTGTCGGCAGAAGGCTTGACCACGATTGGCTGGCGCTCGTGCGGGATAGGCTGGGCGAATACTCTAGCTTGAGTAGTCGGGAGGGCACCGAGTGCCAGGGCTATCAGCCTTTTCGGCTGGAGGGCGAGGTCCTCGTTGAGCCGACCGCGCAAGCTTATGCGGAGCAGTTTAGACGGGTGCAGGAGTATCTTCACGCCGGCGACTGTTATCAGGTCAATCTAGCCCGCAGGTTTACTGCGCCTTTCAGTGGCGACCCGCAAAGCGCCTATCTGGCTCTGCGCGCTTGTTCCCCAGCCCCTTTTGCGGCTTGGATGCGCTCGCCGCGTTCAGACCTGTTGAGCTTTTCCCCGGAGCGGTTCTTGAGTGTTGATGCCCAGCGCCGGGTGGTCACTGAGCCGATCAAAGGGACGCGCCCACGGGGGATAAATCGCGAGCAGGATCAGGACTACATCAGTGAGCTCAGCTGCAGCAGCAAGGATAGGGCTGAGAATGTCATGATCGTCGATTTGCTGCGCAATGACCTAGGCAAAGGGTGTAAGTTCGGCACCGTTAAAACAACCGAGCTGTGCCAGGTACATAGCTACGCCAGCGTTCACCATTTAGTTAGCCGGATAACAGGTCAGTTGGGCGCAGGTTACACGCCGCTCGCTTTGCTGCACGACTGTCTGCCCGGGGGTTCAATAACAGGTGCGCCTAAGCGGCGGGCCATGGAGATAATCGATGAACTGGAGCCGGGGCCGCGTAGGGTCTACTGCGGCTCAATCGGCTACATCGGCTTTGATGGCCGGATGGATAGCAACATAGCCATCCGTACCGCAATATGTGAGCGGGGACAGGTAACCTATTGGGCGGGTGGCGGCGTGGTTGTCGATTCGACGCTCGATGCCGAGCTGCAGGAGACAGTGGATAAAGCCTATGCCTTCTTGCGTTTGGCTCAGTCCAGCGAGGATAAAAAACGGAATGCATAGGCGGCCTCTAAAACTTCGCCGGCGCCACCATCCGCCCCGGTGTGGAGGACGCCGTGAATCCATCCCTGGAGGCTTCATGGCGCCATCCCTGGCGCCAAGACCTCCACACCGGGGCGGACGGTGGCGCCGGCGAAGTTTTAGAGGTTCCCCATAGCGAGCGAAAAAACTCGCCCTATTTTAGTCGTCACTTTGGGCAAGCAGTTCAGCAAAGGCTGCCAAGGACTCTTCCTCGGCGGCACAGGATTTGGCGATCCTTTGGAGCAGGGCCTGATCCGGGTGCAGGGTAGTATCTATCTGACTGGCATCGTAGCCGTTCTTGAGCCACTCATGAGTGAAGTGGACAACCGCGACGAGTTCGGCATGGGGGCCGGCATAGCCGGGGCTGTGGCTGTTGGCGGCGACGGCGATGATCGGTTCGGGTAGCCCCCACTCACGTAATAGAATTCCCCCGGCGTCGGAGTAGTCGCTGCCTAAGGCTTGATAAATCAAATGCGACAGCGATGTCTCAGGTTTTTGGTTGTGTTCGGCAAGCGCTTGATTGAGGATGGAGGGGAAGGTGTGCACTAGCAGAGGTAGACCTATGCTGTGCAGCATACCACCGAGATAGGCGGCGTCGGTGCTGTATCCCGGGCAGTAGTGGGGTGCTAGGCGGGCGGCGGCAAAGGCGGTAGAAATCGCATCGAGCCAATACCGCTGCAGGTGAAACTCCGGGCAATTCTTGGTGTTGAACAGTTTGTTCAGGATTAAGGAGGTCGCAAGAACACGGACACGGTTCATGCCTATGCGCATGATAGCGCTCTCCAGCGAGTAGACTGTCTCGCGGCGGGTGAAGAATGCATAATTGGCGACCGCCACGACCCGAGCTGACAGCCCCGGCTCGCGTGAGAGGGTCTCGGCTACGTGGGATATGTCGACATCATTGGAGCTAGTGCTGACAATAATGTCGTGAGCTACATAGGGCAAAGCTGGCAGGATTTGCCCTGAGCTAAGCTGTGTTTCAAGGGTTTTTTGAGCATTCTTATCGGACATTTGAATAGCCGCCGTTAGGGAGAGTTGTCTTTAATCAAAAAAACCATGTGGTTGATTGTGTTTTGCCGGAGAAGCCCCAATTAGTGCTGCAACTTGACATAACATATCGGCCAACCTAACGTGCTTATGCCTTGCTCGGAGTGTCAAGCTATGACTGAATCGCGAATTATCAAAAAATACCCTAACCGTCGGCTATACGATACAGCAATATCGAGCTATATCACCTTAGCAGACGTCAAGAATCTTGTTCTTGACGGGGTCGAGTTCCAGGTTGTCGATGCCAAGACCCGTGAGGATCTTACTCGTACCATCTTACTGCAAATTATCAGTGAAGAAGAGGAAGGGGGGGAGCCGATCTTCTCCAGTCAACTGCTCGCTCAGTTGATCCGCTCCTATGGCGGTAATATGCAGAACATGCTGACTAATTACTTGGAAAAAAGCCTGGAGCTGTGGGCCGATCAACAGCGTGTATTCCACGAGCGCACCCGCGAGCTAATCGACCACAACCCGGTCAACCTGATGACTCAAATAGCCGAACGCAATTTACAGATGTGGCGCCAGATGGGTGGATTCGAGTCGTGGGAGTCTTGGGGCGGGGGCTCAGGTTCGGCTGGCTCAGCGAAATCTGATGGCAATGGCAGCAACAGCAGCACCGGCGAGCCGAGCGCTGGAGGTGCTTCTGGCTCCGGCCAGAGCGCTGGCAAGAGCGGTAAGAGGGCTGGCAATGCGCGGCAGTCTGGTAGCGAGCAGCGTTCTAAAGGCAGTAGTAACTCATAGCTGTGGGGTTTTCTTGGAGTGTCGAGTGCGGGAGTGGGGCAGTAAGAGAGTTCCTGAGGCTACCCGATAGGTTTCTGTGCAGTCTTTTGTGCGCTTATCAGGGAGCCAATCGAAAAGCGTTGACAGATACTGCAGCACAGGCTGGCTGCTGATCGCTGTTACAACGTACAATCCGGGCCTGTGCCCAGCCACTTGGTTAGGGGCTTATCCCTAAAGTTGAATAGAGAGGTAATAGTTATGACAGGTCGAGTTGCCTTAGTGACCGGAGGTAATGGGGGGATCGGGACTCCCGTATGTATCGCTTTAGCCAGTGCAGGTTATCGCGTCGTAACCACCTGCATGGATGCCGAGGCCGAGAATATAACCGACTGGCAGGCTCAGTTGCGTAAAGAGGGGCATGAGGTCGGCTACGTTGAGTGCAATGTCGCTGACTATGAGTCCTGCCAGCGGATGGCTGCCGAGGTTGAGCGTGAGCACGGCCCGGTGGATGTGCTGGTCAATCTTGCCGGTATAACCCGCGATGGTTTTCTGCACAAGATGGCTGCCGAAGACTGGAGCGCTGTCATTAAGGTCAACTTGGATAGCGTCTTTAACGTTACCCGCCAGTTTGTCACTGGTATGCGCGAGCGTGGCTTCGGCCGGATCGTCAACGTTTCCTCAGTTAATGGCCAGACGGGACAGTTTGGTCAGTCTAACTACTCGGCGTCCAAGGCGGGTATGCACGGGTTCACCATGGCACTGGCCAAAGAGGGCGCCCGCAAAGGCGTCACGGCGAATACCGTCTCGCCCGGTTATGTTGAGACAAGCATGACTGCCGCGATTGCCGACGAAGTCCGCCAGCAGATCATCGCTCAGGTTCCCGCAGGGCGGATGGCTAAGCCCGAAGAGATTGCTCGTGTCATCGTCTTCTTGGCCGCCGATGAGTCGGCCTATATAAATGGGGCCAATATCCCGGTTAACGGGGCGCAGTTTTGTAGCTTCTAGTTCACTCGTCATTGCAGATAGGCGGTTTCTAGGCCCCTTCTGTCGTCTTACATGCGGCTCGGCAGGGGGTCGTGGCGCCCAGATGGGTGTCATGCCACTCCCTGGCGGGCGCCATCTAGGCAGTCGGCCTAACGAGCAGAGGTGCTAGCTTAGAAGTTGCATTGCGAGTTCGTGGCTGCGAGCAAAAAACTGATTGACACTAAAACATGAATCGGCTATCATGCTGCACAGCAGCAATTAAAGACAAAAACAAAGGGAGCGCGGGCTCCCTTTGGAAGTGCACTCAGCCGGTTGCTTTGGCGAGTGCTAGCGAAGAGTTTTTATTATTTGTGACTGATCTCCTCCTGGCGGCGCTTCCCTACTTTGGGGAAGCCGATCGTCGCCAAGCTTAGCCCCCTCTCCTGAGGGGGTTCTTTTTTTGTGTAATCCATAGCGCTTGCGGAGCGATCCCGCTCAAGCACAAGGTCAGGCATTTTCGCTGCAAAGGTCGCCTTATGCAAGCAGATCCTGTGCTGCGCTGCACCAGCAGGCCTCATTTCCGTGTGGCAGCAAACCAGCTTAATGCCTGTGGCACTAGCTCGCTCTGCGCTCGGCGGCTTATGAAAACACCAAGATGCCCCCCCGCAAAGCATATCTCCTGGTAGTTGGCGCTAGCGATATGCTTGCCAAGCGCCTGTGCAGCTGCAGGCGGTACCAAATGGTCGTGTTCAGCATAAATGTTAAGGATTGGGCAGCTGACCTTATCAAGCTCTATAGTCTTGCCACACAGGCGTAAAGTGCCTTGGGTAAGCGCATTGCGCTGGTAAAAGTCGGTAGCAAACTGGGCTAGCGCTCTGGCAGGCTGATTCGGGCTGTCGTACATCCAGCGCTCCAGGCGGACAAAGTCTTCAACTGCCTGGGGGTTATCAGCAATCTCGGGGAAATCTAAATAGCGTTGCCCAAGCAAGCGATAGGGTTTAAGGGCTATAAATACGGCATTGAGCCAATGAGCACTGACATTGCCAAGGGTGTTGATGATGCGTTCAAAGTCAATTTGCTGGACGAGACGGCTAAGTTGATCACCTGGAGTGTGAAAGTCTACCGGTGTAACAAGATTAACGATCCTGTTGACGAGGTGCGCGTGGGTTGATGCTAGGCAGAGGGCCAGCGTACCCCCTTGGCATATGCCCAATATGTTGGGGGGATGGCCGGCGTGCCTATCTCGAACACACTGAGCTGCGCCGCCAATGGAGTGCTCAAGGTGGTCATCGAGGCTAAGAAAGCGATCAGCACCGCACGGCTCTTGCCAATCGGTTAGGTAAACAGGGTGGCCCGCCTCAAGCAGGGGGCGTAGCCATGAACGTTGAGCGGTCAAATCGAGAATGGATGGGCGGTTGACCATTGAGTAGATAATCAGCACCGGGGTTGAGCGCTCCTGCTCAGGGGTAAATACCCGCAGCTGGAGGCGATTGCCGATTGTTATGCGCTGATCTGGCGTGCTAGCCCCAGCACTTGCAGTATCTTTGGCCTGTGCCTCATGGGCTTGTTCAAGAGCCCTGATCAGCCGCTGATGCCACGCTTGTATCTCTTGCTGGGCTTGATCTGGGGCTATCATTGGGTGGTTTTTTGGTTCGCTCCGGTATCGCGTAACTGCGCTACTTCGGCGCGCAGTTCTACTACCTCCTGGCGCAGCTGCTCTAACTCGCCGCTGAGGTGACTGGCTGCCGGGCAGAGTCCGCTATAACTATCCGGGTGCTGAGAGCAGCGCGCTGTCTGAGAATCCGGGAATCCCTGCTCAGTCGGTGGGGGTCGCTGGTGGATTTTCTCTAACTCATACACACGGCGCTGCGTATCGATGAAATCGGTGCGGTTGGGCAAATCGATGGAACGCAGCCCGCTATCGAGGATCTGTTGGTATTGGGCAATCAACTCGGTGCCGGCGTGGGTAAGCTCGGTAAAGGCAGCGCACCATTGCTCGGAGCTGAGGGTCTGCTCATAGGCGCGTTCACTCTCATTGAGCCATAGCTCATAGAGTTCGCGCAGACTCTTGGGCATCTCGTCCGAGCCAGTCGAGCATGCCTTTGAAAGGCGTGTGTAAAAGTTCTGCATGCCCTGGTAGGTGCTTGCCTGGAGCAGTTCAGTGCAGCGTGCTTGGGCGCGGGTGTAGCGCTCAACTGCCTGGCTTAGGGCAAGCGAATCCTGTTGGGGGCATTGTAGGGGGCCGAGTCGGGTTAAGGTTTCAAGCCATGAGGTTAGGCTGGTGCCATCAAGCAAGGCGCTGATTTGATCCGGGGCGGTGTGGCCGGCGCTAAGCAGCGCGCTCAGGGATTGGTCGACATGCTCCTGGAGTTGCTCGCAGGCCCTTGATATTGCTGCCTCACGTTGCTCGACCGGGAGTGAAAGAGCCTGCCACAGTTCAGCCAACGCCTCAAGTGCAGCGGCCCAGTCAGCTTTCTCATTGCTATGACTGCTCGGGCTGTTCATTCTCTCTAACCTGCTACTCAGCTGCTTACGGCGGTTTGCCGGGAGTGGCGCTCGAGGCTGCTATGTGGCGTTGCGCTAGACTCAACGCGCGGAGTGACGCTCCTGCCATTGTTCGTAGAGGGCGCTTGCCCTGGCCTGGTGGTAGCGGTCGTCGTCGAGTCGTATGGCGTTTTCGAGCTGCGCTAGCGCCATGTTTATATCCCCGCGCAAATGGTGATAACGCGCATACGCTATATGACTCTCGGCCTGATTACCACTCTCGTGGGCTGCTTCAGCATACAGGCGCATCAAGTCGGCAGTAATATTATGACTTTGGCGGGTGGCGCGGGAAAGCATGCGGCGGGCCTGCTCGGCTTGATCGATGGCCAATAAGGTCTCCGCATGGCGGAAAATGACAGCCCTGTTGCCAGGGTAAAGGGATGAGGCATCCTGGTAAATTGCCAGTGCTTCTTGGTGCTGATCTGCTTTGCGGTGGATCTCGGCGCGTCCGAGCAACACATAGAGCCTCTCACCATCGATCTGCTGGAGGTTGTTCAGCAAGGCTAAGGCCTGCTCATAGTCGCGCCGTTCGTAGGCGATGGCCAAGGCCAGGCCATAAAGTGCACCGGCGCGCGCACTAGGGTCGTGCACCTCGTGGAGGCGATCGGCCATGCGTGCCGTGGCGCTAATGCGCCCATCCAGGTTGGCCAGCACCTCAAGGCGAGCGCGGATAAAGGGGTGATGGCCGCTCTCAAAAACATCACCACCCTCAAGTCGCTCCGCTATGCTGCGCGCCTCGCTCATCCGCGCCTCGGTCAGGGGGTGGGTACGCAGGTACTCGGGGACCTCCTCAGCGTGGCGAGAAAACTCGGCTAAGCGTTCGAAGAAGACCGGCATGCCGTGAGGATCGAGGTTCGCCGCGGCCAGGTTACGGATGCCAATCCGATCGGCCTCGCGTTCATGTTGCCGGGAGTGGCCTAGTTGTTGCTGGATCGGGGCAGCTATACCGGCCATGGCTGCTGCCGTTCCGGCCTGCGGGTTGTGTGCACCGATGATGATGGCGGCTAGGATTGATGCCGCCGTTTGCAGATTGAGGCGTTGCGATTGAGCAAATTGGCGGGCGATATGCCGTTCCGAGACGTGGGCTATTTCGTGCGCTAGCACGCCGGCCAACTCGCTCTCCGATTCGGTTTTGCGAATCAGCCCGGAATGGACCCCAATGTGGCCCCCGGGCAAGGCGAAGGCATTGATCTGCTCATCCTCGACGACAAAGAACTGGTAGCCAAAATCGGGAGCATTGCTGTGAGCAGCCAAGCGCTGCCCTAGGTCGTGAATGTATTGGTTGATCTCGACATCGTTGTGCAGCTTCATGTGGCTGCGCACCTTGCGCATTATTTCGCTACCGAGTTCGCGCTCTTTATGGATGGGCAGCGTATCTCCACCCGGAGGCCCCAAATCGGGGAGCCTGATCTGCTCGGCTAAGGCACTGGGCTGCGCGGCCAGCGCGATGAGGATAGCGCATGCTAAGCTGCCGGCGGCACGGCAGAGTATTGCGGGCAATGTGCGTGACCGTGGTCTTGGTTTAGAGCTTATGCATTGGATCATTGCTGGGTAAGTTGCATAATTTCGGTGTCGCTGTACTGTAGGTTGGTATAGGCGCCATCAACAACGGCTGCACAGGGAGACTTGCCGGCCTTTTTTGGCAACATCCCTAGGCGTTTGACCGTAGCACAGGTTAGCCGGTTTCACCTTATCATTAGAGCGCTTGAACTGGAGGGCCATAGCGTGGATCTGATCAGGAACTGGGTTCGTAGGACAATGGACGACCCACAGATCGCGGCTTTCATAATCCTGCTTGTAGCCGGGCTGCTGGTGCTCATTACCCTGGGTGGGTTGTTGGCTCCGGTTATAGCGGCGCTGGTCATCGCTTATCTTCTCGAAGGATTGGTGCGTACCTTTGAGAAGTTTGGCGTGCCACGGCTATTGGCAGTCACAGTGGTTATACTCTTTTTAACGGCCTTTCTAGTGCTGGTGCTGTTTGCCCTTATACCTATGTTATATAGGCAGGTAGCGCAGTTGGTTGATCAACTGCCTGCCATACTTACCCAGGGGCAGATGCTGTTACTGCAGCTGCCCGAGCACTATCCGCAGCTCTTCTCCGAATCACAGATCCGCGAGATGCTTGATGCGGCAAGGCGCGAGATAACCGACTGGGGTCAACGCGTGGTGGCATCTGTCACAGTTCAGTCGCTCTTTATCCTCGGTACTCTGGCTATATATGCGGTGCTGGTGCCGTTCCTGGTATTTTTCTTCTTGAAGGATAAGCGCAAGTTGCTCGATTGGCTGAGCAACCACATGCCGCGTCACCGTGCCCTTGCCTATGAGGTCTGGGGCGAGGTCGATCTGCAGATCGGCAACTATGTCCGGGGCAAGATCATTGAGATCCTCATTGTTTGGGCGGTGACTTATGTGACTTTCTCACTACTTGGCCTACAGTTCGCCATGCTGCTCGCTGTAGCAACCGGTCTGTCAGTAATAATCCCTTACATAGGCGCCTTTGCGATAACAGTCCCGGTGGCGCTGATCGCTTATTTTCAGTTTGGTTTGTCCGAGCAGTTCCTCTACGTCATCCTCGCCTACCTGGTAATCCAGGTGCTCGATGGCAACGTCCTGGTACCGATCCTCTTCTCCGAGGCGGTCAATATCCACCCGGTGGCAATCATAATCTCCATCCTGGTATTTGGCGGTATATGGGGTTTTTGGGGCGTCTTTTTCGCCATTCCATTGGCAACCTTCATTCAGGCAGTGATCAAGGCCTGGACACGGCGCCGATCGCCGGCATCTGAGTCGCCGCCGCTAGAGGGGGGCGAAGATTCTTCCTCTGCGGGGTCCGTGCAAACCAGTTGAGGGCTGTTTGATAGGGCGGTGTAAATCCTCATGCAGGGGCTGCATGGCGCCGGCCCTACACCGCTAGATCCTCGGTTGCAGGTTGGTGTCGGGGTGGCCGAAATTGGTCTCCCTCAGCGTTCCTAAGGGTGCTACTGCCTCCCTCCTGAGCCATTTAGTTGTCCCGGTGTGGAGGTCTTGGCGCCAGGGATGGCGCCATGAAGCCTCCAGGGGTGGACTCACGGCGTCCTCCACACCGGGGCAGCTAAGTGGCTCAGAGGGAGGCAGGGACGTGCTTTATAGCGCCTCAGAGGCGTAGTCGGCCAGGCGCGAACGC
Source organism: Halorhodospira halochloris (assembly GCF_002356555.2). Classification (NCBI taxonomy): domain Bacteria; kingdom Pseudomonadati; phylum Pseudomonadota; class Gammaproteobacteria; order Chromatiales; family Ectothiorhodospiraceae; genus Halorhodospira; species Halorhodospira halochloris. Next base: position 282,318 of record NZ_AP017372.2, read on the forward strand.
TCACCCCTTTGCAGCGTGACGTGGCCGCTGTGCGGCCAGTCCTTGAGCCTGTCGACGACATAGGTCAGCCCCGAGGTGGATTCGGTCAGGTAGGGCGTATCAATCTGGCCGATATTGCCCAGGCAGATAACCTTGGTCCCCGGTCCGGCCCTAGTTATGAGGGTCTTCATCTGCTTGGCGGTTAGGTTCTGCGCCTCGTCGAGGATAACAAACTTCTCCAGAAAGGTGCGTCCACGCATGAAGCTTAGCGAACGGATCCGCACCCGGGAATGGAGCAGGTCAGCGGTGGCTGCTCGGCCCCAATCTCCGCTGCTTCCCCCTGGTGATGCCAAGACCTCCAAGTTATCCATCAGGGCACCCATCCACGGCGTCATCTTCTCCTCCTCGGTGCCGGGCAGATAGCCTATCTCCTCACCGATAGCCACCGTGGCTCGGGTAGCGATCACCTCGCGGTAGCGGTTCTCGTCCATGGTCTGACTCAGGCCTGCGGCAAGGGTCAAGAGCGTCTTACCGGTGCCGGCGCTGCCGAGCAGGGTTACTAGGTCGATCTCGGGGTCCATGAGCAGGTTAAGGGCGAAATTCTGCTCACGGTTACGGCCTCTTATCCCCCAGACCGAGTGCGCAGCGCGGAAATCGCGCAGGGGGGCGAGTAGCGCCCAACCATCAGCAATAGAGCGGATAATGCCTTCGAAATTGTCCCGTTCTGTAAACAGGCACTGGTTTACCCGCCAAGCTGCCCCGGGAGGCACTGGCAGCCGCAGGCACTCACCCTGTTGCTGCGCCTGTTCCCAGGTCTGCGCCGGGATCTCTGCCACGCCGGTGGGCAGCAGATCGATGTCATCGATGGCACGATCGCTCTCGTAGTCCTCGGCGGCTATGCCGGAGACCTGGGCGCGGATGCGCAGATTGATATCTTTGGAAACGAGCACCGGGGCGAATTCACCCTGCCTGGCGTTCAGGCTTCTGGCAGCGGCAAGGATCGCCGTATCGCCGTGGGTGTGGTGCTCGATCTCAAAAAAGAGCCGGCCGGTGGGCTGGCCAGGCCCTCCCGCTCCTAGCGGGAGGCCGTCGGACAGCTGCGCAGGAGTCCTGCCGGCGAGTAACTGATCAAGAAAACGGCTTACCTGGCGGGCGTTACGGGCCACCTCAGAGAGCCCTTCCTTGGCTGAGTCAAGCTCTTCGAGTACTGCGCCGGGAATACAGACGTGATGCTCCTCAAAGCTAAACAGGGCAGTCGGGTCATGGACCAACACAGATGTGTCGAGTACGTAGATTCTCGGCCGTGGCTCACTAGTCATCAGTTTTACCTGTTCGGATGTATCGCCAGCAGCGTAGATAACCTATTTCGCAGGCTCCATGATGGAGTCAAGGTTGAGCTGATCGCAAAAGCTCATGAATTCGTCGCGCAATGTAGATATGTGGATGCCAGCCGGAACATCTATGGTAAGCTGCAGGGAGAACATGATGGTACCTGTGCCGGAGGTGGTGTAATTGGAGGTGTTCATCTCGCGTATGTTGATATCGCGGCTAGCGAAGAATTCGGTCAGCTGCGCCACGATACCAGGTGCGTCGAGTGCAATTACCTCCACAGAGTAGGGCAACAGCTGCCCGCCTTGTTCTTGCGCCTCGGTGCGTCTGATCTGGATATCCATGCCCATCCGTTTGGCACAATTGGGCAGGCTGGATTCCAGTTTGGCGAGCTCATTCCAGCGTCCGGAGACCATCATCATCAGTGCAACCTCCTTACCGAGGATGCTCAGGCGACAATCCTCGATGTTGCTGCCGGTTTCGCTGATGGCGCTGGATAGATTACGGATTATCCCCGGGCGATCCTCGCCCAGGGCGGTGATGACAATAAGGTTTTTCATCTCAATGCAGCCGACCGTAACAGTGAATGTACGCCGATCATTGTATCATGGCGTGATGCCTTGCTTGGCGGTTACCCTGCCGCTAGGTACCATAAGTAGGCCCTTATTCCCTTGAACCCGCATATTTTGATGGAGGTGCTTGATGTTCCGCGGCAGCATGGTGGCGATGGTCACCCCAATGCAGGCACAGGATGGTATTCGCGACGCCGTCGATGACCAGGCCTTGAGGCGTTTAGTCGACTACCATGTCGACAACGGCACGGACGCGATAGTGGCTGTGGGGACCACAGGCGAATCGGCGACCCTCGACTATCAAGAGCATGAGAATGTCATCAGGATAGTGGTTGAAGCTGCTGCGGGGCGGATCCCGGTAATCGGCGGTACCGGAGCCAACTCCACCTGGGAGGCCATAGAGCTTACCCGCAGTGCCCAGGAGAGTGGCTGCGACGGCGCCTTATTGGTAGTTCCCTACTACAATAAGCCAACCCAGCAAGGCCTGTATGACCACTTTAAGGCGGTAGCGGATGCCGTGCCGATACCGCAAATCCTCTATAACGTGCCCGGGCGCACTGGCTGCGACATGCTACCGCAAACAGTGGCCAGACTCGCCGATATTGACAATATAGTCGGCCTTAAAGAGGCCCAAGGAACTGTCGAGCGGGCGCGCGAGGTGGTTGAACTGTGCGGTGACCGGCTGGATGTCTTCTCCGGCGATGATTTTAACGCCCTGGGTATAATGCGCGCCGGTGGTAAGGGGGTTATATCGGTCAGCGCCAACATTGCTCCCCGGCAAATGCACGAGCTTTGTGAGGCAGCCCTGAGTGGCGATGATGAGAGGGCGGAGCAGATCAATGACAAGCTCAGCGATTTGCACCAAGCCATGTTTAGTGAGTCCAATCCTATCCCGGTAAAATGGGCGGTGGAGCATCTCGGTCTAGCCGGTGCCGGGATGCGGCTGCCGATGACTAGACTGACCGCGGATAATCAGCAGCGGGTGCTGAGGGCAATGGAGCAGGCCGGACTGCTGTGACTGTTAACTCTGAGGTATGTTTTAAGATGTTGCGCCTGTTACCTGTGGTTGCAGCCGGTTTAGGACTGAGCTTGCTGGTCGCCTGCGGCAAGGAGCCCATGACTCGTGAAGAGGCTGAGTATCCCGATAATTTGGTGATTCCACCAAGCCTTATCGATGAGCCCGAACGTGACGTTGAGGTAGCCGAACGCCGGCCCCGCTCAGCAGAGGAAGAGGATCGGCCTGATTTGCCGGTAGATGTTGAGCAGACTATCCCTACCCGAGTGCAGGCTGACGGCGATGCGCTGGAACTGCGCGTGGATATGGCGCTCAACCAGGCTTGGGTGGATACCGGCCAGGCGTTGAATAGGCTCGACTTCACGATTCTAGAGCGTGAGCGCGATGATCTGCGCTATGAGATACGCTACGCCCCCAGCAGCGAAGAGGAAGTTGAGCAGCCCGGCTTTTTTGCGCGCGTCTTTGGCGGAGCCGAGCGGGTCGAGACGAGCCCGCAGCGCTATACGATAGAGCTCGAGCAGCGGGCATCCGGGGTGGCGCTCCGGGTAAAAGATCGCCAAGGCCAGCCGGCCCCGCGCGAGGTATCTGAGCGCTTGCTCACCCTTATCGACCGGGAGTTGCACTGATCCGGTCTATCCAACCAAGTAAATGCGGCCGTGGCGCAGACCATGACTGCTCCTCAGCAGCCCATAAGGTGGGCTAATTTGATCCGGAAGTGTCCGAAAATTGCCTGATATGTCTGACAATATTCTCACCATACCTGGTAAAAGAGCCAGTTCGCCGTTCCGTCTAATCAAGCTGCGTGATCAACTGCTCAACCAAGACCTGCCGGTGCTGGAGATAGATGCCCAGCAGCTGCACTTTGTAGCCGTGAGCGAGCCGCTTGATGGCGCTGAGCGCAAGCTGCTGGAGGGTCTGCTCGACTACGGTGCTGAGTATGCCAGCTCGGCGGGGCTCGAGCAGGACCGCCACAGCAGCGCGCCGGGCCAGCAACCAGATAGCCAGCGCGGCGCTGCGCCGAGCCCGGACGGAGCGGATGGTGAGAGCGGCGAAGATCACGAGTCTTGCGTCTTAGTTGTGCCACGTCCGGGGACAGTATCGCCCTGGTCGAGCAAGGCTAGTGATATCGCCCACAACTGCGGCCTGGCCAAGGTCGAGCGCATAGAGCTCGGCACCCGTTACAAGCTGACGCTGCGCGAGGACGTGGGCGCAGATGGCTGGGCGCAAATACTCGCACAACTCCACGATCCGCTCACCGAGGTGGCGATGCGCGAGGACGCCGATGTCGCCGCCCTGTTTGCTGAGCGCACCCCGGCTCCTTTGCAAGTGGTTGATCTACTTGAGCGCGGACGTCCAGCACTGGAGGAGGCTGATCGCGATTTAGGCTTGGCCCTAGCTGTCGATGAGATCGACTACCTAGAGCACAGCTACGCGCAACTGGGCCGTAACCCAACCGATGTTGAGTTGATGATGTTCGCCCAGGCCAACTCCGAGCATTGCCGGCACAAGATTTTTAATGCCGATTGGGTAATCGATGGACAGGAGCAGGAACTGAGCCTGTTTGAGATGATCCGCTGTAGCTACGCTGCGCGCAGCGCCGGGGTTCTGTCTGCCTATAGCGATAATGCCGCGGTGGTGGCCGGGCAGCCGTCAACTCAGCTGTTTGTTGATAGCGATCAGGTCTATCGGCGTAGCGCCGAGGCAGCGCACCTGGTGATGAAGGTGGAGACTCACAACCATCCGACCGCCATAGAGCCGTTTGCTGGGGCTGCCACCGGAGCCGGTGGTGAGATTCGGGACGAAGCGGCGACAGGCCGGGGCGGGCGATCCAAGGCCGGCTTGACCGGATTCTCCGTTGCCAACCTGTGCATCCCCGGCTTTGAGCAGCCTTGGGAAGGTCGGCAGCGGCGTCCGCAGCGGATCGCCTCGCCGTTGTCGATTATGACCCAGGGCCCATTAGGCGCTGCCGGCTATAACAATGAACTGGGTCGCCCCGCGCTGGCGGGTTACTTCCGTACTCTGGAGATTGCCGAGCCACAGCCTGATAGTCGGGCGCCGACGGTGGCGGGGCAGCAGCACGAGGGCAGTGCTGAAGATGAGGCGATTAACCTGCTGCGTGGTTACCACAAGCCGATTATGATTGCTGGAGGCATGGGCAATATCCGTACTGACCATGTCCATAAGCAGGAACTGCCGGCAGGTACCCCGATAGTCGTGCTCGGCGGACCGGCGCTGCTGATCGGGCTCGGCGGTGGCGCTGCCTCTTCGGTGGCCAGCGGCAGTAGCGCTGAGCAGCTCGATCTGGCCTCGGTGCAGCGGGCCAATCCAGAGATGCAGCGCCGGGCTCAGGGGGTTCTCGACGCCTGCACAGCCCGGGGGGATGAGAATCCGCTGCTCTCTATCCACGATGTCGGGGCCGGTGGTCTATCCAACGCCATTCCCGAGATCATCGACGACGCCGACAGGGGCGGTGAGATCGAGTTGCGCACGGTGCCGCTCGCCGACCCGGGCATGTCGCCGCTGGAGATCTGGTGTAACGAGTCTCAGGAGCGCTACGTCCTGGCCGTGGCCGGCGAGCGCTTGGCAGAGCTCGAGCGAATGTGCGCGCGCGAGCGCTGCCCATATGCAGTTGTCGGCGTTACGACCGCCGCACGGCAACTTAAGGTCAGTGATAGCAGGTTCGCCAATACACCGGTGGATCTGCCCCTGGAGCTGTTGCTCGGTAAGCCGCCGAAGATGCTGCGCGATGTTCGCCGGCTCCCTGCCCGCGCTAAGCCACTGCAACTCTCTGGAGTAAGCGTTGCAGCGGCGCTAGAGCGCATCCTCTGCCTGCCGGCGGTAGCGAGCAAGGAATTTCTCATAACCATCGGCGATCGGACGATCACTGGTCTAGTGGCTCGGGATCAGATGGTTGGGCCGTGGCAGGTGCCGGTAGCCGACTGCGCGGTGACCACATCTGATCATGTCGGCTACGCCGGCGAGGCGATGGCAATGGGCGAGCGGCCGTTGGTGGCGCTGCTCGATGCCCCCGCCTCAGGGCGGCTGGCGGTAGCCGAGGCGCTGACTAATTTGGCCGCTGCCCCGGTAGGGCGGCTGCGCGAGGTCAATCTGTCGGCCAACTGGATGGCTGCCTGCGGGCATGAGGGCGAAGATGCGGCGCTCTACGATACCGTCGCTGCGGTGGGGCGGGATCTCGCCCCGCAACTGGGTATAGCCATACCGGTGGGCAAGGATTCGCTGTCGATGCGCACGGTTTGGCGCGATGAGCAGGGCAGTCACGCGGTGGTCGCGCCGGTCTCGCTGGTCGTCTCCGCATTCGCGCCGGTTACGGATGTCCGCGCTAGCGTCACCCCTCAGCTTGATCGCCAAGCAGAGGATACGGTGCTCCTGGCGATAGACCTAAGCGCGGGGCGCAATCGCTTGGGCGGCTCAGCACTGGCCCAGGTCTACAATCAAATCGGAGCGCAGCCGGCCGATCTGGATCAGCCCGAGGCGTTGCGCTGGGCCTTCGATGCCATTCAGCAGCTGCTGGATGAGCGGCGCGTGTTGGCGCTACACGATCGCTCCGACGGTGGGCTGCTGGTGACCCTCTGTGAGATGGCCTTCGCCGGATGCTGCGGGGTTGATGTCGATCTCGCCGAGTTGGACACGGCGCTGACAGGGTCGGCGGCAGCTGGCGATCGCGGCAGTATTATGGATGAGCCGGGCCTGGCCGCGGCATTTAGCGAGGAACCAGGCTGGGTAGTGCAGATGCGGCGCAGCGATGCCGAGCTATTCCAGCAACGCTGCGCTGAACAGGCCCCAGAGGACCTGCGGGTAAACGAGATTGGCGCCGTGCGCGCAGATGATCAGATAGTCGTGCGCTGGGGCCAGCAGACCCTGCTCGAGCGCCCGCGTCGCGAGCTGCAGCAACTCTGGGCCCGGACCAGTTTCGAGATGCAGCAACTGCGCGATGAGCCGCAGTGCGCCGCGGAGGCTTGGGCGAGTATTCCAGACAGCGCTGATCCCGGCCTTACAGGTTGCCAGCTTAGCTTCGATGCGCAGGAGGATGTTGCCGCACCAGCGGTGGTGGGCGGTGCCCGACCGCGGGTAGCGATCCTGCGCGAGCAGGGTGTCAATGGCCATGTTGAGATGGCTGCAGCCTTTACTGCCGCCGGTTTTGAAGCGGTAGACGTGCATATGAGCGATATCCTCAGCGCCCGTGACGATCTGCGCAGCTACTATGGCCTGGCCGCCTGCGGCGGGTTCTCATACGGCGATGTGCTCGGGGCCGGGGGCGGCTGGGCGAAGAGTATCCTGTTCAATGAACAGGCACGTGAGGCCTTTCAAGCCTTCTTCGAGCGGAGCGAAACCTTCACCTTGGGCGTCTGTAATGGCTGTCAAATGCTCGCTCACCTGCGCGAGCTGATCCCTGGGGCTGCTGCTTGGCCGCGCTTCGTCCGCAACCGCTCGGAGCAATTCGAGGCGCGCTTGGCCATGGTCGAGATTATGGAATCACCCTCGATAATGTTGGCCGGCATGGCCGGTTCGCGGTTGCCGATTGCAGTCGCTCACGGTGAGGGGCAGGTCGATTTCGGCAGCGCAGAGAGTGCCGCGGCGCTGCCGGTAATGCGCTACGTGGATGGTTGGGGCCATGTTGCCCAGACCTACCCGGCCAATCCTAACGGTTCGCTGGGTGGGTTGACCGGATTTACCAGCACTGATGGCCGGGCGACCATTCTGATGCCGCACCCCGAGCGGGTATTTCGCGCCGTGCAGTTCTCATGGCGGCCGCCAGAATGGGAGGGTGACGGGCCGTGGCTGCGGATGTTCCGCAATGCCCGGCGCTGGATCGGGTGACGGCTTGGTTAACTTTTCTGTAACCTTGAAGGTCGATTGCTAAGTCCATACGTATTACGGCAGGGACAAGTGTACGGAGGCTGCCAATGTCTACTCCTAACAAGCCCATTCGAACTGTAGTCTTCCCCGTCGCTGGCCTCGGTACCCGGTTCCTGCCGGCGACCAAGGCAAGCCCGAAAGAGATGCTGCCGATTGTCGATCGCCCGCTGATCCAGTATGCGGTAGATGAAGCCGCCGCAGCCGGCGCCGAATACCTGGTCTTTGTTACCGGGCGGACCAAACGGGCGATCGGCGATCATTTCGATACGGCCACTGAGCTTGAGCATGAGCTCGAAGCCAAGGGCAAGTATGAACTGCTCGACACGGTAAAAAACACCGTGCCGCCGGGGTTAAGCTGTATCTATATCCGCCAGGGCAGGGCCCTCGGTCTAGGCCACGCGGTGGCATCGGCAAGGGCGGCGGTGGGTCGGCGTGAGCCATTCGGGGTGATCCTTGCTGACGATTTGATCGATACAGCCGACCAACTCCCAGTTTTGGCCCAGATGGCCGCTGTGGTCGAGGAGTATGGCGGTTCGGTGCTCGGCGTAGAAAGGGTGCCGCATCAAGAGACCGATAAGTACGGCGTGGTTGAAGGTGAGTCTATCGCCTCAGGTATAACGGCGGTCAAGGGTATGGTCGAGAAGCCTGAACCCAATGAAGCGCCATCGAATCTCGCTGTTGTTGGCCGCTATATCCTTGAGCGCGACATCTTCGAGTATCTTGAACAGACTCAGCCCGATAAGCGCGGGGAAATCCAGCTAACCGATGCCATAGTGGCGATGATGCAAGAGCGGCCGGTCTATGCGTATGAGTATAGCGGTCGGCGTTACGACTGCGGCGATAAGCTCGGCTATCTTAAGGCGGGAGCGGCATACGGTCTCCAGCACCCGAGCCTCGGTCCGGCCTTTGAGGCTTATCTGCGCGAACTGCTCGATGAGCGTTCGCGCGGTTGATGGCCGTTACTAGCCTTTAGGGGAGATCCAAAGCCGCACCCCGGAGCCACTCAACCTTCCCCGGTGTGGAGGTCTTGGCGCCAGGGATGGCGCCATGAAGCCTCCAGGGATGGATTCGCGGCGTCCTCCACACCGGGGAAGTTGAGTGGCTCCAGGGTGGGGCTTTGGAGGCTACCTTGAGGAGGATATTGCCCGGCGGCAATACGTTCCTGGCGACTAGTCCCCTTGCTGCCACTGCGCTGCGACCCGGCGCAGTGCCTCCAGAGAGTGGACATCGGTACTCTGCAGCTCGATGAAGCTGCGTGGTAAATCTGCGAATAAACGCTCTATGGTCTCCAGATGGCGCCCCTGCGCCGCCCGCCGCTGGCCAAGGAAGTCGTCCGGGCCTGGTTGCCCAACAGGTTCCTTAGCAGCTCCCTTAGCAACTCCCGGGAGCACCTTATTGATCGCTAGGGCACTGACCGGCAAGCGGTGTTCGGCGAGCTCGGCGACCGCCCGCTGGGTCTCCCTAACAGGCAAGTGTTCGGGAGTTAGGACAAAGACAAAAGAGCTCTGCTCGTGGTCAAGGAGCATGTCGCGAACCACGGCGATACGCCGCCGCCTTTCATGGAGCAGCTCATAGAGCGGATCTTGGGGCGGCTCATTCTCTCCTAGCCACTGCGAACGCTCCCTATTGTGCTCGTGGCGCTGGCGCAACAGCCCGTCTATCCAGGCGCCCATAAGCTCGGGCAGGTTGAGCAGGCGGATGGTATGGCCGGTGGGGGCAGTATCGAAGACCACCTGATCATAACCGCGCTCCTCACCAAGTTGTGCCTCGTCCAAGATGATCGCCACCATGCGATCAAACAGCGCCGCCTCGTAGGCACCCGGAGAACCGGCCGCTAAATCGATATGGCGCTCGGCTTCGGCGAGCAGGCTGGAGCGGACAGTGGCGCGGATATTCTCCTTGACCCTGGCTATGTAGCTGCGGCACTCGGCATCCGGATCTATCTCCAAGGCGTCCACCCCGGGTGCTACCGCACGCGCCGTGCCATCCAGTTCGCGGTCAAAGGTGTCGCCCAGGTTGTGGGCCGGGTCAGTAGAGATCAGCAGCACCCTCTTGCCCAGATTGGCCCGGGCCAGGGCGTGGGCGGCGGCAAGGGTAGTCTTGCCGACCCCGCCCTTACCAGAGAAAAAGAGCAAAGGGGTGTTGAGGTTAGCAGCAGCGCACATGGTCTAGCGGTGAGTGCTCCATGCCCATGCGCTTGTGCCACTGATGGTAGGACTCGATCAGTGCCGGGTAGAGCTCAAGGGTGTAGTAGCTAGCAGGGTTGGGCAGCCCCATGGTTTCGCTAAAGAGCATAAGCATGATCAGATCCTCACGCTCGGCAAGCTCGCGCCGCACCTCGGCCTCGTGGCCAAGGCGCAGCATACGGTCATAGCCTGAGGCAAAGGCGGCAAGTCGCTCGCGTAGTTTCTGAGCCATATTATGACTCTCCCTTATCGGTTTGCTCGGTTTGCTGTCCCTTACCGGTTGGTCGTCCATTCTCGGCACTATCGTTTGTCTCCTCGGCTGTCTCATCGGCTGGGTCGCGCAGCGCTTCGAGCTCTTCGCGATGGTAGAACAGGCGGATTGCCTCGAGAAGTATCCATACCGCAAAGCCGAGGATTATGGCGCCGAGTGCGAATAGCAGCCACTGGGCATCAGCCTCACCGACCCCGGACCAGTCGAGGACTAATTGCTGGGTTAGAGCCCAGATCGTCATGGCTAACAGAAAGATCATCGGTACCAATGTAGGTAGGGGGTTGCGACCCTGGCGGAAGAGCCAGAGCGAGATGAGCATGAGGGTTATCCCAGCAAGGAGCTGATTAGATGTACCGAATAGTGGCCAGAGCAGATAGCCTCCGGAGCCGACCCCTTGGCCGCCATCGGGGACAAGGGCGAGCAGGGCGGTCATGCCTATAGCCAGCGAGGTGCCGATGTGACGCCGGGTAAGATGATGGACCCGATACTCGTTGCCCAACTCACCGATTATATAGCGCAGCAAGCGCACAGCTGAATCAAGGGTGGTAGCGGCAAAGCAGACTATAATCAAGGCCACGATAGTTGCTGCGATCTCGCTCGGGATGCCAACACCGGAGGCCAGGACAGAGGCGCCCTCGACAAAGTTGCCGATGCCGACATCACCGGCCTTAGCGAAGCTTGAGTAGCTGTCGAGAAATTCGCTTTGGCTGGCGAAGACCGTAGCAACCGCAATGATCGCGATGAGCGCCAGGATCCCTTCGCCCAGGGCTCCTAGGTAGCCGACAGTGCGGGCGTCAGGCTCCCGATCAAGCTGTTTGGAAGAGGTCCCGGAGGCGACAAGGCCGTGGAACCCGGAGATTGCCCCGCAGGCGATGGTGATAAAGAGCAGCGGGAACCATGAGGTCTCGGCGGCGTTGTTATAAATCGGTGCGGTGACCTGCGGCTGGGTCAGCAGCAAGCCGAGATAGAGGATAGCTAAGCCGACGATCAATTGCTGCGCGTTAATATAATCGCGGGGCTGGAGCAGCTTCCAGACCGGCAAGGTGCTGGCGACATAGACATAACCGAGCAGTGCCAGGATCCAGATCAGGAAGCTCGCCGGAGTTGCCTCAAGACCGAAGACAAAGGTACTCGCGCCTTCGCCGCCGAACCATCTGACCAAATCGATTTGTAGCCATTCGACGTAAGTCGTAACTACCGCAGTGCCATACATAAGCGCTAGCGCTATTATGGATGGCAGTAGCAAATTGCCGCCACGGCGCAGAACCTTGTAGCCGATCCAGATTGCAACCGGGATCTGGAGTATTACTGGGAGGACTGCAGAGGGGTTATTGATAAAGAGATTGGCAATGGCCCAGGCAAAAACCGCATTCACCATCAAAATCAATATGAGTATTATAAATAAAAATAATATCTTGGCGCGTCTGCCGATTATGCGGTTGGCCATGGTGCCGATTGATTGGCCACGGTGGCGGTTGGAGAGCACTAGGGCGCCGAAATCATGGACCCCGGCGGCGAAGACCGTGCCCAGGGCAACCCAGGCTAGAGCCGGTCCCCAGCCCCAGTAAATAGCAATGGCGGGGCCGATTATCGGGGCAGCACCGGCGACAGAGGTGAAGTGGTGCCCCCATAAGATCCACTTATTGGTGGGCACAAAGTCAACACCATCGCGGTAACGGTGCGCCGGGGTGATAAAATTCGGATCGAGTCGATAGATGTGGTTGGCAAGGTAGCGTGAGTACCACAACCAGCCGAAGATGTATAGGGCTAGTGCAGCCATGGCCAACCAGATGGCGCTCATGAGCCTTACTCCTTAATATGTTTTCGTGACTGGATGACTGCTATCGCCTCGCTACCCCGACAACCTACAGCGTGGTTTACGGGGGCGAAATGCTAGCATCGCGCTAGATGCTAGCTTGTCGGGGAATCGTTGTCATGTCTGGTGGAGAGTTTTCTTGCCACACAGGGAACCTCTAAAACTTCGCCGGCGCCACCATCCGCCCCGGTGTGGAGGACGCCGTGAATCCATCCCTGGAGCCTTCATGGCGCCATCCCTGGCGCCAAGGCCTCCACACCGGGGCGGATGGTGGCGCCGGCGAAGTTTTAGAGGCCACCCACAGTTACATACTTGGAGGCAGCATGAGCGAAATAGTAGTAGGGTTGGATGGCTCAGAGGGCTCGCAAAGGGCTCTGGAATGGGCGGTCGATGAAGCACGCCTGCGTTCAACCGGGGTGCGGGCAGTCTATGTCATTGACCGGCGCTACCTCGATTCGGAACTAGGGGTGCTCGTAGCTCAGCCGGCATCAGAGCTCGAGGCGGAGGCGCATGGCATCGTTGATCGGGCCATAGAATCACTCTCCGCAGCTGACGATGTGGCGATCGACAAGCATGTTTTGCATGCCAAGGATCACGGAGTAGTAGGTACATTGCTCGACCAGATCGGCGCCGATGCGCAGCTATTGGTTGTTGGTAGCCGCGGGCATGGCGGTTTCGCCGGGCTGCTGCTCGGTTCGGTAAGCCATCAGATTCTTCAGCATGCCCCTTGTCCGGTAGTGGTAGTACCCTATCGACGCTAGCAGGAGGCTGGATGTTGCCGGCAGCAAAAAGGCTGCGCAGTTTATGCGCAGCCTGGCAGAGGGGGTTATGTGAAGATTTATACAGAGGAGAAGCAAAGGCACGGCTTGAGATTAGTCAGCTTGCCTGCTCAACCTTGATCCGCTTACCGGGTTGCTCCTCGCGCTTGGGTACGGCTACCTCAAGCACGCCGTTGCGGCACCGCGCCTGGATGTTGTCCGCATCGACATTCTCCGGCAGAGTGAAGCGGCGGAAGAAGGTCCCGCGGACTCGCTCAACCCTCTTCCAGTTGGGCCCATCCTCGGATTTATTATCTTCGCGGTACCCTTTGATGGTCAGCATACCGTTGTCCATGGCAACATCGATGTTCTCAGCGTCAACCCCAGGCAGGTCGACGTGGACGTGGTACGCCTTGTCGTCTTCAGCGATATCTACGGCGGGCATCCAGTTAGAGGCAGACTCGCCATTCTCCGATGGGGTTCCAAGCATGCCCTGGCTGCCTGCACTAAAGATCCGGTCCAGGTCGGTTTGTAATTGGCGTAAGGTATTAAGAGGATCATAACGCATCATAGCCATAGGTATTACCTCCCGAATAGGTATACTGTGCGTTATTAGGAGCGGAGCAGATCAGCTGAACTTGCCCTGCTCCTAACTTCATAGTTGGAGGCTAGTTTTCGTGTTTTCAAGTGGTGATAATAACTCTCAGCACAACTATTCTGCCGGGCTGCGCGGGCGTATTCAGTGGTTGGTGGAAACGCCCTGGTTCCAGAACACTATCATCGTTCTTATCTGCATAAATGGTGTCACTCTTGGCCTAGTTACCTCGGATGACATCAAGGCCTGGGCCGGTGGCCTAATACCGCTTATCAACCAGGTTATTATTGGCGTCTTTGTGGTCGAAGTGGCCCTGCGTATAGTGGCCTGGGGTCCGCGTTTCTTCCGCGGCCCGTGGAATTTGTTTGATTTCTTTGTGGTGGCGATAGCTCTGGTGCCTGATGGCGGGGCATATTCCGTGTTGCGTGCCTTACGCATCCTGCGCCTGCTGCGCTTGATCTCGCAGGTTGGCCGGTTGCGCATAATAGTTGAGTCACTGCTGCGCGCCTTGCCCGGTATCGGTTGGATCGGTGTGCTGCTTCTGCTGGTCTACTATGTATTTGCGGTTATGGGCACGGAGCTCTATGGCGAGAGTTTCCCAGAATTTTTCGGGACCGTTGGTTTGAGTATGTATACCCTATTCCAGGTAATGACCCTGGAGAGCTGGTCGGAGGCGATAGCTAGGCCGGTAATGGAGCAGTATGCCGGGGCTTGGTTCTATTTTGTAACATTTATCCTGGTATCTGCCTTTACCGTTCTCAACCTATTCATAGGTATTATCGTAAACAGTATGCAGTCGCTGCACTGGGAAGAGGAAGAAGAGAAGCGTATGGAATCAGAGGGCAAGGCGCATACTGAGCGGGAAGAGATGTTACATCAAATTAAAGAGATGAACGCTAAGATAGATCGCCTGGAGCGCAGGTTGAGTAATAACGGAGAGCGAGATGGAAGCGGTTAAGATCCGTATTGAAGGCATGAGTTGTAGCCACTGCGAGGCCTCAGTGCGTGAGGTATTGGAGACCTTGCCGGGGGTTGAACAGGTGATAGAGGTAAGTGCCGAGGCGCAACAGGCGCAGGTCAAGGGACGCCCTGATCCGGCACTGGTGGCGCAGCGCTTGGAGGAGATTGGATTCGCGGGCATGGTTACGGACGATTAGAAGGGACATCTAATAAACTCCCACCCTGGGCCTAGCTGCCCCGGTGTGGAGGTCATGGCGTCAGGGATGGCGCCATGAAGCCTCCAGGGGAGGATTCACGGCGTTCTCCACACCGGGGCAGCTAGGCTCGGGGGGGTTAGAGGCGCCCCAGATTAACCAGAGTAACTAGAGTAACTAGAGTAATCAGATGCTCTATATATGGGAAACAACAGGCCTAGACATTCCGGCCGAGGTGGGGTGAATGGCTGAACAGAGCCTAGAATTGGTTATAGAGGGGATGACCTGCGCATCCTGTGTGGCACGGGTTGAGCGCATGGCTACCCGCCTGCCGGGCGTCCATTCGGCTTCGGTTAGTCTGCCTACCGAGCGGGCCACGATCAGCTTCGATCCGGCCCAGGTCGACAGTGAGCAGATAATCGAGGCGATATCCAAGGGCGGCTTTAAAGCCACAGTCCGGCGCGATCAAGAGCGCTCCATGCCTGATTCAGCTCGGGAGCTGGGCTCTTTGTGGCGCGATTTATGGCTGGCAGTGGCGCTGACCATACCTTTGGTAGCCGTGGCCATGGGGCCGATGCTGCTGCCCGGACTAGACTCTGCCATGCAACAAGTTCTGGCGGAGAGGTCCTGGCTGTGGGTTGAGTGGCTATTGGTGACGCCGGTATTGCTCTGGGCTGGCAGAAGATTCTTTGCTCGGGGCGCACCAGCCCTATTGCGTCTCCACCCGGAGATGAACTCGCTGGTAATGCTCGGCACCAGCGCCGCCTGGCTCTACTCAACCACGGTCTTGCTATGGCCAGAGCTCTTTCCCGAGCAAGCCCGCGGTGTCTACTTCGAGGCGGTGGGGGTGATCATTACCCTGGTCTTGGTTGGTCGTTACTTTGAACTCAAGAGCAGGGGCCAGGCATCTCAGGCGATACGCCGCCTGCTCGAGCTACAGGTGCCAAGCGCGCGAGTGATCCGCCAGGGCCGCGAAGAAGAGGTTGAGGTCAAGCGGTTAGAGCCAGGCGATCAAGTCGTGGTGCGCCCGGGTGAACGGCTCCCGGTGGATGGCCGGATTATCGAGGGCTCAAGCTATATCGATGAGTCGATGGTAACCGGTGAACCGGTGCCGGTAGCGCGGGGGGTTGGCGATGAGGTGGTCGGCGGTACTGTCAATCGCAGCGGCTCGTTCACCTTTGCCGCCTCGCGTGTGGGCGCAGACACAGTGCTCGGCCAGATCGTGCGCATGGTCGAGGGGGCGCAGGCCTCCAAGCCCCCCATCCAATCACTCGTCGATCGCGTTGCCGGCTGGGTGGTTTGGGCGGCCATAGCCTTGGCGATTGGGGCAGCGCTGAGTTGGTCGCTGCTCGGTTTCGGCATCGACCATGCGTTAGTGGTGGCAGCGGCAGTGCTGCTTATTGCCTGCCCTTGTGCCATGGGGCTGGCTACGCCGATGGCGATAATGGTCGGCACTGGGCGTGGTGCCGAGCAGGGGATCCTGTTTCGGCGCGGGGCGGCCTTCCAGGCCTCTGCCGGGGTAAACGTCGTGGTCATGGATAAGACCGGGACGTTGACCGTGGGGCGGCCGGTGTTGACCGATATTGAGCCGGCGGATGGCTTTATGGCCGATGATGTACTGGTTCAGGCAGCGGCGGTGGAGGGGCGCAGCGAGCACCCTCTGGCTGAGGCCATAGTTGCCGCTGCCCACGCCCGCAATCTTGGCGTTGCCGAAGTAGCAGACTTTGCAGCTGTCCCGGGCTACGGGGTACAGGGTAAGGTCGATGGTGAAGAGATTGTGGTCGGAGCGCGCCGCTTTCTCAACCAGCTCCAGATAATGGTGCCGCGCGGTTTGCATGAGCGCGCTGCAGAACTCGCCAAGCAGGGTCGGACGCCGCTGTTTGTCGCCATAGGTGGCCGAGTGGCTGCCTTGCTCGCGGTTGCCGATCCGATCAAAGAGGGCTCGAAGCCTGCCATAAATGCGCTGCACAGCATGGGGCTGCGCACCGTGATGTTGACCGGTGACGATCGTGAGACTGCTGATGCGGTGGCGCGCCAGATCGGCATCACTGAAGTCAAGGCCGATGTGCTGCCGGCTGATAAAGAGGCGGTTATTGGCGAAATGCAAAGTAAGGGGCTGCGGGTGGCGTTTGTCGGTGACGGTATCAATGATGCCCCCGCCCTGGCCCGGGCGGATGTCGGAGTAGCTGTAGGGACAGGCACCGATGTGGCCATTGAGGCCGGCGATGTGGTGATCATGGCCGGCGACCCGAGGAGCATGGCGCGGGGCCTCAGCTTGGCGCGACGGACTTTTCGCACCATCAGGCAAAATCTCTTTTGGGCATTTGTCTACAACATAACCCTGATGCCAGTAGCCGCGGGGGTGCTCTACCCGCTGTGGGGAGTACTGCTATCGCCGATGATGGCGGCGGCGGCAATGAGCCTGTCAAGCCTGCTGGTGGTCTCTAACAGCCTGCGCCTGCGCCGCGTGGAGCTGGTCCGCTAGTGGGCCACTAGTGGCTTTCTAGTGGCTATTACGGGGGTCGCCACAACAGCGCTTGTATTTTTTGCCGCTGCCGCATGGACACGGTTCGTTCCGGCCGACCTTGTTACTGCGCGCCGGCTGTTGTGGCCCCGGTTGCTGCGGCGGCTGCGTTGAGGGGGTTGAGAATGGTATTTGATCGAGCCGTGGCTCACCCTTCTCAGAAGCGTTAGCGGCCGTCCCAGCCGGCATCCCCATTGATCCTTGCTCATCATCATCGCTATCTATATCGCGGCGGAGCGTGCCGGCAAAGATGGCGATATCGCTAAAACTTTCATAGAAAGTAGTGTGGGCGAACTTGGCCATATTCTCGATGGTGGTCTTTTCATTATCCTCCTGGGCACCGCGGCAGACCCGCTCGGCCTTTTGGCGATCGGCGAAGATCTCCAGTGCCATCGTCGAAAAGCCACACACTTCGGCTACTTCCATCTCCCAATTCTCTCTCTCTTGGCTGTTTTGAGGCATATCCTCTCGCGCCTCGTCCAGCCAATCGAGCAAGTGGCCAAAACATCTGCGGGCGGTCCTGAACCCGCGTGCCCACTGGCTCACCGGGGCATCAGGATGAAAGTTATCCATTGGCTCACTCTTGAGAGTGCACCCTTCGGGCAATTCAGCAACGCCTTCAAAAACTTGCGAGTTGATGACGTTATAAAGTTGCAGTAGGTTGCCGATGATCTCGCTAAACTCTGCTTTATTCGCCGCCACACCAGCTTGGCTTTGGTCGTCCGGATTGAGCAGTGGGCCGAGCCACTCGCTGGGGGAGATGGGTTCCGGATGGGTGGCTATGGCGAAGAGGTAGCCGTGCAGACCCATAAAGCCACTATCCCAGACGGCCTTGGCGTGTTCTCGGTTGTAAAAGCCCTCCAGGCTTTGGCGTAGCTTGTCAGGGATGTGCAGTGATTCCGGGCGCAGCGATGGGTCACTAAATGGATCGCCGTCGAGATCTTCGTCTAGCTTACTAGATCCAGAGCACCTGCAGCCTCTTTCATGGGCCTCCAGGGTAGCGCTAAGGATGCTATCGAAGATCGGGATTTTGCGCAGTTCGCGGCCATCCAGCAACGCCTTGCCAACGGCGGCAAAGCTCATCCAGGTATCCTGGTTCCAGCCCTGTTGCAGGGCTAATGCCGAGCGAAAGCAATGTTCTGCCCACCAGGGACGGCGATCAACGTCAAGGTGTCGGCGCAGCTCCAACTCGCGCTTATTCGGGCTGGAGTAGGCATCGATTATAGATGCGCTCTCTGGGTTGTCATCGAACCAGGTGTCGACAATCGGGAACTGCTCAGCCCATTTTGCACTCTGGTTGATCAGCCGGCCACGCTTTTGCGGGGTTAGTGACTCGAGCTTGTTATCGGGGTCTAATATATCAAGCCATTGGCGAGTGCTTATTGGTTCAGGGGCGATTTGCCCTTGCAGGGCAAAGATGGTTACCAGATCAATCAAACTGGCGGGCGGTGGTTCTTCGCTTTCGAGCTGACTGGCGAGGGCGTTGTTAAGCAAGGCAATGGCAATATCTGGGGTGGCTTCGCCGAGTGGCGAGTCGATCTGCAGAAGCTCCAGTTCTTCGCTTAGCTGCCGCTGGTCAAGGCCGCAAAGAGTCTCCACTGAGTAGAAGCCGCTGTC
Organism: Halorhodospira halochloris; assembly: GCF_002356555.2. Lineage (NCBI taxonomy): Bacteria > Pseudomonadati > Pseudomonadota > Gammaproteobacteria > Chromatiales > Ectothiorhodospiraceae > Halorhodospira > Halorhodospira halochloris. The sequence continues at coordinate 301,012 of NZ_AP017372.2, forward strand.
GACCTCCAGCTCAACTAAGCCGAGAAAGTGCTCACCCTCGTTGTGGCCCGTGATCGCTAGATGTTGTAAGGCGCCGCCCTCAGGTATTGAGAGATAGATACCGTCGACACTCGCTTGTTGCTCAAAGACCGGTTTTGCCGAGCTACCGTCGGTTGGGGCGTCATCGATTATGTCTGCGACTAACTCTGCACATTCCTCGTCTGGCAGCCAATGGGCGATGATCGGCAGCCGTGCCCTGACGTAGGGGCTGAGGGTCTGATCTTGAGCATGGCTCAGGAAGCAGAGCAGAACAATGTGACGTAACTCCCAGAGCGTGTCCAGGGCCCAATAGAGGGCCAAGCGCTGCCAAATATCCTCTTGGCGTGATGCAAGCCGCCACGCCATATCTATGAATAGGTTCTTGGGGATCTCGGGGCCGTGATCCTCGATTGCTTCGTATAACTCAGCGACGCTTTCTGGGCGCGGGCTATCAATTTGTATCTCTAACTCAGCGGGCAGGTCAGAGGTTACGATCGAGAGCAGCCCATCAAGAACCTCTTCATCTTGCAGATCATCGTCTTCTACCAGTCGTCTGATTTGACTGTGAAATGATATGCTCTCCTCGTACGGGGGATATTCGTGATCTTTCATACAAGTGCTCTCTTGGGCTACTTTAAATGGTTTAAAAACTTACGCGCCGAGAATAGCAAAGGCCTCACCCGGATGACTCTACTATGCCTGTGAAGATCTTGGCCAGTGCCGACCTGCATCTGGGCCGGCGTCCTTCGCGTCTGCCGGAGAGCTTGCGGTCCTCATCGCGCGAACTCGGGCCGGCCGGTGTGTGGAGTAAGATGGTTGATGCTGCCCTGGAGGCGGAAGTCGATGTGGTGGTTCTGGCAGGGGATGTCGTTGAGCATGAGAACGATTTTTATGAGGCTTATCGTGAACTGTACCAAGGTGTACAGCGCTTAAGCGCGGGTGGGATAAAGGTATATGCGGTTGTTGGCAATCACGATGTCCACGTTTTACCGCGTTTGGCCGGGCAGATAGAAAATATCGAACTACTCGGCCGCGCCGGCGAGTGGGAGTCGGTGACCCTGCAAGTGAAGAGCGAACGGGTTACCTTTTGGGGGTGGTCTTTCCCGCGGCCGCAGGTTACTTATAGTCCACTGGCCGGGCAGCGCCTGGAGCGGGGGGCAGGCCCTAACATCGGCGTTCTCCACTGTGATCGGGGCCAGAGCTCCAGCCCTTATGCTCCGGTTGCAGAGGGTGAGCTAGTAGCGGCGGGAGTCGATTGCTGGTTATTGGGTCACACCCACGCCGCCGATGACTGCAGCTACGACTATAAAAGTGCTTACTCGGGCGATGGTCTTGGCGGTTATTTGGGCGGTTATTTGGGCTCACCGGTGGGGACGGATCCGGGGGAGCCGGGTGCGCACGGCCCCTGGCTAATAACCATAGAGGGTGGCCAGATCGGCCGCATAGAGCAGTGGCCGTTGGCGGCGCTGCGCTGGGAAGAGCTACGCGTCGATCTGTCTGCTATCACGGCAGCCGAACAGGCCCGCGAGCGCGTGCTGGAGGTGGCGCGCGATCTTGATCAGCAGCTGCAAGATGCCCCTCCTCAGGCGGTTGGGTTACGGGTAGTCCTGGGTGGCCAGAGCGATTTGGGTAGTGAGGCGGTTGCCCTCTTCGGCGATGAAGCGCGTGATCATCTGCTCAACGGCGCGGCGGGCACCCATTACTTCATCGAGCGGGTGCAGCTGGCGACCCGCCCCAGTATTGATCTCGCCGAGTTGGCTGCGGATAGCGATCCGCCGGGGCTGTTGGCACGGCAATTGTTGCTGCTCGAACGGCCGCTGGATGACCCGCAGCGCCAGCAGCTGATTGCCGAAGCGAGAAGGCGCCTGCAAGAGAGGGCACGCGAGGCGCGCTGGCAGGAGATCAGTCCGGCCACGATCGACGATGAACAGGCTGCTGAGTGGCTGCGTCAGGCCGGTCTGCGCATCCTAGAGCGGCTACGTGCTCAACAGCCGCAGGAGGAGGCTGAGCAGTGAGGTTGACGCGCCTGGAGATTCAAACCCTGCCCGGCATTGAGCCCGGTTTTGCTATTACCGACTTCGGCCCTGGGCTGAATCTTGTCACTGGCCCCAATGGCAGCGGTAAGAGCAGCCTGATCAGGGCGTTACAGGCCTTGGTGGTCGAGCCGGGGCCTGACGATCACTTCGCCATTGCGGTTGCGGCTAGCTTCAGCGGTGATGGCCAGTGGACGGTCAGGCGCACCGGTCAGCAGCAGGTTTGGGAGCTCGATGGCCGCCCTGCCCACTCTCCACGTCTGCCGCGGCGCGATGTGCTGCGCTGTTATTGGCTGACCATGGAGGATCTGCTCGTCGCTGACGAGCGGGATGATCGCCTCGGTGCCGAACTGCGCCGCAGCCTAGCGGGCGGCTATGACCTGGTGGCGTTGCGTAACGAAGAGCAGTTCCGAGTTGGCAAGCAAAACGGTGTGCGGGAGGCAAAGGCCTTGCGCGAGGCTCAGGCCGAGCAGCGCCGCGTCGAAGCCGAGTATGCCGATTTGTACCGCCAGGAGGCGCAGCTGCCTGAGCTCGATGAGCAGATCGATGCCGCACGGCGGGCGGCGGGGCGCAGCGAGCAGCTGCGCCAGGCCTTAGCACTGCTTCAGGCACGGCGTCGGCGTCAGCAGGTCGAGGCGGTTTTGGCCGACTTCGCAACTGGCCTGGAGCGCTTGCGCGGCGATGAGATGGAGCGCCTCAATAAGCTTGAGCAGCGGCGTCTGAATCTTGAGCATGAACTCAGACGCCAAGGCGAGCGTCGCGAGCAGGCGCGTGACCAGTTGGCCGCGGCCGGGTTCGGCGATACTCCTCGGCCACAGGCGGTCGAGCTGGATAGTGCCCGTGATGAGCTTGAGGAGGCGCGCCGTGCCCAGGAGCAGCTTGATCAGGAACAGCGGCAATTGGAGCGGGCGCGGGCGAGTGAGCAGCGGGCGCGGGCGGAACTTGCCGGTACGGCTAATACTGAGCAGAGTAACCCTGAATCGGCTAACTTGATCTCCCCTCAAGCCTTACACGAGGCAGAAAGCCTGGCCCGGCGTCTGCAGCGCTGCCAGGCGCAACAAGCCGATCTGCAGGGTAAGCTCGAGGGTATGCCGGCCGCTACCTTTGCTACTAGCCATGTCGAGCTATATTGGCAAGCAGCTCACGCCCTGCGCGTCTGGCTGGCTGTGGGCGGCTTTGACGCTCGGCTGCTCTATGCGGTCCTGGCGCTGGCGTTAGCAGGATGCGGCGCAGCCGGGGTAGGCGCCTACCAAGTCGAGGACTGGATTGCCCTGGGTGGATCGGTCTTAGCCGGCCTGGGCATTGCCGCTGCCGGCTGGTTGGCTCCTAGTGATGACCGGCGCGCAGCGCAGCAGCGCTTTAGCGAAACCGGACTGCAAGCCCCGTCGCGCTGGCGAGCCGATGCCGTACGCGAGCGTTTGCAGGAGCTGGAAACCGCCCGCGCCGATTTGCAGCGGCGCCAGGCTGATGCAGAGCGGGCGGCGGAGTTGCGCAATGCCCTGCAACAAGTTGATAAGGAGTTGGCGGAGTTGGAAGCCGAGCGCCACGAGCTTGGCCACCGGCTGGGGTTCGATCCGCAGCTTACCGCCGCGGCCTTGGATCGATTCGTCCGCCTCAGCGAGCAGCTCGATCGGGCTCGGGATGAAGGCGCCGCGGCACAGGAGAATTGCCGCCGCTTAGAGAAGACGCTGGAAAAGTCGCTGGCTCGGGTACGGCAGCATTTAGCAGCGAGTGGAGTTGAATGCAGTGCAGCAACCGGCGGCCTGGTTGAACTCGAATCGGCCCTACATGAACTGCGCGAGCGCAGCCGCCGGGCCGAGAGCGCCGAGCGTGAATATCATCAGGCCCACAGCGAGCAGCAGCGCTTAGAGCGCGAGCTAGATGAGCTCGCTAGTGAGCGCGGCCAGCTGTTTGAACAGGCCGGGCTAGAAGAAGATCAACGCGACGAGTTGGCGCGGCGCTGTGAGCAGCACCCGGCCTGGCGCGAACAGCGCGATCGGCTGCGTGAGGCGGCGGCGGTAGAGGCTGAACGGCGCAGCGCGCTGGCGAGCGATGAACAGTTGTTGAGCCGGGTAGATAGTGGTGATGAGCAGGGTTTGCAGGCCGAACTTGAACAGGCCGAAAACGAGGCTGCCGAACTCGAGAAGCTGCGTGATCAAGCTAGCACGATCCGTACCCGGCTCCACGACGCCGGCCGCGATTGGCGCCTGGAGCAGGCTATGGCTGCTACCGAGAGCCGCCAAGCAGCGCTCCATGAGCGCTTTGCTGAGGGGCTTTTTGCCGAGGCGGCGCAGGTGCTCTTGGATAACGTCGAGCGCGAGCACCGCCAGCACCATGAGCCGCAGGTGCTAAGTGATGCCCGCGATCGGTTTCGCCGTTTTACGCGGCATAACTACGACTTGTGCTTGGGTGAGGATTTTACCTTTTTTGCCCGCGATCTCAGTCAACAAGTCGACCGTGATCTGGGGGAGCTGTCTACAGGTACCCGGATGCAGCTACTATTGGCGGTGCGCCTGGCCTGGGCAGACCAACTCGAGCAGGATCGCGAGAGCCTGCCACTCTTTCTCGATGAGGCCTTAACTGCCAGCGATGAGGAGCGCTTTGTGCTGATCGGTGCCACCCTCGGGCAGATGGCCCGGGAAGAGGGCAGGCAGGTCTTTTATTTGAGTGCCCGGCGCCATGAGCTGCCACTCTGGCAGCGGGCGGTCGGGGAGCTGCCGCACGTAATAGATCTGGCGCAGATTCGCTTTGGCGCTGCAAGTGACTCTGCCCAGGTCGATTTTGCCTTGCCTGAACGCGACCCGGTTCCAGCGCCTGGCGAGCAGGAGCCGGCTTACGATTACGCCCAGCGCATCGGTGTCCCGGCGATAGCGCCGCGGGCGCCGGCGGGTTCGATGCACATCTTCCACCTATTGCGTGATGATCTGCCGCTGCTGCATAGGCTGCTGGAGGATTGGCGGACCATGACGCTCGGTCAGTTCGAGGGGTTGCTGGATAGTAGCGCAGCCCCGGCGGTGATCGCCGCCCAGACAGAGCGCCAGCGCTTGCGCGGGCGCTGCAGTGTGGCGCGGTTGTGGCTAAATGCTTGGCGGTATGGTCGCGGCACCCCGGTCGATCGGACGGTTCTGGAGAGGTCCGCGGCAGTGTCAGCGACATTCATCGACCGCGTCGCTGAGCTCTGTGACGGCCTTAGCGGCGATGGCGAAGCGCTGATTGAGGCCCTGCGCAATGGCGAGGTGCGGCGCTTCCAGAGTAGTAAGATCGATGAGCTGGCGCAGTGGTTGGAGGATGAAGGATATATCGATCCGGCTACACCTCTCGATGCCGAGGCGCGCGAGCGTCAGGTGGTGCAGGATGCAGCGATGATTGCTTCAGTTGATGAGATTAGGCGGGTGGTGGCGTGGTTGGAGGCCGGTTTGGCAGCTGCTTAATGCGCCAGGTCTGGCGCTGCGGATTTCTGAATGGAACTTCTACGAATCCCCCGGAGCCATTTGCTACCCCGGTGTGGAGGACGCCGTGAATCTATCCCGGGAGGCTTCATGGCGCCATCCCGGCGCCAAGACCTCTACGAATCCCCCGGAGCCATTTGCTACCCCGGTGTGGAGGACGCCGTGAATCCATCCCTGGAGGCTTCATGGCGCCATCCCTGGCGCCAAGACCTCCACACCGGGGTAGCTAAATGGCTCCGGGGGAGTTTTAAGAGGCGCCTACCAATTGGATCAATGGGAGTTTAGGGGGTTCCTAAAAGAGGAAGGCTCAACTCTTCCTGAGTTGAGCCTTCCGAGAGAGCCCAATTTACACATCGAGGGTTAAGCTAGAAGGCGCTTACCACTGCTGACCACCCTCAAAGTCATCAAGGTCTTCACCTCCTTCGGTATCACCTTCCTCGGCGGGTTCGCCGAACGGGTCGGCTGCCTCACCTTCCGGCTGGCCCCATGGATCCTCTGCGGCCTCTTCTTCCGGCTGACCCCACGGATCCTGTGCGGCCTCACCTTCGTCTTGCTCCATCTCTTCTCCGGCAGGCTCGGCCCACGGATCACCGGCATCCTCGCCCTCTGCGGCATCGAATGCCAGGGCAGAAGTGGATGCTAGGGCAAAGGCTGAGGCCAGTAGAGTTGCGAGGAAAGTCTTGTTTTGCATGCTATCACCTCCTGTTAGGAGCTAAGGATTTATCAAGTGATTCAGTCAGTAACTGCTCAAAGAGTAGTTTTATGAGTCATCATCAGAAGTTCGGCGATGAAATTGAGCCAACTATGCTGATCACTATCTAGGGCTTTGCATTACCCATGCCAAAACAATCGCCATCTAAGTTAATCCCAGTAATATCAGGCAGATAGAGATTTTATCTGGCAATAACAAATGATTTGCCGCAGAGGACAGCCTTAGTAAGTGTTGGGTCTGGGCGACACCAATATAGGCCTGACTGGTAAGCACCTGAGAGTAAAGGATTATATATGTAGTTTGTGAGCGACACGAGGTTCAGTATGACGTTTGTAAGCGACGCAATTGCTTCTGCGGTGCGGCGTTAGCGGGACTTCGAGAGATCACCCCAAGACCAGCCTACACCCCCCATCAAAGGCCCTCCTTGAGATATTACCTCAGGTAACCTCAAAAGGGTCCCTTTCGATCCTCACTAGATGCGAGAATTGCGGTCAAAGACTCCTCGAAGGTAACTAGAGACTAGGAGCAAGGCCTTGCTGCGAAAATTATTTTGCCTGATCTGCATAGTGGCCATGGGCTGTTTCACCGTCCTGACGGCGGCCGAGCGCGAGGCCGTAGAGCTGCCACGGTTTCCTTCGCTGAGTCCCGATGGCGAAGAGATCGTCTTTAGCTGGGGCGGCGATCTGTGGCGGGTTGGCAGTGACGGCGGCGAGGCAACCCGCCTGACCGCGCATCAGTTTGATGATCTATACTCATCATGGAGCGGGAATGGCCAGTGGCTCGTCTTCAACTCCATGCGTGATGGCTATCTCAACCTCTACCGGATGCGTCGCGATGGCAGCGAGCTGAGCCAACTGACTTATAGCGATCGGTTTATCCGCTCTCCGGATTACAGTGAAGATAGTGATGGTGAGCCGGTTATCACCTTCTCCAGTTACCTCGAAGGGGATGTCTATCGCGAACAGCGCCCCTATTCGCTCTCACCCCAGGGCGGTGAGCACTCGCGTCTGCTGGAGGCCTTCGGCTCCGAGCCGCGGCTGTCGCCGAATGGTGAGCGTGTTGTCTTTACCCGCGGCGGCTACTATCACGGCTGGAACAGGCGCCACTATCAGGGCCCGGAGGCGCGCAACATCTGGGTCTATGACTTTGCCAGCGAACAGTTTAGCGCCATAACCAGTCGCGATGGTGACGATGGTCGAGCCCGCTGGTTGGATGACGAAACGCTTATTTTCATGTCCGACCGCGAAGATCGCACGGTGAATCTCTATCGCGTTGCATTGACTGAGAATGGCTCCTGCGACTCACAGCAGGACAGCGCAGATGAACCCTGTGAGCCAATCAGCGCCGCCCAAGCCGAGCGCCTGACCCCCTTTGATGAACGCGATGTGCGCTACTTTGATGTCGCACCCGACGCAGAGAAGGCGGTCCTCCAAGTATGGGATAGCCTATATACGCTCGATCTTGCCGACCCCGAGGCCGAGCCAGTCAAGTTATCGCTGCGCGCCGGTGAAGTAGGCCGCGACAAGCATGAGCTGCGCCGCATCGACCGTGATGTTACCGAAGCGGCACTCAGCCCGGATGGCCAAGTCATGGCCTATATCGCCTACGGGCGGGTCTATGTCCGCAATCTGGATGAGCACAGTCCGACCCGGCGGGTGTCGCCGCCAAACCATGCTCGACATAAGGACTTGGCTTGGTCCCCGGATGGCCTCACCCTCTACTTCACCAGTGATGCCGATGGCAGCGAGTCGATATATGCGGCCCGGGTCCTGCTTACCCGGGATGAAATCGAGCAGGCCTATCAGCAACCTGGCTATGAGTTGCCCACAGCGGCAATCGATGAGCTACCCGCAACACGCGCACCTATAGCAGAAGAGGAGGCGGATCAGCAACGCCCAGATGAGCCTGAACGGCAACAGCCTGAGCGGCAACCGCGCCAAGAAGACCAACGGCCGGCTGATGCAGAAAATGATAGTGGCGCCAGTGGTGTCGATGAAGACCCGTTCGGCCCGCATGAGCCGCCTGACCCAATCGACCCACAACCGGACCCCGACCCAGCCGATCCTGACCCAATGGGGCCGGATCCGCTCGACCCGCAACCCGACCCGGTGGAGCCTGAGCCGAGCGAGCCTGTGGCTGATCCGGATACCGTCCCCGAGGATGAGCTGACCGATGAGGTAGCAGAGGATGCGGATGTCGAAGGCCTGCTCGATCCAGAGCGTTGGCACGAAGCGGTGCAGTTTGTGGTCAGCCCGCTGATCGCCGATGAGCAGTCCTCTGATCGTCAGGCGAGCCCCTCACCGGATGGCAATTATCTAGCCTTTCGACGCGGCCGGGGCGATCTGAAGATCAAGGATCTCAGCAGCGGAGAGATCGAGAAGCTGGTACCTGGTTGGGATAGTTCGATTGAGTGGCGCTGGTCGCCGGATAGTCGCTATATCGCCTACTCGCAGAACGACTTGAACTTCGCCGCGAATATCTTCGTCGTTCCTGTCGACGGCTCACATGAACCGGTCAACATAACCCGTCATCCGCGCAACGACTTGAACCCGCGCTGGTCGCAGGATGGGCGCAAGCTCGCCTTTATCTCCAATCGCTCCAACGAGACCTACGACATCTACCGGGTCTATCTTGATCGTGGACTAGAGCGTTACTCGCCACGCGATATTACCCGCTATTATCGCGACTCACGCCGTGCCGCCGGGCAGCTTGAGCCGCTACCCGTAGATCTTGACGAGCGCGCCGCCAAGCTCGAAGAGCTTGAGGAACAGCCTGCTGAACTTGATTTGGAAAACGCCTGGCGGCGGGTCGAGCGGGTGACCGCAACCCCGGTCAACGAGTATGCATTAGAGATAACCCCCGGCGGCGATCGCTATACCTTCAACCGCTCCGGTGAGGGCTTGATGCTGCGCAGTTGGGACGGTAGCGAGAGTAAGCGCCTGGGTGGCGTGGCCAGTGTGCAGCAGCTGAGCTTGACCGGGGATCGGCTGGTTTATGTCTCGGGTGGCCGTGCCGGGGTGGTCAAACTCGACAACGCAAAGCACGAGCGACCGGATATCTCTGACCGGCTGCGCATTGATCTTCGCGAGCAGTCACTGCAAAAGTTCCACGAGGCGGCGCGGGTAATCGAGGAGGGCTTCTATCGGCCGGACATGAAGGGGCTCGACTGGCAAGGGTTGGTCGCCGATTACGAAAGCCTGATCGAACGGGCCCGAACCCCCAGTGAGTTCAGTGATATCGCCAATCAGCTCATGGGTGAGCTTGCTGCCTCGCACATGGGGGTCAACAACCCCGGTGACTATATCCAGCGCCGCGAGCCATCCGGCCGACTGGGGATTGAGCATGAGCGCGTCGAGTTGGCTGATGGCGTTAGCGGCTATCGTGTCCTGAGCCTGGTCCCCGAGGGGCCGGCGGCTGAGGAGCCGATGCCCCTGCGCCCGGGGGATGTGATTACCGCGGTTGAGCAACAGCGTTTTGCTGGCGATGAGTCGCTGTTGCAGGTGTTACGCGGGCGGGTCGGTAAAGAGCTGTTGATAACCTTCCGCCGTCCTGACGATGGCCCCAATGTTGAGCGTCAGGCGCTGATCACACCGATCAGTTTCAGTGAGCTAGCGCGCCTGAAATACGACGACTTTAAGCGGCGCAGCCGGAATAAGGTTGCCGAACTCTCCGAGGGGCGCTTGGGCTACGTGCATATCCAGGCGATGAACCACGTCTCGCTAGAGCGGTTCCAGGCCGATCTTTATGCCGCCGCGCACGGTAAGGAAGGGCTCATCATCGATGTGCGCAACAACGGCGGCGGCCATACCACTGATCGGATCCTCACCTCGCTGATGTCGCCGGTCCATGCCTTTACTCTCCCGGCAGGTGCCGATGAGAATGAGACCGGCCACTACCCCCAGGATCGGCTTGATGCGCCACGCTATACGGCCCCGGCAAATATGCTGGCCAATGAGAAGAGCTATTCGAATGCGGAGATCCTCGCCCACGCCTTTCGCACCTTGAATAGAGGCACCCTAGTCGGTGAGCAGACATATGGCGGGGTAATCTCCACCGGCAGCCGCACCTTGATCGACGGGGCCACGGTGCGGCGTCCGTTCCGGGGCTGGTATCTGCCTGATGGCACGGATATGGAGCATAATGGGGCCCAGCCCGATATCCACATAGAGCAGCGTCCCGAGGATGAAGTGGCCGGTCGTGACAGGCAGCTGGAGAAGGCGGTGGAGGATCTGCTTGAGCGGTTAGATTCCTGACTTTCTAAACCTCAGGAGAGTATTACCAGATAGCACCCAAACGCGTCCTCGGCCGCAAGTATGGGACCGTAAAGCCTCCAGGGGCGCCTCTAACACTCCCCTCGAGCCACAACCGGCTACCCCGGTGTGGAGGACGCCGTGAATCCATCCCTGGAGGCTTCATGGCGCCATCCCTGGCGCCAAGACCTCCACACCGGGGTAGCCGGTTGTGGCTCGAGGGGAGTGTTAGAGGCTACTCCAGAGACCGACTTACGGTGTCCCAATATGTGCGCTTACTGACGCGTTTGGGCGCTACCTGGCAAAACTCTCCTGGAGTTTAGCGTCAGCAATATTGAAAATGATCTCTAGGGTTCGGGCGGGGTCCTCCTCATGGGCAAAATGGCCTAGCCCATCAAGCCGTATTACGCTCGCCCGCGGCATCCGGTTGGCAACATCGACGGCCTCGTCTGGATCGACCAGACCGTCCTCCTCGCCTGCCACCAGCACTACCGGCAAATCAAGTTTAGATAAGTGCGGCTCGAGTTCGTAGAGCTGCCAGCGGGCCATCATGCGCAGCGCCGAGCCGATGTGTCCCGGTGTTCTAACCAGACGCGTATAGAGCTCCACCTGCCGCTCATCGAGGTTGGTGCCCATCCGCTCAAGGGCGTCTGCGACTGTTTGCTGATCTTCGACGCGCCCGGCGAAGAAGTTTGCCGCCCGGTCGCTTTCGAAGATCCAGCGGCCGACCGGGGCGAAGAATCTACCAATCGGCCCCTGGCGGCGGATAAAGGAGCCGTTGATGCTGATCAGTGCCTGCGGGGAGATGTGCCCATCGACAACCATCCGTGCTAACAGGGCAGCCCCTGCCGAGTGGCCAACAACAAGCTCGGGCTGATAGCCGATGTGATCGAGAAGATCGCCAAGATCGGCGGCCATTTCGGTCATGACAAACCTCTCCGCATCGGGCCTGGAGGTGAAGCCGTGGCCGGGTAGATCGAGGTTAATCACTGTGAAGTGTTCGGCAAGTTCCGCTATCAGGGGGTGCCAGGAGTGGCTGGCCGCAGCGGTGCCGTGGACAAGCAGGAGCACCGGTCCGTCGCCGTATACCTGGTAGTGCCAGTTGATGCCGTTTATCTCCACAAACCGGCTTGACTCGCGTCCCGGCCAGTCGCGGCCCTCAACATCCCAGCGCGGAAAGCGGGGCGGATCAGCATTCTCGCCATCTGCGCTCGTCTCAGCTGCTTGCTCCTGACCGCCGCTGCCTAAGCTGCACGCCACGCTGGCCCCCAGGAGTATGATGACGATGAGCAAGCCGACGAGAATTGGCGTCGGCATGCGCATAAAAAATCTTTTTATCGACATATCAAATGTTGGCTGCGCTATCTGCCAGCGTTTGGGCCATATCAGTCCTCTCCCAAGTGAATCCTGTCTCTTCGCGGCCAAAGTGGCCGTGGGCGGCGGTCTTGGCGTAGATAGGCCGCAGCAGGTCAAGGGAGCGGATTATGCCGTAGGGGCGCAAATCGAAGTGATTGCGGACCAACTCAACCAGTTTGGCGCGGGGTAGCTTGCCGGTGCCAAAGGTTTCTACGTTTATCGAGACCGGTTCAGCGATGCCAATGGCGTAGGAAAGCTGAACCTCGCAGCGCCGCGCTAGCCCGGCAGCAACGATGTTCTTGGCGACATAACGGCAGGCGTATGCCGCCGAGCGGTCGACCTTGGAGGGGTCTTTGCCCGAGAAGCAGCCACCGCCGACCCGCGCCACGCCACCATAGGTGTCGACGACCACTTTACGGCCGGTTAGTCCGGCGTCGCCCAGCGGGCCGCCGACCACGAAACGCCCGGTGGGGTTGATCAGGAAGCGGGTCTCGGCGCTGAGCCACTGCTGCGGTAAGACCGGTTTGACGATCTGCTCGATAACCGCCTCGCGCACCGTCTCCAGATCTACGTCGGCGGCGTGCTGGGTGGAGAGTACCACGGTATCAATGGCCTGCGGTTGGCCGTCGGCGTAGCTGAAGGTTACCTGGGCCTTGGCGTCGGGGCGTAACCACTGCAGCGTGGTCTCCTGCAGCAACTGGCTGTGGCGCTGCATCAACCGATGGGCATACTGGATCGGGGCAGGCATCAATGTCTCAGTCTCATCGGTGGCATAGCCGAACATCAGGCCCTGATCGCCGGCCCCTTGCTGCTCGGGATCGGTCCGATCAACCCCTAGCGCTATGTCGGGTGATTGTTGGCCGAGGGCGTTGATAACGGCGCAGGTGTTGCCATCGAAGCCGAGTTGCGAGTGGTTGTAGCCAAGCTCGCAGACCTTGTCACGAACCAGGGTCTCAAAATCGACCTCGGCAGCGGTGGTTAACTCACCAAAGAGGAGTACCATGCCGGTCTTTACCGCGGTTTCGCAGGCGACTCTGCCGTGCGGGTCGGCCTCGAGTACGGCGTCGAGGATGGTATCGGAGATTTGATCGGCGATCTTATCGGGGTGAGCCTGGGAGACGGACTCCGAAGTAAACAAGTAGTGCTCGTCCATGTCGGCTCCTCTGGGTTATGATTGGTTAAGCTCTATGATCGAATCAGCTAATAGCTTGAATCCTTAATCTTGATAAACTCTTTGCCCGCAAGCGGCTACGATCGGTTACACTGCCGCGGATAAAGATGTAGTTGCTATGCTACCAAGCTTAATGTTGTGTTGGCTTGACATCTTGACTAAGCGAATGAACGGCTGCAGGCCGGTACAAATAACCATAAGGAGGATTCTAATTCATGACTATTAACGTAGCTATCAATGGGTACGGGCGCATCGGCCGTAATGTGTTGCGGGCCCTATATGAGTCGGGGCGTAATGACGAGATCCGGATAGTAGCGATCAATGATCTTGGTGATGCCGAGACCAATGCCCACCTGACCCGCTACGATACCGCCCATGGCCGTTTCCCCGGAGATGTTAAGGTCGAAGGTGGCGATCTGGTAGTCAACGGTGACCGGATTAAGGTCTGTGCCGAGCGTAACCCTGCCGATCTGCCCTGGGGCGATCTGGGCGTGGATGTGGTGATGGAGTGCACCGGCCTGTTTACCTCCAAGGAGAAGGCTGGCGCCCACATCCAGGCCGGGGCCAAGAAGGTCCTCATCTCCGCCCCTGGGGGTAAGGATGTCGACGGCACTGTAGTCTACGGCGTCAACCAGGGCGTCCTGACCTCAGGCCATGAGGTTATCTCCAACGCCTCCTGCACTACCAACTGCCTAGCCCCGATGGTCAAGGCGATTCAAGATAAGATAGGTGTTGAGCAGGGTCTTATGACCACTATTCACGCCTATACCAACGATCAGGTGTTGACCGACGTCTACCACTCCGACCTGCGTCGTGCGCGTAGCGCTACCCACTCGCAGATCCCCACCAAGACCGGTGCCGCGGCTGCTGTAGGGCTGGTTCTTCCGGAGCTCAACGGTAAGCTCGACGGTTTTGCTATTCGGGTACCGACCATCAACGTATCGCTGGTTGACTTAACCTTCACGGCCTCGCGCGATACTAGTGTTGATGAGGTAAATCAGGTTGTTAAGGCTGCTGCCGGTGGAGAACTCTCGGGTGTGTTGGCTTATAACGAGGATCCGCTGGTATCTATTGATTTTAACCACAATCCGGCCTCCAGTGTCTTCGATGCCACCCTTACCCGTGCCATGGGCAGCCGCCTGATCAAGGCCTGTGCCTGGTATGACAACGAGTGGGGCTTCTCTAACCGGATGCTCGATACCACGGTAGCCATGATGCGGGCCTAATATTTATCGGCCAATTTTTATTGGCCGATCGGCAAGCCCCCGTTCTGTTTTCAGGACGGGGGCTTTGCCTTGAGGGCACCTCTAAAAACCACCCCGGAGCCATTTCCAGAGTAGTGGAACTGCGACGCATCACTATTCGCGATGCGCAGCAGTTGCTGTCTCAGTGCCTTGCGCTAGTAGTTGATCGAGACAGTCGGGTTCGAGCAAGCGCAGGCGGCTGCTCCGCTCCTCGAATATGCCTTCGCGTTTCCAGCGAGCTAGCACGCGGCTTACTGTCTCTACTCTCAGCCCCAGCATCTGTCCAAGCTCGGTGCGCGAAAGAGGGAAGGGCATCCAGTTATCATCATCATGTTCCGCCTTCTCCTGCCAGTGCAGGAGGAAAGCCGCGACGCGCTCTTCGGCCTTGCGAGTGCCCAACTCTACGGCCAGCTCCTCCACCTCGTTGAGTGCCCTGCGCCAGCGCCCGAGTAGTGCCTCGGTAAAGCGCGGTTCCTCGGTGCGCATCCTGTCGAGCATAGGCAGCGGTAAGTAGCAGACTCTTACCGGGGTGAGTGCGATAGCGCTCTGGCGATACGGCTCCTCAAAGATCCCCTCGATCCCCATGAGATCACCCTTGACCAGCAGTCTTACGATCTGGCTGCGGTCAGTGCCGGAGTTGCGGACAAGTTTTATTATGCCTTCGCGCAGTGTGAAGGCAGCCTCAGGCTTATCCCCCTGCTCGTAGATAGTAGCCCCAGCTGGATACTGGACCTGGTAGGTTTGTTCAGCAAACTGATCCACGCCCTCAGAGCTGATCTCCCCGAATAGGGCGAGCGAGCGTATTTCACAGTTGCGACAATCGTTTGGCTCCATTTCTCCCTGCCCCCATGTGCCTGGCCGCTATAGTGATAACTATTTTTTTCTTATTGAACCATGCTTGATATGGATCAAGCAAATGCGCTTAATCAAATGCGAACGCTGGCTGTTAGGCTCCGCCCTGCTTGGTCCTGAGGCAGGCCCCCTTGCGGGAACCTCTAAAACTTCGCCGGCGCCACCATCCGCCCCGGTGTGGAGGACGCCGTGAATCCATCCCTGGAGGCTTCATGGCGCCATCCCTGGCGCCAAGACCTCCACACCGGGGCGGATGGTGGCGCCGGCGAAGTTTTAGAGGCACCCTTGCAGATGATCAGTTATTGAGCAGCACCCGCGTGAGTTGGTCTCGAGAAGCGCCCGGTGCACGACTAGGTTTTGCCCGGTTGATCAACCAAGCGGATCACCCCCGAGGATTATCCCCAAGGGGTTTGAGCTGCTGAGCCTATAGTTGCCACCCGTTGACATAGCCGGGGGCCACGGCGCGGCGTGTGACCAATCGGTTGCGTGACGGTGAGAACCCGTCACGCGAATCGTTGGGAACACTGTTCGCTCAGCGTCTATGGAATAGATGTCCATAGTTTAGGAACGGTTAACTAACCACCAGGCGGCGTTCGGCTTCACTGTATTTCTCCGCGGTTTTGGCGATTACATCAGCGCTTAGACTGGGGGCAGGCGGCTCTTTGTTCCACCCCAAGGTCTCTAAATGGTCGCGGATGAACTGCTTATCAAAGGCCGGTGGAGTGGTGCCGGGTTGCCAGGCATCTGCAGGCCAAAAGCGTGACGAGTCGGGCGTGAGCAACTCATCTATGATTACCGGCTGGCCGTCCTCGCCGAGGCCGAATTCGAGTTTGGTATCGGCGATGATCAGACCACATTTCTCAGCGTGAATGCACGCATGCTCATAAACGCGCAGGGATATGGTGCGGATCTGCTCAGCTAGCTCTTCGCCGATAAGTTCCGCAGTTTGGGCGAAAGAGATCGCCTCGTCGTGCTCGCCGAGCTGAGCCTTGGTGCTCGGCGTGAAGATAGGTTGCGGCAGGCGCTGGGATTGCTGTAGACCAGCGGGTAAGGCTACCCCCGAGACGGTGCCATCTTGCTGGTAGGATTGCCAGCCGGAACCGGCCAGGTAACCTCTGACGATCGCCTCCACCGGCAGCGGGCGCAGACGTTTGACGACAACCGCCCGGTCCCCGAGCAGTTCGCTCTCTTGGGGGGTAAGAAACTCGTGTGGGTCATCATCGAGCAGGTGGTTGTCCGCTATGCCTGCGGTGTGGCGAAACCAGAAGTTGGAGAGTCTGGTAAGCACTGCTCCTTTGCCGGGGATCGGGTCGGGGAGGATGACATCAAAGGCCGATAGCCGATCGGTTGCGACAATCATCAGGCGATCTTCGTCAATCGCGTAGATATCTCGCACCTTACCGCTGTGAAGCAGCTCAAGGCTGGTTAGGGTGGATGAATATAAGGCGTTGTTATTTTGCATTGCGGATCTCATTTCTTTAGGTTTTACCCTTTAATGCTTTGAAAGGCCTCCAGTGCCTCGCGGCGACTGCTCTGTAGATCGGTGATCGGCCACGGGTAGTCCTTGCCTAGCCTTATGCCTGCGCTGTCCAAGGTGGCTGCTGGCGCTGTCCATGGTTGGTGGATCTGTTTTTTGTTTAGCGCACCGAGCTGGGGCAGCCAGCGCCGCACATATTCGCCCTCGGGGTCGAACCGCTCGCCCTGGCGAACCGGGTTAAAGATGCGAAAATATGGCGCAGCATCCGCTCCACAGCCGGCGACCCACTGCCAGCCCATGCTATTAGAGGCCAAGTCCCAGTCTACCAGTGTATCGCGAAAGTACTCTTCGCCTAATTGCCAGGGCAGGCGCAGGTTTTTGACCAGGAATGAGCCCACTACCATGCGCACCCGATTGTGCATCCAGCCGGTGGCCCAGAGTTCCTTCATGCCTGCATCAACCAAGGGGATGCCGGTTTGGCCAAGGTGCCAGGCGCTGTAGAGTGAATTGTCCGGATCGTCGCGCCAGGGCATGGCAGCAAAGCGCCGATCCACCGGGTAGGAATGTAGGTTTGGTTGCTGGGTCAAGAGGTGATAGGCGAATTCGCGCCAACCCAGTTCAGCGAGGTAGGTCTCGACGCCGGAGTGGTTTGCAGGCCCAGAGTGGTTTTCGGGCTGAGAGTGCGCAGCCTGATGCCATACCTCGCGAATGCTCAGCTCGCCGAAGTGTATATGGGGCGAGAGCAGCGATGTGCCGGGCTGGGCGGGAAAGTCGCGCTCATCAGGGTAGGCAGCGAAGAATTCAGGGCTTAAGCGGGCTAGTCTGTGGCTGGCCGCTGTACTGCCCGGCTGCCAGTAATCGGCGAATTTGTCGTACCAGCGGACTCGATCCAGCAGGTTGAGTTGCTCGAGTTCGGCTGAGCTATTGTGGGCATGTCCGGGCGGTGGCGGCAGCGAGGTCGGGGCCGGTTTTGCCTGCGGTGGGTTAAGTTGTCCGCGAACTTGTCGCCAGAAGGGTGTGAAGGCCCTATAAGGTGTGTTTGAGCGATTACGGATAGCATGCGGGTCGGTTAATAGGCCGTCAGCCGTTATGCGCAGCTCTATCCCGGCTTGCGCAAGCTCTGCGGCGGTCTTGTTGTCGCGCTCCTCCGCCCACGGTTCAGAAATGGCGGTGCAGAGCACGAGGGAGGCAGAATTGGCCTGCGCCCAGCGCATCAAGGTCGAGGTACTGCTGCCGCTGTCGAGGAAGAGGTCACTGCCCCTTTCGCGCAGCTCTTGACGCAGTGAGCTGAGGCTGTGGTGCAGCCACCAGCGGCTGGCCGCGCCGGCTTGCGGGCGCTCTTCATGCGGGGCATGGATGTAGAGCGGCAGGACGTAGTCGGCGATTTTAGTGGCAGCGGCAAAGGCCGGCTGGTCCTGCAGGCGCAAATCGCGCCTGAGCCAGATAATTGCGGTTTGTGGCATGGTTTGTTCTTTCTATGGGGCTGCTTTGTGCGTAGTCGAGGGGGCGGTATATATGTCCTCGATATATGTCCTCGGGAGGCCTTCTATAGGTAACCTCGAAAACTTCGCCGGCGCCACCATCCGCCCCGGTGCGGAGGACGCCGTGAATCCATCCCTGGAGGCTTCATGGCGCCATCTCTGGCGCCAAGACCTCCACACCGGGGCAGCCAAATGGCTCCGGGGGAGTTGCATAGGCCTCTTACAGTGGGCTTTTTAGCCTCAATCGCGCCATGGTAACAAGAATCTTACAATGGTGGGCTGCGCCTTGGGGCAAGAGTCGGGTATGATTAGCAGTTGACCAGGAGTTGCTTCAGGACTGCGGTGCATGCAGCTGTACCGAATTATTCAAAATTGGTTAGGCAGAATACTGGGAGCCCTGGCTGGAGGGTTGGCTGCCGGGCCATTGGGTATAGCCCTCTGGCTCGGGATTGTGCTTGGCTTTCTGGCTGGATACGGGGTCGATGTCTGGGTGCGCGTCACTCAGGTGGTCGGTCTGGTGTGGAGCAGGTGCGGCCTAGGCTTTGACCAACGCGTCTTCATTGGTACCACTGCCATGGTCATGGGGTATGTGGCCAAGCATGATGGCCGGGTTAGCGAGGCCGAGATCTCCGCCGCACGGCGTGTACTCAACGAACTGCCGCTTGATGAGCTGGGGCGCAAGCGGGCCATCACAGTTTTTAACCGCGGCAAGGATCCAGGAGCACCGCTGCGCTGGATCCTGTTAATGTTGCGCACTGTCGGCAGGCGGCGGCCGGAGGAGTTGGCTCGATTCCTCGACTTCCAGCTGCGCGTTGCAGCCGCTGACGGTCTGCCCGATGCTGGCAGAGAGAAGCTGCTGCGCTGGATATGGCGCCATGTCGGGGTTTCTGGGGTAGACCTCGATGCCCGTCTGGATGGTATGCGCCGTGGCAAATTGAACCGCACCGTGCGGCCGACCATAGACCACGCCTATAAGCTACTTGGAGTCAGTCGCAACGCCTCCTCAGAACAGGTGCGTAAGGCCTACCGGCGGGCAATAAGCAAGAGTCACCCTGATCGTATGGTCGGTAACGGCCATTCCGAACAAGAGATTGAAGAGGCCAGCGAAAGAACCAGGCAGATCCGCGCCGCATACGAGGCAATTCGCGAGGTGCGCGGCAGTTGATCGTGAAATTGAGCTTGCAAGAGGCGTGGCATTTGATCTGGACTAGAACGCGGAGGAAGTGATGCAAGAAGAATTTGCGGGGCTTTCCATAGAGCTGCAAATCGCTGATATTGCCGCTCAGGATGACTGTGATGCGGTTGTCAACGCGGCCAATCCTGAGCTGCGCCCAGGCGGTGGGGTGGCTGGTGCCATCCATGATGGCGCTGGGCCAGAGCTGGAGCAGGCTTGTCGGCCCCTTGCCCCCATCGAGCCGGGCGAAGCGGTTATCACCGATGCGTTCCAATTGCCCAACCGCTATGTCATTCACTGCCTCGGGCCGGTATTCGGGGTGGACGAGCCGTCGGATGAGTTGCTCGCCGATTGTTACCGTAACTCACTGCGCTTGGCCGAAGAGCATCAGCTCAGCTCGATCGCCTTCCCGGCGATCTCCACCGGGGCGTTCTGCTTTCCTATGGTCCAGGCGGCGCGGATAGCTTTGGAGACCCTGGTGAAGGAGGCGGGCAGTCTCCAGCATGTGAAGTTGGCCCGCTTTGTGTTGCCCAACGACCGGGCTTTGCAGGCACATGAGCGGGTTATGGCAGAACTGGTGGAGGAGACGTGAGTGTAGCCCTTGACTTGCAGCGTGTGGAGCAGCTCTGGGATGAGTACGCCCTGCCGGCTCTCAAATCCTTTGTCGAGATCCCGGCCAGATCTCCCCATTTCGATGCTAAATGGCAGGAAAACGGCCATCTCGATGCAGCTCTGGAGCTCGGCAAGCAGTTCTGCTTGACCCACTTGCCCGACGCTCAAGCCGAGATAGTCCGCTTGCCAGGGCGTACCCCGCTGTTGTTCGTCGATGTGCCGGCAACGGGAGGCGGGGCGACGGCCGGCGAGACTGCGGCGACTGGCTCAGCAGGTGCTGAGACAGCTGTTGCTAGCGGTGCAACAAAGGGCGGCGCCTCTGAAGTTGGCGAGGCACCTGCCGGGGCCTCAACTGCCGGCGCCTCAACTGCCGGCGCCGCAACTGCCGGCGCCGCAACTGCCGGCGCCGCAACTGCCGGCGCCGCAACTGCCGGGGCCGCAACTGCAGGCGCCTCAACCACCGGCGCCGCAACAGCCGGCGAAGCCGCTCCCACAGCCCTTATCTACGGCCACTTCGACAAGCAGCCAGAGAATACCGGCTGGTCGCCAGGCCTTGACCCCTGGCAGCCGGTTGTCCGCGACGGCAAGCTCTACGGGCGCGGCGCCGTCGATGACGGCTACTCACTCTTTTCGGCAGTAATCGCTATCGCCGCGCTGCGTGAAGAGGGACAGGCACACTCACGCTGTGTCTTGGTCATCGAAACTTGTGAGGAGAGCGGCAGCTTTGATCTGCTCGCTTACCTGGATGAGTTGAGTGAGCGCATCGGCCAGCCCGATTTGGTGATTTGCCCCGATGCTGGTTGCGGTACCTACGATCGACTTTGGTGTACGACCTCTCTGCGCGGCATGGTCAGTGGAACCTTGCGGGTTGATGTGCTCGGTGAAGGTGTCCACTCCGGGGATGCCGGTGGCGTTGTGCCATCAAGTTTCCGGGTCTTGCGCGCATTGATTTCGCGTTTGGAGGATGAGCAGAGCGGCAAGATATTACCTCAGCATTGCAATGTTGCGATCCCTGAGCTGCGTCGGCAGCAAGCGGTGCATGCCGGGGAGGTGTTAGGCGAGATTACCAAGGACCGCTTCCCTTTCCTGGAAGGCGTCGAGGCGCAGTCTGATGATCCCGCCGAGCGGATCCTTGATCGCAGCTGGCGAGCCGCGGTTGAGGTGATAGGCGCTGAAGGTTTGCCGCCTGTTGAGGCCGCGGGCAATGTCCTGCGTCCCTACACTGCTACTAAGCTGGCCTTGAGGTTGCCCCCGACCGCCGATGGCCATGCCGTTGCGCAGGAGCTAGAGAGGTTGTTCACAGTGGAACCTCCGGCGAATGCTCGGGTGGAGTTCGAGGTGGATGCTGTTGCGAATGGTTGGGCCGCCCCGCAACCATCGGCGTGGCTTACCTCGGCCTTGGAGCGAGCAGCTCAGGCTTATTACGGCAAAGAGCCGGTTCACATGGGCGAGGGCGGTACGATTCCGTTTATGAGTTGGTTGCAGGAGCGCTTCCCGAGCGCCGATTATGTGGTCACTGGGGTGGCTGGCCCCGGGTCCAATGCCCACGGCCCGGATGAGTTCCTGCATCTTGATGCGGCGCGGCGGTTGACGGCTAGCATGGGTGAGGTGGTTGCTGGTTTGGCGAAATCAAGGTAGTTGCGCATATAAGGGAGCGTATATCTGGGTGCGCACATTAGGGTGCGCATATCAGGGGGCGCAGATGGGGTGCGTATACCAGGGGGCTTATATCAGGGACCGCAGATTGCGGGCTCATGCCAGAGGGCTTATGCCAGATGGCGCTTGTCATGGCGCGCATACAAGGGGGCGCCCGGAAAGCACCTTGCATGAGTCATGCGGGAATAGACAGCGAAAAGGGAGAGCAAAGCAATTCCGAAAGTACCTGCTGCACTCCTGACAGCTCCCTCATCCGGTCAGGGTAAGTCCCTGATAACTGCGGCACTGGCTCGGTTGCATAAAAACGCAGGTCGTCGGGTGCGGGTATTCAAACATGGCCCGGACTACCTCGATCCGATGGTTCTGGAGGTGGCTTCTGGAGCCCCGGTTTACCAACTCCACCCTTGGATGATCGGTTCCGACGAGTGCCGTTACCGGGTAGCTGCTGCTGCACAAGATGCCGACGTAATTCTAGTCGAGGGTGCTATGGGGCTTTACGATGGCTCGCCCTCCAGCGCCGATTTAGCAAGCCTTTTAGGCCTGCCGGTAGCGCTTGTAGTAGACGCCAAAGCCATGGCGGAAACCTTCGGAGCGATAGTTGCAGGGATTGCCGGTCACCGAGACGATATCGATATTTTCGGGGTAATAGCTAACCGTGTTGGTAGCCAAGGGCACGCCGCAATGCTGCGCTCAAGCGTACCTCAGAGCCAAGCATGGTTAGGAGCTGTGCCGCGCAGTGATGCCTTGGCCGTCGCAGACCGCCATCTGGGTCTGGTGCAGGCTGAAGAATTACACGACCTGGATGAGCGACTAGGTACAGCAGCGGATGTCCTCGCTGAGGCAGGTTTGGGTGAATTGCCTCCGGCTGTACATTTTGCCGACCCGGAACCACTGCCCCCGCCACCGGCACTGCTCGCCGGAAAGCGCATAGCGGTTGCTCGCGATCGCGCCTTTGCCTTCATCTATCGCGCTAACATCGAGCTGCTTGAAGCAATGGGCGCCGAACTAGCCTATTTCTCGCCCCTAGAAGATCTTCAGGTGCCCGAAGCAGATGCCATTTGGCTGCCAGGCGGTTACCCAGAACTATACGCAGCAGAACTAGCCGCCAACAGCTCCATGCTGCAATCTTTGCGCGACCATCATCGCGGCAGGGGTGGCAGGGGGACAGGCACAGATATGGGTGGCAACGGCAGAGGCGGTAAGGGCGGTAGGGGGACAGGCACAGGAGATTTTAGAGGGACAGGCACACTAGATGGATCCAGTCGCAAAGGGACAGGCACACCAATCCTGGCTGAATGTGGAGGCCTGATGTATTGCGCTACAGAAATACATGACAAGAGCGGCGCGCGGCATGCCATGCTAGGGCTGTTGCCAGGAAAGGCGGAAATGGCTGAGCGCTTGGTGGGATTGGGCCTGCAGTATTGGCAAGCCGGTGACGAGCAGCTTCGCGGTCATACCTTCCATCATTCGCGATTCAATACTGAGGAGCAGCCAGCTGCGTACACAAGCAGACGCAGCGGAGGGGCAGCAGAGCCAATTTTTAAAATGGGTTCATTAACGGCGACATATTTTCATGGGTACTTCCCCTCTGCACCTAAGCTAGTCGCTTGTTTTTTCAGTACTTAGATACTGAAAAGGTAAGGTTAGTGTTGCATTGCCAAGTAGCCTTCTCATGCTGTTGGCAGCATAGAGCTTCTGGCAGTATCCGTCTAAAGTGCCTCTCTAGATGAAGTCCAAAGGCACTTTGGTAGCAGTGAAAGTTAAGGAAAAAACACATGGAAACAGGCCAATACGGGAATTGGCTAACGGTAATAGGCGTTGGTGAAGAGGGCGAGGCGGGTTTATCTCCGGCTGCCCGAAGTATAATCCGTAATGCCGAACTAGTGGTGGGTGGTAGTCGCCACCTGGATTTGGTGGCAGGTCTTATAAATGGCCAACGCCTGATTTGGTCTTCGCCGCTATCAGCAACACTGCCGCAGCTGCTTGCTTGGCGAGGTCAGCGTGTGGTGGTGATGGCTTCAGGAGATCCGCTTTTTTTTGGTGTCGGCAGTACTCTGCAGCGCTACCTCCCGCTTGAGGAGATGTCCCTTATTCCCCATCCCTCCTGCGTGTCATTAGCCGCAGCCCGGCTCGGCTGGACCCAGCAAGACTGCACTACCATCTCACTCTCCGGGCGCCCACTGGAAAGTTTGCGCGCCGTATTGCAGCCAGGGCGTGGCGTCTTTGTGCTCAGCGCTGATGCTTCTACCCCTGTCAGAGTAGCAAATGCCCTAGTTGAGTGGGGATTCGGAGCCACAACTATTTGCGTCCTAGAGGCGCTTGGCGGCCCCCGCGAAGCTATCAGCCATTATTCGGCTACGGACCTCGCACAGAAAACCGAGGGACAGGCACAAAGCCCGGTAAAAAGCCCATTGAATAGTGGGAATACTGAGGGACAGGCACAGAAAGTTGGGCAAGCAGGAGGGGGTCATGGGTCTGGCTCAGAGGCAGAAGAGGAGGCAGCAGGAGGACAGGCACAAGGTTTTGTAGACCAACAAGCGAATGGCGATGTGCCAGCATTTGCCCAAATCAACCTGTTAGCCTTGGATGTGATTGCTGACAGCGGGGCTCGGATAATCCCTTTTGTGCCTGGCCTTATCGATGAGTGGTTCGAGCACGATGGTCAGATAACCAAGCGCGAAATCCGCTCCGTCACGCTTTCTAGCCTGCGTCCACAGCACGGACAAATGCTATGGGATGTTGGTTGCGGATCAGGTTCAATTGCTATCGAGTGGCTGTTGGCCGATTCTTCTACTCAGGCTGTAGCAATCGACCAAGAACCGGAACGGGCAGATCGAGCGGCCCGCAACGCTGCAGCTTTTGGTGTCCCCAGATTGGATGTTCGAACGTCTCTAGCGCCCAAGGCATTCCCTGATTTGCCTACCCCTGATGCGATCTTCCTTGGAGGGGGGCTGCGCGACATAAATGTCATTAAAGCAGCCTGGGATGCTTTGCCCGCAGGGGGAAGGTTGGTGGCCAATGCGGTTGTTATTGAAACCGAGCAGCTACTCTACCAAGGCTGGCAGAATTACGGTGGTTCTCTCACCAGGCTCTCGGTAGAGAGACTAGGTAATGTAGGTTCGCTCCATGCATTCCGCCCTTCTATGACAGTATTGCAATGGGCAGCGGAAAAGTGATGGTAGCTTTTGTGTCTGTGCCTGTACCCTATCTCTTTATTGTGCCTGTCCCCTATCTCTCCCTATCTCTCTCTTACAAGCATATCTGTTGGGCTGCTAGCAGCTGAGACTAGCTACCACGCACCGTGTCGATTTCTCCTTTCAGGATAGGCCCATCTCTTTTTTTGCAAACCAATAGCAGGCTCTGTGGGCCCTGTGGACGAGAGCCCTGAGAGTGTGGGCAGGCGGTGGGCAACCCGTAGGGTTGTCCACGGGCTGTCCATACGGCCCGAAGGGCTCAGGGCGGTGCGAAGCGCTCGTCCACAAGCCCACAGAGCTAAGTAAAGGAGCATGGCGGCGTGCCGCCGAACCGTATTAGCTTGCCAGAATCCTCCACTAAATTTGTACGAGGTTCCAAGGCCGCTAACAGCTTGGATAAGCCGCTATGGCGCCCGCGGCAGATAGCATGCCAATGATGATTAAAACTACCACGTATATTTCCAGCATCCCTCCGGTGCGTATCCGCAGTGGTGACTTGAACCGTTTTCGCAACGGCCATAGCAAAGGGATACCGGTTATGGTCAGCCAATCGGCTAGGAGGTGGAGCAGGTAACCGATAAGAAATGCGGCTAATAGTCCTTCAGCAAAATAGCCCCACTGATAAAGCAGGAGGCCTCCAGCTATGAGTGCGAAGGATGAGTGAGTTATGCCTCGGTGGCTAACAAGTTTGGCCAGCGGGCGAGATATGAATGGCAGGTTGCGACCTATCCAAGAGCGCGGGTAATCAATATCGGGTGCCAAACTGCCTAGGACAGCCGCAGAAAATGTTTCAGGCTGCAGTGGCTGTCCGGTGTATACTGCAAAAGTCGCCCATCCGACCGTTCCGATGGTGACATGAGAGATGGCCATCATTGGTGATTAACCAGTTCCGTCTGTGCTGTAGTCATGGCTCCAACCTGGCGCCGCCTATAAAGACATTCAAAGCGGGTGGCTTGTTCAAGCCACTGCTTATCGGCTATCCCAAGCCGTTGCAGAATAGGTGGCAAGCTATGGGCAAGAGCGCCTTTTTTGTGCGGCCTTATGGCTCTGCCACTGAAATCAACTAATTTAAGGTAATCATCAAAACTGCAAGGAATCCCAAGTTTATAATCTTTTTGTAAAGCATCCTGATCAGTGGCGAGGCCTCTGCTGACGGGATTTGGTTTAGCTATTCTTGAATGCTCAATCGTATCGCAGTTATCGCTGTTAGCGGCTTCAACGGTGGAGCTTTTAAACTTAAGCAGTGGTTTTAGGGGGACTTCAAAGCGGAGAAGAGAACCAGTATCGAGCTGTTCGCGGACTGCTTGTTGAAGATTAAACCTTGGCTCAAGGCGTTCCCGTAGCCCCGTATGTTCACTGGATTCAGGAGTTGAAGCGGCATTTGCCCGGACAGGGTTTAGGTCAACATAAGCCATACAGCTTAAAAGAGCTGCATCATTGAGTAATGCTTGAGATTTAAATCTAGACTCCCAGAAGTGTCCGGAGCACTGATCCTCTTTGTTGGCCTTTCTAGCTATTGGCTCATTAAGGCATTTCATGAACCAACTCAGGCTACCTAGACGCTCCCTATAGCAACCGGCTAGTTCTGCGACTTGAGCAGTTTCAAGTTCATCTAGCTGCTTCTTGGCAAGGTAGCGCTGAACTAGCAAGGGGCCCTTAAATAGGCAGCGCCATCTTTTAATCACATCTTCATTTGACCATGAATTAGCCTGATCTTGGTCGATTTTGACAACAATGTGATAGTGGTTAGCCATAATCGCATAGGTAACGATTTCCACGGCAAAGATTGAGCTAAGCAGCCGGATTCTTTCCTCAATGAACTGCTGTCGATGCTTATAGCACTTCCCGGTTACGTAATCTTGGCCGCAAAGGTAGCTACGCCGAACACAGCGCGACACGACGTGATAAAAAGGTGTACTGGAAAGAGAAATTTGATCACAACGAGGGCGGGGCATACAGGACTCTCCTTAGTCTGTCGATCATCGACCATCTCCTTTGGTCGCACTAATATGCAAATCTTGTAACCGATTGTAGCAGGACATCGAAAAATATAATAGACAACGGGGTTTCGGTGGATAGCTGGATAGGGACAGGCACCGGGGATGGATAGGCAGGGATAGGGACAGGCACAATCTCATGAACTGACGAGGACAGGCACAGACATTGTAATCACAGTGCCTGTCCCCGCTCTCATGTCCCGTGCCTGTCCCCGCTCTCATGTCCCCACTCTCAACTCTCACCAAGTGCCTGTCCCTCACAAAGCCTCACAAACTTGGCAGCTGTTGCTCGAGGTCAGAGAGCTGGAGGGGCTTGCTGATGATGGCATCGAACTCTTTGGCGGCGGCGAGGTCGATGCTGCGGGTGTCGGCGGTAACGGCAATGGTGCGGATGTCTGCTAATTGAGGATCTTGACGAATCGCCCAGAGTATCTCTGTCCCGTGGCAGTCACCCAAATGCAAGTCGAGCAGGACTAAATCGGGTTTTTCCTCGCGCAGGGCAGCAAGGCCACCGGCGCCAGTGTCAGCTTCGCGCAAGGAAATTTGCGGGTTTTTAGCCAGCAATCCGCGTACCAGCAGACGATTGAGTTCCTGGTCCTCGATGTGCAGGACACGCAAGGGGCGAGTCCCAGCGTTTACGCTGTCAAGCAATTCGGGCTCAAGCGCATCGCAAGTGCTACCGCCAGGCGCCTCATCGCCGGTTGCTTCTGCAGGGTTATCGCCTGGCCAAGAGGCTGCGGGTTCAGTTTGCGGGCTACTAGATTTGCCGTCATCGCAAGATTTGCACGATGTGCTTGGGGTGAGGTCAGTAGGGGCGGTTAGAGGCTTTATGTCTGGATCAGATTGCGCAGTGCATGATGTATCCAGATCTGCATAGTCAGCTCCAGTAGCTAGCGGCAAGTGGAGCCGAAATGTACTGCCTTGGCCGGCCTTGCTAGCCACGAGTTCCAGGTTGCCTCCCATCATCTCAGCAAGCTGCTTGGAAAGGCTCAACCCAACTCCGGTTCCAGGCACCTTGCCGTTTTGCTGGTCCGCTCGATCGAAGGCAAGAAAGATGCGCCCCTGCATTTCAGGCCTAATACCATAGCCGTCGTCAGCAATCTCGAAATGGGCCTCGTCGCCGCTAATGCTGCAGCGCAGCGTAACCGTCCCGCCGCGGTTGTTGTACTTAATACCGTTTGAAATGATGTTGCTAAGCACCTGCTTGATCCTGACCGGGTCGCCGTAAAGGAGCGCGTAGGGCCGATCCGGGGGAGCAAAGTGTAACTCGACGCCGCGTTCAACAGCGAAAGGCCTGAGCATCGTCGCAGTCTCTCGGTAGACCGAATCAATGGTTAAAGACTCACTCCTCAGGGTAAGCCCGCCGTTCTCAAGCGCGGTGAAATCGAGCACATCGCCGAGAAGCTCGCGCAGATGATAGCCGGCGCTGAGAATGTGACAGGCATAGTCGCGGCGCTGTTCTGAGGGTATCTCGCCATCGCGTTCCAGTAGTTGCGCGAACCCGAGCATAGCGTTGAGAGGAGTGCGCAGCTCATGGCTCATGATCGACAAAAATTCCGACTTGGCCTGATTAGCTTCTTCCGCCTTGCGGCGTGCCTGCTCGGTTTCAAAGGTGCTCTGGCGGAGAGCAACAATTAACTCATTGATACCTCGCTCCAGCGTCGCTATCTCGTCGTTGCCGCTGGCATTAAGCCGTCGTGATGTTGTCAGATCGTTGGCCATCTCCATAACGCCTTGCTCCGCACCACGCAAGGGTCTGGTGATGCTGCACGCGATTATCATGGCACCGAGTAGAAAGAGAGCCGTTAAGGCCCCGGACATGATCGCAAAACGAGTGGCCAACTCCCACGCAGCTTGGTTGACTCGCTCAATATAGACACCGGAACCAACTATCCAGTCCCAGTCATCAATGCCTTTCACATAAGAGACCTTCTCTGCTTCGCGACCTTCAGGATCGCCTGGCAGCGGCCACTCGTAGCTGTAAAAACCGCTGCCCTGGCGGTTGATTATCTCGACGAAATCGACAAAAAGGTATCTTCCCGAACGATCCTGAAAGTCGCCAACATACTCACCGTCGAGGTCCGGCATAATCGGATGGACAATAATCCGAGGCTCATGATTATTGATCCACAAATACTCACGTGAGCCATCTTCATGAAGACTGTAGCGCATCGACTCAACGGCCTGGGCGGCTCTTTTCTGGGCTTTATCAACCGTGATTTCGCCTTCCGCCGCTCGCTCGGCATAGGACTTAATCATTGAGACAGCGCTTTCGACTACGTAGCGAGCGGCATCTTTGCGCTCTTCTAGGGCCTGGTTGCGTGCATCAAGAGTGGTTATTAGGCCAGCGGTCAGTAGGCCGAGGGGGAGTAAAACGACGAGCGTGAGGAGGCGTTTGCGAACTGAAAAAAGGCGCAGTTTGGCTAGCAAGAAATGCATGACGCCTATCCTTGAGGGGCGAGAATGTCGGGCATTTTCACTGATAATGCGCGCAGTATAGGCCTTGGGAAAGATTAAAATTGCTCTACATCAATATAATAACATAGCGCTCCCGCATGCGCGTGACTCTTATGGCTGAAATCAATAATATTTATGGGTTGCGAGCGTCTTATAATAATTTTTTCAGCGGTATAATGCTTACCCGTTTACCCGTTTACCCGTTTACCCGCTTACCTGGAGGACCCACTAAAAAACTTCCCGGAGCCACTCAGCTCCCCTGGCCTGGAAGTCTTGCGCCTGGGATGACGCCACAAAATGTCTCCAGGGATGGATTCACGGCCCCCTACATGCAGGGGCAGCAAAAACCTCAACGGGGAGGAGTTTTAAAGTTCACATCAAGGCGAAATATCGCCACGATATCCCTCCAAACCGAGCAGAATCGCCTTATGAGGCTCCGGTTCCTGGTAAGTGCGCATACAAGACTCAATCCAGCGGCTGTGCATATGACAGACGTGTACAACGATCGAGGGAACTGTGAGAATTTGCGCCATAGCAAATCGGTGCCGGCCGTTGCCCAGGCGCACAAGCTGACCATGCCGATCAATAGCTACACGAATATCGTCCTTGGGTTTCCCGCCGAGTTCCTGCTGACCCAAAAAACCACTCGCTTTCATGCTCTCAAAAGCATCAAACATACGCTGAAAGTAGTCTCGAATCTCCTGCTCACGTTTAATCCCCTTGCGTACCGACTTCCCACGCACCATCTTGCGGTAGAGTTTGCGGTACTCATCGGTTTGCTCAATCGGCAGGTCCTGTTCGAATATCTGATACACAGTCCGGGTATGCCTGCACGCCTCTCGCCAAGTGCTATCACTATTTAACGGGTAGACGAGTTTATCCCAAGGCCCGGCAACCATCTGGTAGCCGCCAATTATGTTGCTGGGCACGTCGGCATAGTAGTGCCCCACCTTATCCAGCGCTACACGCACACTAAGATGCTTGGCTGGCAGCAATTGGCTACCGGGCTTGCCTGTCCCCAAGCGCTTGGCCTCAATTCGGGTCGCTATTCGAAAAAGGGGGCGCATCGCTGTGTGGGCGGCTGCTCGTCTTGACCGACGTAATCTAGCGGGAATATTCAGCGCTTGGATTTCAGATATCAATTCGTCTATGCCTCACGAGATTAGTTCTAGAGCTCTGGGCTCATTGGAGCTCCTCTTATACATCTGCCGCGGCTCCTGATGTCAAAGGGTTAGCGAGCTAAAGGCGGGGTTTTTAGAGGTGCCCCGCAGCGCTACCAAGTAGTCTGGTCGTCAGAATGGTCCTCTATCTTCAGTGCGAACCACATAGGTACCGGCAACCATATCATGCAGGCCTTGTTTACGGCTGGTTAGGCCGACCATTATATAGCCAATGCCCAAGGTCAGCACATTGAGGATCTCAGCTACATAGCGGCCTGCCGCGTGGCCAAAGCTTATTCTGTTGCCCTCGAGGCTAGTTACCTTAAGGCCGAGAGCGCGTTTGCCTAAGGTTGCCTGCCATGTTGAGGAGTGGAAACCGGCTGTGTATACCAACCAAATGGCAAAAGCAAGAACAGAGTCAATACCCTGATAGAACAGCTCTTCCTCGTGCGTAGTTGGGGCAATCAGCACCAGCAAAAGATAGGATAGAAGGAGCATAGGGATCAGCAGAACCAGCATGTCAATTAGTGCCGCCCCGACGCGAATCCAGAATCCCCCGTAAAGCTTTTTATCTGATTCTTGAGTTAGAGCCTGGTGGTTTTGCGCTTCGCTCATGGATCGACTTCCTTCAATGCTGATAACGAATGGATAACTGCATGGAAAAGTACCTTATCGTGAGAAGGTAAGGCACTGATAGAGGTTTTCGCAACCCACAGGAGAGCTTAAACAACTGATTTGCGGGGCTGCATGGTGCTCGAAAGGCGTCACCTCCCCTGAGTGTCTTTGCCTCTCTTTTTGGCAGCAGGTTGGGCTTACCAAAGTGGGAAGGTTTTTCCGGGGTTGTTTTCGACGTTACGCATACCTTAGGCGAGGATAATTGGACTAGAAGCAATGATTAGCTTTACAGATAACCTGCATGCTATGGGCCAATGGACGTATTGGGCCTCGGTTCTAGATGACGACGATTACTTTATACACTGTTGCCCGAGATGAACTGTCCTACGGTTTGTTTTGTCGGCTAGAGATGTAGATCAGATTGCCTTGATGCCCTTGAGGGCTTCAGTAGGCAATCTAGCACGACTGATGCGCTCATTCTCGAATCCAATTACGCAAAACTCATCCTAGAAAATCAGAACAACCCATCAATCAGAAATGGTAGACAATTTGGGCATCAACCTTTTGTTCCGCACCCCCGAGTTCAGTTACTCCATAGTACTCTTCCTCGTCGTAATCGATCACCAAACCTTCTAGACGAAATGACAGAGGCAAGTTCTTACTGAGCAGCTCGACACCAAGGCCAACTCCGAGTCCACTGAATTCCCGCTCTCTGAAAAGCTTTCCGAGTTATCGCCAGCACGAATATCCAAAGTGCCCTCGAACTCTCTCTCCGTATAGACGGTTTTTAAATAGGCCATGCTTCTCGACGTATGCAAATAACCGAGACGAAGCGAAACTCCATACCCATCCTGTACTTCAACCGTTGCAGTGGCCTCAACATCATCAGACTCCAAGTCAGCTTCTAACAACTCTTCATCAGAGTTGCCGGCACTGTAGAAAAGCTCAAAACCATAATATATTGACTCCGTTGTTGCACCACCCCCCAAAAGGATGTCGAAGGAACTGCCCATTGATCCCAAATGACCAGAGCGAAGCTCAACCGTATTTGTATCTGATTGATTAAGAAGTCCTGTCGTAACATCTGCTTCTAATTCGTAGTGGTAACTAGTCGCTATAGCAGTACCCAAACCGATATACGGACCTTCCAGTGAGGAGGCAGAAGCTGAGCTTAGGTTAATTAATGAGAGCGGGGCGGCTAGAGCAGCTAAGGGGAAAGTAATTTTTCTCATTTTTTATCCTTCTATATTTGCGAGGTGAAGGCATATTCGGGACTATAACCAGGAGTGTCGTGGGTGATTTGCCTCGAGCGTCCCATAAGGCCATAATCTCATGCAACCCAACTGCTCGCGTGTATGCCTTTTAAAAAATCTTCCTGGTGCGGCATGTGGTCGCGAGATGGCTCTGTTATTGCTAAGCGTTAATCTCCCCTGCTAATTCACAAAGGTAGCGTTCCAAAACTATGGACATCTATTTCATAGACGCTGGGCGAACAGTTTTCCCAACGATTCGCGTGACGGGGTCTCACCGTCAAGCAACCGATTGGTCACGCGCCGCGCCGTGGCCCCCGGCGGGGCCCGGTAGCGGCGAGGATAGCGGGTTAGGCCGCGACGGTTGCTGCGCTATATGCGCCGCTGGCTTCATCCGAGCCACCCGAGCCCAATAAGCCCATACGTGCTTCGTCCGATTCCTTGCAGGTCAAACCCCCTCCCATTCAGCAACCGCGCTCGGAACTACTCCTTTAGGGGGGGGTGATGGCCCGCACGGTGCCATCATCGCTTGCGCTGTAGACAGTGTCGCCCTTAACCGCGACGCCGTTGACCGTGCCTTCATGTGCCTCGAATACCCATTGCTCTTTGCCAGTATGAGCATCTATTGCTCGGACGCTGTTATCACCACCGCGACCACCGCTGGCGCTATAGACGGTATCGCCGCTGGCCGCGACGCTACGGACCCCGCTGCTATGCCCCTCAAAGATCCACTGTTCGCTACCGGTATCGGCATCTATGGCACGGACGGTATTATCCATACCGGCGCTGAATACAGTATCACCGTCGGCCTCAACGCCTAGAACCGGACTCGCCCCGTGACCTTCGAAGACCCAATGCTCGTTGCCGGTACTGGAATCTATGGCGCGAACGGTGCCATCGGCGCTAGCGCTGTAAACGGTATCGTCATCGACCGCGACATCTCGGACCTCTCTATCATGCCCCTCGAAGACCCAATACTCGACCCCTTCGAGGATGGCCCTGACGGTTTCATCTTCGTCACCGCCTAGAGGCATGCTGGCTCCGGCGCTGTAGACGGTATTGCCGTCGGTCGCGACTCCGCGAACCATGCCGTCATGTCCGTCAAAAACCCACAGTTCCTCGCCGGCCTCCGCGCCATAGGCACCTATAGTGTGGCCACTGTCGCCAGCGTAAGTAGCCCGGACGATCCCGCGGCTGTCGCTACTGTAGACGGTCTCGCCGGAAACCGCTAGGCTGTGGATCGTCCCGTTATGCCCCTCGAAGACCCGCTGCTCTTCTCCAGTGTCGGAATCGATCGCGCGGATAATTCCATCCTCGCCGCCACTGTATACGGTATGGTCAGCAACCGTGACATCTTTGACCTTAAGGTCATGCCCCTCGAAGACCCATTTCTCGCTCGCCTCTTGCGCTGCCTGCAACTTTTCCTCAGCACGCTCCTTGCGTTCACATGTCGTACAGTTCTCCAGGTAATCAGCATAAGACTCCCCACTATCGGAGTCGCGCGCCTGAGACCACAGGCGCTCATCATCTTGCGCTGCCTGCAACTTTTCCTCAGCACGCTCCTTGCGTTCACATGTCGTACAGTTCTCCAGGTAATCAGCATAAGACTCCTCACTATCGGAGTCGCGCGCCTGAGACCACAGGCGCTCATCATCTTGCGCCGCCTGCAACTTTTCCTCGGCACGCCCCTCGCGTTCGCAGGTCGTACAGTTCTCTAGGTAATCAGCATAAGATTCCGCGCTATCTAACTCACGCGCCTCCGACCATAGCCCCGAATCCATCTCCGTTCGGTTTTGGTCTAGCTGATAGAGGCCTAGTGCCAACGGCAAAGCCACAACACCGACTATAGTCGAAGTTATCCACCACAGACGACGCTCACTGCTAGCACCCTGAGCTACCCCTAGCAAAGTGGCCAAACCAATGAAAAATCTTGCTATCCACCCCCTAGAGTTAGAGGATCCTTGACCTGAGACGGAATCAGATTGAGACGGGGCGGCATTAGTTTCCGGTGTGGGTGTAGCTGGCTCCAGGGCGTCAATTCTGTGCCCTTGCGAACTCTTTTCCCCCATAATCAAAGACAGATACTTTTTGATTATAAACCAATAGACTGCCCAAATTATCGAGCTAATAGCTAGCAAAATACAAAAAAGTATTATTATTCCTTGGGGGTATCCGTGCTGCAGCCCTATCTCCGCTGACAACCCTAACAACGCAAAAACCGCAACACCTAAATAGCCAACCCCCCAGATGTATGCAATGTTGTCCAAATTATTTTGGGAGTGATTTTGATTTTTTATGCTGCGTTGTTTTTGGGCGGGATTACGGGAAAACAAATCATATAATGGTGCCCAAGTGCTCGAATACGGCTGCTGACCGAAAAGACTAGAGCTCTCGGCTTGTAGCCCTCGTCCAAGCCAAACAACAGTAAAAAACATCCAAATGATGTTCCAAATCGGTATCAGGTTAAGCCAGACGAACCAGGGGCTCATGCTGCGATGTTCAACACTGATGGATCGAGCTGCCTGATAAAGTGTGTTTAAATACAGAATCAGCACACCGAAAATGATCGCGTGGATCCATGCGAAATCCAGTATAAATGTCCCTGGGTATATAATAGAAGCCGATAATAACGCCGCCATCAGCGGAGGCACTACCACGCAACTTACAGCTAGAATATATATAGCCACCAACATGGTAAAACCCATTGAAAAGTTTAACATGGGTCCCGCTAAATCTGGATCATAGGCGGCGTTTATAGCATATGCCATTAAAACGTACATTGCCAGCACGAATATTAAATGTCTCCAGCCCTTGCTGATAAATATCATGTTAAACCCTCCAATAACAGTTGCGCTTTAACTTACTTCGGCAACTCCGCACTGCTAATGGAAATTAGCTGAGCGCATCTTTGCTGTCTAGACCGAGGGCTACCGAATGCATCGGGAGGTGATCCTAGGTGCGTCTCGAAGACCCACAGCAATGCCCTTTCTCTCAGCGGGAAATATCATTATATTTACCGAGAAGACTATGATTTTCTACAGAAAAGAACTGCCCGCGCGCGCATCGCACCAGCCTCGAATCTGTTACCACTTCTGTGTCTAAGGCCAGTTGCGACCATAAGAATAAACTTGGACGACTCAGCCCTCCTGCGCGAGGAGGATGAGCGCATCCGTAAGGCAGGCATGTTGTGGTGCAGGATAACGCCCGCAGACGGCTGACCCGCTACAAGCCGCTGGCACCCGCACAATTCGCGAAGGGACCATAATTAATCATTGCGTTGGCGGGTTCTTACTCATTATTATGTAATAACATTTATCAATCCTATTAGAGGAGGTGTCATGACTTCGAGGTCTGCCACTATTACGGCTATCCTGGTTGGCTTTGCAATTGCTATATCAGGGTGCCAGGCACTGTGGCCAGCAGGCGATGCAAAGCCTGAGTTGGGAGAGCAGCAAGAGATTCATCAGACCCTGAACGCGATGGATCCAATCGAATACGGAGAGTACAAACTCGATATTGAGTTCGGGTCCAAAGGATGGATAGCTGAGCGGGAAGGCGAGTATTTCATGGGTGGTAGTTTAGATACCTCTGACACCTCCGAGGGGATGACTCTGACCCTCCAGCAGACTCATCAGTACAATGAGCAGATCGGCTGGGTCGAGTTGGATGGCCGAGGGACAGAGCTGGTCCTGGAATATCAGGAAGATCCCCAGTCGCTGAACCTGCAGTAGTAGGTTAGTGGGGTAGAACGGGATGGCCGTTTCCTTGGCAGCCCTTGTTGGCTGCGTGCGAAGGCATAACTAAGCGCTGGCGGGGAAACGGTCGCCCGCAATACTGACCTGATACATCTCGTACTCCGGATGCTGCACCTTCAGCATGGGGGCCTTAGAGACTGCGTGAGTCCAGTCTACAAACTGCCCAGCAAAACCGTCGCGCTCCGGGTCACCATCGCTTTTGAATTCATACATATCTAACGGGTCTTTGCCGTTATCCCATGGGAAATGGACTTTGCCGGCGGTGCCGTGCTCCTCTGTCTCGAAATAATACTCAGAGTGGCACTGGGCACAGACCAAAGAACGCATTTTCTGAGTAGACTTCTCCTGCCACTCTTTTCCCTGCCGTTCGAGATACTCTTTTAGGGGGACGCTAGTCAGGGTCAAGCGCATTTTATCGTCTGGGTCGTGGCAGTTTGTGCAGCCGATGGTGTGTTCTTCCTGGTCTATGGCTTTACGGTAATCGTGGAAGTTGGACCCCCAAAAATCGTCACCCTTGGCATCAAGCAGATCGGTCATCGCACTTGTTTTGCAGTTCCAGCAGGTAGTTGCTCATTCCGGTGATCGTGACCGCGTTTTCCGTTTGAACGTGACCGATTTTGAGGTCCTTTGCGTAAACCGCGGTCACGTTGGCTCGGAATTCCCGGTCACGTTCACGCGGAAAACGCGGTCACGATCGTCCGGAATACGCAGGTAGCTGGCAAATCAGCATCTTCGCTATAGCGATTTATGCGATCTGTGCTGGTTACGTCCTTAACCGCGTAGCTATGGCCACGGGCACGTTCGTAATGCCATGAGAATGGGTAGCCTAGCCAGAGGTTTTTTAGATACTGCTGGGCGTGTTTGTAGCCTTTAGGTAGAGGGCTTTCGCCGTCATGCTTATCATGCGGCACCGACCCGCCATATTCAGTCATAACGCTATCATCGCGGTTGCGCTGATAGGAGCGGTATTGAGGCAGCCCCTGTTGTTAAGGCTCTCGGGATAGTTGACTCGTTTTTTACCGGAAGACCTCTTCTATGCTGTTAGCGGTCAGTATATTGATAAGCCACTGCTGGATTGTCGGCTCATCAGCCTGCTCGACCCTAGGGCGGTATTGCTCCGCTGCTTCCTTACCAAACTTCTGTTCGAGTAGCAAAAGAAGGGATTTACCTTCACCAGCCAATAGGCCTTCTTGGCTACCCTCCTGGGACCTTCCAGCCTTAGTGGCCTTACCTCCCCCGACCTCGTGCCGATCGCTACGCTATCGCGTTACTTCGCCAAGCCCGGCTGAAGCGCGAAATCCAGCGCTTCTGCCTCCAGCCTTAGTGGCCCTACCTCCCCCGACATCGTGCCGATCGCTACGCTATCGCGTTACTCCGCCAAGCCCGGCTGAAGCGCGCATCCTTGCGCGCACAGCCGGCGCTCGCATCCATGCGAGCGCCCTACGGGGATCTTTGGCTGCGTAACGCTGCTTCGCTAAAGGCACGAGGTCGGGGGAGGTAGTGCCACTAAGGCTGGAGGCAGAAGCGCTGGATTGTCGGCTCATCAGCCTGCTCGACCCTAGGGCGGTATTGCTCCGCTGCTTCCTGGCCAAACTTCTGTTCGAGTAACAAAAGAAGAGATTTACCTTCTCCAGCCAATAGGCCTTCTCGGCTACCCTCCTGGGACCTTCCAGCCTTAGTGGCCTTACCTCCCCCGACATCGTGCCGATCGCTACGCTATCGCGTTACTCCGCCAAGCCCGGCTGAAGCGCGCATCCTTGCGCGCACAGCCGGCGCTCGCATCCATGCGAGCGCCCTACGGGGATCTTTGGCTGCGTAACGCTGCTTCGCTAAAGGCACGAGGTCGGGGGAGGTAAGGCCACTAAGGCTGGAGGCTGGAGGCTGGAGGCTGTCAAAATTATCCCAGGTTAAACGCTCTTAGTCGGTTTAATTTGTCCGGTTATCAGCGTGCCAGGCGGGGTATACAAGGAAGCTCATGCCCGAGCTAGAGTATTTTTTATACCAGGCTAAATAAAACGAGGCGCCAGGGATGGCAGCTTCCCTGCCCACACATCCCTAGCGCGCCCATCCCATTGCCAGCATCCGTGCCCTGACTAGCGCAATCCTTCACGCCTCCTTGTCTCGACATGCCCCTAGCCGCGCCTGGCAATCCTTTGCCCTGACCTTAAAGCAGATCGCACACATCCATGTGCTTTGACCACTGCCAAGGGGTGCTATGCGCTTCCTGCGCGGCGCGGTGGGGGCGGCTTCCATGCCCCGAATGCAGGAGCAATACTACTCCCAAATCGTAACCTGGCCAATGGGAAAAGTTCCCTATTTATATGGGAATTTTCTGAAATTTAGCAGCTAGTGGTTATCAGGATGTGAACTATATGGTGGCATAATGCGAGTAGTGGACACATTTATTACCGGAGGGAGAAGTTGACCATGGCCAAGATTGCCCACGAACCAGTAAAACGCGCCATGAGCCGCATTCGTGAACTCAGTGCCGACGAGGAAGCCCGCCGGCTAGCTTTCGTCAGAGAACGGGCTCTGCGCGACGAGGTTTCGCAGCTCAATGAGGCTAGACAAGAAGGCCTGGAAAAAGGCGAGCAAATTGGCTTGGTAAAAGGAGAGCAAATTGGCTTGGAAAAAGGCGAACAAATTGGCTTGGAAAAAGGAGAGCGATTGCGCGCTGAGAAGACCGCCCGAAACCTTATAAAAACTAATGCACTAAGCGATGAACAGATCGCCCAGGCAACCGGCTTAACTCAGGGGGAAGTAGCTCAGCTTCGTGCAGAACGGCAGAAATAGCACCTCGTTTAGCTGTGCTAAACTGAGCCATCTAATCTATGTGGCTAGCTCTAAGTACTCTATTTAAATGGCCGAACTACTCTCCCCTACTAACGACTACGTCTTCAAACGCCTCTTTGCAGAAGCACCAGACCTGTTAGTAGATTTGATCAACGACCTGCGCCCAGATCTGCCCGATATTGCCAGTGTTGAGGTCCTTACCTTAACCCAATATTGAACCGAATGAGTTAACCGGCAAGTACATAATCCTCGATGTCTTAGCCCGCGATGGGCAAGGGCACTGCTACAATGTCTAGATACAAGTGCGCCGTTATGGAGCTTGGCACAAGCGCGGGCTCTTCTACCTAGCCCGCACACTCGGCTTGCAGCTTGGCGCGGGCGAGGACTACCAGCAACTAAGAGCCGCAGTGGGGCTGCATCTGCTCGATTTTGACCTGTTCACGGCAAATCAGGCCGAGCTTGAGCAGGCGCTATGGCGCTTTGAAATGCGCGATGAGAGACAGCCCGAGGTTACTCTCGGGAACATCTTGCAGATGAACCTGATCGAACTTAATAAGGCAGATCGTTTAGGGCTACCTGATGGCCCGCTGCGTGCCTGGATTACCTTTTTCACCCACTGGCGGGAGGAGTTGACCATGGCCAAGATTGCCCACGAACCAGTAAAACGCGCCATGAGCCGCATTCGTGAACTAAGTGCTGACGAGGAAGCCCGCCGGCTCGCTTTCGTCAGAGAACGGGCTCTACGCGACGAGGTTTCGCAGCTCAATGAGGCCAGACAAGAAGGTCGGCAAGAAGGTCGAAAAGAAGCCAACGCTGAAACCGCCCGCAACCTAATCGAAATTAACGCACTAACCGATGAACAGATCGCCCATGCAACCGGCTTAACACAAGCGGAAGTGGCGCAAATGCGTGCAGAACAGCAGGGCTAACGCTTATTTTGTTGCACGCCCCGAGAAGATGGCTGGCGTGGCTTTACCGGAAGACCTCTTCTATGCTGTTAGCGGTCAGTATATTGATAAGCCACTGCTGGATTGTCGGCTCATCAGCCTGCTCGACCCTAGGGCGGTATTGCTCCGCTGCTTCCTTACCAAACTTCTGTTCGAGTAGCAAAAGAAGGGATTTACCTTCACCAGCCAATAGGCCTTCTTGGCGACCTTCCAGCCGACCCTCCTGTTTCCACTCCCTCTCCCACTCATTCATACGTTCAGCTAGCATCTCATTTACCTCCTCAAGGTCCTGCACTTCTTCCCAATCGAAGAGTTTTGAATCAGCGAAGGGTTTACGGCGCAGCAGCACGCGCTGTATCCAGATGGCAAACTCTCGTCGGATAGGGCGCTGCTCAGGTTTAACCAGCCACTTGCTGAGGGTAGCGACGATCGAGCGCATATCATCCGGCGTGCGGCTGTGTTCAAGCCTGAACAGGGCGTGAACCAAGCTATGCAACTCGGGTGAGTTATCTTTGCTGAGAAGCGCTCCCTCATCGAGAAGCATATAGCGCATCTGAGGCCGGTAGGCAGACAGACCGCCGGGGATGCGCTCGATCAGAGAATCAATATCGGTGGCCGCCGACCAGCGCCGCTGTCCATTATATAGCACCACGGGCAGAACAGGTGGCAGCCTCCCATCACTGGTGAGTTTACCTTGCGCGATAAGATCCTGATAGAGCAGCCCCAGATAGGTCATCATGCGCACTGCCATGAACTGATCTATGTCGCTTTGAAACTCCAGCAGCAGGTAGACGTAAAGCCACTCTTTGCCCCAGCGTACGCGCCAAATCAGATCATCGTGGCGATCGCGATAGTCATCGGCAGCGTAGGAACCGTTCTGCTTCTCCAGGGTAGAGAAGTCGAGCTCTTTTACCCAATCCTCGCCGACGTACTCAACGAGCAGGTCCTTAATCATAACCGGCTGAGAGAAAAACCTCTTGTAGGCCGGGTCGTGATGATTGTTTGTCAAGTAAGCCTCCGCCGGAGCTGAGTAAATATAGAATCCTGCCTAGATAAATTGCACCATCGCGCCAACGTGGTCCACAGCCTCGCCGACTAATAGCTCCTACCTCCCCCACCTCGTGCCGATCGCTCCGCTATCTCGTTACTTCGCCAGCCAAGCCCGGCTGAAGCGCGAAATCCAGCGCTTCTGCCTCCAGCCTTAGTGGCCCTACCTCCCCTGATCTCGTGCCGATCGCTACGCTATCGCGTTACTTCGCCAAGCCCGGCTGAAGCGCGCATCCTTGCGCGCTCAGCCGGCGCTCGCATCCATGCGAGCGCCCTATGGGGCTCTTTGGCTGCGTAACGCTGCTTCGCTAAAGGCACGATGTCGGGGAGGTAGGGCCCCTAAGGCTGGAGGCTGTCAAAATTATCCAAGGTCAAGCGTGTCAACATCACCTCAGGTTGACCGCTTTTCACCGGTTTAATTTGTCCGGTTATCACAGCGCGGGTCTTAAATCTTAAAG
The DNA here is from genome assembly GCF_002356555.2 of Halorhodospira halochloris. Classification (NCBI taxonomy): domain Bacteria; kingdom Pseudomonadati; phylum Pseudomonadota; class Gammaproteobacteria; order Chromatiales; family Ectothiorhodospiraceae; genus Halorhodospira; species Halorhodospira halochloris. The sequence goes on from NZ_AP017372.2 coordinate 342,170, forward strand.
ACGCTCATGCCCGAGCAAGAAAATGTGTTATGCAAGGCCCAATAAAAACGAGGCGCCAGGGATGGCAGCTTCCCTGCCCACACATCCCTAGCGCGCCCATCCCATTGCCAGCATCCGTGCCCTGACTAGCGTAATCCTTCACGCCTCCATGTCTCGACATGCCCCCAGCCCCGCTGGCAATCCTTTGCCTTGACCTTAAAGCAGGGCGCACACATCCATGTGCTTTGGCCACTGCTAAGGGCTGCTATGCGCTTCCTGCGCGGCGCGGTGGGAGCGGCTTCCATGCCCCGAATGCAGGATCAATACTACTCCCAAATCGTAACCTGGCCAATGGGAAAAGTTCCCTATTTATATGGGAATTTTCTGAAATTTAGCAGCTAGTGGTTATCAGGATGTGAACTATATGGTGGCATAATGTGAATGGTGGACAGATTTATTACCGGAGGGAGAAGTTGACCATGGCCAAGATTGCCCACGAACCAGTAAAACGCGCCATGAGCCGCATTCGTGAACTAAGTGCTGACGAGGAAGCCCGCCGGCTCGCTTTCGTCAGAGAACGGGCTCTACGCGACGAGGTTTCGCAGCTCAATGAGGCTAGACAAGAAGGTCGACAAGAGGGAATAAAAGAGGCTAGACAAGAAGGTCGACAAGAGGGAATAAAAGAGGGTCGGCAAGAAGGAATAAAAGAGGGACAACAAAGAGGACGACAAGAGGCTAAAGCCGAAACCGCCCGAAACCTTATAAAAACTAACGCGCTAACAGATCAGCAGATCGCTCAGGCAACCGGTTTAACACATGAGGAAATAGCTCAACTGCGTGCTGAGCGGCAGGGCTGACACTTATGTCGTACGCATATCATCCGGTTTGCGGCTGTGTTCAAGTTTTTTATCGGTTAATGGTGCCCCGGGCAGGATTCGAACCTGCGACCTATCGCTTAGGAGGCGATCGCTCTATCCGGCTGAGCTACCGGGGCAAGGTCGGTGGCGTGATGGTTTGGGGTAACCGCCGGTTTTAGCCGCCAACTGAAGCCCGGCCAGTCTAGCGGTTTTTTGTGCTATTCCGCAAGACAGGCTTGTAAAGTCGATAGGCAGGTCAGCTAAGGCAATATAATCACTGCGGGGACCTCTAAACCCCCCCTGTAAAAAACCCCCGAGTCTTGCCGAACCGGTGTAAAAGAGCCGTACAGCCATCCCTAGTGCTTGATGGCTCTATCCTCCCTGGAGCTTAGACCTTCACGCTGAGGCAGAAGGGGTCCCGAGTTATTCTTTAGAGAAGCCGCAGAGGCGCCCCCCGAGACCCGGAGGAGCCTCAGAGACGTCCCAAAGATGCCCCAAAGGCGTCATTGCGCTACCCATAGGCTTAGGGCTCTTCATCTTGATAAGGCACCGGCCTATAACCCAAGTGCATTAACCGAAATATCCCTCCTTCGATATTTATAACCGGGGCATCAACCTTTTGGGACAGCAGATGGGCCGCTTGCCGAGTGCGGTTACCGGTTCGGCAGATAAGCGCAATAGGGCGGAGTTCCTGATTTAAGTGAGGCTCTAGATGCTCTATAAAATCCTCGGTGTGGCGGTAGGTTATGGTCTTTGACCCCTCCACGATGCCAGTCTGCTGCCATTCGTAAGGCTCACGAATATCGACCAATACGCCGTTAAATTGCAATAGATCGCCTGGATCAGGGGCTACCGAGTAATAGTTGCTGTGTGCCGGATGCGGTAAGGCAAGAAAGGCTATGGTTAAGAGCAGAGCGATTGCTGGGCAGCGGTATTTTTGGTTGACATCCATCGAATTTAAGCTCACTTGCCTAACGTCAACGTCCTCAGACGGAAGAGTACAAAGCCGATAATCAGAGCTATGAAAGCGAATGTAATCAAGGTGCCAAAGGTGCCCAAATATTCTACCATCCTTTCCCAGTTAGCGCCGGCTGTATAGCCACCAAGGACTAATAGGGAGTTCCAAGCGGTACTGCCGAGAAAGGTAAAGAGCAGGAACTTTGGCATAGGCATGGGCAAGAGGCCTGCGGGAACCGAGACAACGCTGCGCACGGTAGGCAAGAAGCGGCCAAAAAAGACGATCAAGGCGCCGTGACGCGAAAAGACCTTATCCATTGCCGCAATGTCGCTCCTCTTGAATAGATACCAGCGGCCACCTAGAGTTAGCCACCAAATCATCCGTTCCCGGTCAAGCCAGCGGGCCGCATAGTAAATCAGCGTCGAGCCGAAGGTTGAGCCGAGACTGGCCGCTGCCAGCGCCGCTAAGGGGTGGTAATCCCCTTGCGAGGCGGCGTAACCGAGAAAAGGCATCAACGTCTCGGGGGCGATGAAGATCATGGCAATGAAGATGCCAATCAGCCCGAGGTGTTCAAGGATTTCTATGATTATCTCCGCTGCCATCCTGTAGCCCTGATTCTCTCGTACAAATCAACGTAGGCATCAGCTGACCGATCCCATGAGTAATCGGCGCTCATGCCGCGAGCCTGTATCTTTTGCCAAGCCTCTTGATCCTGCCAATAGCTGAGGGCGCGTTCCACGGTCGCGGCTAATGAGCCGGCATCGGCTGCCGCCGTGCAAAAGCCGTTGCCACCGGCGTGCGCATCTACATCGAGCACCGTATCAGCAAGTCCGCCGGTGGGGTTGACCAGCGGGGGAGTGCCGTAGCGCAGCGAGTAGAGCTGGTTGAGACCGCAGGGTTCGAAGCGAGAAGGCATTAGAAAGATATCACTCCCGGCCTCGATGCGGTGTGCCTGTCCCTCATCGTAACCGATGGATACGCCGACCCGACCAGGATGGGCTTGAGCTGCCTGGAGCAATGCTCGCTCCAGGGTGTTATCGCCAGAGCCGAGAATGGCCAGGCGAGCGCCGCTGGCTAACAGCCGGGGCAATGCGCCGAGGATCAAATCGATCCCCTTTTGTTCAACCAAGCGGCCGATAAAGCCGAGCAGGGGGGATTGGGGGTCATCGTCAAGGCCGATTTCTACCGCGATGGCCTGACGGTTTTTGGCCTTGGCTTGAGGGTCAGGGGCAGAGTAGTTGGCGGCTAGATGCGGGTCGGTAGCCGGATCCCACGTTGTGGTGTCAACGCCATTGATAATGCCGTGCAGATCACTGCTGCGCGAGCGCAGCAGGCCGTCGAGTCCCCAGCCGAATGCCGGGGTTTGAATCTCGCGGGCGTAGGTTGGGCTGACTGTGGTGATTGCATCACTGAGGGTTAGCGCGCCCTTGATAAAGGCCAACTCGCCGTAGAACTCCAGCCGTTCGGGGTTCCACATTGCAGCGGGCAACTCGAGCTGAGCAAATACGTCAGCCGAGAAAATGCCGCGGTAGGCCAGGTTGTGGATGCTAAAGACCGTCCGTGGGCGCTCTTGGTGGCTCTCGCTATAGTCCTGCAAAAATACCGGGGCTAGTGCGCTTTGCCAGTCGTTGGCGTGGAGGATATCGGCCTGCCAATCGAGCACCTCCCCGGCGGCGATGGCCGCCGCTACCCGCGACAACCAGTAGAAGCGCAAGTGGTTATCCGGCCACGGCTCCCCGCTGGCGGTGGCATATGGCGATCCAACCCGCTCGAAAAGCTCGGGATCGTCGAGCAGCCATACAGACACCTCGCTGCCCGGGAGCCGGCCTTCAATGATCTTTTGCTTGTGGTACCGGTTGGAGGATTGTGCCTGTCCCTTTGAGGGTGCCGGGGATTGTGCCTGTCCCTTTGAGGGGGTCGGTGCCTGTCCCTTTGGTTGTGCCTGTCCCCCTCCCGGTGCCTGTCCCTCTGATTGGGAGATTTGTGCCTGTCCCTCTGATTGTGCCTGTCCCTTTGTGGAGGATGTCTGTGCCTGTCCCTTTACACTCCCGGCGCCACTGCCGAGGGAGAGGTACTTGATCGGCCCTTCAAGGCGTTCGCGGGCGCTGGGGTAAGCTGGCATCAGAAGACGCACGTCGTGGCCGCGGTCGGCTAGCGCACAGGTGAGTCCGTAAGCGACGTCGCCCAGACCGCCGGTTTTAGCCAGTGGCCAGGCTTCTGCGGTGACAAAGAGAATTTTCAAGGCCTAGTCTCCCGTCCCCAGTGCTCCGTCATCATGGCTACTGCTTACCAGCACCACGGCTGCCAGAGGTGGCAAGGTCAGAGAGACAGAGTAGGGCTGACCGCTCCACGGGATCTCTTCAGCCATAACTCCGCCACCGTTGCCGAGGTTGGAGCCGCCGTAGCAGGCGGCGTCACTGTTTAATCGCTCTTGCCAAAAGCCCGGCTGAGGGACGCCAAGGCGGTATCCGAAGCGCGGAACCGGGGTGAAGTTGAGCGCGACTAGGGAGTAGTCATGGTGTTTTTCTTTGTGCCTGTCCCCTTCCTCACTGTGCCTGTCCCTCTCCAATCCATCTAAATCTCTGTGCCTGTCCCCCTGCAAATCCCCCTGATCATTGTGCCTGTCCCTTTGATCTCTGTGCCTGTCCCCCTCGCTTCGGGCATAACGGTAGTAGCTGAGGACGGACTGGTCGCTGTCGTGGCAATCGGCCCAGGCGAAGCCGCGGTGGTCGAAGTCGTAGTGGTGGAGGGCTGGGCAGCTGGAGTAGAGGGCGTTGAGGTCGGCGATCAGCTGTTGGATGCCGCGGTGGTATTCGGAGCATAGTTCGTGCCAGTCGAGGCCTCGGGTCTCTGACCACTCGTGGCGTTGGGCGAACTCGCAGCCCATGAAGAGCAGCTTCTTGCCGGGGTAGGTGAACTGGTAGGCGTAGAGGAGGCGAAGGTTGGCGAAGGCCTGCCAGTCGTCGCCGGGCATGCGTTGGAGGAGGCTGCCCTTGCCGTGCACTACCTCGTCGTGGCTAAACGGCAGGACGAAGTTCTCGGTGAAGGCGTAGAGCATGCCGAAGGTTAGCTGATCGTGGTGATAGCGCCGGTGGACCGGATCCTCGCGCATGTAGGTCAGGGTGTCGTGCATCCAGCCCATGTTCCACTTCATGGTAAAACCTAGGCCGCCGAGATAGGTCGGGCGGGTAACCTGCGGCCATGAGGTCGACTCCTCGGCTAGTACACAGGTGCCGGGTTGTTCGCCGTGGGTGACGCTATTCATCTCGCGTAGAAACGAAATCGCCTCAAGATTCTCATTGCCGCCGTAGATGTTCGGGATCCAGTCGCCGTCCTCGCGCGAATAATCGAGATAGAGCATGGAGGCGACGGCATCGACCCGGAGCCCGTCGAGGTGGAAGGTCTCTAGCCAGTAGAGGGCGCTGGCGAGCAGGAACGAGCGCACCTCATTACGCCCGAAGTTGAAGATCAGCGTTCCCCAGTCGCGATGCTCACCCTGGCGCGGGTCGGCATGCTCATACAGCTGCGTGCCATCAAACCGGGCCAGGGCCCATTCGTCGCGCGGGAAATGGGCCGGCACCCAATCGAGGATAACGCCGATGCCGTTACAGTGGCAGTGATCGACGAAATAGCGAAAGTCATCAGGCGAGCCGAAACGGCTGGTAGGCGCAAAATAGCCGGTCGTCTGATACCCCCACGAACCGTCAAAGGGGTGCTCGGTGATCGGCAGCAGCTCGATGTGGGTAAAACCGAGGGCGCGGACGTGGTCGACTAGGCGGTGGGCGAGGGTGCGGTAGTCGAGGAACTGACCGTGTTCATCGAGTTGCCACGAACCTAGGTGAACCTCGTAGATAGACATTGGCTGGTGCTGCCAAAAATCCGGGTGCCGGCGGCGGTGCTCCATCCACTCCGCATCCTGCCAGCGATAGTTATCAGGCGGCTCGACAATGGCAGCCGTATTCGGGCGCAGCTCGAAACGCCGCCCGTAAGGATCGGTCTTGGTTAAGACCTCTCCGCTATCGCGATTGCGGATGGCGAACTTATACAGCGCCCCGGGTTCGACAGCCGGGATAAAAATTTCCCAGATCCCGGCCTCAGGGCGCACCTGCATCGGATGGCGAGCGGCGTCCCAGTCATTGAAATCGCCGATCACACTGACCCGATCAGCATTCGGAGCCCACACCGCAAAGCGCACCCCGCGGCTGCCCTGGTGCTCAACCTGGTGGGCACCGAGAAAATTCTGGGTATGCCAGTGACGCCCCTCGCTAAAGAGGTGCAGATCGAAATCGGCGAGCGTCGGGGCCTGCTCATCGCTGGAGCTAGGGGCAACAGCGCCGGGTGACGAAGGTGTTGTTGAGCGCGGCGAAGAGGTCGGTTTACTCACGGCGTTATCCAAATCCAAAAGGCTGTAACAAAAGTTGTGTTCCTAAACTACTAACATGGTAATAGAATTAACTGAAAGATACACACCAGTCCCCACAAGGAGTCTCCGGCCATGCAAGAGAACGCCTCGCCGCGCTACGTTAGCCGCCTGACGCGGAACACCTTAGCCCTGATTCTCGCCGGTGGTCGCGGGACTCGCCTCAAACATCTCACCCAATGGCGCGCCAAACCGGCGGTGCCATTTGGCGGCAAGTTTCGCATAATCGACTTTCCGCTCTCCAACTGCGTTAACTCCGGGATTCGTCGCATCGGAGTGCTGACACAATATAAGGCCCACTCGCTGATTCGCCACATTCGCCAGGGCTGGAGCTCGCTGCGCGCCGATTTCAGCGAGTTCGTCGAACTTTTACCGGCCCAGCAGCGTATCGAGACCTCTTGGTATTTGGGCACCGCCGATGCCGTCTACCAGAGCCTGGACATCGTGCGCATGCACAACCCGGAGCTAGTGCTGATCCTCGCCGGTGACCACGTCTATAAGATGGACTACGGTCCGCTGCTCGCCTACCACGTCGAGAAGGGCGCCGATGTCACCGTCGGCTGCATCGAGGTGCCACTGGACGAGGCCAGCGCCTTCGGGTTGATGAACATCAACGAAGATAATCAGGTGGTGCGTTTCGAAGAGAAGCCGGCCGACCCCACCCCGATGCCCGGCTCGCAGACCCACTCCCTGGCCTCAATGGGCATCTACGTCTTCAATCGCGAGTTCATGTTCAAGGCGCTGGGAGTGGATGCGCGCACCAGCTCCGAGCACGACTTTGGTAAAGACATCATCCCCTCGCTCATCGACAAGGCCCAGGTCTACGCCTATCCTTTCCGTGACCCGGCTACCGGTGATCAGTCATACTGGCGCGATGTCGGAACAGTGGACGCCTTCTGGCGGGCCAACCTGGAGCTCGTCGAAGTCACCCCGGAGCTCAACCTCTGCGACCGCGAGTGGCCTATCTGGACGTTCCAAGAGCAGTTGCCGCCGGCCAAATTCGTCTTCGACGAGGATCAACGCCGCGGCATGGTCGTCGACTCCATGGTCTCGGGTGGCTGTATCGTCGCCGGGGCCTACCTGCGCCGCTCAGTGCTCTTCTCCTCAGTGGTGGTTGATGAGCGGACCAAGGTGCAGGATTCGGTGATCCTCCCTGAGGCGCGCATCGAGCCGGGCTGTCGTATCAGCAACGCGGTTATCGACAAGCACTGCCGCATCGAGGCCGGCACCGTTATTGGTGAGGATCCGGAGGAGGATGCCCGGCGTTTCCATGTTACTGATTCTGGGGTGGTTCTGGTTACCCCAGATATGCTTGGTCAGGAGATCCATGTTGTCTATTGAAAAATCATCGACCACCGGGCCGTCCCCGGACAAGGTACGGGTTGTACTGTGCTGGCACATGCACCAGCCGAGCTACGTCAATCCGGCTAGCGGCGATTACGAATTGCCGTGGACGTACCTTCACGGCATTAAAGACTATACCGACATGGCCGCACACCTTGAGGCCAATCCCCAGGCTCGCGCCGTGGTCAACTTCTCGCCGATCCTGATTGAACAGATTGAGGACTACGCCGAGCAGATCAAGGGTTTCCTGGCGAGCGGCGAGCGCTTGCGGGATCCGCTGCTGAACGCGCTCGCGCAGCCGGTGATTTCCGCCGACCCTGAGCATCGGCGCAGCATCCTCGAGCAGTGCCGGCGCATTAACCGCCCGCGACTAGTCGACCCCTATCCGCAGTATCGGCAGCTGATGGAGTTTGCCGATTTGCTCGACCAGCAGCCGACTATGCTGCGCTATCTCGATGAGAGCTTCCACGAAGATCTGGTCACTTGGTACCACCTGGCCTGGCTGGGAGAGACGGTGCGCGGCAGTGAGCCGCTGGCCAAGCGGCTGATCGAAAAGGGGCATGGATACTCGGTCCACGAGCGGCGCGAGCTCCTGGCCCTGATTGGCGAGCAGCTCTCGGGACTCTTGCCGCGCTATCGTAAGCTGGCTGAGCAGGGGCGGGTTGAGCTGTCGATGACCCCCTACGGCCACCCCATCTTGCCGCTGCTCCAGGACCTCCAATCAGCCCTAGAGGCGTGGCCGGATGCGCCGATGCCGGAACAGGTTACGGCCTATCCTGGGGGCGAGGAGCGGGCCCGCTGGCACCTCGAGCACGGGCGGGAGGTCTTCGAACGCGCCTTTGGCCAGGCGCCGCACGGGTGCTGGCCGTCGGAAGGGGCGTTGAGCGAGCCGACCGTGCGGTTGCTGAGTGAGTGCGGCTTCAAGTGGGCGGCTAGCGGCAGCGGGGTGCTGGAAAATAGCCTCAATGGCAATGGCGTCGAGGAGCAGCAGCGTAATGGCCACTGGCACCGCGCCTACATCTTCCAGGGCGAGGCTAGCGGGGCTGGCGAGAACAGCGTCGAGCCGACGCGGTGCTTTTTCCGCGACGACGGGCTATCCGATGCTATCGGCTTCGTCTACTCCGACTGGCACGGGGATGACGCCGTCGCCAATCTCGTCGTCAAGCTCGAGGAAATCGCTGTTGCTAGCAAAGATCCCGGCAATACGGTGATCAGTATAATCATGGATGGCGAGAACGCCTGGGAGCACTACCCGGCGAACGGCTACTACTTCCTCTCCGGTCTTTACGAAAAGTTGAGCGAACATCCCCGGCTCCACTTGACCACCTTCGCTGAGGCGATTGAGCAGGTAGAGCCGATCGCCCTGGACAGGCTGGTCGCTGGCAGCTGGGTCTACGGCACCCTCTCGACCTGGATCGGTGAGGTCGACAAGAACCGCGCTTGGGAGCTGCTCGTCGCCGCCAAGCAGGCCTACGACAGCCAAATCGATAAACTCGAGGGTCCCGCCCGGGATCGCGCCGAGCGGCAGCTGGCAATCTGCGAAAGCTCGGACTGGTTCTGGTGGTTCGGTGACTACAACCCGCCCGACGTGGTGCGCGACTTCGACCACCTCTTTCGCATCCAACTCGCCGCGCTCTACCAGTGTCTCGGCTTAGAGCCGCCCCAAGAGCTCGATCACCGCTTCACCCACATCGGCACCGGTAGCCCGCAGATGGGCGGGGTCATGCGTCAAGGTCGTCTCGAATCATGAGTGGGCGTGGCCTAACAGAGCAACGACGGGCTGGCGTACTTGCACACTTGAGCTCCTTGCCGGGTGGGCCGGGCAACGGCGACCTAGGCGCACACTCGCGCTACTTCGTAGATTGGCTAGCCAATTGCGGCTTCAGCGTCTGGCAGATGCTACCGCTGGGACCGACCCACGAAGACCTCTGCCCCTACCAGTGCCTGTCCGTCCATGCCGCCGACCCGGGCTTCATCGACCTGCAACAACTCGTCGAAGCCGGCTACCTCAGCGCCGAGCAAGCCATACCGCCGACCGACCTCAGCCGCAGCGAACTCCTCAACTGGCGCTACCAACGCCTGCGCGACGCCAGAGCCGGCTTCGTCGCCCGCCACGGCCAGAACGGAAAGGGACAGGCACAGGGAGAAGAGGGACAGGCACCGCCACCACCACCGCCACCAGAAACAAACTCCGAGCTACGCGAGCTCCGGCAGTTTCGTGCCTGTCACTCTCACTGGTTGGAGGATTACGCCTTGTACATGGCGCTGCGCCGGGAGAACGAGTTCAGGCCCTGGTGGGAGTGGCCGCAGCCGTTGCGTGATCGGCAGCCGCAGGCGTTGGAGGAGGCGCGCGAGCGCCTGGGGGAGGAGTTAAATCAGGTCGTATTCGAGCAATTCATCTTTTTCCGCCAGTGGGCAGCGCTACGCGCCTATGCGGCAGAAAAGGGAGTGCTGCTATTCGGCGACATGCCGATCTTCGTCGCCCACGATAGCGCCGAGGTATGGGCGCAGCGCGAGTACTTCGACCTTGGCGCAGATGGCCAACCGCTGAGTGTTGCCGGCGTGCCGCCCGACTACTTCGCCGCCGATGGCCAGCGCTGGGGCAACCCCCACTACAACTGGCAGCGGATGGCAGAAGACGGCTTCAAGTGGTGGCTGCAGCGCCTGGAGACCCAGCTCGAACTATTCGACTTCGTGCGCCTCGACCACTTCCGCGGCCTAGCCGCCTACTGGTCAATCCCGGTTGAGGCAGAGACCGCCCGCGATGGCCACTGGGAACCGGCCCCAGGCCACGACCTACTTAGCGCAGTGGCCCAGCGCTTTGGCCAGATCCCGCTGGTTGCCGAGGACCTGGGCATCATCACCGACGATGTCGTGGCCCTGCGCGAGCAATTTGCCCTGCCGGGAATGAAAGTCCTGCAGTTCGCCTTCGACAGCGACTCGGCAAACCCCTACCTGCCGCACAACCACACAGCAGATAGCGTGGTCTACACCGGCACCCACGATAACGACACAACCATGGGCTGGTACGCCGATCTGGAGCCGTGGGTCACCGAGCGCATGCACTCATACCTCGGCCACCCCAACGAGCCGATGCCGTGGCCACTAGTGCGCGCCTCACTGGCCTCAGTTTCCGGCCTGGCCATCCTGCCGCTGCAAGACCTGCTCGCCCTGGGATCGGATCACCGCATGAACATCCCCGGCGTGGCCGAAGGCAACTGGCGTTGGCGCTTCGAGTGGGAGTGGTTACCGGATGACCTCAGCGGTTGGCTCTGGGAACTAAATTATCTTTATGGCCGCGTTTGAGTTGATGTGGCTTAAATCTTGGTTGATTCGCCCAGGATGCCAGTTTGATATGTCGCTAACTTGCAACAGGCAACAGGCGCCTAGAACAGCTCCCCATTGGGAGCCTCAATAAATTCTCCCCGGAGCCATATCCCCCTGGCCATATCCCCGGAGCCATTATCTGCCCCGGCGTGGAGGCTTCATGGCGCCAGGGATGGCGCCATGAAGCCTCCATGAAGCCTCCAGGGATGGATTCACGGCGTCCTCCACACCGGGGCAGATAATGGCTCCGGGGATATGGCCAGGGGGGATTTTTCAGAGGCAACCCCCGGGCGCCGCGCACTCCCAAGATAAAGCAGCTGCTTGAAAATGCCGGGCGTCTCACAACCATCGCAAACCACCAAACTCAAAAGGGTGGCTGGCCAACGGATGGGTCGGATACATACAGATCCGGTAGTACTGCAAACCGTCGAAGCGCGGCTCGATGTCGATAGCAAAAACCGGCATGCCATCCTCCGTTTCACCCTCCGGCTGTAGCTGATAGCGCACCGTAGAGGCCGCATCCCGCGGCTCCTCCATGGCGCTGAACCGGCACTCGATGGTGACATCATCACAGCTCAGGCCGTTAAGGTGGGCCTTGACCCGTATCGGCAGCGATTCGCCGTGGAGCAGGCTTGTGGGTGCAGCGTCGATCCGCTCCAGCCAAGTCCCACCCCAGTGCTCGCGCACCCGCTCCTTCCAGCGCGCTAGCTCCTGCGCCCCGCTTAGGCTATCGGCTTGAAGAATCTTGCTCTGCGCGCGGGCCGGGGCATAGAGCTCGCTGACATAGTCCATGACCATGCGCTGGGCATTAAAACGCGGCAATGTCGTGCGCATCGCCGCCTTAGACATCTTCACCCATTCAGTCGCGTAGCCACTGTTGCCACGATTGAAATAGAGCGGAATCACCTCATCAGAGAGGAGGTTGAGTAAATCGCGCGCCTCTTCCCGGTCCCGATACTCAGGATCAAAGCCTGCCGAATGAGGGAGGATCGCCCAACCGTTGCCTTTCTCATAGCCCTCGTCCCACCAGCCGTCGAGCACCGACAGGTTAAGCACGCCGTTGATTGCCGCCTTTTGCCCCGAAGTGCCGCACGCCTCTAGCGGATACTCAGGATTGTTCAGCCAGACATCGACACCGGTTACCAGCTTACGCGCCTGCGCCATGTCGTAGTCTTCGAGCAGGATAATCTTACCGATCAGATCCGGGTCGAGACTCAGCTCGTGGATCCTGCGGATCATCGCCTGACCCTTCTCATCATGGGGGTGGGCCTTACCGGCGAAGATCAAGATAACCGGTCGCTGCGGGTCGTTGAGCAGCTCCTTGAGGCGATCTATCTCATAGAAAATCAGTAGCGCCCGCTTGTAAGTAGCAAAACGCCGTGCAAAGCCGATGACCAGCAGATCCGGATCTGGATTGCTGATATTGCTGGTCATCCGCTCAATCATGGCATCTGACATACCGTTACGCTGGCAACGCTTCAATACTCGCTGATAGACATCGCGCAACAGCTCCGATTTAAGGCTGCGGCGCATACTCCAGAAACGGTGATCAGGCAACTCGTCAACCACTTTCCAGAAATCTTCGTTAAGCAGCTGATTGCGCCAAGCGTGCCAGCGCTGATCAAAGAGATTGGCCCACTCCTGCGCGAGAAAAGTCGGCACATGGATGCCGTTGGTTATCGAGGTTATGGGGTTCTCCTGAGCGGGTATCTCAGGCCAGATATGCTGCTCCATCTGTGAGGCAACACCACCGTGGATAGCGCTGACGCCGTTATGAAAGCGCGAGCCGCGCAGCGCTAGGCTAGTCATGTCAAACCCTTTCTGGCCGTTGCCCAGAGCAAGGATATCTTCGATGGGGATGTCAGTGTCAGCCAAGTTGGGCGCTAGGTGCTCAGCTACCATTTCCGGTTCGAAGATATCGTGGCCGGCGGGTACCGGTGTGTGAGTAGTGAACACGGTCTCGCTGGCGACTGCTTCAATAGCTGTGGCCGAGTCATACCCCTCACTAATCAACTCGCGGCAGCGCTCGACAATCTGAAAGGCTGAGTGGCCTTCGTTGATATGCCAAACACTCGGAGAGATGCCGAGCTTGCGTAGCGCGCGGACACCACCGAGGCCTAGGCAAAGCTCCTGGAGGATGCGCATATGCGCATCGCCGCCGTAGAGCTGATAGGTGATAGCGCGGTCAGCTGCATCATTTTCCGGGACCTCACTGTCGAGCAGATAGATGAGCACATGCCCGGCACGCATCTGCCATACCCGCAGATGTATCTCCCGACCGGGGGCGTCGACGCTAACCTGCACCTGCTCGCCGTCGTCATCGAGGCACGGTGTTATCGGCAGCTCGGAGATGCTGCTCGGGGCGTAATGGGCCTGCTGATTGCCTTCGTGATCAATGGTCTGTGAGAAGTACCCCTGACGGTAGAGCAGCCCCACAGCTACTAACGGCAGACGCAGATCGCTAGCCGCCTTGCAGTGATCTCCGGCGAGGATGCCGAGGCCGCCGGAGTAGAGCGGGACACTTTCGTGGAAGCCAAACTCGGCGCAAAAATAGGCTACCAGATCGTTATCTGGGTCGATGTACGGCGCCACTTTGCTGGTCAGCGCCGCCTGCTCGTGGTAGGTATCGTAGGCCGACAGGGTGCGATTGTAGTCGGCAATGTAGGCCTCATCCTGAGCCGCCTCCTCGAGCTTATGCTGAGCAATACGGCGCAAGAAGACCTTGGGGTTGTGCCCGCAGGCCTCCCAGAGCTCGGGGTCGAGCTGCACAAAAAGCGCTCTAACGTGCCGATCCCAAGAGTAGTAGAGATCCTCAGCCAGCTCTTCGAGGCGGCTTAGATTAGGGGGGATATTGGGTTGAACTTCAAGGGTGAAGATGTTCTCTTTCATGGAGGTCTTAGTGTCTCGGTTGGTCCTAGGTGCTTGTTGCTGACAAGTGGTCAGCTGGTAGCGGGTAGTTTACTAGTCTTAGGATGGCGTGGCTAAGGGAATTTTTGGGGGCGCGTGACCTCCGGTATTCCGCCGGCGCTACCATCCGCCCCGGTGTGGAGGACGCCGTGAATCCATCCCTGGAGGCTTCATGGCGCCATCCCTGGCGCCAAGACCTCCACACCGGGGCGGATGGTAGCGCCGGCGGAGTTTTTAGAGGCCACCAATACTAGCTAGTTGCTGGCGAAGATATCCTCTATATTAGCTTCGTAATATGATAAGTCTATCGAAGTCCTCCGGCACCTCGATCTGCCCTTTCAGGATGCGGTTGAAGAATCCGACCCATGAAAACAACCAAATACTTCGATGCAACCAGACCCCGTCCTGACCGAGCCAGGATTGAGGACGGATGGATTCTACGGGGAAGTGGATGGAAATCCCGGAGGCATAGGCGATGCGGCTGACCAGTGCAGAGCGCGAGGTCATCCTGGATGTGGCGCGCGAGGTTCTCGGTGACGACGTCAAGGTTCGCCTGTTCGGGTTGATGTTTCCTGGGTCGAGTCTCTTAAAGACGATCCGGAGCGGGCTGAGCGACTTGATGCCTTTGTGGCGCGTTATGGACGTATGCAGGATACGATCGGCGATCGGCTTATCCCGAGCCTGATGCGAGATATATTGGAAACGCCTGGCTCTACGCTGGACAATCTAAACCGGATGGAGAAACTGGGTATATTGGCTGCGGTTTCCGATTGGGTCGAGGCCAGGAATTTGCGGAACCGGCTTGTCCATGAGTATATGCGCGATGCCGAAGAGTTTGCTTCGGCTGTCAATCGTGCTCGTGAATGCGTGTCATTGCTGATATCGACCTACAACAATATCCTTGATTATGCAGCTCGACAGCTTGAGCCACCTGATGGCTACATGTGGCCTGAGAGATTAGTCTAATCCTTACTATAAGCCAGGTTGGCTTGCCATCATCTGCGCCTCGAAGAGGCGATCGCTATGCGTCTCCTGCGGGCTCGGATCGACGTAGCTGCCCGGGAGGGGCGTGGGAAGATCATCGCTGAGACGCTCCCGCACCTTGTCGGGAAGACTCTCCCGCAACACTACGGCAGCTCGCTCCGGCGTCTCTAGGGTCGCCTTCAACAGGGCATCGCGAGGATTAGCTGGGTGATCGGCCATCGGCTCTATTCAGCCATTCGATCACTGCCGATTCCGGGTGAGGGCGCCCCACTCAGAGAGAGCGGACTCAAGGCTGATGTAATTGTATTCGCCCCTGCGCAGGGCCCGGGCAATACGCTCCGGTGTGTAACCATCCTGAGGCAATCCGGGTGGGTAGACATAGACCCCACCTCCACGGGCAGCGGGCTTTAGCCAGCCGGCTTCGACCAGCCGAGCGATCCCTGCCTTTCGGGCCTTGGTGCGATCCGAGCGGAACAGGCTATCGAGATCGCGCCGAGTAAAGACGGCGCGGCCCTCATCGGCTTGGGAGTTGAGGATCTTGAGCGCAGTATTCTGACGCATGGCAAGCACCCGCGGAGTACTAGACACAGAGACTAAAAAAAATGGCTTTCGTGTCCAGTTGCTGCCGTCCAAGGAACTCGGGGCGGGGGGGGGCGGGAGACCGAATCGTCAACGAGACCCCCGGTGGGGGTGGCTGCGTGCCGCCGCCGGGCCTCCATACCCTCCAGTTGCGGTCTTGACAACCGTTGGCTGCTAAATTTTAGAAAAATCCCATATAAATAGGGAACTTTTCCCATGTACATGGCCATGTTACGTGAGCAGTATCGTTCCTGCATTCGGGGAATGGAAGCCGCCCTACCGCGCCGCGCAGGAAGCGCTCGGATGCCCTAGGTAGTGAACATCCGCTCGGCAAATTTTTTCTCCGGCTCGCCTTGAACTTCGACGTGGAGCAGTATCCAGGTTGGCTTGCCATCATCGGCGTAAACCTCGACAAGTTTGTCGGCATAATTTCACGGAAAAAGGGGTCTGTCCCCTTTTTGCGCTGCCTGTCCGCCGGGGTTAGTGCGGTATCCGGTAGACGTGCAGGCCGGGGACTTTCTCGAAGTCGCCATCCCCCGTGACGAATGCGCCCCTCGGGTCTACCGTTAGCAGGCAAGCTGCCTGGATCGCATCGGGTGTGCGCAGCCTGTATTGGGCGCGCAGCTCCGTAGCTCTGTCCAGCACGGCGGTGTCTAGCGCTATCACCGAGAGCCCCGGGTCGTCGAAGAAGCCATCCAGTCGCTCCAGTGCCTGCGTGTCGGATTCTCGCAGCGGGCGCACCCGGCACTCTAGCCGGCTCAAGGCTGAGGCCATCAGCACCGGCGTTTCGTCAGAGCCGCGTTCCAGTTCCAAAAGCACCTGCCGGGTGGCATCCCGGGTCTGCCCGTCTCCCTCCAGCAGATAGATGATGGCGCTGGCGTCCAGAAAAACACGCATTAATCGCGCCAGCCTTCGCGCTCCGATTGTAGTTCACGGTCCAGCTCCGCACGGTTGCGCGCTGCGCCGTATGCCTCGTCATCCCCTAGCAGGCGATCCCATAGCCTTTTTCGGGCCTGGGCACCCTCCGATAAGCGCTGGTAAGACTCCTCGCTCAGAATTACGTAGCGGGGGCGGTTGCGCTGGATGACGTGCACCGGCCCGTTTTTCAACGCCTGATCCACCGCGCTGATGCCACGGCGCTTGATCTCTTGTGCGGAAATGACGTTTTCCATCAGTACGACCTCGAGCACTTAATTTAGTATCCATTTTAGCACCGAAATCGAGCAGGGAGGCTCTGGCTCTTAGCTCCCGGGGTAGCGGACGGCCCGGGGTTACGCCCAAAGGAATCCAGCCGAACCGTTCGGCACGATCCAGGTTATCGAGGGCAGGGCCTACGCGCTCGCCGTCCGTCGAGAAGTCCTCCGGCACCTCGATCTGCCCTTTCAGGATGCGGTTGAAGAATCCGACCCATGAAAACAACCAAATACTTCGATGCAACCAGAACCCGTCCTGACCGAGCCAGGATTGAGGACGAATGGATTCTACGGACCATAGAAAACCCCGAGCATGAGCACGTCCAAGAAGATCTACGAGTGCGGCGATGGGCCCGGATTCCTGAGGCTGGGGGTCGCTACCTTCGGGTAATTTTGCTTCCGGACCGAGAGACGGTCCATAATGCTTTTTTCGATAGAGGTTTCAGGCCATGAAATTGCAGTATTTCGAGGATACGGACACCTTGTACATCGAGTTCCAGAGCCGAGCGATCTCGGAAACCAGAGACCTGGACGAAAACACGATTCTTGACCTAGATTCGGAAGGGAACGTTTGCGCAATTACCTTTGAGCATGCCAGTCAGCGTACTGACGTAAACCACCTGCATGTAGAAGGCCTAGCTGCATAACAAAGGGTTAGACAATGGATCTGTGCGACCTATCTTAGGGTTAAGGCAAAGGATTGTCAGGCGGGGTAGGGTATGTCGAGACAGGGAGGCGTGAGGGATTACGCTAGTCAAGGCACGGATGCTGTAATGGGACGAGCGCGCTGGGGATCTGTGAGCAAGGATGCTGCCATCCCTAGAGCCCCAAGTCGTGCACTTTGGCGGCGGAGCGAGTGCAGCAAGGGGGCCTTCTCAAAGGGGCACACCAAGCCGCCAAGGCCTATTTATTACATGCTTGGGCCCTTGGAAAGCTCTTACGACGTTGGTTAGCAGGGATCGGGCTGCCAGCCTTGCGGGCCATACTAGTCTTCAGCGAAGACGTCCTCGATGCGTTCGGCATCAAGGATCCGGTCGAGCCACATCTCCAGTTCTCCTAGCGCTGCACGCTCAACCCGAGCCCGTGACGCCTCTTTGGCTTCCGCCCCGAACTTGCGCTCAATTTGCCGAAGTAGCGTCTTGGTGGCCGTCTGGTGACTGCCTCTCTTCTGACCTCTCTTCTCTCCTCGCTTCTCTCCTCGCTTGATCCACTCTTCAGCTACCGTCATCACCAACTCCTCCGCTCGATCCGGTCGCGTCTGCTCCAGAGCCTGACGTACGTCCTTCTCCTGGATGTAACTATACACCCTCGCAATATACACCAACAGCGGCTTCTCCAGTGGATGCCCGGGCGGCAGATCGCGCAATAGCTTGATCAGATCGTCTCGATCCAGGTCCTCGACAAACGCCCAGGCGTCGACTTGTGCTTGATGAGCACGTAGAGAAAGACCGGGCGACCATCGCGCATCTGCGCCTCGAAGAGGCGATCGCTATGCGTCTCCTGCAGGCTCGGATCGACGTAGCTGCCCGGGAGGGGCGTGGGAAGATCATCGCTGAGACGCTCCCGCACCTTGTCGGGAAGGCTCTCCCGTAACACTACGGCAGCTCGCTCCGGCGTCTCCAGGGTCACCTTCAGCAAGGCATCGTGAGGATTAGCTGGGTGATCGGCCATCGGCTCTATTCAGCCATTCGATCACTGCCGGTTCCGGGTGAGGGCGCATCACCTCGGAGACAGCATTTGTGTCGAGCAGGATCATCCTATATCTGGTGTTCTGCGAGGTAATCCGGGTCTTGTACATCGCGCTGCACCACGGCAGTACGCACCAGCACGCTCTACCTGCTGGTGATACCGCTCTGTAGGCTCCGGGCCGAACTTCTCCTGGAGCTGTAAGAGCAGCAGCTTACCCTGGCCCTCCTGCCTCCAATGCTCGTGCCACTTATCCACCCGCTCAGCCAGCATTTTATGCACCTCCTCCAACTCCTGCGCTCGATCAATGAGCTCCCGATCCGGCTCCGGCACATGTTTGCGCCGCAGATAGACCCGACGGAACCAAGTGAGAAACGCTCTCCTTCCGGACGAAGCCAGTGAGCAGGTCGCTGACCATCCGCGGATAGGAGAAGAGCATCTTGTAGGTGTTGTCGTTTTCCTGGGGCACCGTCAGCCCCGCCGAGGCGACGTCCTCATGGACTTCCTCGCCGCCGATACGCAGGCATCGGGTGCCGCGGCCATTGGCGATATTGTCGCCGGGGCAATAGTAACTTGGCGTCGCGTTGCGGCCGACGAGGAGCTTGCGTGCGCAGCACCCGCAGGTGGCGAGTCCCTGGAGGAGCGCCCCGATTTATTCCGTAGGCAGGTATATGATCAGTTAGGTCTTGACAACGTAATCGCCGGGATTCCGCTTATGGTATGGACTCTCGACGTAGCGCACGCGGTCGGTCAACTCTAGAGTTCGTTAGATAACCGCCTCGAAGTTTGCCAGGCGCTCAGCAGTAATGACCAGTCCCTGGGCGGCCAGCGTTTCAAGATAGTCACTGACTGATTTCTCTGGGTTCTTGAGGGCCTCTCGGTGAGTCTTAGCCACGTTGACGACTGCGCCTTCGTGCAAATCCATTTGTCGCTCTACGAAAATGTCAGGGTGAAGCGCTTCGATGTCGTACTGGCCAAGCGCTTCGGCCGGGAAGTCGTCCAGGTTGAATGTAATGATATTCTGTGCGCCGACACGAATCGCGGCCGCCAAGACGTGCGGTCATCCGGGTCGGGAAGATCCAAGCAACTCTCGAGTTGCTCATACCCTTCAACCAAGCAATCCGGAACCGCCTTATTCATCAGCGCCCGCGTCCGAACAAGCTGGTTTTGGAGTTCCGGACGGTCCCGCAACACACTATGGATCCATTCATCGTGAATCCTCTCCGTCCATTTCGCAGCAAAGAACCCCGAAACCGCTAAGCGTAGAAGAAAATCCCGTAATGGCGCGGGGTAGAGCACGCAGGCATCATAAATGACGGTGGTGCGCATTCAGTAGCCCATGTTGTACTCTTGTGCTTGCTCCACCAGCTCATCTAGCGCCGCTTTGCTGCTCTCATCACGCTGGGCTTTGTACGCCATCAAGTGCTCGTACCGGATGCGCCGGTGCGTGCCCACGCGGGTAAAGGGGATGGCGCCCTGTTCAAGCAGCTTAACCAGGTGCGGGCGCGAAACATTCAATAGATCGGCAGCCTGCTGAGTGGTGAGCTCCGCATGGGTCGGAACAATGGTAACCGCGTTGCCTTGCGCCATCTCCGCAAGCAGATCCCGCAGCAGAGCGAGGGCATGCCTTGGCAGCACCAGATCCCTGCCATCCAGTTGGACCCGCGCCCTGTCGGCCTCCGGGAGCTGAGTCAGCAACCTGCTGATTTCCTCCGCACTTGCTCGCGCAAGCGTTGCCGTAGCCTGATCCGGCAACGGCTGACGATCATCGACGGTGTTCATCACGAAGGGCTCCTCCAAGATACTGCATGCCTTTCACTCGGATCATATTCGAAACAAACGAAAGGCGCAATGCTCACGGGAAATCCGCACGGAAGGGCACCATGTATCACCGGGGATATGCGCCCCCGTGCGTAAAACGCACGCTAGGATGCTGCCGGTCGAAACGGCGTATGGCGCAGCTTAACGGCCTGGCGTTTGCTGCGTTCACCGCGCCGATCGTAGCCGGCGGTGGTTTGGGGGCTGCTGTGCCCCATCAGGTGTTAATCGGTCTCCCGATCCACGGCCCGCGGGCGATCGGATCGTCATCGAGACCCCCTGTGGGGGCGTCTGCGTGCCGCCGCCGGGTCTCCATACCCTCCAGTTGCGGTCTTGACAACCGTTGGCTGCTAAATTTTAGAAAAATCCCATATAAATAGGGAACTTTTACCATGTACATGGCCATGTTACGTGAGCAGTATCGTTCCTGCATTCGGGGAATGGAAGCCGCCCCACCGCGCCGCGCAGGAAGCGCTCGGATGCCCTAGGTAGTTGTCTAAGTACACGGATCTGTGCGGCCTATCTTAGGGTTAAGGCAAAGGATTGTCAGGCGGGGTAGGGTATGTCGAGACAGGGAGGCGAGAGGGATTACGCTAGTCAAGGCACGGATGCTGTAACGGGATGAGCGCGCTGGGGATGTGTGAGCAAGGATGCTGCCATCCCTAGAGCCCCAACTCGTGGGCTTTGGCGGCGGAGCGAGTGCAGCAAGGGGGTCTTCTCAAAGGGGCACACCAAGCCGCCAAGACCCATTACGTGCTTGGCCCCTTGGAAAGCTCTTACAACGTTGGTTAGCAGGGATCGGGCAGCCAGCCTTGCGGGTCATACTAGTCGTCAGCGAAGACGTCCTCGATGCGTTCGGCATCAAGGATCCGGTCAAGCCACATCTCCAACTCCTCGAATTCAGCATGCTCCACCCGAGCACGCGATGCCTCCTTAGTTGTCGGGCCAAACTTGCGCTCGATCAAACGTAGGAGTGTCTCGGCCGCATGCTCCTGACGGCCCTCCTGACGGCCCTCCTGAAGGCCCTCTTGGCGGCCCTCCTGACGGCCCTTTTTGATTCCGGCACGCTCAAAACTAGTCACGTATGGCATCTGGTAATCCTCCTCCAATTCATGGGCCTCGGTGATAAACGCCTCCTCCAGGTCCTCGGGCAACTGTATCAACCAGTCGATGAGACGCATAAGCTCCTTAGTCTCATCCTTACTGTAGCCACGCTCGAGCAGCATGCGGGTCAGCCCCAGCTTAACTTCTTTGCGCTGGTGCGGATCGTGCTCGTTCTTCGCGGCCAGCTGGGCTAGAACCACACAGGCAAAGGGATTGAGATCAGCCTCCAGCTCCGCCCAGCGCTGCTGCCAGTCTAAAAGTTTAGCCACCGGGAAGCTAAACTCTAGGCGGCAGCCCAGCCGCTCGTAGCGATAAGTATCCGAGCGAAAGCTAGGGGAGGTGTCCGTGAGCACCGCTACACTGACGATATCCCGCTGGTAGCGATCATAAAGCCGATAGTGATAGGTGAACATCCGCTCGGCAAATTTTTTCTCCGGCTCGCCTTGAACTTCGACGTGGAGCAGTATCCAAGTTGGCTTGCCATCATCGGCGTAAACCTCGACAAGTTTGTCGGCATACCGCCGACCCGAATCAGCATCCCGAATAATCTGCTGAAGCTCCTTATCGCGAAAATGAGATCCCTTCGACCAGTCGATCTGTTCATGGATCTGCGGGAAGAGCAGCGCCATGGCGTGTTCAAGGTAATACTCCAGCGCCTCCTTCCACGGCGAGTCGTAGTCGCTTTTCTCACTATCCGTATGTGATGTCTGCGTCATTTCAAAGCTGGTTCCAGTCCAAGCCAAGCCAATTAAGATCAATATACCTGTCTATAGTCGGGGCGACTGCAGCAAAAGACAAGCCGTCAGGGAGAGGAGGGCGCCAACAGAGTGGTGGTGGCCGCCCAAAAGCCACCACCCCATAAGCGCGTCGTAAGCTGCACTAGCTGTCTTGGTGTTGTGCTAGGCTATATTGCAAGCATTAAAGAGGTGATCACCCACTGGCTCAAGCGTCACTTAATGCATTGACCGATGAGCAGATCGCCCAGGCGACCGGATTGAGCGTTGAGGATATCGCCAAGCTACGCGCCGATGGGCAGGGCGAGCACTGACTGTAGTGCTTAAAAATTATTAAGCGCTCTGAACTGTTCTAGTGAGGCATTCCAGAGCAATGCGTGGTGGCGGAGTAGTTCTCAATGCCGGAGGCGAAGACTATCCGGCGCACCTCAGAGTGTTCTTTTAGGTAGGAGTGCGGACTTTGTTCTAATTGAGCGATGCCGAGCGCCAACGACCCCGCCAAGCCACTGTACGAGACCTTGTGCGATCAGACAGCTGGCGTGCTGAAACAGCGGCTTGCCTTGCTCCCCTCTGGCGGAGCAGGTCTGAACCGCAAAGGCGATCTAGTTGAAGCGATCTACGTATCCACGCCGTGAACAACCAAGTGCAAGCTTTACTCGGGTATTGGAAAGCACATAGCAAATGGCCACTCAGCTCAACCTTTACAACAGAAAGCAACAGGTATAGCTTATGGCCTATAATCAAGGCAAGAAAGCGGAGCATGTGGCAAATCATTTTTACTGAGCGCTTTGAAGGGTGGCTTCGCGGGCTTAGCGATGATGATCGGGTAGCTGTTCTTGCGGTCATCAATCTTCTGAAGGAGAGAGGGCCTGAGCTGCCAAGGCCTCATGCAGACACAGTTAACGGTTCGCATTACACGAACATGAAAGAGCTCAGGATCCAGAGCCAGGGGCGACCGCTGCGAGCGTTTTTGCGTTTGATCCGCTGCGCCAGGGCGTTGTGTTGTGCGCAGGAAACAAAGGCGGGAAGGATAAACGGTTTTATAAAGACATGATCCCGGTGGCTGACAATGAGTTTGCAGCCCACCTAGAGGGACTAAACAGGAGAGACAACGATGGCACGCACTCTTGAAGATTATCTTGCTGACGAAAAACCGGAGGTCGTGCAGCGCGCAAAGGAGAAGGCCGACGAGATGCGCCTGGAGATGCATCTGGCCGAAATTCGTCAAAAATGCGAAATGACTCAAGCACAGCTAGCAAGAATTATGGATGTGAAACAGCCGACCGTTGCCGGCCTTGAGCGTGAGGGTAAAGATCTGCGGCTGAGTACACTAAAGCGCTATGTAGAGAGCTTGGGTGGGCGTGTGCGCCTGGATATTGAGCTTCCGGATGGCACCCATAACGACTTTCCGGTCTGACCTCCCTCCGCTTTAGCTGTAGCGTCTTAAGCGAACCAAGGGCGCTGAATCACCTCGCAATTGAAGTGCATATGTACTAGCTGCTGGCGAAGATATCCTCTACGCTCTCGGCATCGAGAATTCGGTCAAGCCACACCTCCAACTCCTCGAATTCAGCATGCTCCACCGAGCACGCGATGCCTCCTTAGTTGCCGGGCCAAACTTGCGCTCGATCAAACGTAGGAGTGTCTCGGCCGCATGCTCCTGACGGCCCTCCTGACGGCCCTTTTTGATTCCGGCACGCTCAAAACTCGTCACATATGGCATCTGGTAATCCTCCTCCAATTCATGGGCCTCGGTGATAAACGCCTCCTCCAGATCCTCAGGCAACTGTATCAACCAGTCGATGAGACGCATAAGCTCCTTAGTCTCATCCTTACTGTAGCCACGCTCGAGCAGCATGCGGGTCAGCCCCAGCTTGACTTCTTTGCGCTGGTGCGGATCGTGCTCGTTCTTCGCGGCCAGCTGGGCTAGAACCACACATGCAAGAAAGACAAGCCGCTAGGGAGAGGGCGATGTCGACAGCGTTGCGGTGGCCGCCCACAAGGCCACCTCAGGATGCCCCGCACAACGCCTCCGGCGGCTCGAAGCCGATATCATCCGGTTGCCGGCTCGCGGCGAAGAAGTCCCGATACCACCGCACCGTGCGCTCGACGCCCTCGCGCCAGGGCACCTGCGGCTCGTAGCCGAGCTCCTCCCGGCACTTGGTCAGATCCGGGCAGCGGCACCGTCTCCGGTGTCGGGATTGACGCATCGAATAGATCCATGGTGGCGGCGCAGTTATCGCTGCCGGAGGTGATGACCATCCGGCCAACTCAGCGCGTTGGAGCACGCTTCGGCGGAGCCAGACCGCCGCACTCTGTTAACGCGCGGCTTATGGCTGGCGTTATGTGCGGTTGATACCCGTGGCGTTACAGGTTACACTTAAGGCATGATTCGAAGCTCCAAGCACAAGGGCTTGGCCGATGTTGATGCACAATCCCCCCCACCCTGGTGCAGTGTTGCGTGAGCTTTGTCTAGAGCCCATGGGCCTCTCTGTAACGGCCGCTGCAGAAGCTTTGGGAGTAAGTCGAAAAACCTTGAGTGCTGTGTTGAACGGCAAAGCTGGCATTAGTCCAGAGATGGCCATTCGGCTTTCTATTGCGTTTGATACTTCGGCAGAGAGTTGGCTGAACCAGCAGTCCCAGTATGAGCTCTGGCATGCTGAGCAGCATCGTAAAGAGCTCAAGGTAAAGAAGCTTGTCGCCGCCTGACTCAACATCCTCACTGCAGCCACGTTCGAGCAGCATGCGGGTCAGCCCCAGCTTAACTTCTTTGCGCTGGTGCGGATCGTGCTCGTTCTTCGCGGCCAGCTGGGCTAGAACCACACAGGCAAGAAAGAGAGGCCGCTAGGGAGAGGACGATGTCGACAGCGTGGCGGTGGCCGCATAAAAGACCACCTCTCACTTAAAGGAGGCCATCAAGCCGCCAAGGATTGATGATTTTCAGGCCGCTTCCAGAGAAATCAGACTCGTTGCGAGTAGCGACTGCCATGCCGTTACGACGGGCTATGGCGGCGATTTGCCCATCCGGGGCCGATAGAGGACGGCCGCTCCGGCGTCGAGATGCCATTATGAGCCCGTAATAACGGGCAGACGCCTCATCAAAGTCGAGGACGCGTTGTGCGAAGGCCTTGTGGATGAAGGTCTCAAAGCGCGCGCGAAGGTCTTCACGGCGCTGACTCTCGGGCATGGCATGAAGGCCGTACTCGATCTCGGCGATGGTGATAGAGCTCACATATAGTGAACCGCCATCGGCTCTATTTACCCATTCGATTACTGCCGATTCCGGGTGCGGGCGCATCACCTCGGAGACAACATTTGTGTCAAGCAGGATCATCCTTTCGGCGTGACCGGGTCGTGAGGGTCATGGTGCGGAAGCTCCAGCTCCACACCGTGCGCGGGACCGAACGTAGTCCGGGCGAGATCGCCCAAGCGCTCTGGCCCCGACACGGCCGACTGCAGGATGCGCCTCACTTCCTCCTCCATAGATACGCCGTGTCGGTCGGCCCGGGCCCGCAGGAGCCGTAGCGTTTCCTCATCGAGACGGCGGACGCTGATGCTGCTCATAGCCTGCTTCCCCTTGATTTCCGGCTGCTAGCACATGATAGCAAAATGCTGAGCATAAGCCCAAAAGAATGCGGTCGGCTCGAGATGGACTAATCCCGTCAATACTGCGGGCACGCTGCCCGTTCAAGCCGAGCAGCATCCGGGTGACGTTATGATCAGCGGCTGCGGGAAGTGGATGGAAATTCCGGAGGCATAGGCGATGCGGCTGACCAGTGCGGAGCGCGAGGTCATCCTGGATGTGGCGCGCGAGGTTCTCGGTGACGACGTCAAGGTTCGCCTGTTCGGGTCGCGTGTTGATGATAGCGCACGTGGTGGCGACATCGATTTGTTAATCGAGTGCGACGAGCAGGTCCAGAACCGCGCGTCAGCGGCGAGTCGGGTAGCGGCGCTGCTGCAAATGCGGCTCGGTGATCAGCGTATCGATGTCCTGATTCTGGATCCGTCGACCACACGACTTCCGGTCCATGACGAGGCCCTTCGAGAAGGAGTGGAGATTTGAGCCGGCAGGTCTAGAGACATCCCCTAAGAACTTCCCCCCAGGCCTAGCTCCCTCCTAGAACGTGCTATCCGAATAACCGAAGAGACGAAAATCTTCGGCGAAGAGCCGTCTGACGATATCGGCACTCTCATCATCGTAGTAGTTCTTGCATTTGGTCGCGGCCCCGGTCGGAGCAGGGCCAGAGCTTTGCAACTGCAGCTGCGACGAATCCCCGCCGATACTATCCATAATAGTTCTTAGATCATGCTCGAGGCTCTCGACGTAGCCAACGTAATCGATGCGCTCAATGCCTATAGGCTCAATTATGCGGTGCTGAGGCATCCAGTGGATGTTCGCCAAGAGCCCCCCACGCTCCAGAAAGCGGCAGAAACCCAAAAAAGAGGCCTCGCCATTGCCATAGGCCTTGATCTCGCCACCAAAGCGGCGCATCCAGCTGTCTGCATTCGATTTGCGAGCGAATTTCTGCAGATAGGCTGAGAGGGTCCTATGGTAAGGATTACGGACTACGGTGAATATATAGTGATCATTAAGTACGGTATCGATCTGCTGCTGCGATAGATTGCTGAGCTTGTCGTAGGAGGACTTGCCCTGCCTGTCCTCATGCCCAGAGGGAAAGTGATAATCAAGGGTGCTGGATATTGTGCTGTTAGCAGCTTTCGGAATGCGAATATAGGTGTACCCATGCCGCATGGATACGCCAATGCGCGCATCTACCGAGCGTAGCTGATAGCGCCACAACTGAGGCCGGTTACGATAAAACGGTTTCGTGGCGCAGCGTAGATCCTTGTGTAACTTGGGGATCGAAACACCCAACGTGCGTTTGTGCGGGCTAGAAGGATAGACATATCAAGAATTCGCCGGAGTTAAGAATTCGCCTGGGGACATGCTGCATGATTGCATTAAGCTAATCGTAATCAGGAGCTCTCACGCCAGAGTCGCACCATCCTAGCATAGCTATGCTGGGAGTTTTTTAAAGACACCCATTAGGCCACCAACTTGGCCAGGCCAGCACCTGTCCGTAATCCTGCTCTAAGCGCGCTCTGATTTTAGCAGCAAGACTGCCAGACGTTGGTGCAGCGCGATCATCAGCAAGCGCCCATTTTGAATGGACTATATCGATAGTTACCGGTGCCCTTGTAATGCCGAGGACGCGGAGCATCGCCAGGCGGTGACTGCCCTCGCGGCACTTTACAAGCCTACCGTCACGGTCGATTCGTACAGTGATCTCATGTCCAGGTTTGCCGCCGAGAGCCGACTGCTCTTTATAGCCGTCGTGGCTCAGTTCGAGCAGCAGTTTCCACTGCCTGTCAAAGTATGAATCCAGCTCAGCCACACTTTGCATGCGAGGATTCTTGATGTAACCAAGTCTCTCCAGCTGCTCGCGCATCTGGCCATAGCAATCCGTATCTTTGTACTTGCCCCCAGAAAGCCATATCTCGCGGATTTGAGCCTCGCGGAAAGGTTCGAGTGCCTGTCCCCCTAAATCCCATGTTCCGCCACATATCCAGAAAGGCCAGCGCTTGAGGTACCCCGGCCATTCGTAAAACATCTTCAGGTACTCAATATTCAGAGGGTTGGTCTCAATAATGACCGAGCCTCTGCGCGCTAGCATTAGCCACCGCGAACTATGGTGCAGGGTCTTGGATAGGGGGTTCATTTTGTCCAATGTGGGTAACCAATACTTTGCTTAACCAATGTTACCAGCGCTCACCAGCAAGTGCGTGACGGTATAACTCATCGTAGTCCTGGGCAACACGCTCAATACGAAAATGGTCGATTACTCGCTGCCGACACGCTCCTCTATCAAGGGTTTGGGCTTTATGAATGGCCTGTTCGAGTGCCTCGGGCTCAGGCTCAGAGATGATTCCACTAATGCCGTCCTCGACCAACTCGGCAACTGAACCGCGCTGCGTGGCTACCACCGGCGTGCCGACAGCAAGGCTCTCGATAAGAACTAGGCCGAAGGGTTCGTCCCACTTGATCGGGAAGAGCAGCGCGTCAGCGTGCTGTAGCAGGTGAAGTTTGCGCTCACCGCCTACTGTTCCAGCGACCTTTAACGAGCGCACAAAGGGTAACCAAGTAGCGGGGTACTTGAGGTGCCAACCGCCGGCGAGCACTACTGGCTGCCCGCGGCGGGCAACGCGGATAGCTAAATCGGCCCCTTTCTTGCGTCGGCTGACCTTGCCGAGAAAAAGGGCATAGCCTCCTTTGCCTGGACCTAGCGGGTACTCATCTACGGGAAGGCCGTTATAGACGAATACAGAGTGTCCGTGTCGTGTAGCGTGGTTTGCGGACAGATAGACTCGGTTGGCAAGTGGCAAGGCGCCGGTGCGGTGGTTGCCGCGAACCGTAACAACGAACGGTACACCTAGGCAGTCCAGATCCTCACCCGTTGCCCTGTCTGTCTCGGGATCAGTGGCGTGAAAATGGATAATGGTTTGGCCGGAGGCCGATGCCTCGATAGCTTCCTTCAAGGGTGTCCCGCACAATCTATCAAGCCGATAGTGCTCGAAGGTCTCGGTTGCGTGTCCACCTTGAGCAACCACGACCACCCGGTAGCCAAGCTTACTTTGTGCTGTCGCGAGCCACTCTATGCTGCGCGGCATGCCGCCGTCGCATGGTGCTCCTGGTACTGCCTTTGCAGCCAAATGGATGATGGTCGAAGGGGAGTTCGTCACAGCCGCTCCGCTGGTGTTTGCTAAAAATAATGCTTAGCATAATAGCAAGCTGTCAGTTTAAGAGCTAAGCAATTTGTCGATTTGCTATTATCGATTTTGGATATGCTTGTTAAGTAAATGAGGGTCATGCCTCATAAGAACATCCAAGTCCTGTTCAGTATTGCTTGCTGAATATGTAGGCAGCCCAACCAAGTCAATCTTTTTGGCGTGGCTATACCGCAAATACTCACGGTAAATTTCTAATGCGCTTTCTTTTCGTAGTTCTCCAGGTTTTCGCTGTTCACGGATATGCTCAGGACAGTTTGTAAGTATAATACGGCTTGGTTTGGGAGCGAAAAAAGTGGCGACTCGACTTAGGGAAGAGTACGCTAGCGGCATGTTTGACCTGAGCCCAAAAAAATTGAAATCAACAAAAAAACGGTCAAGCAGTAAGTGTTTTTTTCGGCTCCGCAACGCAAACACAAAAAAGAAATGAATCAGCGCAGTTATGCTAACAAGCCCGGAAAGCCGTTCTTCAGCAATATTCTTTTTTATTTCCAGCCTTTTCATTTTTGACCTTACAAAAAACTTTGTGACAAAATTCCTGCGATAAAGGTCTTTAAACTTATAAATGAGAAACGCATTTCCAAAATTTTCTTTCAATGCAAATATTAAAGCGGTCTTTCCGCTGCCGTCCGGCCCAGCAATAACAGTCGTACGCCTTTTAAATAGAAACTTACGTCTTTTTTTGTGTATGTAAGATTTTGCCGAGTGAAGCCAATCCTTTTCGGGCGTTACATTTGCGTCTTGCAGGTACTTTATTGCTTTATTGTTTTGGTCTTCACTGATGCTCCCACTAAGGGCTTGGTCGACAATGCCTAAAATTAGTTGTGCCTGTTTTGTTTTTAACTTCTCGAGATCGGTTTTATATCTCTGAAGGCGAGCTATTACTTCAGGTGAGCTTATGTCTTTGTTTTTGTGGAAAAGATGCGTAATGTATAAAAGAGATCCAATATTTGTGTCTAAAGATGAGTTGCTCTGAGAGTTAACGTTAATATGTTTCAATAACTCTTGGGTTCTAACATAAAGCAAAGCGCCATATGATGATTTCTTAACCTCAACTTTTGACCATACATCAATATCTACGCTTGCCTCAAGCTTGCGGAGAGTAATTTTGGTCTTGCTATTTTTGCTGTAACAGACGTCTATTAGGCACGCATGTCTCTTTGCTTCCTTAAAAATACACTCTATAAAATTAATCTCGTGCCGCGGATCAACAATCAGATCATAGTCACCGGTTTCAGCCTCTTCTGCGGTTAGTGGCTTATATCTGAGTAACGAAACATGCTTAAGATTGCTGTCCAAAGCGGCTCTAAGGATGCTAACTGGGTGATCAGCCGATGATGTAAGGTGCTGTGTGTTGTGATTCATATTTATTCCATCGCAGAGCTACATCATGGATATTTTTATAAAATGTTGAAAGCATCTAATTTTATGGGCCATGAACGTCTGTTGTATGTTTAATTATTACATGCGGTTCACGAGCTGAGTGTAATAAAAGTACTCTCTAATTGTCAAAGGTGTGCAAGGGTCCATCTTTTTATTCGTTCTAGTTTGTGGATTAGATTGCTCTCCTCGGGTGAGGTTTCGCGTCCCCAGCCATTGATTATGTGTGAAAACAGTTCGCAACTAAAAATTTTTACTGCGGTAACGATGTCAAGCTGGGGTCGTTTGGAATCGATAAAACTTGATGCCAGACGCTCGGAAGAAATCCAAAAGTCTTTTAGTTTTGCTTGGCTGATTTTCTGTTTGCTGCGAGTTTCTCTATAGTATAAATACATTATGTCAAAGACATGGGATCTGTAACAGGAATGCTCCCAATCTATGAAGCGAGGCCTCCCTGAGAATAGCAGTATGTTCTTTGTGCTTAAATCTCCGTGGGAAAATACCTTTTCAATTTTGGCGTCTTCTAGGCTTCTATATACTTCATTGTACCAATGGCCATAGTCCAAGACTTTTTTGTTGTTGGCCGATAACTCTATTAGCATATCATATATATGGTTCGGGCTGTGTAATATCTTTTGGGGTGAGCAAACACCTTGCGAGGTGATTTTTTGGAGTTTAGCAATAAGCTGGATAACTTCTGATTGGATATGAAAATTCTTGATGATTGAGCTAATCTGGTCGTCAGCCATCTCACCAATATGACATTGTAGGTTAGCGTCATACCGTAGTTCTGGTATTAGTTTAGCTGATGTAAGTTGTCTCAAACAGCTTGGATCATCTATACTTGATCTTAATGAATCTAAATCTGTGTCTGAAGATAAAAAACAAACTGCTTTGTTTTCGAAGTCAAAGATAATTCGGCGGCTTTTTGGTTCGCGGACGTATGCAAAAAGGCCGATATCAGGGAGGGTTATAATCTTATCTGATGAGTAAAGATCTGCATTAATAAGTGTTTGAGTCAAAATGCATCGTGTAAGTGATGAGTAATGGGCTGCTGTTGGTGTGGCGGCAAAGCTGGTTGATATACGAGGAATTACCGCTCTTCCGTTGCGGTATGCAAATTTCCAGTCGGCGAAACTATGCTTATTAAGATTGATATAAAAGCCACGCTTTAGTTTGGCAAAGTTAGCCGAACTGATATTGATCTGATTGTTTGATGTTTGGCTCATGGTTCACGTTCATGCATCATTTAAGCAATCAATGTGTATGTTCGCATTGGTTCTTAGCATAGTAATCTCGCAGTTTGCTGCCAATGTAAAAGCTAGCCAAGCAAACACCGACGAAGAAGAAGACTGTTCGGCCGAATGATTGGTGAACCCTGACTGTAGCTAGTAGCATGATGGCAAGAGAGGTGGCCGAGCTAATCGCAAATATCGCTGGAAATGCGGCTCGGCCGTAGTGCCTAAGTGAGGTTGCTGCCCATGTAAAGAGCCCAAGATATGTGCCGAAGTATAGTATTGCCCCGATAGCTCCAAGAGCATATAAAACTTCAATATACAGATTATGAAAATGCACTTGTCCAGGTCGGGCTTCCTGAACAGGTTCGTAATTCATCTCGGTGCCCCATCCGAGCAGTGGTCGCTCCTTCCACGCCTCTATGCCAACACGCGGGAACTCAATTCGGAGAGCAACCGATCTGCTTACTGGATCTTCGGCTGCAGCATCAGGATCAGTCAAATATTGCTGAATAGTTTCAACTGTTTCTATTGCACGATCTTTCGCGTGGTGAGTTTGAAATAAAGCAAGTGTAGCTAAAACGATCGTTATACATGATGCTACGGCTACAATAGATACAACCTTCCAGCGTGATTTGCTGCTTGATGGTAGAAAAATAGATAACAAAAAAGAAGCGGCAATAATCCCGCCGACGCTACCTATCCATGCGTTCCTCGAGCCGGTAATAATAAGAGTCCATGCGACAAATGATAATAATAGCAAATATCCCAATATTGTCACGATTGACGATAAAGAAAACAAGGAGTTCTGGGAGTAGGCTCTATAAATAACACGTATAACTGCTACAAAAAAGCCTATAAGAGCAAAACTAAGTGCCATGGCAATCTGATTAGGGTTGCCAGGCCCGAACAAACGCCTGCTGTCCCAATCCAATGCAAACAAACTATTCCAGTCTAAATCTTGCAAGAACCAAATTGATAGCCCAGTCAACGCGGCTAATAAAAAGAGTCTTATCCGGTATATGTTGTCTCTAACGAACAACGCACCAATTATGAATATCAGCGCTGAAGTGCGAAGCAGATCACCGGTTTCGGGTCCTTGTTTAACTGGGACATCAAGTTGCTCATACAATGATATGCCATGTCGCAAGCCAAGGTAGGCAATGAAGACAACACTTGCCCAGAAAACCAAATTTCTACGGAGGACAGGCCAGAATTCTCGTAAAGCTACAAAAAAGGCCAATAATAGTATGCCCCAAGCTAGTCTGTTGATGCTGCCACCGAGCCAAGTCCCTGTAAAAACAATTATCAGCGCTGATACAAATCCAACTATATCGGCTATATGAAACCGAGTGCATTGTGGAAGCCAGACATCTGTTTTGTAATTATTAAAAAAACTAATCATGGTTAGATTTAGTTTGCTGCGGGCGGCACAAAAACAAGTGAGCATGTTGGGTTAGAGAGGTTATAATGCCTATGTCTGTATTGTGAATTAGGCTGGAATTGCCTTTTTTGTGTTCAATCGCTTCGAGTTGAAAGCCACTCGATTGCAGCGCATCTTTTATTTCCTGAAAAAAAGGTGATGCTTGCTTGTGCAGTTCGAAAAAAATGAAGCAATAAGCTCCGCTAGCGAGTAATTTTTGCATGCCTCTAAACGCATATCCTTCATATCCTTCTATATCCATACGTACTATGATTGGCGTATGGGTATTTTTTCTGTGCTTGTTAATAAGATCGTCTACTGTAGTTATCCATACTTCTTCGTAGGATCTTTCTGTGTTGTCTGAACTTGTGAAATTGTGCGTATTAGATGTCTTGCCTAATGACAATTTGCCTAGTTTATTTGATTCGCCAATTCCGCAGTGAATGGGGGTAATGTTTGTATATTTGTTTAGTGCTATATTGTACTCTAAGCGCTCAATGTTGCTTTGCTCAGCTTCTATTGCAAGAATGGTAGAATCCCCGCGTAGTGAATTTGCACTAATGAGGCTGTAGTATCCAATATTCGCTCCAATATCCAAAACCAATGGGGGCTGACTAAAGTTTGAGTCGATTTCCTTTATTCGGTTCTGGAAGTATACAGTGCTAGAGTGTTCCCGCGTTTTATGAATTGCAAGTTCATGTTCTATCTTATGTTGAGAATGCGGATCTATATTCAGCCGCATCTTGCTGCCGTGAATGGTGCAATAAACATTGTTATCGGGATCAGATAAACGTTTCAGGCGACGCAGCTTGAGTTTGTCTAGCCTTTTTCTGAGGCTTTTCGAAGCTCTGATCCTTGGTGTGAGATCGCGTAATCTGCTTAAAATTGATGCCATTGGTGAAAAGCCCTAAGCTTGTACCATAATGTGTTGTAAATGAGCGAGTCAACAATCATTCTTTTTTTGTAAAAGCCTAAGCGGATAGTATCTGCTGATCCAAGGGTGGCGCTTAAGCATTGACATGCTCCAAGGTTTCTTGTCGTTTTCGCCTGGAAAAGCTACTAGGCGACAATTGTTAGGCAAGTTACCTTGATGCTTGGGTAGCCAAGCTGCACGATATATGCCTTCGTTTCTCGTTAGTATTGATAGTCGGTCTCTGGCGCGTATATATATCCAAGCCTGGTCAGTGCCGCGAATTTTAGCATCTACAGTCTCATTCGGCGATTTTGTTGGGTCAAAATCGTACCATAGGTCATTAGCATATCCGCACTGCACAACGAGGATTGATGAATTAACCGGGCATCGATAAGGCCAGTAACCACGTCTCAATCGGTGTTTTATCGCGGAAAATCCGCGACGTACCTTCATTCCATCGCCAATTGCCAATGGCTGATTAAGCTCGAAAAGGTTGGAAAGGTCTCCTGTAACAACAACGTCCAGGTCTAAATACATAAACTTATCTTCATTGATCAACTTTTCATGTTCTGATGAAAAAATCCATAGCTTAGCGTAATTGCCTTTTGTTTTGTCAATTAAATATCGACATTTATTCGGTAGTTCTATTGGCTCGATTTGTGCGTCTAGGCCCGAAGGGTCATCAGTAACACAGATCATACGAAAAGGCTGGGTGTGATGAATGCTTAGCATCTCATGGAGCGCATTAACATGGGCTGATGAGTACGGAGCCCCTTCAGATGGTGTTCCCCAGCGAAAGCATACAAAGACTAACATGATTTTGAGGGCGCCTTATTTGAAAAAAACAGTATCAAATATAGCATCAATATGCTCCAATTGTGTATTAAACTGGGCACGCTAAACTGCTGCAAAGCTTTATGTCCAATGACTTTCGTGTCCATTTATTCATATAATAAACCTACTGTAACCAGACTGAAGTAACTTTATATAAGTGGCTGTGAATTAGCTATACGTCGGCCTCGCGAAGTGGTTATTCATGCTCCGGATGCCACATTATTCCAACCCAATGGTGGGAGCGATGACGTACAGCTTCAATTGTGCCATCGTCAGACCACGCCAGTGGAAGCATGTCATCGCCCAGATCAGTCTCACGGATAGCGAGAAAGTGGAAGCTGTTAACTGTGGGGTTACAGTTTATTTTTTCCACGTCGTCTGATCTATCAGTGATTCCCTCTTTGCCGCATAGGTATAAGTCGAGCACATCACCTGTAATGATAGCATGGCGACAGGCGACATGCCCCGAAATCGGCGTTAAACGCCCACTCTGGTAGTGGTTCAACATCTGCATGCCGCGACAAATGCCAAGAACTGGTACAGAGTAACCGATGCTGTACTCAAGGGCTGCTCTCTCAAGCGCGTCCCGCGCCGGTGCCGAACCGATATCATTGCCGCCAGATAGCACAATTGCCTCTGGGGCAAGTTTACACAGATACTCTGCGAGACCATTGCTCGGAACTCCGCTACAAAGAGGAATTGGCAAGAAGCCTAATTCCCAG
This sequence comes from Halorhodospira halochloris, assembly GCF_002356555.2. Lineage (NCBI taxonomy): Bacteria > Pseudomonadati > Pseudomonadota > Gammaproteobacteria > Chromatiales > Ectothiorhodospiraceae > Halorhodospira > Halorhodospira halochloris. The sequence continues at coordinate 377,353 of NZ_AP017372.2, forward strand.
AGCATAGCTGCCAACCGCACATCAAGGGTGTCGCGATTTTCTGCGCGGCTTGGAAGTGAGTCAATTCGTTGTGTTAGGGCAGCACGTTTAATCAAGCGTTAATCATCTCTACCGATTTGGTCTCGCGGGTTAGTTGATCACTGAACACTTAGTAATCCCCACCAGTAGGTTCAGGAGGTTCACTCTAGCGTTACGCGCCGGCGGTACTCCTGGTGCGCTGTAACCATAAACTCAGTTATGAAGGCGCTAAATATTGCTAGCATGCCCCCTAAGACAATCCCCAACATGATTATCAAACCTGTTCTGGGTTCTTCCTCTTCCAGGTCCTCCTTTGTGAGGTCTAACAAGTCTTGCCTAGCTTGCTCCCAAGCAGTTTTAAGTTCCTTGCGCTGGTCCAGTAGACTTTCATAGAGCCACACGCTACCGGCCACATCAGCAATCCCGGCGTCATCCGGCAGCTCGGTTAGGCGGGCTTCTAACTTGTGTACTGCCCGATCTACGTGTTCCAGTCTTGATTTGATTTCTGTAATCCTTTTCTCAGTCTCTTTTTTCTTGGTCGTCTTCTCTGTATCGATCTTCTCTTCCACCGCCTCTTCGGTATCTGTCGGTTCGGGCTGGGTAGCCGTCTGCTGGTAGACTGCATACACTACCGTGGCGACGACAACTAACAGGAAGACCACCGCCATGATGCGCCAGCGGCGCAGCATTGTAATGTAAGGTCGATCAGGGATATCTCGTCATCCTGAACTGGCCGCCGGGTCGATCCATGACCGGTTTGCCCAGTTTGTGCACCTTGATCTTCGGTAGAGGCCATCTTTTCCTTCTTGTCTTATGTGAGCAAATAAGGTGGGTTATCCGGACTAGGCTAGGTGTCACAGGTAGCGCTACGACGGCTACATTAGCCACGTTAAGCTACAAATAACATCGAATTATTGCAAGGGGGGGGGGGGGGGGGGGGGGGGGGGGGGGGGGGGGGGGGGGGGGGGGGGGGGGGGGGGGGGGGGGGGGGGGGGGGGGGGGGGGGAACGAGTGAGGCCAAAAAAGGCAGAAAAGAAGCAGGTTTGTTGTTGCCTTTGTTGTTGCGTCTATCAGTTAGTAAGGCGGTAAGCCTCTGATGAGCCATGAGGTTCATTGGGCGTAATGTGTATAATGCTGAGTTCTCGTAACTGCCAGGGGAGGAGTCAGCTTTGGTAACCCGTAAAAGTGCTCTAAAGTTCCTGGGCGATACCGCTGTCCTGTGGGTCGATCCACAGCTGATCACACACCATAGAGGTAGTAAGTTTCCACTCACTGCTCAAATTCGCGCTAAGTACAAGAGCAAATTGCGGCGTCCAGTGACTTGGGCTAGTAGGCGCTGGCACCCCTTTTTCGTGAGGGAGGCTTGGCTACCTCCAGCTGAACCAATCGAAAGCGAGGGCAAGTATCGAAGAGTAAGCGATCTTATTGCAAATAGACAAAGGCTGGAAAGAAGTGATTGGTATCAAAGCATGATCGACCGGGTGCGCACTAAGGGGTCAGTGCGCTACAAGTTTCAGAAGATGTATAGTGAGTCTGAAGTAGACGCTTTCTTCAATGAGCATGTTGGGCCACTGATCGAAAGCATGGCGAAAGAGGGGTACAGGGAAGATCTGGCTCCCGAGCATGGTACTGTGTTAGTTGGTGAAGACGGAAGGCTGTATAAGACAGGCGGTGGAAGCCACCGTTTCTATGTGGCGCGCGAATTGGGTGTGAAAAGCGTGCCCGTTACGGTTGCTAGCGTCCACGAAGATTGGGTTCGAGCCCAGGGTGTTGTACCCGATCGCCACGGGCTGCGTGAACTGCCAAAGCTGCTAAGATCTCTGGGGAACTGCACTGACTAGCAGCAGGGTAAACCTCATTACTGTGAGGTGCGAAGCCCCAAAGGAGCTTGGATATGGTCAATTAACCTAGATGTCCAACGGGATACATTGCAGTTTGCAATCACAGGCGCTCAAAGCGCAGCACTGAGCAATGAACCCTTTATGTGCACAAAGCTACTCCTGTGACCGGCAAGTAAGTTCCGAGACGGCTGGATTCAGAAGTGGTAATGCATAATCCAGGATCAGCCTTTGGAAAAAACGAAAACTTTTTCGCCTCTGCGTAACGCATACTTGACTACATCTTCTCCCTTTGCAGTTACTTCCCTTTCAAGCTTCAAGCCTCCGCGCTCAATTCTGTCCTTGAAATCTCTGCCATAAAACCGCACATGGTCTTTTTGCCCGAAGTGAAGCAGACGGCCATGTTTTGTATCGATGTCCTCATTCTCATAAGTGGTGTCCCAGCCTTCTATTATCGGAACCATGCATATTAGCAAGCCATCTTTTCTTAAAATGCGACTTATTTCGCTAGCACTCCTTAGGTCATCTACATGTTCTAAAACATGATTGGCAATGACCAATTTTACTGAGGAGTCTGGCAGGTTTATGTCTTCTATATTTAATATTAAGTCTGCAGTCTGTTTAATATCGGCTGTTGAATAATTATTCCATCTCTCTCTTAGCCGTTTTTCTAGACCTTGCTCTGGTGCGAAATGAATGACCTTATCATCAACAGCTATTTCATCGGCGATCAGGTTTCTTTCAAGCGCAAGCCATAAAAGCCTATGCCTTTCTTTGCTGTAACATTTGGGACATCTGATATCTATCCTAGGAGGACTTCCAGCTATACCAAAAAATCCTTGATATCCACATATGCAGCAAATTCTTTCAGCTATTGGTCTCAAGGACTTCAATGCCTTACGGTATTGCTTGATATTCCAGAGCAAGTTATGCAAAAATATTCTTTTTATATAACATCTAACCTTGTTTTTCATGATGGAAACCGTTGTTTGTGGTAGAAACTTTATTCAGATTAAATGCCGCTATTAGTGGTTTGTTTTCAGGAACTGTTGCCCCAAATAAGTGACAATTCGAAAAACGTATTTACTGGTTCTAGGCTAGTCGTAACGCTTCTGTGATAGTTAAAACCGACTTCTTATGTTTACAGCAGGATCAGTTGGCTTTAATCCCCGTAATTACATTTTACAAAATTTCCGGCACCTTCGCAATCTGTGTGGGTGACACCCCCATCTACTCACGCAACCGCCGATCTACATATTGTGCCATAGGGTGAGGCAGGCAGATGGGTGAGCTTGCCAGCGATCAGGTAGCAGATGGAGATCAGATTCTTCGTGGTGCGAAATCCTCGTGCACGGCCCTTGGCAACTTGAATCTGACCGTTCATGCTTTCGACGGGGCCGTTTGATAAGCGAGAGTCAAAGGCGTTGAGGATGCCCTGCCAGTGAGCCTTGAGCGTTAACGCTAGGCGCTTGAACGGCTCCAGCCGGCAGCGCCGAGCCCAACTGTACCAGGCGTTGAGGTTTTGCTCAGCCTCTCTGCGAGCACCACTGCCGGTCAGTATTTCGCGCAGTGCCTCCTTGAGCCGCCAGGCGCGGGCTGTTTTCAGCCTCGTCCGTGACAGGTAATGCAGTTCGGTGAGCTGCTTGAGCGTGTGCCGCGAGGCATCCTTAAGCCAGACCCAGCGAGTGCGCTTGAGCGCAGGCTCCAGGCGCACCTCGGCGCGGCGGACCTCGTCGACTGCCTGATTAGCCAGCTGCACCACATGGAAGGCGTCGAAGGTAATCGCTGCCTCGGGTAGATACCGCTGCACGCCGGCGATGTAGGCCTTGCTCATATCGATGCATACCGCCTCGACAGAGTCCCTATCGCCGCCGTGATCGTGTAGATCCGCCACAAACGCCCCAATGGTCGACTGGTTCCGCCCTTCGCAGGCAAAGAGTAGGCGTCGGTCATCAAGGTCCTGGAAGACAGTGATATAGTTATGCCCGCGCCGCGAGGCCGTCTCGTCGATGCCGACAGCGCGAACGTTGCTGAAGTCCTCCTGAGCACGGGCTGCTTCCACGTAGTGGTTGAGGATTCGCCAAATTGGGTCATCACCTGTTAGCGGCTTTGGAAAACCGTACAAAATTGGCGGAGGATTCAGACATACTAATACGTTACTGAGATCCACCGCCATGTCCTTTTCCTTACAGGTGGTAAATTAACTCTCTGCTTTGGCTTTTTTGCTCGGAGACTTGCGCTTAGCTTCTCGGGTGTTTCTGCGTTCTTGAGCTTCCTTGTAGCGATATGACTCGCCGTCTATGGCGAGCACTTCGGCGTTATGCAGCAGTCTATCGATCAGGGATACGACACATGCAGCACTCGGGAAGACCTCGCCCCACTCGCTAAAGGGGCGATTGGTGGTGATGATAATAGAGTTCTTCTCGTACCGGCGGCTGACCAATTCGAAGAGCAGATCGGCATAACGCGTCGAGTAGGAGAGATACCCTAGCTCGTCGATGACCAGTAAGCGTGGCCTAGTGAAGCGGTTAAAGCGCTGCTGGAGTAGCCTCTCACTGTCTTGTGAGGCCAGCTCGGCGAGAATGGTGCTGGCGTTGACAAAGAGCGCGGTATAGCCGGCGATCACCGCCTGGTAGGCGATATTGCGGGCTATCATGGTTTTGCCGACGCCATTACTGCCGAGCAGGACGACATTACCGGCCTCGGGGATGAATTCCAGGCTCATCAGGGCATTGATAGCGCCGCGGTCACAGCTAGTAGGCCACGACCAATCGAATTCGCTCATCGGCTTGAAACGCCCTATATGTGCTTCGCTCAGGCGGCGCTCGAGAGAGCGGCGGGTGCGCTCTTGCTCTTCCCAGCACAGCATCTGCTCGATCCACTGCTTATCCTCGATCTCTTCCCAGTGGGCGAGGATGCCATGCAAGCGCAGGGCCTTGGCCCGCTCAATCATTTGCTGCTCAGGTGTTTTCGGGGTCATTGTCGTCTTTCTCATAGTTAGGGGTTAGGGCGTCGTAGCCATCGAGCCCGCGCAACCGGATGCTTGGCTCACGTTGACGTAGCTGCTCGGGTAAGCGCAGAGGCAGCGATGGCGGGCCAGGGGTTTGATCGCGGCGTTGTTCGAGGATCTGGCTGAGGGCATGTGGGTGGGGTACACCACGCTCGAGAGCGTGCTCAATGGCGGCATCGAGCTCGCTGGCGCCGTAGTGATCGAGCAGACGAAGTAGCGCAGCTGTGACGCTGCCGAGGCTATTGGTGCGCGTTGCCGCTTGCGAGAGAAACTCCTTGGCGCGCGGTACAGAGCTGCTAAGCCGGTCGGTGCCACGATGTAGTCGAGCAGCTTGCTTCTCTTGGGCTAGCTTATCGATATGGCGCGGGTCCTCTATTTGAGCGTGGCGATCATAGCTGCGTGGATGCGAGGCTATAACGTTCTCGCCATCAAGCACCTGGATCCTCTCCAGAGTTGCGCTGACGCTGAGTGTTTTGCGGACATATTTGTGCGGCACCGAGTAGTCGTTAAGGTCAAAGCGCACATAAGGGGTTTTGCCTACCTTTACAGGCACGTTCTCATAGCAAGGAAATGGCTCGCTGGGTAAGGCACGTAGGTAAGGCTGCTCCTCGGCAAATGCCTGGCGAACACTGCTATTTTGCTCCTGATCGCAGCGCCGCTCGGCGGCAATGCTTACGCACCAGTGCTGCGCCTGCTCGTTCAGATCATCAAGGCAGTTAAACTGCCTACCGGGCCAGAAGCTGGAACGCACGTAGCGGATTGCCCGCTCGACACGGCCCTTTTCGTTGCCTCGGGCTACGGCTACTGGCCGTGGCTCAAAGCCGTAGTGGGCGCTAAGATCGAGTAGCTGCGGATTAAAGCGGATCTGTTCGGCGTAGCGCTCCAGCACCGCGCTTTTGAGGTTATCGTAGAGCAGGCACCTGCACACCCCCTGCCAGGCCTCGAAGGCGGCGACGTGGCCACGCAAAAAGTTGGCCGTCGATGAGCCGAGGTAGAAGCGCAGAAAGATCCAGCGCGAATAGCTCAGGACCATGACAAATGCCATCAGTGGGCGCTTAGCCCGACCTATGGGCAGTTTGCCGAAATGGCCCCAATCGACCTGTGCCTGCTCCCCGGGCAGGGTACGCAGGCGCATATACGCCTCAGCGACCGGTTTCGGCCGGTACTGGCTTATCAGGTGGCGAAAGTGATCAGGGCCGCCCGAATAACCACGCTCGCGGGCCATGTCATAGAGCCGGCTAGCTGGTATTTTGGGGTAATCTGCCAGGGTCTGCTCGATCCAGGGTACATAGGGATCAATGATCGATCCTCGCCTAGTGCGTTGTGCACTAGGGATACCGGCCTTTGCCAGCACCCTATGGACGACATCGGTGTGGACATTGAGTTGTCGGGAAATGGTGCCGACGCGCCAGTGCTCGGCGTAGTGATAGCGCATGATCTGCGCCTCAAGCTCTTTGGATATAGCCATATCCTTACACTCCATATGCTCGGCGAGATGAGCGCAGAAACATGCGCCTCGGGCTTAGCGCAAGGCAATTCTCGCCGGATCTCAGGGACCCGAGGGGCGCAACGGCTCGCGGCGAGAATAGCGGCGCAGGGTATTTGTGCGGACAAATACCGAGCACGGGCGAGCGCAGAAGTCACAGCGCGGGGCGCTCTCTGTTAGTCGGCGCGCTTGCTGATAATCGGGCCGCTCAACAGGCCGTGCTCGAGCTTGGTTATCTGGCTGCGAGAGCTTAAGTGAAGCATCACTATCAACAGGTGTGGAACCCTGATGCGTCACTTTTTTGTCTCGGCTTAGGGATAGGGATAGGGGTCGAGTCCGGGCCCTGGCTCGATAACGACTCTGGCGCTCTGCATGCTTGGCTTTGCCTCGCCTAGAGTCTTGATAACGCCTACCCGCCTCGCGCAGGGACTGGCGGCGGGCAGCAGTTGCGCATTGCTGGCTACAGTAGCGATTGCCGCGATCGCATTGACTGCAGATCATGACCTGTCGATTGCAGCAATCGCAAAAGAAAAGTCGGCGGGTCAATGCTTTAGGCTGGTTCATCGGGGCGCTTATCCAGGTAAATTGCAAACACTGGACAACGGCGCTAAACCCGAGGATACTGATATGTGCCGTGTCGCAGGACGCGGTGGGCGCGGCATCAGGAGGGTTGTCAGCCTCTGGTTACCTGATGTCGCGTCGCCCTTACTACTTGCCTACCGATTCTCACCCTCTTATAAGCAAATCTCCAGTACTTTTAGCTGCTTAAGCAATAGCTCTGTGGACTTGTGGACGAGCGCTTCGCGCCGCCCTGAGCCCTACGGGCCGTGTGGACAGCCCGTGGACAACCCTGCGGGTTGCCCACCGCCTGCCCACACTCTCAGGGCTCTCGCCCACAGGGCCCACAGAGCCAGCTACTGGTTTATACGGAAAAGAAGGGACAAGCGAAAGCAGAAATCGACACAGAGCGTGGTAGTTAGTCTTAGCTTTTAGCTACCCAGTAGTTATGCGTGTTCTTGAATCCTCCGCCAAATATGTACGGATTTTGGCAGCCAACAACATCACCAACACCCAGGTAGTTAGCGACCTTCTGGACCGACATCTGCTGGCAGAGGGTAATGACCATCGCCTCGAACAACTGCGAGAACCCGCTGCCTGGACGCGCCCAAGGCACCTCGACCTGAGTGGTCTTCCCGCAGTCCTGACATCGCACCCTGGGCACGGCGGCATGGATATAGGCCTGGTGCTCGAAGAAATGCAGGTGCTGCCAGGAACGCTGACGGGTGTCATGAACTGCTTGAGCCTCGGCGCCACAGGCCGGGCAGGCGAAGCGGCTGCCGCTGGTGAAGGTGATATCGAAGTCGATGCGCTTGGCCTGCGCATCAAAGCGGATGTCACTGACTTTCCAGGGTGCACTCAACCCAAGCGCGGCGGTGAACAGGGCGTGCTCAGTAGCCATGGCAACTCCTCGCAAAAATGGTGTGGCGAGGCACAACATATAGGATCACACCCAGCGTTGACTACCTCGTCTTAAGCTGCTGTCACCCACACAATTCGCGAAGGGACCAAATTTCCGACCAGCTCTCTTCAATAGAATCCTGCCGGTTAAGGTTCCAGGTTTCTCTAATGGTGCCTATCATCTCGTCCATTTCACCACGCATACATTGAGAAAGTCTTGACGACAGCTCATTGAAATCCCTGGCATTAGCACCAGGGAGAGCCACATGATGTTCAAAAAGTAATTCTTTCTCATGTTCGACATTAACGTGTACTACTGGTTTGCCCAAAGCGATTGCTTCCATCATCACGCTGGAAATATCCGTTATCAAACAATTCATTCGCGAAAGCAACTCAAGAGAATCAACAATGCCATCTGCAGGCAAAATCACCATGCGGCTGAGTTGTTTAAAAGGCAAATTAAGATTATGGCAACGCACCAAGGGGTGAAGCTTGAGGTAAAGTGTCATCTTATTTGCTTCTAAATACTCGTCGAATCGTTCCCAGTCAAAGCCGTATATCTCATTAATACGTGGTTTTCTTGTTGGTGCATACAATTTGTGAAAATCACCTGCGTGCTTTTTCAGCACAGACTCTATTGAGTCTGGCAAAACTACCTTTTCATCTCCGTTTCTTAGGTTCATGGCTCTGTAGAAGCGTGGATAACCTAAGGCTCTTATCTCAGGGACAGCACACTTGTCATTCATCTCCTTCCAGTAGCGCATGTATGACTCAACCGCGCCCTGAGCTATCGAGAAATGAGCATAGGGAGCCATAACCGTTTTGGGGTGATTGTTAAGATTCTTGGTTGTAAGTAATCCGGTATATTCGTGTCCTTTAGTTATCATGCCGTGGTAAAGCTTGATTATAAGCTGGTTCCTGATTTTGCCAACACGCCGCAAACCCGATAGCGTTATTTTGCTTGTAAATGAGTCATTTTGCCAAAAAATGGCCTGGCTGTTATAAGTGCCCAAAAGACATCTTTCTTCTTGTAGATGAAATCGATGCATTTATGGTTGTGGGCTCCCCGGTGTATTATTGCTTCAACTTCTTCAGATCTATTTGTGGTTCTTGCCACCACTTTTATGGCTTTATAATCTTTTCTTTCCAGAACGCGAATAAGGGGAAGGGTGTCTGAAGACGGTGCCGACGCCCGCAATGTAATGACAGCGGAATAGCGGTCAACTCGCACTAAAAGGGCTATAACCGATATGCTGTACGAAAGGGCTAAGTAGTAGAGGGCTTTAACCATGTGACGCGTTCTAGGTTCCGGGCTAAGTCGTGTTAGTAAGTGCCTGCAAAGCATGCACCACAATTGGCTTTTCTGTTTATTATAGGGATGAGAAATAATAGATTAAGATTATCGGTCTTGGTTACAAGAATCAAGCACTGCAGTATTGCGGAGGGCCATGATGCTCCAAGGTTATATGTTCTTAGGGCGTGGCATAAGGGCACCTTTGAAGTCTCCCCCGGAGTCAGTCAACATCCACGGGTGGGGGCGCCGTGGATCCATCCGTGGATGTCATGGCGCCATCCCAGGCGCCATAACACCCACACACTCGGTAGTTGAGTGACTCCGGAGGAGTTTTCGGAGATTACTAGAGGCAATAGGCACTTAATAGTCGGCTTTTTGAGGTGCCCACGAGTAAGTGCCGAAACTCTAGAGTGTTATGTAACTCACCGATCTGATACCTTCGACATAACACAAACAGCCTGAAGCACAACATCGGTTCACCTGAATAGGTTTGGAGCTGGAGTGACCCATTCTAAGACGAAAGTGCGAAACCCCATATGGATTCATGCGTTAAAGTCATACTACTCATTCAGGGAGAAGCTTCACAAGCATGGTTAGGAAGATAATTTTCGGCGTCCTGATTACCATTTTAATTGCAATCGCAATCGCCTTCACAGCCTTAGGCTGCTCCGAGGAATCTGACCATTGGCGGGCCGCGTCGCCTATGCCAGAACAAAGGGGACAGCATGCTATCGCGGTTCACGACGGTTCCCTCTATTTCTTCGGCGGTACGGTGACGGAAGATGTCCTAGCAGAAGGTGTCTTCAGCTACGAATATAGCACCGATACTTACACGGAGGGTCTTGCCTCCATTCCCACTAAGCGAAGCCGGCTTCAGGCTAGCACTGTGGGCGATTTCATCTACGTAATCGGCGGTTGGGATAAATCCCGCTATCTCGGTACGGTTGAGAAGTATGACCCCTTAAAAGATTCCTGGACCACCGGGCTTGAGCCTATGCCCACCATCCGGCGCGATGCTGCTCAAGTGGTCCACCACGGCAAGATCTACGTGATCGGCGGACGGGAGAAGGGCAAGCAGGGATCCACAGCCAATGAGGTCTACGACCCTGATGAGGATGCTTGGCGCAGCTTGGCCCCGATGCCGACCTACCGGCGCCAAATCACCGCCGAAGTACATGATGGCGTGATCTACGTCTTCGGAGGGGAAGATAACGAGACAAAGGACATGGACGTGGTCGAGGCATACCATATCGACGAGGACCGCTGGGAAACCGGATTGGCACCAATGCCAACTGGGCGCCACGAACCTGCCTCTGCAATCGACTCAGAGCGCGGCCAAATTTATGTCACTGGTGGCGACGTGGGGTCCCGCGACGTTACTGGTGCCCACGAACGCTACGATATCGACACCGATACTTGGAGCACCCTTGACCCCCTTCCAATACCCCGCTACAACTTCCATGGCCGCTGGCTCGACGGCGCAGCCCATTACCCAGGTGGCCGCGTCCCCGCGGGCGACGGTGTCCGAGATTACCACATTTATGATCCAGGCCAAGACTGAAGGGAACTATCCCCTGACTGTCAGGCTAGCACGTCCTTGACAAAAAACGTCGTGTTGCACAACTACAGCACGCACCCCCAAGTTAATCAGGTGATTAATGATTGACCTGATTTGCGAACCTGTCGAGCCTGTGGAGGAGCAGTCGACGCAATAGACCGGCAAAGAAAAGAGGCTCCACGGATTCCATGATGCTAATAAATCCCTCCTCTGCTCCAAATCTGACATCATGCGCCGCCCCCCAGAAACAAAATAGCCCCAAGCTTTCGGCACACGCTCGGGATGGCTGAGCGGGCGTACTCGCTTGGGGCGAATGTAGGCAAGCTGTGCCGCATCCCTGTCCTATAGTCAAGATCTCGGCATAGGCGCGGGGGTCGGTTTGGTGCAATACCTACGAAGGTGCCCAAAAATCTTTCGCTGCAGCCAAGTCCGCTTCCGAATCGACCTCAGCCCACCCATTCTCAACAAACGCCGCCCGCGCCTCCCAGCCGCTATCGATCAGATGCTGCAGGAAGCTGGTCATGTACATGTTGTCGTAGTCCTTGCCGTCGTAGGTGGCATCGCGGTCCATGGCGCGCCAGACGGCGGGGAGTTGGGGGACGAGGTCGGCACGGACCTTGAGAAGCCCCATGTACTGGCCCTGGATCTCGTCGTAGCTCGACGGCTTCTTGCCCAGTTCGGTGATCCGGTTGCCGTCGGTAAGCTTGAGCGTCTCGGCATCCGCCAGCGGGTCGTCCATCCGAGCCTCCCAGTAGCGGCGCCAGGCGCGATCGACGGTGAGGCAGACCGGGGCGTTGCATGCGAGCAGGGCGTTGAGCACCCGCGGCTCGTAAACAATATCGCCGTAGGCGATGATCACCTCGTCGCTACCAGCCATGACCGACTCGGCGGCGAAGAGGGTGGCGACCATGTTGGTTTGATCGAAGCGCTCGTTGATGTGCAGGGTGATATCCGGGCGCTGCAGCCACTCGGCCCGGTAGCCGCCGACGACGTGGATATCTTCGATACCAGCGCCGCGCAGGACTTCGAGTTGGTGCTCAAGCAGAGGCTTGCCCTCAAGCTCGACCATGCACTTCGGCCGATCGTCGGTGAGCGGGCGCAGCCGGGTGCCTTGCCCGGCGGCCAAGATGATCGCTCTCATGGGTTTGCTCCCAGATGAGTGGTGATGAGTTTTCGGTCGGCCTCGGCAGTGGGTGTGTCGCGCTCCGGGTGCCACATGATCCCGAGCCAGGGCAGATCAGAGTGGCGCAGGGCCTCGACGCTGCCGTCCTCGGCCCAGGCTAGCGCCTGCAGGTCATCGCCAAGGGCGTCATTTGGTACACCGTAATCGTGGTAGCTGTTGACGGTGCGCCGGCCATGGTTAAGCCACTCGCCGGTGACCGCATGCTCCTCGGCCACATGGCCGGTCAGTGGGACTAGATCCCCGCCCTGGTGGACCTGGATCATCTGCATACCGCGACAGATGCCGAGCACCGGCACCCGGTGCAGCCGGGCGTAGGCCAGCGCGGCGCGCTCGAGGTTGTCGCGCTCTGGGGCCTGGCAGATGTCATTGCCGCCACTAAGCACGATACCATCAGGGTCCAGGGCATCGAGGTAGTCAGCAGCTGCGCGAGCGTCTTGCGCGGCATCACCTTGTGCCGCGGCAATCGCGCTGCATAAGGGAATAGGCAGAAAGCCCAGGGTCCAGAGCAGCCCGCCAAGACGCACGTCCAAGGCATCGCGGGTCTCATCGCGCCCGGAGATGGCATCGCGGCGCTGGCTGACGGCTATGCGTCTCACCGGATAACCCGTAGGATCTGCCGTGGGGGATCGAGCTCCAGCACCCGGGCCTGAGCGACCTCACGGTAGCGCTGCTCACCGACGCCAATGGCCGCGGGCAGACCGAACTCCGCAGCCCGGATGGCCATGTGGGAGTTGGCGCCGCCGAAGAGCGTGATTAGACCGGCAATCCCCTGGCCGAAGAGCCAGTCGTAGCCCGGATCGGCCTGGGGGATTAGGGCGATGCGCCCGGCAATCGGTGGCGGTTCATCGGCGCTATGACGGGCCAGATCGATGGCCTCGGCGGTTACCGCGCTCGCCCCGACGAAGTTAGGGCGATCGGCATCGAGCAAGAAAGCGTCGAGTTGCTCGGCGCCCCCAATCAACGGCGGTAACTCGCACGCCTCAGCGATCTGCCGGGCTTCACGATTGGCCGCCGCCTGAGCGCGCAACGCGGCTATGGAATCGGTGCCGGGGCGCCGGGCATCGCGGGTGGCGAGCAGATCAGACAGCGGCAGATCAGCCAACTCACTGCGGCTAAGCCCATGCTCAGCGCCAAATGCAGCCAACGCCTCAAGGGCGGCGGAGAGATTGCGCGAGAAGACAAACTTAGCGTACTCCCGCCCCTCGATGGCCTGACGGAGGAACGTCTCTACAACCTCGGCCGTGGCGGGCAGTTCCAGCTCGGCGAGCGCCTCTAGGAACGCATCCCTTTCCCGTTCCCAGGCCGTGGCATCCGCCTCCTCAAGCTCGGCCTCCTTAGCGTGCTCGATGAGCGGGCGGAGGAAACGCTCCGGGTCGGCATCATAACGCGGCGAGTGGATATCGTAAGTGCCGGGGCGCAGGTGGCCGTAGCGCTCCACGAAATCAGTCCAGGCCATGGAGCCGTCGGCAGTGGCTCGGGCGTCGGTGGTCAGCTGGTGGCTAACGGTACGCAAGGTGGAGAGGAAACTCTCGCGAGCAGCGGCACTGATCGCACCGGTGGCCTCGGCGCCGCGCAGCAGGGTTACGGCGACAAAGCCGCTGCGCGCTAGGTGGGCGAAGGGTAGGGTGCCTAAGCGTCGGCAGTCGTCGAGCAAAAGGCGGGCCCGCTCCAGCGGATCGAGCTCGGTGTGCTGGATGCGCTCAAACCGCTCAGCTAGGTGCTCGATGGCGGCGAGATCCTGTTCACTGCGAGTGAAGGCGTGAGCGGTGATGCCGTGCAGACCGGCACGCAGCTCGGCGACCTCCGCCTCGCACAGACCGGCCTCGCGGCGCAGGCGCTCTTCCCAGCCGGTGAATCCAGGGGCCAGGCAGGTGGGCACCACCTCAAACTCCACCTTATCGTGAAGCTGCGGCCGCGCACGCAGCCAGTCGACGTAAAAGCGTAACAGCTTATCGGCCACCGGCTCGCTAACACTCGCCGGGATAAAAGAGGCGAAGCTCGCGCGGACATCGACGAAGGGGCGTCCCGCGAAGCTGACCAGCAGCGGGGCGGGACGCACGTCACGGTAGCCGTACTCGGCGCGCTGCTGCGCCCAGACTTCATCCATGACCAGCTCGCGGTAGAGGCTCTCGGCCAGCTGCCCGGGGGCGGTGCCAATGATCTCCGCCGGGTTCCAGTCCGGCATGACACCATACAGCGGCGGAGTCGCGCCCGGCAGCTGTGGCGGCGAGGGAGCTAAGCGCTGCCAAGCCTGATGGGCCTCAGCCAATGCCTCGTGACAGGCCTCATCGCCGACCCCCTCCGCAGCCCGATCCACGGCGATGGGCCGGACTTGGAGGATGTGTACCCGATCGCTGTCATCAATCGCGAACTCCACATCCAGGGCATCAAAACCGAGCAGCCCCTCGACCTCCTGCAGGGCGGTGAGTACTCCCTGCAAGCGGGGGTCAGGCAGCTCGGAGATCTCGGCCCCGCGGCGGTGGAGCAGCGTGGCATGGTTCTCGCTGCTGCCGCTGGTAATCCCCTCAGTATTACCCTCGCGCTCGTAGTTGATGACGTACCACGGTGCGCCGCGCTCAAGCGTGCGGGTAAAAGCCACGCCGCTGATAGCAACATCAGCGAGCATTGGCTGGACTAGAACCTGGTCGTCGTCCTGGATGCCGGCGTAAGAGCCGATCACCTGCTCGATAGCCGCCTGCAGGTCGTTATCCGGATCGACGCCGAGAACGCTGTGATAGGCGCCGGCATTGGAGGCAGTGAAGGCGTCTTCGCTGCGTGCCGAGGAGCGCACCACCAAGCTCTGTGCGCCGAGTTGATGGCGGACGCGCTGCAGGCAATCTGCTGGATTCTGCTGCCAGTCGGCGACGGTGAAGGCGACCTGATCAAGAATCGTGGCGCTACGGACCATCCCGCGCAGCCGGCTAAGGGTCTCGGCCTTGGTGCCGAGGACAAAATGGGCGATGTCGCGCGGCTCATTGACCTCGGCCCAGTCGCCGCGGGCGTCTACCGCCTCGACGGTTAGCCCCTCGGCGCGCAGGTACTCGATCAGCCCAGATAGGTGCACCGTGCGTAGGCTCTCGGGCATGTGCTCCTGCAAACGGCGCAGGCGATCGACCGCCTCAGGAGCGAAGTAGACCAGGCCGATGAACTCGCCGTCGGCCCAGTCGACGGGGATGTCGGCCCCCAGCCGCACAGCCTGGCCATTGGCTACAGCTACCTTCTCGCAGCGAACTAAATCCTCTTCACTGCGTCCGGAATAGCGCGTGCGCCAGGCGCTGTCCCAGGCGATGGCAATCGGCGCTCGCGAGTCGCGTAAGTGCTCGACAAGCCAGTCCCGATAAAGGATATCGCCGTAGCTGACCAGTATCGGCTCCTGGGCATTCAGTGGCGCGACAAGCAGAGACACGCCGCTACCAGTCTCAGCCCAATAGGGGTTTTCCACCATCCGCAGATCGGGGTAATGGGCGCTAATAGCGCCTGATTGGTAGCCAGCGACGAAAATAGCCTGTGCCGTGGTGCAATCAGCAACATCGACTAGCCACTGAAGGACCGATGTGCCGGTATATGGCTCATGCAGGGCGGTGGGCGCTGTTCCGCGGTGAGGGGCACCAGCCCCTAAAACGATCAGACGCCACATGTTTTCGTCCGACTTCTCTGCATATCCGCGATGCTGTTGCTCCTCGCGGCGGGACTCAATCATTGATCAGCTTCTCCCCGAAATTCGGTGTGGAAACAACGATTTTCATCATTGGCGTGTCCTATTGGAGGTGTCCGTTACCATTGGACCACAACGCCCTGGAAGGGCTGTGCGTCATAGTAAAAGAGCCGATAGACGTAATCTAGCCAGACGCCGTCTGCTTCCAGGTTCGTGAGGCGCAGGACATGGCGCTTGCATAGGTGACGAGCACTATCAGCGGTGGCGGCGGGTGTGTCGCAGAAATGTGGCTCCACGAGCTTGGGCAGCCGCTTGTGGAAAAAGCCACCATCTATGAGGATGGCTATGCGGCGAATCCTCATGCGCCGCCCCCCAGAAACAAAATAGCCCCAATCTTTCGGCACACGCTCTGGATAGGGGAACGGGCGTACTCGCTTGGGGCGAATGTAGGCAAGCTGTGCCGCATCTCTGTCCTGTAGTCAAGGCCCAGCAGGGGGCTGGGCACTAGGAGAAATTGCGTATGTCCTTCCCAGCGGCACCTTACCTCGTAAACCGCTCCGGCGGCTCGAAGCCGATGTCATCCGGTTGCCGGCCCGCGGCGAAGAAGTCCCGGTACCACTGCACCGTGCGCTCGACGCCCTCGCGCCAGGGCACCTGCGGCTCTTAGCCGAGTTCCTCCCGGCACTTGGTCAGATCCGGTCAACGACACCGTCTCCGGCGTCGGGATCGGCGCATCGAATAGATCCGTGGTGGCGGCGTAGTTCTCGCTGCTGGAGGCGAAGACCACGCACCCACCTCGGCGCGCTGGAGCCACTCCAGGGTGTAGTGGGTGAGCGCCGTGTTCACCCGGATCACCTCCTCCGGGTGCTCCAGCGTGCGGTTCACGCCCACGATCGCCGCCATCATGTAAACGTAATCATAATGATTGGCGAGCTTGGCGTAAGCGCGTGGGTCGGTGAAGTCGTCCTCGATGACCGTGAGCTCGGCCCGCTCGTCGGCATCGAAGTACTCCTCAAGCCGACCGCGGTAGCCCTTGTCGGCCAGCGTGATGGTGTAACCGCCGTCGTCGAGCAGGCGGCGGGCGATGTTGATACCGATGAAACCGCCGCCGCCGAGGATGAGTGCTTTGATCAATTCCTGTTAGTCCTACTGTGCGTGTTCAGGCGCGTAATCAACCGTACGGTGGCCGATCGTCTTGAACTATAGATCGGTCACCAAGTTTGGTGTGCAAGCGGTAAACCCACATGGGCTCAATAATCAGCGTAACCAAAAGTGTGATTAGCGCCATCCATGCAGAATGGTTCCAGCGCAGGCAGATTAGCTGGTTCGTTTGCATCCCTTCATAGCCCAAAACAACCCAAAAAGCGACAACAAAGATCAGCGCGAGTTGGAACTGCACTACTAATGGATAATTTGGGCGTGATTGCGTTTCCTCCGGTTTCGGACCGGCGCTGCCATCGTAGCGAACCATCGGAGTAACCGCTTTTTGCCAAGTGCTCAGTCGGCTCACAAATAACGCAGTGTGAATGAGGATAACCCCGCCGCTGCTTTATCATTCCTTGCGTTCGTGCCTCAATCAATTAGCTCTTCGTTAGCTCTTCGATTGTCAGGATACGGTCGAAGAGGGAATGCACGCTGTCTTTATTCCCCTCGGCTACCTCGCGCAAGAGTTGCTCAGCATTAGAGCCGTTGGCGACCCTCGACACACCCTCGGCCAACGTGTAACCGGTGCTTAAGCATAAATCAGTCGCGACGAGTACGCTGTCGGTTCCGCCTATTTCCCTTTGGTCGAGTCTCCGGTTAAGTTCCTCCGACAACTCGCTTTCTCTTAGGACGATTTCCGGGCATCGCTCAGATGCCCGATGGCTCAACCGCCACTTAAGAGCAGCCGCTATCATCATCTGCAGTGTGCGCCCCTCCGGAGACGGAGCAAAAAGGCATATTCTCGAGGTTGCCGGTTTTTGCGCATCCGCTACCTCAAGAACCTGATCCGCGAACAACACAGCAAAAAGCACCATCCAATGGCTGGAGGTCAAAAAGTACGTTAGGTCGTAGGCTCCTTCTGCCCCAGCCTCCTCCCGCAGTGCGGTACTCATGGCAATAATCGCATCCCTCGCCCGGGCGTGTATCCGAGCCTTGTCTGCGGTGGCGGACTCAGCCGCCTGCATGCACGCGTCAATCCACACCTCCGAACCAATATCTTTCGTCGTCTCTCCTGTACGATCAAAGACATGCTGTCGATCCGCATCAGCTTTGTATAGACTCCTCACGTATGCGTTGGGGATTTCCAACATTAGGTAATTCTCCCAACGGAAGAGAGTATAGATGCTCAATGAGCAATTTCTGTGGCCAGCTCTCCGGGCATGACTATCCAATGCGGCAACACTGTACCCGGTCTTGATAGCTTCGTCACACACTAGTATCTCGCAGGCACAAGACTGATCCAGTAAGTCGACATGATAATGAAGAGGGTGGACCTGAACGTAAGGGAAAAGTTTGAACGCCCACACGGGGCGTAACGCGTGATCGCGGTAAAGATTAAGCCAATGGGCCAAAAATAGCCCGGATGAGTAAAGGCCCAATAGCTTAACATTACACCCGCTAGAGTCTTCGGGGGTATAAGTAGCTAGCGCCGACGCTTCCCGAGTATAGCAATCCAGAAGGTGACGTAGCTCCCCCCAGGAGGCCAGCTGTATCAGTTCCTCAAGCTTAAAGGAGCTCTCGAAGCTCCTTGTTTCCCCGGAGGCCTCACGCCTTGCCCTATCGATCAAGGTGTTGGCGGGCGAACTGGAGTCGTTCAAGTCCCCTGAAACTCCATCGTAGCTTCTGGTGCGTATCCCTGCGGTGCGAGCGCATCGACCTCATCGAGCAACCTCCGAGTGGTATAAGCATCAACCCAGGGGTAAAGCGCCGCCCCATCTTCCGGAGACCAACTGAACAGACGCTTGACCAGACCGCACTGGAGGTCGAACCACTCGCCGTACGGCAGGCTGTTTGACTGATACATCCGTTCCACCATGGCGTCATACCGCTCAAGCCACGCCGATACTTCGTCTAGCACCTGTCCTTTGTTGGGGTTATCCGGCCACGCATCCTGCATTAATCCCTCAATCTTCCAAAGGACCATGGCAGCGTGCCAACTCATTGGCTCCAGGGTCTGAAACCGCTGGCGATACGAGTCCATAACCTGGGCATATGCTCGGCGCAACCCTTTGCCCTTTACCTCTCCCGGCTCCTGCCCCTGCCAGCACAGGAGCAGTTTCAGCGGCAACCCACGAACCGCCAGCCGAAACCGCTGTTCACTCCTGCACGCTTCCCTAATTTCATCAAGATGCCGCCGTGCACACTGATACTTTTCGTAATTTAGTTCCTGTCGCAAAAAGAGCGCTTTCCGGTAGCGATCCGGGTCATAATGCGGGTCATCGTTGAACAGCACCTCGTAAAGAGGGAGCAGGTGTAGTACATATTTGCCCAAGAGCCAACGCAAGCGCCGCTTACGACTCTCCTCTGAAGACCGACCCAGCATCCGGTCTACGAGCGTCTCACGCCTGGGCGGATGAGCCAAGCGAGCAATCTCCTCGCCAAGGAGCCGGACGGTCCGTTCTCCGGCGCCCATTGGAGAATTCATTGCGGTATTGGGATTCTCACGGAAAAAAAATTTCTTGGAACGCGATGCCAACAGGTCGGAGTAGAAACGCATGAAGCGGGCTTCATCACCGGCCCAAGTCTGCAAAACACCCGCAACCTCTGCGTTGAAGCGCGAGATCCAGTAGAGCGAATCGGCCACCCATGCCTTGAAGTCCGGCGAGTCTAGGTCGAACGCTTGGGATTCGAACGAGGCTAAGTTTTTCCTGCCACGCTCCCAACGATAGAGGGCCTGTGCGTCGATTTTTGTTGGGAACTGCTGCGCAGATGCGTCAGCCATGCCTATTTCCTCTTTTCTCATGCAAGGCTAACAAGGCTTCCCTTTGGGTTACGAACAAAGCATACCGGCTTACAAGCCCCCCCGGCCAAAACTTTGACTTCGTGCCGCGCTATGGCAGCACGACCCGCATCCCCGGCAATGTGTGAATATGCTATCCCGGACACATCATAGCCCCAAGCTTTAAGCACACGCTTAGGGTTAGTGGGCGGGCGTACTTGCTCGGGGAGAAAGTACGCGCAGCGTGCCGTATCTCGGTCCTATAGTCAATACCGAGGGCTCACCCTCCGGGCGCTCGCCGCGGGCGATCGGATCGTCATCGAGACCCCGGTGGGGGCGTCTGCGTGCCGCCGCCGGGTCTTCATGCCCTCCAGTTACGGTCTTGATAACCGTTGGCCGCTAAATTTCAGAAAAATCCCATATAAATAGGGAACTTTTTCCTTATACATGGCCATGTTGTGGGAGTAGCATCGTTCCTGCATTCGGGGCATGGAAGCCGCCCTACCGCGCCGCGCAGGAAGCGCTCGGATGCCCTAGGTAGTAGTCTAAGCACATGGATCTGTGCGACCTATCTTAGGGTTAAGGCAAAGGATTGTCAGGCGGGGTAGGGTATGTCGAGACAGGGAGGCGTGAGGGATTACGCTAGTCAAGGCACGGATGCTGTAACGGGACGAGCGCGCTGGGGATGTGTGAGCAAGGATGCTGCCATCCCTAGAGCCCCAACTCGTGCGCTTTGGCGGCGGCCGGCGGATCCTCCTTGAGCGTGATCTCGCCGGGGCCGATGTTGGGGCTGTCCTTGATCATAGTGGCGAGCTTGGCGAAGGCGCGGGAGTCGGTTTGGAGCAATACCTACGAAGGTGCCCAAAAATCTCTTGCTGCAGCCACTCTGCCCGGTAGCCGCCGACGACGTGGATATCTTCGATACCAGCGCCGCGCAGGACTTCGAGCTGGTGCTCAAGCAGCGGCTTGCCCTCAAGCTCGACCATGCACTTCGGCCGATCGTCGGTGAGCGGGCGCAGCCGGGTGCCTTGCCCGGCGGCCAAGATGATCGCTCTCATGGGTTTGCTCCCAGATGAGTGGTGATGAGTTTTCGGTCGGCCTCGGCAGTGGGAGTGTCGCGCTCCGGGTGCCACATGATCCCCAGCCAGGGCAGATCACAATGGCGCAAGGCCTCGACGCTGCCGTCCTCGGCCCAGGCCAGCGCCTCCAAGTCATCGCCGAGGGCGTCTCCCGGCACTCCGTAATCGTGGTAGCTATTGACGGTGCGTCGGCCATGGTTAAGCCACTCGCCGGTGACCGCATGCTCCACGGCTACATGGCCGGTCAGTGGGGCTAGATCCCCGCCCTGGTGGACCTGGATCATCTGCATGCCGCGACAGATGCCGAGCACCGGCACCCGGTGCAGCCGGGCGTAGGCCAGCGCGGCGCGCTCAAGGTTGTCGCGCTCTGGGGCCTGACCGATGTCATTGCCGCCACTAAGTACGATACCATCGGGGGCGAGGGCATCGAGATAGTCAGCAGCTGCGCGAGCGTCTTGCGCGGCATCACCTTGTGCCGCGGTTACCGCGCTGCATAAGGGAATAGGCAGAAAGCCCAGGGTCCAGAGCAGCCCGCTAAGACGCACGTCCAAGGCATCGCGGGTCTCATCGCGCCCGGAGATGGCATCGCGGCGCTGGCTGACGGCAATGCGCTTCACCGGATCACCCGCAGAATCTGTCGCGGGGGATCGAGCTCCAGCACTTGGGCCTGAGCGACCTCGCGGTAGCGCTGCTCACCGACGCCGATGGCCGCCGGCAGACCAAACTCCGCGGCGCGGATGGCCATGTGGGAGTTGGCGCCGCCGAAGAGCGTGATCAGACCGGCAATTCCCTGGCCGAAGAGCCAGTCGTAGCCCGGGTCAGCTTGCGGAATCAGGGCGATGCGTCCGGTTGGGGTCGAACTCGTCGAGGCCTGGCTCTATCTAGACGGTACGGATAGGTCCCGGATACTGCGCGAGCTGATGATCGCTGGTCAGCAGCGTGTAGCCCTCGACACCAGCCTGCGCGATCAGCATGCGGTCAAAGGGATCCTTATGGAGGTCTGGAAGGCTGCCTACGGCGAGGGCATGGGCGCCACGGATCGCTAACTCCTCGTAGCCGTGTTCCAAGAGCTCGCGCCGGAGCACGGAAGGCTCCACATCCACCCGGAAGTCACTACGGTCGAGACCGCGCTTGATGGTGATCTCCCACAGGCTCGTAACGCTGTAGGCGAGCTGATAGTCCGGATCGAGGAGGAGGTCTCGCGCTTGCTGAGGTAGGCGCGGGGAGTCCGCTGCTGCCCAAAGCAGGATGTGGGTATCAAGGAGCAGATGCATCCGGATCCTCTCCCTGGAAGGCGTCGAGGATTGCTTGCCCGCCGAGCCGGTCGAAGTCGTCAGGCACCTCGATCTGCCCCTTCAGGAAGCCGACGCGCTCACTGGTTCCAGGCTGCGGTGACTCAAAACGGGATAGGCGCGCGATCGGTTGGCCAGATCGAGCGATGATGACCGACTCCCCCTGGCTGACCTTATCGAGGAGGCGGGAGAGGTGGGTCTTGGCCTCATGGATGTTGACGGTCTCTGTCATGGAGCCCCGCTGGTGTTTACGTTGAACTTAGTCAATTAGGCTAGACTAAGCGGTACCCAAAGGCAAGTACACGATCCCTCCTCGACGCTGACCTGCGGGCAGTAGCCGATACCCCGGGCCAGGTCGGTGATAGCCAAGTGGGTCTCCGACACGTCGCCGGGCTCCAGAGGGTGTTAGCGCTTCTCGGCCTCGATGCCGAGCTCGCGCTCGAGGACCTCGACGAAGCGCATCAGCGGCACCGGCTCGTCGGCGCCGATGCTGTACGGCCGCCTGATCCGTCTATCCGTTTGCGGAAGGCGATGGTATCTCGCTTGTTGCGCCGTGCCTGCTCGGCAGTCGTTTGCTCCGGTCCGCAAGTGTTGCAGACAGAGAGTAAGAAGGAAGCTCTCCGCGATCTGCTGATGGATCGAGCCTCAGCTCTGGCTGTCCAGGACCTCATCGGCGCTGTCGGCTTGGAAGACACGATCGGACCAAGCCCACAGGGTCTGCTCGTCGGCAGAGCGGATACGTTCGAGTTGCTGATTGTTGACCGGGCCGAACCGCCTTTCCAGCATTCGTGCGAGCATCTTGGCCTCGCTTTCCAGTCGACCCTCTTGCCGACCCTCTTGCCGACCTTCTTGTCGACCCTCCTGCCTTGAGCGGCTTACGATGCCGGTCATGATGGCTACCTCCTCGGGGTAGCGCTGCTTGAACAGTTCCTGCCAGATGCTGCCGGCACGACTCGGCTCCGGCCTGCCAGTAAAGGTACTGGAAGCTCAGGTACGTGTGCTGATCCCCGGCAAGCTCAAGCCGTGTGGGCACCGGGCGTGCGGAGAGGAAGATGACCACCGGCGCCTCACCGGGCGTAGTCGACGATGAGGTTCTTGAAGTCCTGGTCGTAGTCGGGGGTCTGCTGGCTCATCGGGTGTTTCTGCCATCCAGTGGGAATCGAGCGGGTCAAGGCGACGGTAGCACGGCCGGAGGTGGGCACCAGCTCCACACCGCGGGCCATCGGCCGAACGAGGGCCTGCGCTCGGCGAGCATTTTCTGTACCTCCTCCAGATCCCGGATCTCTTCGCCTTGCAGTATGGATCGCTCATAGAGGACAGGATGATGGGAGACGCCCTGGAAAGGGTGGCGTCGTATCGGCCGCGTCCATACGAACGGCGGCTAGCCCAGAATCTCTTTCAGCCGCTCGACAATCTCGGTCCGGTCATCTTCGGATGCTTCGGCGAGCTTGAATTGCCGCCATTTCACGGCCGGGAGCTCTTCGCAGCGGGGGATTCCGAGCAGCTCCCATCGCGGCGCACCCTGAAAAAATCCATAGAGGAACGCCTTATGCTCCTCAGGCATGTTGACGACAAGATCCTCGACCAGCCTTGCATGCGCATCACGAAGGGCGTCCATTGGCAAGTCGGTTGCCGTCATCCCCTGAAAGCCGTGCTCATAGTCATGCGTGATATCCCGGCATTCACCCGAAAGAAGCCTTTGTGGCGGGCGGCCGTGGCTGATCAGATACACGATCAGCGCTGTTCGGAGCTCGGGCGTAATGCCCTCGGCGTTGAGCAGTTCGTGCACATCGAAAAGGTCGCGCGGGTGCTGCCGGTCGAGCGCGGCGATACATTTTCCGGCGTAGAGGTCGGGAAATGACAGCACGGGCATTTCTGCGAAGCCGTACTCCTCCTCGGCACGCTCACAGATGAGGCGGTTTTCGGGGTCAAATACGACCCCGCGCAGGACCGGGGTGACCTCGATCTTGATCTGCACACCATCCAGTGTGCGCACGACGAGCCTGGTGATCTCGGTTTGGGAGCCGGGGGCCGATTCCTGCACGCGTATCCGAGAATCGCTTTCCCGGATACGCTCGCCGATCCGCCGGAGCGCAGCGTCGATCCCCGTCAGCGACCGCGCCCGGTCGGCGAGCGGCAGGTAGTTGAGATCGATATCGACAGACAGACGCGGCAGGTTGCGATAGAAGAGATTGATTGCCGTCCCGCCCTTGAGCGCAAAACACTCTTCTTGCGCGACTAGGGGCAATGTCCTGACGAGAAGCTGGACCTGCCGGCGATAAATCTCACTGAAGGGCATCCATGTCCTCCGGTATCGTTATGTTGTATGTACGGTCCAGCCGTCCGCCTTTGACCAGCGCGCGCTTGCCCTTGCCAAGCGTGATCCGGTCCCGGTTGAGGTGCGCGGCCCACTGGTGGCGGTGGCGGTCGGCAAAATACAGAAACAGGCGTTTGACCTTGACGCTTGTGGCCTGCTCAAGCAGCGGCTGTAAGCGGCGCGGACTCAGATTGACGAGCCCTTCCATGATCATGTCGACATCGTGGAAGGTCTCCCGGGTTGGCAACTCGTCGAGAAGTTCGAGGAACGCCCGTTCGGCGCTCGATATCACGAGCGGCCATTTCCACTCGCCCCACTGCATAACGCGCAACGCACCGGGCAATGCCGGGTAATCGTCCGGGGTCATCGACAGCGAGACGCCGGAGCCGGCCAGCCCCGTATCCGGCAGGAAACGCGAGCGGTTATGCGTGAGAAACCGTGCCTTCAGCGGGAGCTTATGCAGCCAGCCGGGGAGCTTGGTGGCGCTGTAGAGATGGATGTCCTGTTGCGTCTGCCGGAGATAGTGGGCGTATCCCTGGAACTCCAGCGCTGTGCGTCCGCCCACCGACACCGGCAGGTCGAGCATCGCCTGAAGCGATATGACCACCTGCTCCCAGGCAAGCGGGCCGCGCGGTCGGCGATAGACACCGCGTGCCGGCTGCTCCAGCCAGCCGCCGTCGACATACTGGCTACGCAGGGAGCGTGAGAAGCCGTTGTCTTCCAGCCATCCGGCATCGACAAGCAGCCCTTCCGGGAGCTGGCGTAGCAAGCGGTTTATTTTTCGCTCTTTATGCTCAGTCATAATGAGCATAATAGGAAAATAATAAACTTTGGGCAAGTTTAAAAAGCCGCTGAAACGTCAAGCGAAGCTGTGCAAATACGGCAACACGTAAACTTTGGCAAGAGGCTTGAACGCACGCAGCGTGCCCCCGGGTCGCGCACACGCCGTATTCACCACAGCCCCGTTCTTGCCCGTTCAGAAAGTGAGCAAGGCGCGCTCGTGGACGAACTCGTCGGTCCACTCGCGCTCGCGCTCGAGGACCTCGACGAAGCGCATCATCGGCGCCGGCTCGTCGGCGCCGATGTTGTATGGCCGCCTGGTCCGTCTATCCGTTTGCGGAAGGCGATGGTATCCCGCTTGTTACGCCGTGCCTGTTCGGCAGTCGTTTGCTCCGATCCGCAAGTGTCGCAGACAGAGAATAAGGATGGGCGCTTTTCCAAATGCCCACGGTGCTCGATCTCACACTCATCCCAGTGTTCAGTGAGGTTACCCTCACCGCAGATCGGGCAGGGTTGCTTGTTATGCTCGTTCGGCATTTTCGCGGAACTTAGCTCTGGCTGTCCAAGACTTCATCGATGCTGTTGGCCTGGAAGACGCGGTCAGACCAAGCCCACAGGGTGTCCTCGTCGGCAGACCGGATACGCTCGAGCTGCTCCTCGGTCAGCGGGCCAAAGCGTTTCTCGAGCATTCGGGCGAGCATCTGAGCTTCGCCTTCCAGCCGGCCCTCCAGTCGGCCCTCTTGCCGACCTTCTTGTCGACCCTCCTGCCTTGAGCGGCTTACGATGCCGGTCATGATGGCTTCCTCCTCGGGGTAGCGCTGCTTGAACAGTTCCTGCCAGATGCTGCCGGTACGACTCGGCTCCGGCCTGCCAGTAAAGGTACTGGAAGCTCAGGTAAGTGTGCTGATCCCCGGCAAGCTCAAGCCGTGTGGGCACCGGGCGTGCGGAGAGGAAGATAACCACCGGCGCCTCACGGGGGTAGTCGACGATGAGGCTCTTGAAGTCCTGGTCGTAGTCGGGGGGTCTGCTGGTGGGTTTATGTAATAGACTCTATGCTGATGTAATTTTCGAACCGCTTGAAATCCGTCACGTTATGAGTGAGTAGAGCAGGGACGCCGACGGCCATCATGGTTGCGACGATGTTAGCGTCATGAACCTGTTTGCCGCCTATAGAAAAATCGGTCATGAGCGCCTGAAGGTGTTCCGCCACGGCACCTGTATCGTCGGCCACCTCAAAATGTTCCTCAAAGTAACGCAATCGCTGCACGATAATCTCAGGCGTTGCAGCGTGTGCAAAGGGCTGCGGGCGTGATCGCACAGCAGCGAACTCGCGCAATATTTGCCGGCTTATCCATAGCGCCCGTCCCTGTTGACGGGCAACTTTCAGCTTGCCCAGTGCCTGCGTGTGTAGCGGCGCTTCGCCGATATTGGCATAGACCAGCACATTGGTATCGACGAAAAGGGCGTTATCGTCCATCGTCGCCGTAGATATCTTCGCGGCGCAGACTCAAATACTCCGGCCAATGGCCGATGTGATCTACCGGGAAATCCTGCAGCTTCTCTTCTTTTCTACATCCGGCATAAGTGCGACTGCGTAAGAAATCAATGAAATTTTCCACTTCCAGGATGCGTTCAGGGGGAAGTTGCCTGAGCTTTTCGATCACGGCTTGTGTCTTCTGGGTATGCATTATGGGCTTCCTGAGTTACCTGCGTGAGCCAATACGCGTCATTGAGAACGGGGCTCCTCTCGTGCTGTCTCCAGCCTACTCTCGGATAGCATTGTTCAGCCAACTATACCATTCACCAAGCCTGATTGCTCTGGCTGCCTGTTCTCCCACGTCCACGGCAAAGGCCCCTTTATTTACCCTCAGCCCCCCCTTCTAACGTCGCCACGTCTCCGAGTGTTGGCGTAGTGAGCGCACCCAGTCGACGTACCTACGCGTTCCGACAACCCTGGCGGAGTGGGTCTTGGCGCTCAATTCGCCGAGTATACGGAGGAAGCTCTCCGCGATCTGCTGATGGGTCGAGCTCTAGCTCTGGCTGTCCAGGACCTCATCGGCGCTGTCGGCCTGGAAGACGCGGTCGGACCAGGCCATGTCACCAATCAGGCCAAAAAAGGGGTGATTGGCCGCAGTCCCGCCACCGGGGGAGCGATACCGTGCAGGCAACTCTCGTCATCTGGCTTGAAGGAGTTGCTGATATGAAAACTGCGCGCCTTGAAATTCATGATGTCCGGGAAGTTTCGGTCCAGAAAATCTTGATCCAGATCCCTCCAGGCGCTTATCAGCCGGGCTAGTTCTTCCTGTTCATCAGCATTCAGGTCCGGCAGCGCCTGACCATGGAGAAAGACCTGCTCCATACGTTCCACCCAGTTCCGCGTCTTGAGCAGTCTCTTGGTCAGTTTGGCAGCGATTTGCCACTCGCCTTCTTTGTGGGTGTGCCCAAGGCGCAGGACATGGCGCTTGCATAGGTGACGGGCACTATCAGCGGTGGCGGCGGGTGTGTCGCAGAAATGTGGCTCCACGAGCTTGGGCAGCCGCTTGAGGAAAAAGCCACCATCTATGAGGATGGCTATGCGGCGAATCCTCATGCGCCGCCCCCTAGAAACAAAATAGCCCCAAGCTTTCGGCGCACGCTCGGGATGGGTGAGCGGGCGTACTCGCTTGGGGCGAATGTAGTCTGACTGTGCCGCATCTCTGTCCTATAGTCAAGGCCCAGCAGGGGGCTGGGCACTAGAGAAATTGCGTATATCCTTCCCAGCGGCACCTTACCGCGTAAACCGCTCCGGCGGCTCGAAGCCGATATCATCCGGTTGCCGGCCCGCGGCGAAGAAGTCCCTATACCACCGCACCGTGCGCTCGACGCCCTCGCGCCAGGGCACCTGCGTCTCGTAGCCGAGCTCCTCGCGGCACTTGGTCAGATCCGGTCAACGGCACCGACTCCGGCGTCGGGATCGGCGCATCGAATAGATCAGTGGTGGCGGCGTAGTTCTCGCTGCTGGAGGCGAAGACCACCCGGCCTACCTCGGCGCGTTGGAGCCAGTCCAAAATGTAGTGGGTGAGCGCCGTGTTCACCCGGATCACCTCCTCCGGGTGCTCCAGCGTTCGGTTCACGCCCACGATCGCCGCCATCATGTAAACGTGATCATAATGATTGGCGAGCTTGGCGTAGGCGCGAGGGTCGGTGAAGTCGTCCTCGATGACCGTGAGTTCGGCCCGCTCGTCGGCATCGAAGTACTTCTCAAGCCGACCGCGGTAGCCCTTGTCGGCCAGCGTGATGGTGTAGCCGCCATCGTCGAGCAGGCGGCGGGCGATGTTGATGCCGATGAATCCGCCGCCGCCGAGGATAAGCACCTGGGTCACTTGGGATCTCCGTTGGGGGTGTTGGGTTGGTACTAGCCGAATGCTCAGCCTCGGGTTACTCTGCGCCGCGGTTGAGCTTGCTCGGGACAAACAGGGGGAGTGTTACACCTCGGATGGGGGAGCGACTCGTGACGTTCTGGACAAGCTCGCGGAAATAGGGCCAGGCGTGATAGGCCACACATCGTTCGTTGAAGTGCTCTTGTTCGGCTTCGCTCCACTGCCCAGGGACGATAACACGATAAACAAGTGAATACCGTGCGCTAAGGTGGATTAGCAGACCGTCTTCAACCCGACTGGCGTCCGGTGAGGGTTCCGGGGCGTCATCCGGGAAGCCCTGCACAGTGATCTTCGCGGAGGCCAGGGTGGTGCCTCCAACCTCGCCAGCGAGGGCTTCGTGATCGTGGCCGATATCGAACCGGAATCTGAGCTTGCCCGATTGCGTCTCTGGCTGTTCAGGCGTGTCCATGTGGAGGCTTGTGAGCGAGATGCTCTCGAGTTCCAGCGCCTCGGCCAGGCCGCAAGCTTCAGAACTCGTCTGCGTTGCGTCAGCCGTCATTGCTCATGACCCATGCGTGGTTAGTTCCACCAAACGTGTGGGGGGTCTCGTAGGTGTAGGTCTCGCCATGGAGTTGCTCGACATCCAGGGTGATCGGTCTCTGACGGCGCCGGTGCTGGGGGGCTGTAGAGAGCTCGGCCGGTCTCTTCCGCCCGAAATGCTCGAAAGCCAACGCCCGCAGGAGGCGATCCGCGGGGGCCGGAACTTCGCTGTGCCCGATTTCCCACCGGCTGAGGGTGACTGTATGGACCCCGAGTAGCCCCGCCAGCTCTTGTTGCGAGCGGTTCAGCGCATGGCGAACGAACGCAATCTCCTGACCGTTAAGCCGGGCATCCAACTGGCAGAGCAGCTCAACGGCTTGCCGGATCAGGCGACGATAAGCGGGGAATTCCTCGAATCCCTCGCCGCAGCGACGGCACTCCAGAAACGGTACGTTCACAAGGCGGATTGACTCCAATCCCAGACCGTTATCCCGCTCAACGCGGCTGATTTCGACCTCAGCCGAATTACAGACTGGGCAATTCAGAGCACTCATGGCCTCCTCCTGCGATTAGATGACCGTTACGATCAGTAACCGGCGTTCCTTCAAAATCGTTACCGCGACGTCAACCCGGTCATAAGCATCGTCCAATCGCATCCGGTACGTGTGGTGCTGATGCGGGGCCTGCGGCTCGTCGGCACGAGTTACTGCTCCTCGGCAAAGGACGTCGAGCACCCACGCGTCATGGACTCCACGCTCTCGCTGACGATCCCGCGCGTGCCGCGAAAACAGGACACTTGTTTCCTCCGACCCCGCCATGGTGTTGATGACGCGGGTCGCGAGTGCCAAGTCCGTTGGTGCCATCCGTAGCTGATCAAGCATAGTTTGTTAGCAAAGTGCTAAGTCGTCAAGCTTGGTCAACGAAGTAGCGGCGTGGCCGACCGTCACAAATCCCCCCTTTCCCAACACCTTCACCTTATGCCGCTCCCGTAACTGCACGATCTGCTCCGTCGAGAGCACACCAATGGTGTCGTACGCGTCTTGCCCGAGGCCTTCTCCGCCGCTTCCTCGCACTGCGGTGCTCGGCTAGCGCCTCGTTCCATAACAGACAGTGAGCCCAGCGTTGGTGCTCCAACTCTGCGAGCTGGGCTTGCGTGGGGTAAAGCCGATATGTGACTTTGCGCTGGACCATTCAATAAGTGTACACAGTACATCGAACAACAGGAAGCACCGGAATGATGGCGATGCGCGCCAAGCGCCGCTCACCCTCCGGGCGCTCGCCGCGGGCGATCGGATCGTCATCGAGACCCCCGGTGGGGGCGTCTGCGTGCCGCCGCCGGGTCTCCATACCCTCCAGTTGCGGTCTTGATAACCGTTGGCTGCTAAATTTCAGAAAAATCCCATATAAATAGGGAACTTTTCCCATATACATGGCCATGTTATGGGAGTAGTATCGTTCCTGCATTCGGGGAATGGAAGCCGCCCTACCGCGCCGCGCAGGAAGCGCTCGGATGCCCTAGGTAGTAGTCTAAGCACATGGATCTGTGCGGCCTATCTTAGGGGTTATGGCAAAGGATTGTCAGGCGGGGTAGGGTATGTCGAGACAGGGAGGCGTGAGGGATTACGCTAGTCAAGGCACGGATGCTGTAACGGGATGAGCGCGCCGGGGATGTGTGAGCAAGGATGCTGCCATCCCTAGAGCCCCAACTCGTGCGCTTTGGCGGCGGAGCGAGTGCAGCAAGGGGGCCTTCTCAAAGGGGCACACCAAGCCGCCAAGACCTATTACATGCTTGGGCCCTTGGAAAGCTCTTACAACGTTAGTTAGCAGGAATCGGGCAGCCAGCCTTGCGGGTCAGCCCCAGCTTAACTTCTTTGCGCTGGTGCGGATCGTGCTCGTTCTTCGCGGCCAGCTGGGCTAGAACCACACAGGCAAAGGGCTCGCCGGGGCCGATGTTGGGGCTGTCCTTGAGCATTGTGGCGAGCTTGGCGAAGGCGAGGGGGTCGGTTTGGTGCAATACCTACGAAGGTGCCCAAAAATCTTTCGCTGCAGCCAAGTCCGCTTCCGAATCGACCTCAGCCCACCCATTCTCAACAAACGCCGCCCGCGCCTCCCAGCCGCTATCGATCAGATGCTGCAGGAAGCTGGTCATGTACATGTTGTCGTAGTCCTTGCCGTCGTAGGTGGCATCGCGGTCCATGGCGCGCCAGACGGCGGGGAGTTGGGGGACGAGGTCGGCACGGACCTTGAGAAGCCCCATATACTGACCCTGGATATCCTCGTAACTCGTCGGCTTCTTGCCCAGCTCGGTGACCCGATTGCCGTCGGTGAGCTTGAGGGTCTCGGCATCAGCCAGCGGGTCGTCCATACGCGCCTCCCAGTAACGGCGCCAGGCGCGATCGACGGTCAGGCAGACCGGGGCGTCGCACTCGAGCAGGGCGTTGAGCACTGGCGGCTCGTAAACAATATCGCCGTAGGCAATG
Organism: Halorhodospira halochloris; assembly: GCF_002356555.2. Classification (NCBI taxonomy): domain Bacteria; kingdom Pseudomonadati; phylum Pseudomonadota; class Gammaproteobacteria; order Chromatiales; family Ectothiorhodospiraceae; genus Halorhodospira; species Halorhodospira halochloris. The sequence goes on from NZ_AP017372.2 coordinate 408,622, forward strand.
ATCAGATCTTCGCCGCCATCCATGATCGACTCGGCGGCGAAGAGGGTGGCGACCATGTTGGTTTGATCGAAGCGCTCGTTGATGTGCAGCGTGATATCCGGGCGCTGCAGCCAATCGGCCCGGTAGCCGCCGACGACGTGGATATCTTCGATACCAGCGCCGCGCAGGACTTCGAGTTGGTGCTCAAGCAGAGGCTTGCCCTCAAGCTCGACCATGCACTTCGGCCGATCGTCGGTGAGCGGGCGCAGCCGGGTGCCTTGCCCGGCGGCCAAGATGATCGCTCTCATGGGTTTGCTCCCAGATGAGTGGTGATGAGTTTTCGGTCGGCCTCGGCAGTGGGTGTGTCGCGCTCCGGGTGCCACATGATCCCCAGCCAGGGCAGATCACAGTGGCGCAGGGCCTCAACGCTGCCGTCCTCGGCCCAGGCCAGCGCCTCCAAGTCATCGCCGAGGGCGTCTCCCGGCACTCCGTAATCGTGGTAGCTATTGACGGTGCGTCGGCCATGGTTAAGCCACTCGCCGGTGACCGCATGCTCCACGGCTACATGGCCGGTCAGTGGGGCTAGATCCCCGCCCTGGTGGACCTGGATCATCTGCATGCCGCGACAGATGCCGAGCACCGGCACCCGGTGCAGCCGGGCGTAGGCCAGCGCGGCGCGCTCAAGGTTGTCGCGCTCTGGGGCCTGACCGATGTCATTGCCGCCACTAAGTACGATACCATCGGGGGCGAGGGCATCGAGATAGTCAGCAGCTGCGCGAGCGTCTTGCGCGGCATCACCTTGTGCCGCGGTTACCGCGCTGCATAAGGGAATAGGCAGAAAGCCCAGGGTCCAGAGCAGCCCGCTAAGACGCACGTCCAAGGCATCGCGGGTCTCATCGCGCCCGGAGATGGCATCGCGGCGCTGGCTGACGGCAATGCGCTTCACCGGATCACCCGCAGAATCTGTCGCGGGGGATCGAGCTCCAGCACTCGGGCCTGAGCGACCTCGCGGTAGCGCTGCTCACCGACGCCGATGGCCGCCGGCAGACCAAACTCCGCGGCGCGGATGGCCATGTGGGAGTTGGCGCCGCCGAAGAGCGTGATCAGACCGGCAATTCCCTGGCCGAAGAGCCAGTCGTAGCCCGGGTCAGCTTGCGGAATCAGGGCGATGCGTCCGGTTGGGGTCGAACTCGTCGAGGCCTGGCTCTATCTAGACGGTACGGATAGGCCCCGGATACTGCGAGAGCTGATGATCGCTGGTCAGCAGCGTGTAGCCCTCGACATCAGCCTGCGCGATCAGCATGCGGTCAAAGGGATCCTTATGGAGGTCTGGAAGGCTGCCTACGGCGAGGGCATGGGCGCCACGGATCGCTAACTCCTCGTAGCCGTGTTCCAAGAGCTCGCGCCGGAGCACGGAAGGCTCCACCCGGAAGTCACTACGGTCGAGACCGCGCTTGATGGTGATCTCCCACAGGCTCGCAACGCTGTAGGCGAGCTGATAGTCCGGATCGAGGAGGAGGTCTCGCGCTTGCTGAGGTAGGCGCGGGGAGTCCGCTGCTGCCCAGAGCAGGATGTGGGTATCAAGGAGCAGATGCATTCGGATCCTCTCCCTGGAAGGCGTCGAGGATCGCTTGCCCACCGAGCCGGACGAAGGCGTCAGGCACCTCGATCTGCCCCTTCAGGAAGCCGACGCGCTGACTGGTTCCAGGCTGCGGTGACTCAAAACGGGATAGGCGCGCGATCGGTTGGCCCGATCGAGCGATGATGACCGACTCCCCCTGGCTGACCTTATCGAGGAGGCGGGAGAGGTGGGTCTTGGCCTCATGGATGTTGACGGTCTCTGTCATGGAGCCCCGCTGGTGTTTACGTTGAACTTAGGCAATTAGGCTAGACTACGAGCATCGCCGAGCGCCACGGCTGGATGCGGATCCCCCGCTGCTCACGCGCCTCGCTGCCGGCGTAGATCAGCCGCGCTCCGGCGGCCTCGTCGCCGGCGAGCTCGCACCAGCGCTCCAGACCGCGGAGGGCATCGCGGGTCACCGTCGCTCCGGCCTTGATCTCCACCGGCTGCAGGCGGCCGCCGCGCTCGATCACCAGATCGACCTCGCGCCCGGCCCGATCGCGCCAAAAGTAGAGATTGGAGGGACGTCCGGCGTTCCAGCGCGCCTTCAGGTGCTCGGCGACCACCCAAGTCTCGAATAGTGCGCCGCGTAGCGGGTGGGTGTCGATCTGCTGCGCAGACTCGATGCCGAGCAGCCAGGACGCCAAGCCGGTATCGAGCATATAGAGTTTCGGCGTCTTGACCAGGCGCTTGTTGAAGTTGTTGTGGTGCGGCGGCAGCCGATGGATGATGTAGCTGGCCTCGAGCACGGAGAGCCACTCCCGGATCGTGTTGTGGCTGACGCCGGTCTCCTCGGCGAGCGCGGATTGGTTGAGCAGCTGCCCGGTCCGTCCCGCCGTCAAGCGCAGGAAGCGCTGGAACAGGGTCAGGTCGCGGACGCCGAGTAGCTGACGGACGTCGCGCTCAAGGTAGGTCTGGACGTAGGAGCCGTACCAGAGGGTGGGCTCCACGGGGCGGTCGTAGATCGGCGGGTAGCCGCCCCGCCAAAGCGCCTCGTTGAGCTGCTCCGGTAGCTGCTGCGCAGCCTGGAGCTCGTCGCGCGCGAACGGCAGAAGCGCCAGCATGCCGACTCGTCCGGCGAGGCTCTGGGTCACGGCCGAGACCATCCCGAATTGTTGTGAGCCGGTCAGAATCCACTCGCCGAGCCGACCGCTCTGGTCGACGCGTCCCTGCAGGTAGGAGAGTAGCGCCGGACAGCGCTGGACCTCGTCCAGAACAGCCCCTCCCGGAAATTGGGCGAGGAAGCCACGCGGGTCGTCGGTGGCGAACTCCCGCTGGTCCGGGTCCTCCAGGGAGGTGTAGGGGTGGTCCGCAAAGAGCGCCCGGACGAGGGTGCTCTTGCCGGATTGGCGGGGCCCGGTGACGGCGACCACCGGGAAGCTGGCAGCCAGCTGCTCGAGCGTGGCCTGGGCGTGCCTCGGAATCATGTGCTGATTGTAAGCGGCACTTACAGTTAGCACAAGCCATGGCGCGTGCAACGCGGTTAGGCGCGCGGTTCCGAGTCCACCGTGCAGAGCCTGCTCGGCGGTCGGATGCAGCACATCCCTGTCGGTGGTCAAATGCTACGCACTTGCGGGCTGCGCGGCGCTTCGCTCGCACGTTCTCCAATAAGCCCCACACGGCGCGCCAAGAGGCGGCCCACCGCCCGGGTGACCGGCAGACGACACCGCCCCCTGTGTCCGGTTACGGCGTCAGGACACATTCCCACGCGCGTTGTGGGCCTTCCAGAGCAATGCCGGGTGGCTCTGCACAAGAGCCGTGAGCCGCGGATCCAGATCCAGCACCTCGGCGCGAATCTCACCGTGGTCCAGATGCAAAGGTGGCGGGCACTATCGGCGGTGGCGGCCGGCGTGTCGCAGAAGCGTTGCATGCGTGGCTGACCCCGCGCGATCCCACTGGGGTCTATCGCCTGATGCTCGATCTGATGCTGCTCCTCGGTTTGTGGGTGCGCGAGTGCCGAATCGTCGTGGCGCTCCCGGAGCTCATCCGCGACGTTGGTGGTCAGTCGTCGATGAGCTTCAGCCCGTAGGGCCGGTAGTCGGCAAAGGCGCTGTCGGCGGAGAGCAGGGTGAGGTGCTCTTGGATGGCGCAGTGGATGAGCAGCCGGTCGAATGGGTCGCGGTGGCCGATCTGGGGGAGGCGATGGAAGGTGGCGAACAACCCTGTCGACGCCTCGCGGATGCGTAGGCCCGCCCGCTCGGCGTAGTCCGGCAACTCGTCCGGTGTCACGCCCTCGAGCGTGAGCTTCCCAAGGGAGAACTTCAGCGAGATCTCCCAAAAGGTCACGCCTGAGACGTACACGGCCTCGGCTTCTTCGATGGCAGCCATGATGCGAGGCGGGATGCGATTCGGCGCCATGAGGAACCAGAGCAGGATGTGGGTATCCGCGAGGCACCTCATGGCCCGCCAATCATGTCCTCATCGCTCAAGGCACTGTCCTCGTGGAACGCGAAGGAGGCCCGCTCCTGCAACAGCCCCGGCTTGAGGGCGGTGCTTTGCTGCTGGCGATATTTCTCGTAGGGCACGAGGACGGCCACCTTCTCGTGTCCGCGGCCGAATTCCAGCACGAACTCTTCGCCCTCGGTGCGGATCCGCTCGAGGATCTCCGAGAGGTGGGCCTTCATCTCCCCGACTTGGACGGTGCGCATGGCGACGACCTCACAGTGGGATCCTCTATAAAATTGCTGCGAGAATGACAACTTGTCAAGTTGATGTCGGGGCAGGTAGCGCTTCTCGGCCTCGATGCCGAGCTCGCGCTCGAGGACCTCGACGAAGCGCATCAGCGGCACCGGCTCGTCGGCGCCGATGTTGTAGAGCCGCCTAATCCGTCTATCCGTTTGCGGAAGGCGATGGTATCCCGCTTGCTCATCGAGCTCAGCGTAGGTGTCCACGAAGTCCGGGTACTTGGAACCGCTTGTTCGGGGTGTGTCGAGCATCTGCTCGCCCGGACATGTCACCAATCAGCCCAAAAAAAGGGTGATTGGCCGCAGTCCCGCCACCGGGGGAGCGATACCGTGCAGGCAACTCTCGTCATCCGACATTGAGGAGTTGCTGATATGAAAACTGTGCGCCTTGAAATTCATGATGTCCAGGAAGTTTCGATCCAGAAAATCTATTGCCCTGTCGAGCTGAATCGGCGTTTGTGCCCGATCGATAAGCGTGAGTGGGTTCCGAAGAACATCGGAATGCTTGCGCGTGTTCCGATCCCGGTCGCTCGATACAGAAATCGCTATTACGTTTTACAGGAAAGCGACTGGGTAAAAATCGCGGCGCTGCGCAAGGCTGGATTCAGCGATGAAGCCCTGTGTTGCCTGGTCGTGGGTGGGATCACGAAGACCGCCATGGAAACGATTTACGAGACCTCGTCGGAACTGCAAGCGGCTGCGGCGCCCCGGTACCCGGCGCACAGCCTGGCGGAGCATCTGCGTAGTAAACAGGAGCCACATGGAATTCGGGCGATTGAGCGCGGTTTTGGGTTCGCGCCGGGTGCCCTCGCGAAGAGCAAAATTCGTAAGGAATAGCGCGATGAATCCGGATTACGTGGATGAGCCGCATCCTGAAGCTGATCCGATGGGGGCAGTGGGCGATGCTCTGTCCCCGGTGCTCGCGGCGATCCCCGGTACCGACGCGACGCCGTCGGATCAGCGCAGCTGGGAGACGTTCGCCCGGCAGCTTCCGCTGCCCGAGGACGGCCGCGGACTGTGGGGCGAGGGCGTTGTTGACCGGCTCGAACGTCTCGTCGGTGCCATCGAGGTAACGGTACCCGAGGCCGTGGAGCGAGCAACCGCGCAGGCGTGGCTCCAGGCGGCTCGCACGTCGCTCAAACTGCTGCAAGCGGCGCAGCGCCGCGAGCCGCCGGATCCGGCTTGCGAGAGTCCGCGGGCTCACGGGATTTACCGGAGCGCGCCGGTCTACGCCGCGCTTCTGGAGAACCCGGCGCATATCTGGGATCCGGATTACCTTGCGCTGGCGCACGTCTGGTGGCGGTTTCGGGTCTTCCGAGGGTCCGTCAAAGGGCAGCGGCGCTATCAGGTGGTGAAGGAGTGGCGATACTCGGCCGCCCCGGAGCTCGCCAAGAACCAAGAGGTCGTAGACGCGTTACGGCAAGCTGCCCACGGCGGCAGCTCGGAGGATGTCGGCCATGAGCTGTTGCGAATCGCCGAGGATGGGGGCGTGCCGCAGGCGCTCGAAGAGCGTTTGAAGAGTCTGGGATGCTTCCTCGCTTACCCGCCAAGGACCCGCATGGGTCACTCGGGGCCGCGGTCGCGTGCCGGTCTGGCCTCGCCCAGGCGTTTCATGATCTGACCGAGGCGTGGATGGCGTGGATTGGCTGGCAGGATGCGGGGCAGGGCGCTTTGCCGCTGATCCAGCCGGGCGCGGGCCAGGCCGCCATCGGTTCCGAGCACGCCCCGGGGATGGACGAGGTCCGGGCGTTTGCGACGGGGCTCCAGAGAGCGCTCCGGCGGGATGCGCGCACCCTGGGGCGCCCTCGTGGTTCGAGCGAAGATGCCAACCTGGTCGGCAAGCGTTTGCTACGGGACGCGGCGCTGTACGTTTGGCTGCAGGCGGCGCTGAGCACCGCGGCCCGCGGCGTCGTGCATCCGGCTCCACGCCGCTACGGGCGAAGCGACTTTCATCCGCTGGCGCTGATCGCTGACAAGAGCGGCCACAGCACCTGGTTCAAGCGCGAGAATCCGAGTGGGTCGCCGATCGCGAGGGCGGGCGCATCGAGTTCGACAGCTATTGCGTCCTACTCGGTGGCCTCACCCTGGCGCTCGGTCTGGACCGGATTCAGACACTCGACCCGCCGCGCGGGCAGCCACAGGCCTGGTTACACGCCGCGTGGGTGTGGCTCGGTCTTCCGAAAAAGGTGTCGCAGCAGGGGATCACAAAACACTGGCGGGACCTGGCGCGGCGGCATCACAGCGACTTGGTGGTGCACTACTGGCGTGGCGAACGTTCGATGACCCCGCTGGATGCGCGGGCGCGCAGCCGCGATCAATATGCCGACCTGGGAAGCGTTGCATGCGTGGCTGGCCCCGCGCGATCCCACCGGGGTCTATCGCCTGATGCTCGATCTGATGCTGCTCCTCGGGCTCCGCGAACGCGAGGTCGCAAGCCGAGTCCCCAATGTCCGCTATCGCGTCACCGTGGACGGGGACCCCCGCACGCCCTGGGAGGGGCTGGTGAGCGGGGTGGTGTGGTTGTGGGCTTGGTTGCAGGATGCTCCACCGCGGTAGCCGGACGGTGGCCCCCAAAAGGGCACCTCAGGATGCGCTGCGCAGCGCCTCCGGCGGCTCGGGCAGATCCTTCCACACCCGCCACGGCATGCGGCTGCTGGGGAACAGGATTACCCACACCGTCAGCAGGATCACCTCGAAGTAGACGCGCAGGGATTGGTTGCGGACGTACCATCGCTCCAGATCCGCCTTGTAGGGGATAATCGTCTCCCGATAGAAGGTGTGGGGATCCTCCTGGTTGTCCAGGTAGCGCTCCTCGTCGCGAAAGACGATGGAGCCGATCCCGCTTAGCCCCGGCCGAACGCGGCCGATGTCCTGCTTCGCCGCCTCCGGGTACTGCGCGAAGGTATTGGGCACCTGAGGGCGCGGGCCGACGACGCTTAGGTCGCCCTTGAGGATGTTGATCAGCTGCGGCAGCTCGTTGAGCTTCGTCTTGCGCAGGAACTTGCCGAAGGGCAGGATCCGCGGATCCTCCTTGAGCGTGATCTCGCCGGGGCCGATGTTGGGGCTGTCCTTGAGCATGGTGGCGAACTTGAGCAGGGCGAAGTGCTCTCCGCCCCGGCCCACCCGGGTCTGCCGGTAGAAGATCTCCCCCTCGCCGGTCAGGCGGAGGATGAGCATGATCGGCAGCATCAACGGGGCGAGCACCACGATGGCCAGCCCCGAGAAGAGGACGTCGAAGAAGCGCTGCACGAAACCTCCTGTTCGTCTATCGCTGGCTGAACCGCTCCGGCGGCTCGAAGCCGATGTCATCCGGTTGCCGGCCCGCGGCGAAGAAGTCCCGGTACCACTGCACCGTGCGCTCAACGCCCTCGCGCCAGGGTACCTGTGGCTCGTAGCCAAGCTCCTCCCGGCACTTGGTCAGATCCGGGCAGCGGCGGCCTACGGAGCCGGGGTAGGTGGGGGCGTGCTCGTACTCCCCGGTGTAGCCCATCAGCTCGCCCACGGTGCGGGTCAGGGTCTCCAGGCTGATCTCCTCATCGTTGCCGACGTGGTAGATCTCGCCTGCGGCGGCCGGTGTCTCCATGGCGCGGACGGTGCCGTCCACCGAGTCGGTGATGTAGCAGAAGGCCCGGGTCTGGTCGGCGCCGTAGATCCGGAAGGGCTCGTCGGTCGGATGGTCCCAGAAGCGCTGGACGAGGTGCGGGATGACGTGACGAAAGCCCATGCAGGGGCCGAAGGCGTTCTGGTAGCGCACCACCGTGGCCTCGAATCCCGCCGCCGGTCCAGTGTGGAGGAACGCCGACTCGCCGAGCATCTTGGTCACCGCGTACGTCCAACGCGGGTGTTTCATGTCGCCGATGGTCAGCGGCACCGTCTCCGGCGTCGGGATGGGGGCATCGAACAGATCCGTGGTGGCGGCGTAGTTCTCGCTGCTTGAGGCGAAGACCACGCGCCCCACCTCGGCGCGCTGGAGCCACTCCAGGGTGTAGTGGGTGAGGGCCGTGTTCACCCGGATCACCTCTTCCGGGTGCTCCAGTGTTCGGTTCACGCCCACGATCGCCGCCATCATGTAGACGTGATCGTAGTGGCGGGCGAGCTTGTCGTAAGCGCGCGGGTCGGTGAAGTCGTCCTCGATGACCGTGAGCTCGGCCCGCTCGTCGGCATCGAAGTACTCCTCAAGCCGACCGCGGTAGCCTTTGTCGGCCAGCGTGATCGTGTAGCCGCCGTCGTCGAGCAGGCGGCGGGCGATGTTGATACCGATAAAACCGCCGCCGCCGAGGATGAGTACCTGAGTCACTTTTTTCTCCGCTTCGGGGTATTGGGAGGCTCACGTATCACCGATAGCCTCTGTAGGGTGCCCCGCGATCTCTTGATAAAGATCTTCATTAAAAACATGAACGGTTATTATTCTTTCAGCGGGGATCGCGATCATATAATTTAGACTTTGGCTTATAACTGATTCATCTTTTTTGATAAGGCCGTCAATCAGCGTGTTATACCTGTGATTCAAACAGAACGTTTGATCATCCCGATCTCTAGCAAACGTCAGCACTGCGGATACATAAAGGTTATGTTCGACCCCTAGAAAAAGTGACCACGCGCCGACCAAGACCAAGGCAGGCACTAGGGCATAAACCCCATAGGTCAAAGACGACAAATAAAGCCTATGCCCATTTTGCCTGGCAACGCGATACTTGTTGAGTATACACTTGCTGGCCAGAACATAGCCCGATGCCGCAATTGCCACCACTAATGCCGCAACTCCTCCTGTCACCGGTCTACCTATTTGGCCGGTTTTTCTTTTGTATGACGGTCATTTGCTCGATGGAGGTCTATGCCCGCGATTTTTTTTATCGCCTCCTGAAAATCCGGATCTTTAGCTGCCTCTTGCAAGCGAAGCCGGGCGACGCCGTCGCCCCGAATCACATAGAACTCCTTGATTCGATCCAAAAGGACATCTTCTTTTCTGTGCCCCATCATGGCCACCTATAAATTTTTAAAAAACCCATATCGAAACTACCACGACGCTAACAAGGTTTTCCTCTGGACCACAAGCACCTCCCGCCAGAGATTGTAGGGCACGGATGCACACAGTGAAAATCAGTGTTGATCCGTGTCCATCCGTGGCTCATAAAAGATCCCCCCGTCCGAGCACCTTCACGGTATGGCGCTCGCGCAGCCGCACGATCTGCTCCGCCGAGAGCACGCCGATGGTGTCGTAGATGAACAGGCCCTCCAAGGCCATCAGGGCGTCGATGGTCTCGGGCCGCTTGTAGAGCTGATGGCCGGTGGAGATGGCCACGACCTGCGGGTGCTCGGCCAGCGCAGCCTGAAGGTCCTGGTGCACTTCCCGCTCCTTCTCCGGCCAGTACGGCACGTAGGGGTCGTGGAGGGTCAGCCGGGCTCCGTCGGCCTGAAGGCAGTCGTAAAAAATGTCTCTATCAGGGGAAGCCTTGCGTCGTCTGATCAGGCACTGACTCCGCATCCCACTCCTCCAGGAACTCGCGACTCAGCACACCCTGGTTGATCAGCGCACGGGTTACCACCCAGGAGGAGACCTGGAAGTCGTTGGCAGCCTCCTCGATGGCATCTTCGGTTACCCCGTCAGCGAAAGCGTTGATGAGCGTCTCGGCAGGCGCCAAAAGCTCCGCTGCAAACGCCCGCTGCATTTTCTGCCGATACGTATAGGTACGAGTGGCCGGGAGCAGGCGCTCGCGGTAATCACTCATCAGCGAATCCCCGAGCAAGCGGGCCATTTCGAAGCGTCTCCCGGTTTGCCATCTTGAACGAAGGACAAGCCTTCGAAGGCCGGCGTCTTCGGCAATGTCGAAGGCGAGACCGGCATCCCCGGAATGCGCGCTGCTGGTTGTCGACGTTGCAGGCGCATCCGGGGCGACGCCGCAGAGTTCAGCGAGCTTCCGGTTCGACAGTGGGCCGTCGCCCAACCGCTCCTGATTCCGCAGCGCACGGGCAGTCTCAACACCCACTCGCCAGGCCGGGATGGCGGCACCTCTTTGAACCGGCGGTCGGTGGTCGAGCCGGACGCGGTCTGCAGTGCGGCCATGGAAGCCGTCCCGAGCGGCCAGCTCTTGAAGCGCGGCCCCCGTGATGGGGTGCGGAGAGCTATGGCCTGCGATTTCGTTGATCGCTTGTTCACCGAGGGTTTCTGCTTCGCTCAGAAGCTGGGTGACCCGATCGGGGTCGGCTTCATCGGGGTCGTAGCCAAGCCGTGCCTCAGTCTGGCGAAAGCGTGCGACCTCGGGGTCCAGTCGCTCGGCCGCAAGCTCTTCCCAGAGCGTGTGCAGGTCCGTTTTCCGGCTGTCGCGGTCTTCCAATTGACTCAGCACGTATGAGACGAACCGGTCGATGCCTTCCTGGTAGTCGAAGGTGGGCATCACGGCTGCCTGGTCCGCAATGTAGGTGAGCGGGCCGGGCTGTCTCGCAGGTGTTGGCCGTGCGCGGATCACAACCCGCTCGCCGTCGGAGTAGATGGTAATGGGGGGCCACATCCACCCGCCGCCGATACCGGTCATCTGATGGGCCTGACGCCACTGGAGCGTCCTGAAATGCCCCTGGCGGGGTGGCTCGTACGCAAGGCGCCACCAATTCCAGGCGAACCACTCCGCGAGGCTGTTTGCGGGCAGGATGGCGTACGTGCGCACCTGATCGGTCTCCCGATCTTCGGCGCGGATCAGGTCCAGGGTGTTCACTTGCAAAGAGACCCTTGCCAGGGTCACCCGGTCTGCCGGGTGGCACGCCCCGCGTGGCGCCCCCTCACCTCGTTCAGGCAGCCAGTCCGGGGAGATGTTCAGGGTCATTGGTTCCGCCGCCTCCATTCCGCCCGAACGGCCTGCACAAAGGGGTCGTGCTGCTGCATCGGGTAACCGTGGTATTCACCGAGCACCTGATTGCTCAACTGCGCTTCGTAGACGTTTCCGCTCGCGTCCACTGCCCAGACCGTTTTCGGCCAACCACCGTGGAACTAATTACTCACCATACCGGACGAGAGGGCCGCTTTCAGCAACTCAAGGGCCTGGTTCTGCGTATGCACTGGCCAACCGTCACACTGCGTTTTGTCTTCCCGCGGGCGCGGCGGGGCTGCCATTCCGTAATCGCCGGGAGACCGCTTGTGGTATGGACTCCCGACGTAGCGCACGCGGTCGGCCAACGCGTCGCCATCCTTGCGCGACCACTGTTCCGGCGGCAACAACGCCGCTTTGCTTTTCCGCTTGGTTCGTTGTTGGGGCCGTTTCATGGCGTTTGCGCCTTACAAATCCCCTCTCCCCAACACCTTCACGGTATGCCGCTCGCGCAGCCGCACGATCTGCTCCACCGAGAGCACGCCGATGGTGTCGTAGATGAACAGGTCCTCCAAGGCCATCAGGGCGTCGATGGTCTCGGGCCGCTTGTAGAGCTGATGGCCGGTGGAGATCGCCACGACTTGCGGCTGCTCACCCAGCGCGGCCTGGAGATCCTGATGCACCTCGCGCTCCTTCTCCGGCCAGTACGGCACGTACGGGTCGTGGAGGGTCAGCTCGGCGCCGTCGGCCTGCAGGCAGTCGTAGAAGAGGTCCACGGGGCTGAAGCGCGTGTCACCGACCTCGCCGCGGTAGGAGACGCCGAGCAGCAGCACGCGAGCGCCGTTGAGCGAGCCGTGCTGCTCGCGCAAGAACTCGTAGGCGTAGACCGGCATGCGGTCGTTGACGGCCACGGCGCGCTCGCTATGGTGCAGGCCCTCGTCGGCGCCGAAGAGCTCGCGGCGGGACCAGCTCGCCAGCAGTGGATCCTTGGTCAGGCAGTACCCGCCGACGCCGATGCCCGGGTACATCAGGTTGGCGTGGGTCGGGCGCTCGCGGATAGCGTTGACCACCCCGTAGAGATCGACCCCGGCCTCCTCGGCGAAGCGCGACCACTCGACGACGAACGCGATGTTCATGGCCCGGTAGGCGTTCTCCAGGACCTTAGCCATCTCCGTGGCGTTGGTGCTCCCCAGCCGTGTGAGCGGGCACTGGTCGGTGTCAATAATGGTCTTGAGGAACGCCTCGGTGGCGTCGGCGCTCTTCTCGTCAATGCCGGCGTAGACCCGCGGGAAGGTGCGGATGGAATCGACGTAGTTGGGGCCGGGCATCACCCGCTCGTAGGAGTGGCCGAGCTTGAAGCGGTCCGTGCGCAGGCCGCGCCGGGCGAGCTCCTCCTCCAGGATGGGGCGTACCACCTTCTGACAGGTCCCCGGCGGCACCGTGGTCTCGACGAGCACCAGGACATCCTCCTTGCATTGCTCGCCGATGGCGCGCATGGCCTTGCGGAAGCCGGTCAGGTCAACGTCGTAGTCACTGAGCTGCCCCCAAGCCTCGGTGTCCTTGGCCACGTCGAGGTTGATATCGACGATGATGACGTCCGCCACCGCGTAGGCGTAGGGATCGTAGGTGGCGTAGAAATTCCCTTGCTCTTGAGCCCGGTTGAAGAACTCTTCGATCTTCGGGTCTTCCGCCGTCAGCGGGAAGATCCCCTCGTTCAGCGACTGGATCCGCCAGTAGGCCTCGGGGGTCGGCAAATCGAGGCCCAGCACGGCGTAGTCGCGCCCGAGGGCGTTGGCGCACACCAGGGACATGACGGCGCCGACGAAGCCCAGGCCTTGGACGGCGACCACTGGCTTCGAGCGGTTCCCGGAGAGGAAGGCGTCGATCCCCGCTTGGTCGTCCGGCTCCGTCGGGATCGTGTACTGCTTGCCCGTGATGGGGCTAACGGAAATTGTCATGGGCACGGATCGCTGCGTTGCGGTGAGCAGATAGGTCGTACTGGCGCATCAATGGCATCGGCTTCGCTCAACGACGGGCTTGTTCCAGATGCCAGGCCACCGTACGTGATAACGCGTCATAGCTAGAGAACCTGGGCTGGAACCCGGCCTCACGGATGCGGCTACTGTCGAAGTTCGTGGCCGTGCAGAACTTGCGGATGCGCGCTGCAGTGATCGGAAGGTCGCGGCCGATACGGTCCGCGATCCAGTCGAGTGCGCGGGCGGGAGGTTCGATAAGGCCAAGCGGGAGCCGTGGCAGCGGGGTACGCATGCCCAACTCGGACCGAATGAAATCGATCATCTCGCGCGTGGTCAAGCGCGGTTCGTCAATGTAGTTGTAGGCCTTGATGCCACCGTGCTTGAGGTCGTCGTACAGCCACAGCGCTGCGTCCACGGTGTTGTGCAGGTAGGAGGTGGTCTTGATCTCAGAGCCGTTGCCGATCATTACGAACCGGTGGCGACGGATAGCCTCGATCAAGCGGTAGAGGTTCGTGTTTGGAGGCTGATGCTCAGAGAAGACTGCTGATGGGCGAATTGTGCGAACCGTCCACCCCTCCTGCTCTGCTGCCTCATGCAACTCCTGTTCAGCCATCGCTTTGGTGATGCCGTAGTCCGTGTCCGCGTTAAAGGGCGCGTCCTCATCGATCCCGGAATGGCTTGGACCGAAGACCCCCACTGTACTGAAGTTGACCCACTTGGTCACTCCGGCTCTTTTGGCGGCCTCGATAAGGTTTTTGGTGGCTTGGACGTTGTCCCGATGATACCCGTTATAGTCGAGGCCCCAGTCAGTTCGGGCGGCTGCGAGGTGGAAAAGGACCTCTGTTTCCGTAAGCGCATCGGTTATTTTGTCGATTTCATCGGGTTTTGATAGATCAGTAAGAACTGTTGATTCGCTCTTGTGGCGAGACTCGTTATGCCCTCGGTCGATCCCAGTTAAAAGGAGACCCCGCTTAGTGAGCTCGCGTGCGAGTTCCCGCCCTATGTAGCCGTCGCAGCCGGTGAGTGCTACTTTTCTTATGGGTTCCATGCCGTACTACCGTTTTTCTATCGAGCGTGTTTGTAGAGTAACTTTCTGGCAGGAGGGGGCGTTGTACGTAAGGCCAGCCGCGTCGCAGAGACGAAAATAAAATCGCGCCACGTCAGAAAACCGATCGACCTTTGGTAGCGGAAAAGCTTGATCTCGTGGGCTAGGTAGTCCATACCTCTTCGGTCCTGGAGACCCGACCCCGCGCGCATGCGGACAAGCGGTTCGTCAAGGTTAGCTAGCTTATAGCCGTTTTGCAGAAGCAGGCTAACGAGCGCCCAGTCTTGTAATTTTCGAAAGTTGGGGTATCCGCCGATCTCCTTGATATGCTGGAGACGGAATATTGCGGCAGGGTGGCTTATTGGGTTCCTTTTTTTTGCGAAACGCTTTATGTCGGCGTGCGCTGTTGGAAGTTTTCTTGTCGTCTCTGACGTGTCTTCTTCGTTTTCAAACTCTTCAACAAGTCCGCTGCTTAGAGAGATGTGACTGTTCTCAGTCATAAACGAGACTTGCTTTTCAAAACGTTCAGGTAATGATATATCGTCAGCGTCCATGCGTGCGACCAAGCTGTTCCGGCAGTACGCTAAGCCTTCGTTTAGCGCAGCGCCGAGGCCTTGGTTTTGTTCAAGTCTTACAACCTCAAGGTGGCCTTGGCATGCCTCGACCCAAGATCCCAGCGTGAAATCAAGTTCGTGCCCGAGTGGTCCATCAGCAACCACCACGATTTGGTCGGGTTTATGGGTCTGCTCGTGCCAAATACTTTCTAAAGCACGGGAAAGCTGATCCGGCTTGTCTTTGTCGCAGACCGCGATTAGTACCGAAAGTTCCATTAAAAGCCTATTTGTAATTTGTCGCTACCGGTGTTCTAGATTAAGAAAAATAGGAATCGGAAAGCAGCGATTTAACGGTGTGTCGTTGTCTTTTGACTCTTGCGCCTTAAGATGACACAGACATGAGAATATTGGGGTAAATACAAGTGTGGCTCGGGGTGATTGGCATGCAACGCCTCGTTGTATTTAGTAATGGTTCTGCGTGGCAGAAGCGGCAAGGTCAATTTTGTATAAGCGGCGAGAACCTTCGCATACGTTATCAATAAAAACCGCTTGGCCGTCGGGTGAAAAGCGAGGGTGGAGATCACAGCGTTGTGGACCAGCGTACTGGAAGCCGTGGAAAAAAGCGCCCAAGTGCTCAACGCTTCCGGTATCCAAATCGAGTAGTCGCAGGTGCTGTAGGCGCGCCTTATCGGGATACGAGTCGGTGATCACCCGGCGACTGTTCACAGAGGGATGGCCGTCACCGAGGTCGTCCAGTTTGCGCTCCGTAAGCGGTTGTAGATGGCCGGATCGGTCGAGCCAGTAGTAGCCGTCTGTCCCATCTCGGGCCCGCATGTAGCCGATAAGCCAGTCAGCGTCGTACCAGACAAGATGGCTCACCATGCCAGTGTCTACGAGGAGGGTAAGGGAGCCGGTCGCAAGGTCTAGCAGCCAGAGACTGTCGTGCCGCCGCCCGTGCTCGAAAACCCGATAGAGAAAAACACAGTGCTGGCCCAAGGGGTCCAGCATGGGATGGTTGACCTTGTGCTGATCCCCCTGGTATCCGAACTCCTCTGCAAGCAACGACAGCGAGACGGCAAGGTAGGGGGCGGTGCCGTCAAGAGGCACGACCCATAGTCCGTCCTCCTGGTCTGAGGGCATCGGGATCTGGGCATGGTTCGAGCGAGCGAAGTAACCGTAGTCAGGGCGCAGTTGCGCGAGCCTCTCGAAGTTGATGGAAACCGCAAGTCCGGATTGGGCCGAGGCGTCGTAGACGGGTTTGCTTAAATCACGCAGCCAGCGCCCGTCGTTATTGCGCAGCCGCGTGACGTAGCAATGCGCGGAGGTGTCGAAGTCGTTGTAAAAGAAGGTTTGCGCATCGACCCACTGGAGCCGGGCCCCTTGCTGCCAATTGAAGGCGCGCGTGGGCCAGCGGCTAAGTGGGTTGCCTTCGTGATCCGCGAGTACGATGTCGATGGCGGAGGCGCACCAAGGGGGGCGGGCAGTATCCGCGTTGGTCTCGTGCCAGAGCAGACGCCGGCTATCCGGTGACGCCGGACTGTGATCGTAATAACCGAAGAAAGAGGCTGAATCGGGACGTCCCAGGGACTGGATGGGGTATGGGCACGAGCGGTGGAAATTGGGCCGGTTCAGCATATACGACCACCTTTGCCAGGCCGCCTTAGCGGCAGCCTTAGCTCGTGGAGCGCTCGTAAGGAGCCGCGCGATGCGACGTTCTAAGACGTTGAACTGCGTCATGAGTTGGGCTCTTGCTGGACCAAATCTTCGTAGAGAGCCATGTACTGCTGTGCTGTCGCCCTAGCAGAAAAGTGCTGCTCTGCAGCCTGCCGAGCAGCGTGACGTCGTTCGGGGAGATGAGGATCCGATGCGGCAGTCTGGAGGGCTTCAGCCCAAGCGTCTGTACCTTGCTCTGGCACCAGGCGTACCGCCTCTCCAGCGTACTCTGCGATCTCTCGATGAGCCGGTATGTCGCTGAGTAGTGCCGGGACGCCGCATGCCAGAGATTCTAGAACAGCATTTGGCAGGCCCTCACTGCGCGACGTGCTCACGAACCAAGAAGCGGTTTGGTAGTAAGGAAGAGGGTCGTCGACGGCACCAGTCAAACAAACGCCGGAGTGATCGGCCTCGGAGGCAAGCTGGTTGATGAGCGGCCCATCCCCGAGCATGGAGATATGGGGACATGTTGGCCCGAAATCCTCGCGGGGGAACGCCTGCTGGAAAGCGTCCAGCATTAGGTTCGGTTCTTTGCGAGGGATGAGTGATCCAACCCAAACAAAACCGGGTCGCTCGTTCGGTACGTCTTCGGCAGGCCGGTAGTAGTCGGTGTCGACGCCGTTGCGAATGGCCTGCGCTGCCATGCCGTACTGTCGAGCGTATAAACGGGCTAGCTCTGAAGAGCATGTTACCGGCTCGTGAACGCGTCGTATGGCACGCAGGTGCCACCAGGCAAGCGCTCGGCCGGGGAGTGCCCCGAAGCGGGAAGGGTAGTCTTGGACCGGATCATTGCGCAGAGTGGCAAGGTGGCACCACTGCCCAGTCAGGCTCGAGACCCAGCTATCAGGGCGCACGCCGTTCGTATGGACGACCTGGGGATTGATGTCGTTGAGAATCCGATAAAGCCTGCTTGGGCCATGGCCGATGGCTGATAGCCGGCCTAGATTAAGCGCATGCACTTTTACATCAGAAGGAATCTGGGAGCGCATGGACCGAGTGGTGCGTTCAGGTGATAAAATAACCAGATGAGCTTTGAAGCGCCCACGGTCAAGGTTGGTTAACAAGTGGAGCAGCTGTTTGGTCGGTCCAGATGGTGGCAAGCTTGATACAATGTATGACACTTTTATCATGGAATCGAGGGGTCAGCTTCTAATGATCGGGAGTGGTTCAAATTGGTATGGTTTAGTCCTCCGAAGATCTCCTTCAACTTAAGGGCGATATCTGGATGCGGAGACGCGGAGAGCATGATCACGGGGATAAGATATCCTAAAGCATCGTCTGGAAACTATAAAACCTTGTAGTAACAGCTACGCAACGTTTTTGGTCCAATCAGGGGGTTTTTGGTAAAAAAATAATAAGTTATTTCCTTGTGCGCGCGACGGAAAAGCTTGACCAGGAGGTTTAAGTCGCTTCCACGCGTTAACGGCGTACGAGAATCGTCGCAAGAATCGGCGCTCACGCCTACAATAGGATTTTCTAGAAAGTTCTGTTTTGCCCTCTTGTGCAAAAGCCTACGAAAATAAATGTCTGTCCCATGCCAGCCTGTTAGTCGCTCATCATATCCGCCTACGTTCCAGTACAAACTCCTTTGCATAGAAAATGTGTTTACGTGGGGGTGTACGTCGTCGACTCCTTTTTTGCGAGGAAAACTATAAAAAACATCCTCTTTCGGCGGGTTTTTTAAAACTTCATGGATGGTTTCGCAGGGTATTAGGTGGTCAATATCTGTCAAAAGTAGCGTCGCGCCATTCGCTTCATAAGCGCCGATATTTCTCGCAGCGTGTTGGTTCCATGGTTTATCGTATTTTATGCGGTAAATTGTGACGTTGGTTTTTGCTTTTAGGGTCTGTGGGGGTTGAGGGGCGAGTTCCTGCGACCCATCATCTATAATTATGATTTCAATTTTTTGCAGTATTTCGTTATCACATGCTAAAAAATTATGATAGTGGCGCTGAAGTGTAATAGGATTGTTATAGTAGGTCAATATTATTGACAGCGCGCAGCTTTTCTCTTGTTTTTCCATTTTATGCGACCTGTGAATAAAGGTTTCGAGCGATGAGGTGTTATCTGCTGCAAAAGAGGTCCTTTAGCTGGTTATTAGCATTTCCGTACGCACATCTCAGTTATCTTGAGCCTGCATGGGGTACTTGACACCGCAGGCGGAGTCTAAGCTGTACTGCCTAGATGTTGCCATGAAAGCTTTCATAGCTACAATTAGTGCAATGATCGGTATGTAAGCGGTTGTTATGTCGTGTGACGTTTGCCACTGCAGAAAGATGGTCAGTGTAGAAGCGAGGAGCATATAATGAATGGCTGAGGGATTATGATGGAAGGCGCGGACGCCAATTAAATATACTGATAATAAAATAAATAGTATAAAAAAGAAAAGCCCAATTAGTCCAGTAGAGACGGCAACATCGAGAAACAGGTTGTGTGGATAAAACTCGTGATATCGTGAAATCCCGAGGCCTTGTCCAAGTAGTGGGGCTTCCCAAAATTCATTGAGCCAGAACGAGTATATCTGCAGCCTGGGTTCGTCCTCAATGGCTTGGAAGCCTCGTTCTAGTCGTTCTAATTGGGTAATCGTTATTCCGTGATTGAGGAGAAGCAGTGTAATAAAAGTTAAGCCGGCAGCCGTTAGAAAAAGTTGTAGTGTGCTTTTTACAAGCCTTTTTTGCGCAAAAGCATAAAGAAAGGCTACGAAGGCTAACGACAAAAATGGCAAAATTAGTCCGCTTCGCGATAGGGTATAAAACAAGGCCACAAGGAAAAGGGTTGAGAGAAGCGAGAAAACGAGTCTTGCAAAAAGGGAATGAGTGGTTATGAGCCCTGTTAATGCTGCTGAAAGAGCGACACCAATAGGTAGGGAAACATGTAAGTAGTGACCTCGTTCAAAGCCAAAGATAAGATAATAAAGTGCAATTAGTGCCCCCCATGAAACCAGTAAGAAAACAATAAAAGTAGAGCATCGGCGGTCAATGTCTAGAAATATGGTTAGTAGGGGGGTGAAACAGGTTAAAAAAAGCTGAACTAGTAGTGTTAAAGTGTAGTGGTCGCGTCCCCAGATAATGGACGCAAAGGAAAAAATAGTAAAGAGGAAATAGAAAAAGAGGACGACTGCCGCATCGTGTTTTATATTCTTTTTGTATAAAGAGGTGAGGGCAGCAAAAGCGAGGAGGCATAATGCCGCTATGTTTACTGCTTCGCTGTTATAGAAGAGTTTAATACTGGGTATGTTTAGTGTGGCGCACACAGCGAGAGCTGTACTGCTTTGTTTTAACAATGCGTGTGAAAAAAAGGTTGGCGACATTTGTGGCGCTCGAAGGAATGCGTCGTGAAGGCCCCAAAAGCCATGGTCAGCCAGATTGCATGACGGGCAGGTCGTGTCGTAATGCGTGCGAGATGCGTTGTTTTAGCCCCCGCGTGAGGAGCGGTTTTTCAAAACAAATAAGCAAGGCTCGTTGCCTGGTTGGTGGGTCGTCGAGTGGACGCTGAACGGAATGCCGGAGCGCCGAGAGTGAGGCAAATAACCTAAAGAATGAGACAGCGTATGTAGCGGCAGGAGCCCTTTTCGCGTTATACCCTAAATAGGTCGAGAGATTCGCCTAAGAGGTCAGGTCTTACGGTAATCAGCCCTCGGCCTTAGCCAGCGGCGATGACTGAAAGTTGTGCGCGATCTTCATAATTAACGTTCTGGCCCGCGCCTGCCAGGAATAGACATTTATGAGCTCGCTTTGAGCCTCAGCGGCCAGCCGGCTTCCTACCTCGGGGTGGTCCGCCAAGTAGCGGAGGGCCTCTGCCCAGTCCTCCGCTCGGTCATGGCGACAAACAAGCATGTTTACGTTGTGGTGGGCAATGTCTTGAAGCACGGGGACGTCAGAGCAGATGATTGGGCGGCCGGAGGCCATGTATTCAAAGAGCTTCAATGGCGACGTCCACTCACCAATGTCTGTGGATCCGCCGCCGATGTGTACACAAGGCTGGTTCGGGAGCAGTAGAGTATCGAAAGCAAGCAGATATGTGGGTACATCTTTATGCGGAATATAGCCATGTAGTTTGAGATTTGAGGGGAGGTTCTTGTCTCGTCTCCAGCGTTCGAGGTCGCATTCCGTGCCGCCAACTATGTGGAAGTCAAACTCTGGGACAAGCTCGGCAACTTCAGCGACAAGCTCCGCGCCTTTGCCGTGGTACAGGTGGCCGACGTAAGCGATTTGGGGGCGTTCACCTTTAAAGGTCAGGCTCACGGGTTCCAAATTAGGGTCGATGGGGTCGGCACCGTCAGGAGCAACGATTATATGGTCTTTCAAGAAGGGCCAAGCTGACTCATAATGTTTTCGTAAGGTGTCGGTTATAACGATGAGCGCTTTAAAAGCCGGCAGGCGGAATAGTAATCCAAGCGCAAAAGCAACAAGTGGCCTGCCCTGCTCGTTAGGCATATGGAGCTCGAGCGCGGTTGGATAACCCCTTAATGCAGAAAATAGGCAGCCAAGTGGGTTGCGACCATAAACGAGAGTAGGTTTTGAGCGTAAAGCCTTATAAGCGCTTACGAATGCATAATAGTATGATCCGCCCGGGTGCGTAGACAATGTCGTGTAATTTATCGAAAACGTGCGCTCGACCCCATAATAAATGAAGGGATCCTGTGGTTGATCAGGCTCGATCTTTTTTGGGTAAGTAGCGTATAGTGTTGTATCGTGCCCTGCTGTTCCGAGCGCTTGGCACATCTTCATCACATGGATGCTGTTGGCGGAGCGCGAGGGTACGCAGGCGCGCGAGAGGTAGGCAATACGCAACGCAGTCCACTCCTTAGTCTATCGGTCTCGGCTGTTCGAGTGCGCGGGCGCCACGCTGGCAAGGATTCGCTCCACCCGCTGCACCATGGCATCGACCGAGAAGGTATCGCGTGCAAAAGCGCGGGCGCGCTGCCCTACCGCATTACAATGGTCAGGCCGCGTCGCCCAATCGGCCACCTGCCCGACAAACGTATCCACCTCACCATCGGCAACGGCCCCCAACCCCTCCTCGACGATGTACCCACAAGGATCGAACTCAAGGCTTACGGATGGCCGCCCCTGCATCCACGCCTGGATGAATACGTTGGGGAAGCCCTCCGGCTGGCAGGTATGGACATGGAGGCGGCTTCCGGCCAGCAGGCCGTTGACCTCGGTCGGAGTGCGCGGGCCCAGGTAGTGGAAGTTGGGCGGGACATAGTCCGGGTCGGTCAACCACCCATAGTCATCAGATTGGATGTGGCCAACCATCAGCGCGTCGATGCCGTGGTCGGCCAGGGCCCGGGCGGCCTCGACAAACAGCTCGGGCCGCTTGGCCGGCTTGATGTTCGCGACCCAGGCAACATAGGGGCGGGGCCACTCGAAAGGCTCGGCCTCCGCGCTCATGCCGTTGGGGACGTAGTGGGCGTCGGCCACCGGCGACAAGCCGAGCTGATCCCGATTATTGGTGGTCAGGGCGTGCACGTGGCGAAAACCGCCACGGTTCCAGCGCCGGCGCACCAACTGGCGCAGCTTGGGGACGACCCCTTTGCTGGGGCGGTGCCACACCCACGGCATGACATCGTTGATGTGGGACACCGCGAACACCATCGGGATACCCGCTCGTCCCAAACCCTTGGCCACAGCACGGAAGTGATTGAGGTTGTACCGCCAGTACACCACCTCTGGTTGGCTTTCCAGGACGGCACCGAGGATCTTGCTCGGTTCCTGGACAGGCCGAAGCCCATAAGGCGTGGCGACATCGATGGACTGCTTCACCGGGGCCACATAGGTCACGGCATGGCCCCGCTCCACCAGACCGCGCGCCAATAGGTCGCACTGGATCTCGCTGCCACCCACGTTCTGGCTCATGTGCCGATTGATAATGGTTACTCGCATGCGGCGGCTTTCAGGTTGATTTCCAGTCCGATAAGCAACTGCAACTCGCGCTCATAATTCTTGCCGCCATTGATGTGGTCTACCAAAAATTGCGTTGGCGCCAGCCAGGGCACCACACCACGCGCCTCCAGGTCGGCCAGGTTCTCGCGGGCCAGCTCCCGCAAGGTTCCGGGCTCGCGGAAGGCGCGGGCGAAATCGATGTAGTTGTGGCGGCTGCGTAGCAACCACGACTCCTGACCGAGGGCTCGGCTAATACGCCCGGAGACCCGGCGTGACAAAGTGTGCAGTTTGCGGGTGAACGCTGGCGTGCCGAGCCCCAAGCCAAAGTGGTTCTTGGTCGGCAGCTTGAAAAAATCGGGCCACCGCTTGAGCAGGGCGCCCTTGTAGAGCCTGCATTCTTGCCGCCACTGGGCACGGGCGGAGAACATCAGCGCGAGCCACTCCGGGTGCGTGAAGGGCGTGCGGACATCTGTCGCCGGGTCGATCACGATGGGCCGGATGGCACCGACCTGACGAATGCAGAAGTCCAGTCGTTCATACGCTGTCAGCCCCGGAACCTCCGGGATCGCATCGATGGCCGGGAGCCACGTTGCCGGTTCATCCTCCGGCCGGGTCAGCGGTAGGACCCGGGTGTACTGCTGTGAATCCACAAAAGCCTTCACGGCCCGCCCGTCATCGGGCACGTTCGGGTTGTAGTGCGATCCGGCCACGGGATCACCGACGAAACCATGAAGGACGATAGGCTCACTCCCCATCTGACGCGTCAGCAACCGATTGAAATAGGCGTCGAAGGTATAGGTCCACTGCCCCCCGTTGCGGACGGCATCCACCAGCGCGGCGGTGTCGGGCAGGTGATCGTGCAGGTCCAGGCTCTGGTGGCGACAACCCACGGCCCGGGCGACACGGTTGCCGTACTCGTAGTCCATGGTCCCGGGCATGCCAAAGGTCAGGGTCTCGATCTCGGCCCCCGCTTCCATGGCGGCGGCGAGCAGCGCGCGGCTGTCCAGGCCGCCCGACAACGGGATGTAGTGCGTCCTGCCCGGCGTGATAGACGCGTGGACAGCGCGGCTAAGCACATCGCCGGCCTGGCTGGCGGCGCTGTTCAGGTCAGCGGGGAGCGTCACGAGCTTGTCCGGCGGCTCAAAGGGTAATACGGACTCCCGGGGCGGCAGGTAGCCGAAGTGCAGATAGGGGAGCCAGTCGAGTGGGTTTTGTTGTTCCGGGGTCACTGGTCGACCTTATGGGTGGACGTGGGAGATGGTGAAGCGGTGCTTGCCAGTGGCATTGGGCTCGATTTCGGACGGGTACTCGAACAGCACCTCGCAATCGGCCCCCAGCGCCTTGCGGGTCTCCTCCGTCAGGCGCGCCTCTTCTACCGGCACGTCATAAGGTTCCCTGCCTTCGAGCACCAGCCGGAACCGCACCCGGGACAGACTTTCCTGGACGACCTGGAACTTGCGGATGGTCGGCATCGCCCAGACCATGTGCGTGAAGTACTCGCCATGCACATACGACCCATCCTGGGCAATGAATTGATCACTCACTCGCCCAGTAACCTGCTTGATCAAAGGAAACGGCCGACCGCAAGGACACGCGTCTTCCGCCCAGACACCCGTGTCCCCGATCCGATACCGGATCATCGGCATGGCGCGGGCGGTCAGCGAGGTGACCACGATCTCCCCCAGCTCGTCCGGCTCTGTCGGTGAGCCATCCGGGCGCAGGATCTCGATCATCGTCGCCGTCGGGATGACGTGGAGCCCATCCTCCTGCTCGCAGCTCATGGCCATGTTGCCGAACTCGCGGCTGCCGTAGCGGTTGAACACCGGCGCGCCGAAGACCCGGCGGATGTCGGCGCGCATCTCTTCGGTCAGGGTGCCGGCCGAGGTGATGATTGCCTGGGGCCGGTAGACCTCGACGCCCTCGCGCTCCGCGAAGCGGGCCAGCTCGTGGATGGAGTGGGCATAGGCGAGGACCGTGCGGGGCCGGAACCAATGCCACTCGGCCAGATACTGGCGCATCTGCGCCTCACCCATGCGGAAGGCGTTCTGCACCAGCTTGTTGCAGCGCAGGCGCTGGCGTAACGGCCACTCCCAATACGGGGGGCGGTGGCGCTGCTCCAGGATGTCGCGCTCCGCGCCCCAGAGCTCCAGCACCGGCATACCGGGGCGATGGCCCGCCCAACGGTGCATCTGGGCCTTGGCCTGGAGCATGGCCTGTTTGGAAGCGCGATTCTTGAGTATGCGGACCGGCTCGCCGGTGGAGCCACCGGTCTGGTCCCACCAGGTCTCGTCGGGATAATCCTCATCCGCCAGTTCGTCACGGCGCTCAACCAATTCTGAGCGTTCCAGTAGTGGCAGGGCGCTGAAGCGGTCCAGATCAATGCGACCTTTCGCATCTAGCAAGCCGCAGGCGCGCATGCGCTCGTTCCAGAACGGGAAGCGGTTTGCGGTATCCTTAAAAAGGTCATAGAGGATGCGATTCTGCTCTTGTTTCATATCACTCCACGGCTGACCTTCATGCGAGAATCGGTCGTCGGAGCGACATCGAGAGAGAAGAAACAACTGCTGGACAAGTCGATAGCACAAAAGGGAGAATGTCTCAACCCAGAAAAGGGCATTATTCATGAATAACGCATCCCAAACAATTTATAAGAGTGCCCAGCTATCCACTCTTTTTATTAACTTTGTAACGCCGATACAACTCAAGCGAGTTCACATGGACAATCCCTGGCATAGCCGGGATAAATTCCAACCCCAAACAGACTGCGGCTGCAAGCCTATGACGCCCCCCATCCACATGGACCATCTGGCCCTCGGGACCGAAGTTTATGCGTATGCCATCGTATTCCCTAAACCACCACCAAGGGTTTAACTCAGACTGAAAACTCAACCTTCCACTCACTTTCACACTTTCAAAAAGAGAATCCAACCTGGTTAGCCGATGCTCTTGGTAGTCATCAAAAAAAGATGTATTTTCCTGCTCTCCGTTCCATCTTTCGCAAAATGCCGCAACCAAAGGATCTTCAGTTAAATTATATAACTCATCATCCGGAACAGACCACAGCTCTACCACCTTTCCGCTTACAGTTCTTTTCCCGAGGTGATCTCTCCATCTAACCCGATCTACGGTCTTTATTTTATCTAAAGGAACTAACAATGGCTCACAACTCATGGGAGGTTTTTTGTGTTTTATTGTTTGCCAGATATCACGAACTAAAAAAGCGCCAAATCTTTTCCATGATTTCAGCAACGTACTGCTGGGACAAGGGCCGGCATTAAAGAACGATTTATTCATCAAACAGCCTCATAGTTCTAGCCTTGGGCTCCCTTTGATCAGGAAACAACGCTTTCTTAAGGGACTCTTTCCAAACCTCGTGATGAGTCTCGCATCGTAACCCATTGAGTTGGCGCAGTGCCCAATTCGGCTTGCGAGCAAGCCGCCGTCTGAGCAACCACCCAAGCCCGAGCCATCGCCGCCAGAGCCACTGAGGCAGAGGCGCTAGCGAATACTTGCGTTGGTAGGTGTTCGCCCTCCGCCCGACCAGCGACGCCCACCATTGCCGATATGACTCGGGGTCCTCGGCGATGCCTCGATTCCGCGCCTGCATGGCGTCAAACGCCTCGGCTTCTTCCGTGTTCAGGCCCCGCAACGCACCGCTGGAGTAGTCCAGGGCATAGGGCATGACCGCTTCGACCTGGGCCTGTCCGGGGCTGTCGACATCGACCAGCACACCGTAACCCCGCCCGCGCCAGGGTGACGGCAACGGGCCACTGCGCGGCATCCAGAGGTCGCCCAGTGACCAGGCGATGGGCCGCCCCTGCCAGTGCTCGACGAAACCAGGCACATGCGGATGGTGGGTAATCACGGTGGCGGCACCGCAATCGATCAACCAGCGGGCGAGGCGCTGAAGGTGGGGTGGCGGCAAATGCTCGTATTCAATCCCACCGTGGAGAACCGCGATCACCGTATACCCGGCATCACGCTCCCCCTGTATGGACCGGTGCAGGCTGATGGGGTCGAGACTCGCTGCCCGAACATCGCCGTCGGCGGTGAACTCCCGCTCGGCCCCGGCCACCATAGAAACACCGCCGGCGTTCGGCTCACCCAGGCGCGTCACACGTCGCTCGCCCCATGGCATACCCTCGAAGCCGAAAGGGGCGACACGCTGTCCTTCCAGCGCCGAGACGGTGGCACTCAACCCCGTGCGTCCGCCGTCGAGGGCGTGGTTGTTGGCCAGGCTGGCATGGGTGACACCCAGCGCAGCGATGGCTTCCGGGCCGTGCGACGACTGCGCCAGGTGCGGTCCCACCTTGGCGATGGGCGCGGCGTCCGGCGATGCCTGCGGGCCTTCGTAGTTGATGACGACGGCGTCGGCCTGATCGATGGCGCCCGCCAGGGCGTCATGTTCGAGCCTTGGGGCTGCCGACCTCTCGGGCAGACACCAGTCACCGAGAAAGAGCAGTTTCATGGGGCGACTCCCTGGATGAACTCGGTCACACGCCGCGCGTTCTGTTCCGGCGGCTCCGAGGCCGTTAGCGACAGCACGAGGCAACCCCGCGCCTGCAGGCATTCGGCACCGATACGGGCAAAGTGCAGACAGGTATCGGTGGTGGTCATCAGCTCATCGTCACTCAACCCGCGATGGCCGGGGATGAGCTTGCCGGTGGCGCGCTCGCGTTCGCGGAGCTGGCGCACCACCTGGGCGGCGTCGGCGTCGAGGTGGATGAGCGCCGTCGGCAACGGCATGTGCTCGAAGTACCGGCGCGCGTGGGCTTCGTTGCCCCGATCCCACGGCATCACGGCGTAGACCTTCTGGCTGAGCGACTCGTCGAACAGGACCGTCTCGTCTTCCAGCCACTCCTCAAGAAAGGCGATCCGGCGGACGGTGCGGAGGAAATGGTAATAGCCCTCGGCGCGGCGGTACTGGCTGCGGCCGGAGAGAGCGAAGCTTTCGTGGACGGTTGCGAGGAAGGCGTCGTGTTGTTCGGCGAAGCGGGCAAAGGCGTTTTTCTCGCCTGCCTGAATAGCATTACGGAGGAGCGGCTGGCGACAGCAAGGAATGCAAGCCATGATGCGGCGCTTAAAACTAAAGGAATTATTTATATTAATCGCACGCAACGCACCACGGGCTGCTGCAGCGCTTTGGCTACGCACTTTTCCGCTTTCCGTGCTTATTCTTGCCAGTGTAGTTTTGCCGCTCCCCGCAACGCCAAGGATGTCCAGTCGTTTCAATAAATGCTCCTAATAGTATGCTTATGGGCAACAGTTGAGATAAACTCTTCAACACGGTTAACAGTGCGCCTCGGCTCTTTATGATAGTTTACGGTTAACGTCGGGACACCAAAAGTCTCAGTCAATCTCGCTTTCCGCCGGTTCTTTTCCAAAGCCTTTTCCAGGATATCGACGGCCTCGTTTTCTGGTAGAGAGGGTAAGTTTTTGGGACCCTTCTTGTTTCCTTCTTTCATTCTTCCAAGAAGTGACGTTCTGAGGGTATGCGCATCTGTGTCAACGTGTACTAGTCCAAGAAGTGACTGACTCAATTCTTTTATCGTATTGGCATCATTCTCTACAGCTCCAAGCAGCCCCTCATCAAGCACAGGCAAATGCTCGACGCGTGCCTCCTCAGCTTGGAGAAGCCAAAAGAAATGTTTGAAAAAGGCGTTAGATTTGATGTTTGAAGGCTTAAGGTTGGGAAACCGAGATATCGTCAAACGTTCAAGAGCATGATAGGAATCTAGAAAAGAAGTCTTCTTTTTTTTAATGACATACCGAGAAACAACGCTGCAGGCTCTTTCATTACCAAACTTCGCTAGAGCCTTGAGATACCAACGGTCGGGATTTTTTATTTGTCTCTCAATGAGAAAATTTCGCATTTCGTCGTACTTGACACAAAGAGATGAGTCAAAATCGACCAAGGTGATGATAGAGCTCTTGCCCGTTCCTGCAACTCCAATGAACTCTATTCTTTTCATCAGCTACCTCAAATTCATGGCTCATCACGAATTCCTCCACGGGCGTGTATCAGGTATGATCGCGGCGAGCAGGGGCTTGTCCGCAGCAGAGAGTGACCACTGGGTTGTCAAGTCCCATCAATAGAATCTCGACCGCAACTAGGATGAGGGTCGCTGCACCATCCGCACCGGTCATAGTATAGAACCCATCACCCGCTTGCGTCGGTTCGCAGTTGGCTTGATCAAAGCAAAGAAGATTTTGTGCCATCGACGATTAACACGCTTTCGCGCAAGGTCCGACGCGTCTTCGAGTATTTATGTAGGGCGGCAAACTGCATTAGCTAGGCCCATGAAGCTGTAGAAGAGGTACACTCCGGCTAGAACGGATGCGCCTTGGCTTTGGTTCGTGTGCGCTGCAAATTTATGATTATCCAGTGGCTCCGGCGCTACGCCAATCTAGTTCCACTTGATCCGCCCTGGCATTTATGCGCACCCTGAATATATGTAGGCGGAGAGTTCTTTTTCGATTTTCCAGATGTCATCTAGGTTGAGCGCAGTTTTAAACATGTCAATGTTTCTCGCAGACTCCGATGCTATGAAATTTTTCGGTTCTACCGTATGCTTGTCAATTCCGAGGTCTTCCAACAAGCTGTCTCGCAATCGATGTGAAAGCACAAAATCCTCGAAAGTGATTTTCCTGGTTGATGAGTTTTCAATGTGTCCAATTCTAATGTTTTTGTGGTAGGCATAAATAGCGGCCTTGTATAGTTTAATAAAATCCATCGCATTAGCAACTCGACCTTGAGAGAGCAGAGAATGAAATTGGGCTCGGGGGTCACGTACGACTGCGTAATACCGATAAGGTTTTAAAAAAGGCAGCAGCTGCTTGTTTATTCGAGGTAACCTGAAAAAATTTCTCGTAGCTATAACTTTGGAGTCGCACGTTTTGGTTGCGCTGGCCATCAAGTATGAAACAACAAAGCTCCTTATTGAGGCCTCAAACCCTGTAGCTATGTCGTCATGCGAAAGTGTGCTCTCACAAAAATCTGCATAAGCCTTCAAAGCGTGGGTACCGTTTTTTGATTTTCTTATTTTTTGTGCTTTGTGGGGTTCGCCAACAGAAAGGTTAGAGGCGTTAGACACCTTCGCCAATCTTTTCAATGTGCTTTTTATGTTTAGTCCTTGTGTCGGCTTCCAAGGCGCGCCAACAACGTTGATATGGTAGAAGTCTGTAAGCGCCTTTTGAAATTTGGTTCTAGAGGTTGTGTTTTTATATAGGTCGTTCAGGCCATAAGATGTCCTAGCTACTCGAACTGAGTTTCTTCCAGTTGATGTAACACTTGCACTATCGAGCAGGAAGTCCGATACCGCGGCTGAGCCTGAGCAACTCATTCCCTCGATAAAAACAAGAACAGACAAGTTAGATGCACGCGACATTTTGTTACAAGAAAACGGGTTTTATAAACATTTTTCTCAGCCCCAAATTTTTTTGCGTGGGGGGTAAGATGTGTGCAGCTAGGCTGAATATCAGATCTTGTTAAGAAATCTGGCTAATCGGCGAGCATTTTTGCGAATAGGCTTTATTATTCCGGTTTCTCTTGTGTTGCGCGCGGAACGCAGTTTCATCGTGCCGCTAGGCTCGAGGCGAAAATGGTCTTCAGTTGTTTCTAAAAGATCCTGAAATCTATCTGAAACGATATCAGAATGGTCGATAATAAGCGTGTTTTCATCGCAAGCACTTTGCCATCCATGCACAAAGCTTTGTAACTCTTCTAACAGGCCGCTTTTTTCGGCCGCCAGATAAAAATCATGCTCAGTTTGGGCTCCGTAAAAAACGGTAGGTTTTTTTCGGAAGTGGTGCCTGGTTTCTCGAAAATAGGCGCCAGGCACATCTTTAAAGTTTCTGGTAATGACGCATTTTTTTGTTTTTCGTAATAAGTTCACATTATTCTCAGTGGGTGGGATGTGTAGGTGACGCAGCTCCCCCCCAGTGAGCTCATCTAAGAAGTCGGTGCTGTAATCTCGACATGACTTGTGTATCAATGAAAGCTCTTTATAATTACTAGGTGCAGTTGCAAAACTTGACCAAGTGGTGGTCCTCTGGACGCGGTGGGCAACAGCTAACGTATTGGTAAAGGCCCCGGCTGCAGCTTTAGGCAAAGATATAAATAGCATAGTGATCCTTGTTTAAATAAGACCAGAAAAGAAGCTCATCATAAAGTCCTCCACGGGGTATGTATCAGTGATACTAAACGAGGAGCTTATCGGCAGGAGAAAGTTGTCCCAAGAACGCCAAGTGGATTCGCATTTGGACCAGAATATGGGGCGTCGGTTCAAAAAGACTGCTATTTATGAGGCGAAGATTCCAAAGTAAGGTCCCTGCAGGAATTTATGTGTTCCTCATATGGTGCGGGCTCGCTGTCGCTCCAGTGTTGGACAAAAATGAAGGTTAAGCCAGCACTTGCTGCCGCATGGGCGTCATAACGGCTATCGCCAAAGAAGATAGCCGGCCGGAAGTGGCTGTTCTTCTCTGCAAACTCTGCAAAAATCTGCACTTTATTTCTTGGGCTTCCGTAAATCCCGGCATCAAACAGCTGATCCAGCCCGCGCAGCCGGAAGATCTTCCGAAGCTCCTGCTCGTCGGATCCGGAAGCAACCATCCAGCGCGCGTAAGGCGTCTGCTTGCGCAGCTCGAAGATGGCCTCATCGACCTCGCAGCTCAGCATACCGTCCCAGACGTTCTTGGCGTACGCGTTAAGCAGGGCCTGGCGATCCTCTGGATCCGGCTCGGGCTGCCCAACCACCTCGGTCAGGAACCAGTCGAACTTGTGGTAGCGAGAGATTCCGCCGTTTAGGACGTGGTACTTGCGCAAGGCACGCGCAGCTTGTTCGCCGTAGGGCACGGCCGCCTGGTAAAAGGCCTCGGTCTTGATGGGGTTCGAGTCGAGGATGACCCCGTCGCAGTCGAAGATAAGTGTATTAAAAGCTGTAATGTCGATCGCAGTCATTGGATTCTACTATTTTCAAATTAAGGGTCATCGTTAAGTCTTTCTTTAGTCGCAACCTCGTGCGCGAGCTCAACGAGTCCTTGACCTAAATCGACATGCTGAGGGGGTATGTATTTGAACCCGCGGCGCGGCTGATAAGCGTACGGTGTTCGGACATAATGGCCTTGCTCGTGATCAGGGGTGGCGTTAAGTTCACACGGAAGGCCGAGTACCTCTGCAAGCATCTTGTGCATATCAAGGACGCTCATCGGTTCTTGGCCCGTTAAAACAAAACTCTGATTACGGAAACTTTCACCCAGAGCCTCTACGCTCGCACGGGCAGCGTCCTCGACGTGGATGTACTCCCGCATTGCTCCGGGGCTGCCGTGATATCGAACAGTGCCCTCTTTAAGAGCATTAGCCACAATACGATAAAGCCCGTTCGTGGAGTCTGATCGTGGTCCGTACAATGAGCCGTAGCGCAAGATGGTGAAATCGAGGTCATAACTAGATTGGTATTGTTCGACGTATTGCTCGGCAGCTTGCTTGCTACAACGATAAAAGCCGCCATGCCGGCTGTTGACATAAACGGTGCTCGCATAAATGTATCGGCGCACTTTGTTCTTGCGCGCAGCTTCGAGAACGATGCAATTCCCTAATATATTTTTCTGGACAGTGTCGACTGGAGCGGTCATTGCCGCATTGAGGTCGGCAAGTGCAGCGAAGTTGTAAATAACGTCACAACCGGAAGTCGCGAGCTCGACCTGGTCTTGGTCGAGAATATCGCCCAGCCATTCCTCTTGGTCGGGCCGTCTATACGGCGAGGGTCGCTTATCGTACAAGACGACCGTATGGCCTTCTTCCGAAAGCTGATCAGCAACATGTGACCCTAAAAAGCCGGCTGCTCCGAAGACTACTAAACGCATCGGCATCCTCTTTAAGTTAGCCCCATCCGCGTTAAAGATGCGTATGTTTGGGCCGCGGCGTCCTGCTCCATCCGCGCCCGTGCTTCTTTGGCGTAGGAGCCAATATGCGGGGTCGCCTGTATGGAATCGAGACTAAGGAGTGGGCCGGCATACGGCTCGGCCTCGAAGCAATCGAGGGCAGCTCCTCGCAAGCGGCCCTCGGTAAGCGCGTTGTAAAGGTCGGTTTCATTGATCAAGCCGCCGCGCGAGACGTTAATTAGGAGGGCGTTTGGCCTCATCCTGCTGATAATGTCAGCGTTGATTATGTGATGAGTATGTTCATTGTAGGGTATGTGCAATGTAATGACGTCTGATTTTTTTATCAAGTCGTCGAGGTTGTCGGCCCAGGGTACTTCGGAGGGACGCTCTATCAGGTGCGGATCGTAAGCGATGATATCCGCCCCCAAATTAGATGCCAGGGTTGCAACACGTTGGCCGATTCGCCCGTAGCCGATCACGCCAACAGTTTGCTCGCCAAACAGGTTCCCCATTAGTCTCGTCCAACTATTGCTGCGAAGGTCTCGATCGGAGGAGACGATATTACGCAAAGCCGACATCATGTGAGCGATAGTCAATTCCGCGACGGCTTGAGACGGCGCCGCTGGAGTGTTTCTAAGCTCAATTCCTAGTTGTTTTGTGGCTTCGATGTCTACGTTATCAACGCCGGCGCCGCACCGAACGATCGTTCGGAGGCCTGACGCGCTTTTTAAAACCTCAGCGGTTAAAGGCTCGGTGCCGGCGATGAGGGCGACAACATCGGGTGTTAGCAGCCCCTGTGCTTCTTCCTCGGAAAGGCGTCTTCGGTGGGGGTTGGTACGAATAGTAAAGCCAGCGTGCTCAAGCTGGTTGAGCTCGGAACTGGCAGCGACGTCGAAGCTTGAGGTAGTTATCAGGATTGTTTTTTCCATAAAGGGTCTTCAGTTTAGATGACAGTCGGTGCCGGGTAGATAACCGTAGCGCTCTCTCTGGCGGTTATTGAGTTCGCCGGGCAGTCTTTATTACCCCGTAAGTCATCAAGTATAAATAATTTTTCGCGTCCAGTGATGATGAGGACCATGTGCCTGGTCGCGGACAGGCACCTCGCGCTTAATGACACCCTTTCCGGTGGGGGTTTTGGGGCGTTGGTGATTGCTAATGCAAAGGGTGAATCGGACTGGGATCCATACGGTCGACCAGGGAAGAGACTAGCGACGTGTCCGTCCGCCCCAACACCGAGCAAAACAAGATCGAAGATCGGCTGATCTCTGCTTAGCATGTGGTGGGCTTGATCCGCACCTTCTACCGGCCCATGCTCGGCCGGTAGCGAGAATATGTACCCGATGGGCACATGTCGTAACCAAATATCGATCGCGGCCTTGTCATTGCGGTCGGGATGGTCTCGTGGAAGGCAGCGCTCATCTGAAAAGTACACTCGCCAGCGTGGCCAATCAAGGTCGAGGGGCGCTAACGCCTGGAAAATGGGCAAAGGTGTCGTTCCGCCCGGGACGACGATATTGAAGGTCCCGCTATCAGCAATGGACGATTGCGATAAAGAAATGATTGTGGAAACGGCAGTAGCAACTGGCGCGGACGTGCATTGAAAATCAAACATGCATGTTGGTCAGCTGGTATTTTCGTCGACGGAGTACGGATTGCGCCGGCCTGCTAAACGATAATGTTCTAACCACCATTCGGCGATTTCAAGGTCAAACGCTGAGTGGGTGTCGCGCCCCGTTACCCACAGGCGCTCAAGGGGAATTACCTTTTCCCCCATCCACCACCACGGTCCGGGACCTTCTTTGGTCTTCTCCGAGCGCAGAAGGCTTTCCATGCGCACGGTCCAGGGACCCTGATCATAGAAAAAGACATTGGGATAACTCTGTCGATTTGTATCCGGAGTGGCGTCTTGGAAATATGATTCGAGGTATCCCGCGTCCCCGATTGTTAATGCGCGGAGTGGATGGTCATCTTGGGCTTTCCAGACAGTCATAGCGCCGTCGGCGCTTGGGTCATTCAGACAGGTCTTTACGGCGCGGTCAATGTCGTCCGAGGTGACCATGACTGTATTACCAAGTAGGATGGTGATGGTGTCGATCGTATCCGGCGTGAGTCGTGATGCCTGTTTAGCCGCGTGGAGGATCACGTCTCCATGGTTCGAATCTGGCTGCGCAAGTGTGTCGGGGCGTTCGATGATGGTCGCGCCGTAATCATGTGCCACGGAGGAGATGTTTGTGTCCTCGGTGGTCACGAAAACGTGGTCAATTGTTTTGGATTCCATAGCGGCAGTTAGCGGCCAAACCATTGTGGGGGTGCCGCATACGGGCACAAGGTTTTTGTTGGAGAGGGTTTGGTTTCCGCCTTTTGCGGTGAGTATGACGATGTTCAACGATATAAGCCTCTAAAACGACAATCAGAGGGTGTGCCCCAGAATGTCCGAATAGGGAGTTTGAGATAGTCTGTGTTGGTCTCGCAAAATCGGGGTGACCGGTGCCGGTGAGGGTCGTTAACGCGACAGGGCCATCGCCCGAAACCGCTCACTCCGCCCCTGCAGCTCCTCGAAGCCGCCGGCAGCCGTGATCTGCCCCTTCTCCAGCAGCACCACCTGATCGCAGTTGCACACGGTGCTCAGCCGGTGGGCGATGAGGATGATTGTCTTCTGGTGGTGGAGGGCGTCGATGGCTTCCATCACGGCCTTCTCGGTGACGTTGTCCAGCGCACTGGTGGCCTCGTCGAAGACCAGCACGCTGGGGTCGTGGTAAAGGGCGCGGGCGATGCCGATGCGCTGGCGTTGGCCGCCCGACAAGCGGACGCCACGCTCACCGACGACGGTCTCGTACTGCTGCGGCATCTCGTGGACAACGAACTCGTGGAGCTGCGCCATGCGTGCGCAGCGCTCCACCTGCTCGTGGTCGATGCGCTCCGGCGGCACGCCCAGGGCGATGTTCTCGGCCACCGACGCGTCGGTGAGGAAGATCTCCTGCGGCACGTACCCCAGCACCTGCTGCCAGGCACGCAGGTTGGCGTCCGTCACCGGCTCGCCGTCCACCGTGATCGCCCCTTCGGTGGGGCGCAGCAACCCGAGGATCACGTCCACCAGCGTGGTCTTGCCGGCGCCGGTGCTGCCCACGAGCCCGACGGAGCTGCCCACCGGGATGTGCAGGTCCATGCCCTGCAGCGCCGGGGCTGGAGCGTTGGGGTAGGTGTAGTGGACGTTCTCCAGCGCCACCGCTTGCTGGGGGACCAGCGGAGCCGGCGGGCGCTTGCGGATCTCGGCCAGCGCCTGGCGGCGGTGCAGGTCGTTGTAGAGATTCTCGACAGCGGCGGCACCGAAGCGCAGCTTGGCAATACCTCTGTAGACCTTCTGCATCGCGCCTTTGAGGCGCATGCCGGCAAAGGCGTAGACGCCGAGCAGGGGCAGGATGTTACCCAGTGCCCCAGATGTGGCGCCGCCCTCCAGGGCCATCAGCACCAAGACGAGGGCGATCATGCCGCCAAAGGCTACTGCCTCAATGAAATACTGCGGCACTTGCGAGAGGACCTTGCTCGTGGCCTGGTGCTTGGCGAAGCGGCTCGAGGGCCCGCGAAAGCGCGACAGGTAGGCACGCTCACGGCCGAGTAATTTGATGTCCTTGATACCGCCGAGGGCCTCACCGGCAGCCTGGAAGCGCTGCTTGTTGGCCCGCACTCGGTCTCGCCCGATGCGATCCAGATAGCCACGGATGGCGAGGTAGATCAGGCCGTAGGTGCCGCCCAAGACAGCGGCGACCGTTAAAGCGAGAACAGGGTCAATGGCTATCAGAAGGCCGATGATGAAAATCATGACGATGCCGTAGGCGAATGCCTCGAGCCCCGGCTTGATCGCCTGACTCACCACCTGCTGCGCCTCGGAGAGGATCGTCTTCGATAGGTCCCCGCTGTGGCGATCTAAGAAGTAGGCGTAGGGCTGGCGCAGGTATGTCTCCAGCAGCCGCTCCGCGAAGCTGTGGACGCGCATGGTGGCCCAGCGGGCCATGGCGTAGGTGGTCACCATGCGGAAGGCGGCACCGAAGACCACCAGGGCGAAGGCGCCGGCGCCGAGGGCCATCAGGAAGGTGTCGATCGACTGAAAACCCCCGGCCTCGTAGAGCCAGGCGAGGGTGTCGTTGGTCTCAACTACCTCGGGGTTGCCGAGGACACTGAGAAACGGCATCACCGAGGCGACGCCGATGGTCTCGAGCAGGGCCATGATGATGACCATGAACAGAACCAGCGCCCCGCGGCGCTTTTCCTGCCGAGAAAGCAGGCTGAGGAGTTTCTTGAGCAAAAGTATTCCGTGTCGGTTGTTTGATTTATAAGCGGCTGAGTGAGAATCAGCTCTCCGGCTCCGTGCCCTCGATATTCCTAGCTGCTGAGTAGACTCAGCTCATAGGTTATGCTGGGTACTGATTTTGATCAGCAGGGGGCACATGTAAGGGGCTGCATTAGTTCAGTCGGCAGACTCAAGTTATAGCCGCAAAGTGAGACAAAATTGGTTACGCAAGAGACAAGCGAATTGATTGCAGCGCGCCCATAAATGCCTGACTTGAGAGGCAAAAATCACTAAGCGGCGAATATTCCCAGCGGGTGGTCGGTGCGACGCGCGGCAAATTGGAGAACCGCTGTAATGTCCTCCATCTCCAGATACGGGTAGTCCTTGAGGATTTCGTCACGGCTTGCCCCGGCTGCCAGGAGGTCGAGGATATCCGCCACTCGCACACGCATGCCGCGAATGCATGGGCGCCCACCGCATAGTTCCGGATCGAAAGTGATTCGGTGAAGCTCGCTCATAGAATGCCTAGCCCGGTAATTTGAAGCCGTGTTTGTGAATACCACCCTCTGTAGCGCCGTCACTGCCAGTGCTGAGCACTTCAGCTCTGCGGTCCCGCCGGACGCTCCGCCGGCTCCGCCTCTCCCTGGGTCTCCTCGACCTCGGCCCGCAGGTCCTCGATCTCCGCCATCAGCCGCTCGTGCTCGGCGCGCTTGCGCTGCAGGTGGCGGTAGGCCAGCTGCGCCTTCTCGCTAACCCCAGCGGGGGTAAGCTGGTAGATGTAGCGGCGCTTGTTCGGTGAGTTGGAGAAGTTCTGCGCCTTGACCCAGCCTTTGTTGATCACGGCGCGCACGGCGTAGTTGGTCTTGCCGACGGATAACCCGAGCTCGCGGGCGATCTGGCGCTGGCTGAGGTTGGGGTTTTGATTCAGCAGGCGCAGAACCTGCAGGTGGAGTTCTTCGGAATCCATGCGGTGGCGTTTCCGTGAGGGGCGTAGGGGGCCGGGGTAGGGCGTTTGGGCACGCTACCGCCGGAACGGTGTCGCCTTAAGAAGGCCCGTTCAACATTGGCGCTCAAATTGTGAGCGTTCGTTAGACCACAAACAGGGCGAGTGCAGCAAGCGCTGCCACTCTCCGCGATCTGCTGATGGGTCGAGCCTCAGCTCTGGCTGTCCAAGACCTCATCGGCGCTGTCGGCTTGGAAGACGCGGTCGGACCAAGCCCACAGGGTTTGCTCGTCAGCCGAGCGGATACGTTCGAGTTGCTGATTGTTGAGCGGTCCGAACCGCCTTTCCAGCAGTCGTGCGAGCATCTTGGCCTCGCCCTCTAGTCGGCCCTCCTGCCGTGAGCGGCTTACGATCCCGGTCATGATGGCTTCCTCCTCGGGGTAGCGCTGCCTGAACAGTTCCTGTTCATTGTCATCGAGCTGCGCGTAGTTGTCGACGAAATCCGCATACTTGAGCCGCTTGTTCGGGTCGGGCTCCAGGGTCTCGAGCCCCTGCAGCGCGCTGGCGCGGGCTTCGAGCTTTTCGTCGGTGCCTTCCCAGTGCATCAACGGCAGGCACAGGCGGGCGACGATGTTGCTGCTGTCCAAATGCTGCCGGTACGACTCGGCTCCGGCCTGCCAATAAAGGTACTGGAAGCTCAGGTACGTGTGCTGATCCCCGGCAAGCTCCAGCCGTGTGGGCACCGGGCGTGCGGAGAGGAAGATGACTACTGGCACGATCCGGGTTGTGCCGAGCATCTGCGAGAGGTCGGTGCAGTAATGAATCAGCCGGTGGATGTCGAAGCGTTCGTTCCGGGTCTCCTCCTCGAAGGCGAACGCCAGCACCTCGCGCTCGCCGTTCGACCATTCGATGTGCAGTGGGGTGTCGAGTGCCCGGTAGTGGTGACGGAGCCGCTCCTTGAGCTGTTCCTGACGGATAGGGAGCACGCGTACGGAGCCATCGACATGCGCTGCTTCTTGATTGGCGAAAAAGGCGATCGCCTCACGAGGGTAGTCGACGATGAGGTTCTTGAAGTCCTGGTCGTAATCTGGGGTCTGCTGGCTCATCGGGTGTTTCTATCATTCACCACGGCATCTCCCATTTACTCGAGAGGTAGCGCTTGAAAAACGCGTAAGCAAAGGCTTTGGGCACGCTACCGCCGGAACGGTGTCGCCTTAAGAAGGCCCGCTCTCAACATTGGTGCTCAAATTGTGAGCGTTCATTAGACCACAAACAGGGCGAGTGCAGCAAGCGCTGCCACTCGCCGCGATCTGCTGATGGGTCGAGCCTCAGCTCTGGCTGTCCAAGACCTCATCGGCGCTGTCGGCCTGGAAGACGCGGTCGGACCAAGTCCACAGGGTTTGCTCGTCAGCAGAGCGGATACGTTCGAGTTGCTGATTGTTGAGCGGTCCGAACCGCCTTTAACGCAGGAGGGATTCCTGCGGTGTCAGCACGGGTACGGGCGATCCGGCGTGTTCTGGTCAAATGATTTCGGACACCAATTTTAGCAGCGTACCTCAGCATACTTCCGCCGGGGCCAAGCCCTCCAAGCTGGTATGGCCGCGGCCAGCGTTGTATTCCCATTCAATAAATTGAGCTATGTCTTTGCTGGCATCATGAAATCCCTGGTAACGACAATGATCGGTCCATTCACTTTTGAGACTGCCGAAGAAACGCTCCATAACCGCGTTATCCCAGCAGTTGCCCTTGCGGCTCATAGAGGCAATCATTCCTTCTTGTCGTAACCTATCTTGATAAATGGTGGATGCATATTGACTGCCGCGATCTGAATGATGCACCAGTCCGGGTTCCGGATTACAGCGTTCTATTGCCATTTCAAGAGCATCTAGAGTTAATTCTACACGCATATTATTGGCTATAGCCCAGCCGACAATTTGGCGATTGTAAAGGTCCATAACTGCAGCCAAGTATATCCATCCACTAAGGGTCCAAATTGCAGTTATATCAGCAACCCAAACGCAATTTGGCTCCCTGGTTTCAAACTGTTGCTGCAATAGGTTTGGCGCACATTTATAGCCATGCTTACTATCCGTTGTTACCTTAACTCGTCTTCTTTGGCGGCACTCTACGCCCGCTTCACGCATTAATCTGCGAGCCTTGTATCGCCCAACTTGGTAGCCGCGTTTGCATAGCTCCTGGGACATCCGCCGACTCCCGAGCCGCTGACGCTTCTTCTCATGCAAATCTTTGACTAGCTCGATTAGCTCATGGCGGTAAGCGTCAAATTTGTCTTTCTTTAGCCAATCGTAATAACCGCTCCTCGAAGCTTTTAAAACTCGGCACATCAAGGAAATCGAGTGGTTTGCCTTCTCCGCCTCTATAAACTGATACTTCAGTTCTGCTCGTTGGCGAAGAAGGCTGCCGCCTTTTTTAATATCGCCCTTTCTTCTTGCAGCTTACGGTTTTCTTCCCGCAGCCGACGGTTTTCCTCTTCAAGCTCTGCAGAGGGTTTTCGGGCTTGCCCGTGGTTTGTTGAGTTATTCTGAAACTCTTCAGGATATAACTCCCTCTCCCATCGATAAATCATGCCGCGAGTAAGATCTAAACGACGAGCTACCTCTGTCTTGGTATAGCCCTGTTCGCGATGCATGTTAACTGCCATTGTCTTGTACTGCTGGCTATACTTTTTGGGTGACTTGCTTTTCATCTTTGAACACCTCCTCTCCAAGATTAGCGTATCTCATTGGAGGTGTCCGTTACCATTGGACCACAACAGCGAAATCCTTTTCTAGTACAGCCGCCGAGACGCGATAATGACGCTCTCGCTTTTGCAGAACGTCCAGCAGGACGTTCAGGTCGAGCATGATCACGATTGGTGCTTGTGGTGCAGGTGGTCGTGATAAACCTTCTCAGGATCCACATCAGGGGGGATCAGGTCGGTAATGGCCTCCAACTCGGTACTTGGCACATGCCCCTCCAGCGCGCGAAGGCGACGCAGATGGCGATCAATGACCTCGGTAACGCTCATGCCGTGGGCCTTGGCATAGGCCTTCGCGAACTCCACATCCTGTTTGGGCAGGCGCACCGTCACCTTGGTGGTTTCCTGTTCCATGCGGGCATCCCCCCCCCCCCCCCCCCTCTTTCGGGGTGTATGGCAATGACAACGATATTGTACGGCACAGGTTCATGCATGCCCAGGATGGGCTTGACCGCTTGCTCGTTCGCTGGAGACCCCCTGGCTTTGCGGCGCTGTTTGTGGTAGATCGCGTAGGGGAACCGTTTCGCGAGAGCACGGTTATAACCGTATCGCCTTTCATGAGCGCCGCCGTGCAACAGCAAGGCATCAATATCCGAAGACAATGCGTCGATGAAGTACGCCCCTAGACCGGGCTGCTGTGCCTCGTGGAAGTTTGCCGCCGCGATCAGATCGTTCTCGGCGGCGTCGAGAACCTCAATTCTCAATTGAAGCGATCGCGAAGTCGCTTACGCACACTACGCCAGTCATCAAACCGGGCTTCGCCCTGCCTCACGCCCGCCTCGCGCTCGGCCAGCACGTCATCGTGCCAGCCTGGAGTCGGGATGGCATCGGGCTGCTTGAGGAGGTTATCCCAGAGTTCCTCAAGCGCGCGGAGCTTCTCGGCCGTGCCCATGTCTTTGATTGGCAGCCTTATGAACTACTCCCGCCAAGCTTACGCTATGGCGTGAGTTTCGCGCTTCGACGGGAGTGCCGATTCATCCAAAGGATGACCCGGTCTGACCTCCCTCCACGCATCGGCCGGTTCCCGACCGGATAAACTCCGCTCCAGCCAAGCCAACAGCACCCGAGCGGCGTTCTCGTCCCGTGAACAGGACGCGCCGCAAGGGCAGCTGTGCCAGCGCTGGCCGAGCGGTTTCTTCTCCTGCTGCCCGCAGGCGTGACAGGTCTGTGAGGGCTTGATCTGCCGCGTCGGGGCCTCCACCGCCCAAGCACCAGCTTCTTCCGCTTTGAGCTTGAGCAATTGATGGAAGGCCCCGCCAGCGGCATCAAGAATACCGCGGTTCAAGCCCCTCTTATGCTGACCGCCTTTGGCGGTCATGTTCCGAATGCTCAGCGCCTCCAGGCCCAAAGCGCTGAACTCTTTGATCAGTCGGGCAGAGACCTGATGGAGAAAGTCGTGGCGCTGATTGGCCACCTTACGGTGCAGCCGGCGCAACTCATCGTACGCCTTGCGCAACCGGTTGGAGATGGGGAAGCCCCGACTCCTACCCGACGCCTTCTTGGCCGCCTCCTCCTTGCGGGAGATCTCGCGCTGTACGCCACGGATGGCATCCAAGGTGCCGGCAAGGTGGCGGGGGTTATCGATGGTCTCGGCACCTTGCGCGGTCGCCACAGTGGCGA
This sequence comes from Halorhodospira halochloris, assembly GCF_002356555.2. Taxonomy (NCBI): domain Bacteria; kingdom Pseudomonadati; phylum Pseudomonadota; class Gammaproteobacteria; order Chromatiales; family Ectothiorhodospiraceae; genus Halorhodospira; species Halorhodospira halochloris. Next base: position 450,373 of record NZ_AP017372.2, read on the forward strand.
AGGTCTCCAAGCCCCAGTCGAGCCCGCCCATCTTCTCGCCACACTCTCGCACCGGCTCGCAGTTCAGCGTAATGCTGGCATACCAGCGATCACCGCGTTTGATGATCTCGCAGGTCTTGGGTGTGCCAGGGGTGCGGGGCTTACCCCGAATGGCGCCCGTGCATCACCCAACCGATGCTCTCCCGCTTAGAGGCAATCGCTCGGGCGACGACCGAAAAGTGGGAAGGCGAGGTGCTGGAGTTCAACGGCGAGCCCGACCATCTGCACCTGCTCTTGGAGTTGACGCCGCGCACCGCCCCCTCCGCCTTCGTCAACAATCTAAAGACGGTGACCTCCCGGCTCATCCGCAAGGAGTTCGGGGAGCATCTTCAACAGTACTATTGGCGCAAACCGGTATTCTGGAGTCGCAGCTACTGCATCATTACCGTCGGTGGTGCGCCGCTGTCGGTCTTGAAGCAGTACATCGAACAACAGGAAGCCCCAGAGTAATGGCGCTGCGCGCCATGCGCCGCTTCACCACCCCCTAAGCCGCTGCGCGGCTATAGGCGGAGCACTGCGGCGCGTTTTGGTAGAGGTAGCGGCGTTTATCCGGCGCATTGGAGAAGTTCTGGGCCTTGACCCAGCCGCGGCTGATCACGGCGCGGACGGCGAGGGTGTTCAGCTTGTGAGCGACGATTCCATCACACGCGGTGGGGGCGGGGCAATCTCCAAGTCCTGCGCCTGCTGGATTACAACCCCTGGCCTCGAGCGCGTGGGGCGGAACCCCATGCTACTGGGCGCTGTGCTTCAGATGCATGGTCGGAATCATCACTCGGGGCAAACGCATGCGGTCACACTGGCTGACCACGTACTCACGCCAGAAAGGCCACACATGGTAGCTCGCGTTACGAGCAGCAAAGGCGTTGAGTGCGTCTTCCCCGGGATCTTCCGCTGTACGGTATTCAGCTACGAGAGTCGCTTCGACAGACGCCAGTACATGAGGCCGATCCGCACCCCCCTCATTAGCAGGATCCGTGTTTTCTTCGACCTGGACAAGGCGCATGCCGAGGTCAATATAGACGCGGTAGAGGTAGGGCGCGTGCTGCTGTCCGTCCGTGATTTCTGCAAACGTTGCTCGAGCCACTACGTGCTTGTGCTGGGCCCCGATGAGCTCGACATCCGAAAACTTCGGATCGAAATCCTTGGCCATCCATGCGTATGACTGATGCATCCAGACATCCTGGATGTTCAGGACGGCCTTGGCACGCTCCAGTGCCTGATCAGCGGTCATCCCGTGTTACCCCAGTCGGCCTCCATCTGCATGTTGTTATCCCGCACAACGCGGAGCTGCGGAGTACCGGGCCTGCGTTGAGCATTCCCTGCAACGGCAATGCTTTCATCGCTGAAGGCGGTGTACTGAGGAAGGAAGGCAGCCGCCGGCGTAAGCACGCCACGGACGCCGACGTAAACGCCAAGCGCACCGGCGATGAGCTGGTTCAGGCTCACATTCTCCTTTTCGGCCGCCTCTGCCAGTTCGCGGTGTAGGTTGCGTGGTACCCGTACGGTGATGCGGCCACTGTACTCGTCGTTCACCATGGCGGGCGCCGGCATGCGCTTGCCCTGTTCAGCGAGCGCTTCGGCCGTCGTCGCGATGGTATCGATCGCGAGCTCGTAGGCTTCCTGGAACGTATCAGCGTACTCCGCGACGTCCGGCAGCTCGCGCACTCGGGCTTCAAAGCACGGGCCATCCTCTTCATGCACCTGCCGTACGGTGATGTTGTAGTCATGAGGATCCATTGCTACTCGCCTCCCAGATAGTCGCTCAGCGACTGGTAGTGGTTTCTCAGCGTCGCCCGGACCTTGCGAACGTAAGGCGGCTTGATTTCAGGATTTTTTCCGTGCCCGCACGTGTAGGAGGTGGAGTAAAACCCCTCCAGGTGCGGATGGGTCACGATGTTGTGTCCCTGCTTCTTGCCATCGCGGACTTCAAAGCCCAGTGATTCAAGGTGGCGGCGCATGTCGTCACACCGCAGGGACGCACCGGCCGTCTCAAGCACCTGTATGACTTCATCCAGTTTACGTGACGTCATATATGGTGTCACATCCAGTGTGTCGCAAGGGCCCAGGCTGGGAGGGCCCAGGGGGCTCTCTCGCTACCGAATGGCTCGCACCCCGCCACGATAGCCAATGCCGGCGGCGCTACGGCCAGGTGGAGTTCTTCGGAATCCATGCGGTGGCGTTTCCGTGAGGGGCGTAGGGGGCCGGGGTAGGGCGTTTGGGCACGCTACCGCCGGAACGGTGTCGCCTTAAGAAGGCCCGCTCTCAACATCGGTGCTCAAATTGTGAGCGTTAATTAGACCACAAACAGGGCGAGTGCGGCAAGCGCTGCCTGAACAGTTCCTGCTCATTGTCATCGAGCTGTGCGTAGTTGTCGACGAAATCCGCATACTTGAGCCGCTTGTTCGGGTCCGGCTCGATCCCGTCGAGGCCCGGCTCTGTCTAGACGGTACGGATAGGCCCCGGATACTGCGCGAGCTGATGATCGCTGGTCAGCAGCGTATAGCCCTCGACATCAGCCTGCGCGATCAGCATGCGGTCAAAGGGATCCTTATGGAGGTCCGGTAGGCTGCCTACGGCGAGCGCATGGGCGCCACGGATCGCTAACTCCTCGTAGCCGTGTTCCAAGAGCTCGCGCCGGAGCACGGGAGGCTCCACCCGGAAGTCACTACGGTGGAGACCGCGCTTGATGGTGATCTCCCACAGGCTCGCAGCGCTGTAGGCGAGTTGATAGTCCGGATCGAGGAGGAGGTCTCGCGCTTGCTGAGGTAGCCGCGGGGAGTCCGCTGCTGCCCAGAGCAGGATGTGGGTATCAAGGAGCAGATGCATTCGGATCCTCTCCCTGGAAGGCGTCGAGGATCGCTTGCCCGCCGAGCCGGTCGAAGTCTTCAGGCACCTCGATCTGCCCCTTCAGGAAGCCGACGCGCTCACTGGTTCCAGGCTGCGGTGACTCAAAACGGGATAGGCGCGCGATAGGTTGGCCCGATCGAGCGATGATGACCGACTCCCCCTGGCTGACCTTATCGAGGATGCGGGAGAGGTGGGTCTTGGCCTCATGGATGTTGACGGTCTCTGTCATGGAGCCCCGCTGGTGTTTAAGTTGGACTTAGTCAAAAAGACTAACCTAAGCGGTGCCCAAAGGCAAGAACACGATCCCTTCTCAACGCTGACCTGCGGACGGTAGCCGGTATACTTGTTGTGGGTCGAGCCTCACGGTCAGCAGTATTCGCGCTCAATCACTCCGACGCCAGACTTTCTCCTTTGTGGTTAAGATCAGGTTGTCCGTAACCTGTGCCAACACCGGCACGTACCTGTGCCCTCGCTGCAGGGCATCAGCGAGGACCGCCGGGTCCTCAATATATTCGTGTACCATCTGATTGTGCAGCTTGCGGACCGCGAACCAGTCGTCGCTGGAGGGGATCCAGCCGAATCGCTCGGCACGATCTAGATTGTCTATTGCAGGGCCTACGCGCTCACCGAGCGCGCGCAGCAGTGCCGAGATCAATTTGTCACCTAGTGTGTCCTGGAGCCGGCCGAAGCGCGCCACAAAGGCATCAACACGTTCTGACTCTTCTGTAAGGTTCTCTAGGGCACGAGCTCGCTCAATTGTGAACGGTTTTTCGAATAGTCGCTGATCGGTTGCAAGCAGGTGCCTGCGCTCGCGTTCAGCGATCCGTGTGAGGAACTGAAGGCGTGCCGTGCTGCCTGTGATTTGCTCAATAACTCGATGAATGGCAGCGATCTGTTCTTGAGTCAAGCGCACGCTGCAACTCCTTAGGAGCTGGGTATGTGGCTATCAGTTCAGAAAACTCAGCATCGAGATTGCAATACCGAAGCCCGTTAGGATACTGCCAAGCAGCCACAGGAAGTGTCGATCATGGCGGCGTAGCATTTCGTCGAAACGTCTGTCTACCTGCTCGAATCGCTTATCCATTTGCTGTTGCATAGCTTCGATACGGGCATCGACCTGCTCGAAGCGCTTGTCCATTTGCTGTTGCATGGCTTCGAAGCGGGCATCGATTTGTTCCAAGCGCTTATCGACCTGCTCGAAGCGCTTATCCATCTGCTGCTGCATAGCTTCGATACGGGCATCGACCTGCTCGAAGCGCTTGTCCATTTGCTGTTGCATGGCTTCGAAGCGGGCATCGATTTGTTCCAAGCGCTTATCGACCTGCTCGAAGCGCTTATCCATCTGCTGCTGCACGGCTTCGAAGCGGGCATCAATCTGCTCAAAGCGCTTCTCCATCTGCGTGAAGCCCTGGCGCATCAGTTCCCGCTGGTGCTTGAGCTCCTCCTCAACTCGCACCATGCGCTCGCGCAGCTCTAGCTCATAGACAGCTGGCGGTTTGCCTAAGCTTTGCTCAGCCAACCACTCGCCAAGGTGAGCTTTGATGTACTCGATATCGCTATCAGCAAGCGCCATTGATCACTAATCCATCTTTCCCCGAATGGCAGCATACCAGATCCGAAGCCAGTTCACCTATCAAAAGGTACTTGTGAAGGCTTCGGCAGGTTTTCCTGCAGTGGATTGTTACAGGAGGATGCCTCAAAAAACCTCCCCGGCGCCATTATCTGCCCCGGTGTGGAGGTCTTGGCGCCAGGGATGGCGCCATGAAGCCTCCAGGGATGGATTCACGGCGTCCTCCGCACCGGGGCAGATAATGGCGCCGGGGAGGTTTTTAGAGGTTCCCAGGAGTTGCCCACATCTTAGCAAAATTGCCCATTGGCGAACCCGGAAAACGGGAGTATTATCACGCCGGGGCGTGACAGGTGCGCGCGCAGAGTAGCGCAGGGATGAGCGCCGATCGCCTGAGCCCCAAGAAACTAACAGTTGCGCTTTTCCAGGGAAGGAAAATAATTATGGCCACCTTCTGTGTCCGTCCTAACGGCATTCTGCAGTACGATCTTTGCCTGTATGGGCGGCGTTTTCGCGAGAGTTCGGGACTGCAAGATACCCCTGATAATCGCCGGCGCATCAGGCGTGATCTGCGGCGGATAAACGCTGAGATCGAGATGGGTACCTTCGATTATGCCGCCTGGTTCCCTAACAGTCGCAAGCTCGATGCCGCGCAGCGCTGGCTCCGCGAGCGCGGCTCGCGCTCTCCCCAGCAACGCTTTGGCGACTATGCCGAGCAGTGGTTCGAACTCTATGTCGGCGGCTGGAAGGAGAGCTATGCGCGGGGGGTGCGCTGCACCTTCGATCGCTACCTGATTCCGCATTTTGGCGATTGGCCGCTGGATCAGATTACCGAGCGGAGTGTACGCGCCTATCGCGCGGAGTTGCTCGAGCTTACCGATAAGCTCGGCAATCGCCGGCTGGGTAATGCCCGTATCAATGCCATCCTGACGCCGTTATCGGGGATTATGGCCTTTGCTGAGCGTGAGCTGGGCATTGAGCACCCGATGAAGAACCTGAAACCGCTGCGCGATGACCGCGACGACCCCATGCCGCTTACTGCGGAGCAGGTGACCGCCTTTCTTGCAGCTGTTGAGCCTGATTACCACCTCTATTTCAAGCTGCGCTTTTATACCGGGCTGCGCAGCTGCGAGGTGAATGGCCTTAAAGTGCGCTATGTGGATTTTGAGCGGCGTCAGTTACGCGTCCGGGAGTCGCTGGTTAATGACCAGCAGACCACGCTCAAGCACCGTAAGACGAGGCGCGATATCCCGCTTGCCGCGGGCCTATTAGGCGAGCTGAGTCAGCACGTTAGCGGCAAAGAGGAAGATGAGTATGTCTTTACTCGCGCCGACGGCAAGCCACTCAGGCCGAGCTGGGTTGCGGAGAAAGTCTGGCTGCCTACTCTTAAGGCTCTCGGCTTAGCGCCGCGGCGGGTCTATCAGACTCGTCACACTGCGGCTGTTCTCCACCTGGCTGCCGGCGAAAACCCCCTGTTTGTCTCGCGCCTGCTCGGTCACTCGTCATCAAAGATGCTCTTTGAGCGCTATGCGCCTTTCGTCTCTAATGCCTTGAATGATGATGGCTCATCGTTTGAGGCTATGATGGCGGCGTTTCACAACAAAACTCAAGGTGGCCTCTAAAACTTCGCCGGCGCCACCATCCGTCCCGGTGTGGAGGTCTTGGCGCCTGGGATGGCGCCATGAAGCCTCCAGGGATGGATTCACGGAGTCCTCCACAGCGGGGCGGATGGTGGCGCCGGCGAAGTTTTTAAAGGTTCCCTCAAGGATGATCAAACTAAATGGAATTTACCACTATTGTTCACCACGGCGGCGCCCAAGGCGTCACCGGCAGCTGTCATCAACTATACGCCACCCCCGAGTGCTCGCTGCTTGTCGACTGCGGCCTGTTCCAGGGCCGTGATGTGGCGCCGCAGCTCGATTCGCTGACCCAGCATCGGGTCGAGTTTGATATCGCCAGCCTGGTGGGGCTCGTCATCACGCATGTCCATATTGATCACGTTGGCCGCTTGCCGTATCTCCTAGCGGCAGGCTATCGGGGCCCCATCTTCTGTTCTCAACCCTCGGCGCAGTTACTCTTCCCGGTTATCGAAGATGCACTCCGAGTCGGGTTTACCCGTGATGCTGAGCTGATTGGCCAATTTAGCAACCAGCTTGAGCAGCAATTAGTGCCGTTGCGCTATGGGCGTTGGCATACCCTGGTAGATGATAAGGAGCTGCGCCTGCGTATCCGCTTAGAGCGGGCAGGGCACATCTTGGGGTCGGCTTACGTTAAGGTCGATCTCCACGCCCGCCGTCTTAACCGGCGCGAGCGGTTGGTCTTCTCCGGCGATCTGGGCGCTCGTTGCTCGCCGCTGATGACGGCGCCGCGTTCGCCGCACCGCGCCGATACGCTGGTGCTGGAGGCTACCTATGGCGATCGCCGCCATACGCAGCGCGAGCAGCGTACCGCGCAGCTGCGCGAGAGCGTCGAGCACGCCTTGGCAAATGGCGGCACGGTGGTTGTCCCGGCGTTTAGTATTGGCCGCACTCAAGAGCTGCTCTATGAGTTGGAGGATTTGATTGAGCAGGGTGGTGAGCCGTGGCGGCGCCTGGAGGTCATCGTCGACTCGCCGTTGGCGGCGCGGTTTAATCGCATCTATAGGCGCTTGCGGGATTTTTGGCCAGCGGAGGCACGTAAGCGGCTGCGTCGGGGGCGGCATCCGCTGAGTTTTGCTAATCTAGTGACGGTCGATAGCCATGCTGAGCATCTGCAAACGGTCGACTATCTGGTCCGCACCCTGCGCCCGGCGGTGGTGATCGCCGCTAGTGGTATGATCACGGGCGGGCGGGTGGTCAGCTATCTGCGCGCTATGCTTGGCGAGGAGCGTCATCAGGTGCTGTTTGTCGGCTATCAGGCCGAGGGCACCCCGGGGCGCGAGATTCAGCGCCAAGCCGAGTGCTCTGGTATGGTTGAGTTGGCCGGCGAACGGATCCCTATACGCGCTCGAGTGCGAACAATATCTGGCTATTCAGCCCACGCTGATCAAACCGAGCTGCTCGGCTTTGTTAAGCGGATGAAGCGCTGGCCGCGGCGGATTATCTTGGTTCACGGTGAACAGGCGGCGCGGCGTGCCCTAGGCGAGGGGCTGGCGCAACTGTATGCTCGCCGGCCAGTGCAGATTGTTGGTGGTTGAAGATGAATATTTTGATATACGGCTTTGGGTTTTCCGGCTCGGGGGCATTGATTGATGCCTTTAAGGATACGGAGCAGATAGCTATAGCCCCCAAGATCTCTGGATTATCCGGGGATGGCGGGGTAGGTGCGTTGTTAACGGCGGCTGATGATCGCCAGCGCCAGCGCGAGATAGCTCAAGTTAGGCTTAAGGAGTTGGAGAGTAAAATCGCCAAGGAGCGACGTGCCCGCCGGTGGACATGGTGGTATCGCTTGCAGGAACGTCGGCGGGCACTCTCGCGTGCTCTGGGGTTGCGCCGTGGGGGTGTTCATGCCAGTCAGGCAGAGCGAGAGAGCATCGAAGAGTGGCTCATCGATGCGCGCTATCTGCAACAATTCTTGGCAGAGATCGATGCTGGTAAGCAGCTCGATATGGTGGCCTATTGGCGACAATGGCTGCAGGAGCGGTTATTCGCCAACGCCCCTGGTGCTCAATGGGTCCTGGTCGATAAACGGGTGCCCTTGATGGATCCGAAGATGGACGGGATTTGGCAGCCGCTTTACGAGCCGTTTAAATTAGTCGTAGTCCACCGGGATCCGGCCGACCATATGGCTGAAATAGTCCGGCAAAAGGGCTGGAAGAAGGTTGCCCGTCAGGATCGTGATGGGGCCCGCGAGGGTCATCCGGGGCAGCGGTGCGAGGCCTTCGCAGTCCGAGCAGGTGGGCGACAAAAAACCGGTGCCGGCCCCTCTCTGTAAGCAGCAAGTCGCCATCCCGTCCAATCGCCACGCCGCAGTGCTCACCTTGGGCAGACTCTGGCAAATAGCCTTCGGTGCGGAGACTGACGATCAACTTGACGAGATAATTTTCAAAAAAGCGATCGAGCGAGTCTAGGTCGGTCATGATATGGCGGCTCTTATAGACGAATCGCCCTTCGTCTTGTAATTGTTGGCGCGCTTCGGCATACCAAAGACTTTGCCGAAAATCGTCCGCGCAGCGAACTAGGTCGGCCAGCTTTGCGTACTTCTGACTGCCCGGAAAGTCGCCGTCAATAGAGATAGGACGGGCCCGCAGATCCCAGTCACCGGGGACAAGGAACCCCTTATGACGATAATGCAACCGCGAATCGCGGCGGCCTATCTCGAATAGCTGGGAGCGATAGCAGACGCGGTCAACGCATGCGGGGGTTATCCACAGCAGATGGTTGCCATCTGCAGCCCTCTGGAAGCGGCGCTTGGTGGTCAGGATTATATCTAGCCACAATGGCGGTGCTCGCATTAAAAAATTTATCCCCTGCTAGTCACGGATCTTGTCTTTCGCTCAGTCCCTCAAGCGTTCGACGATGTGCTCGAGTGAACCATCCCCACGCAGCCCATCGCGGACTCCTTGAGGGTCCATGTCGAGGGCTTTGCGCAAGTATTTCTCGGCGAGAGTCTGCTCGCCTTGCTCGTAATAGACCCGCGCAAGGTCGCAGTAGCCCTCTATTTGATCGGGGTTAAGGCGCACCGCCTCGTGGAAGGCGTCCGCTGCTTGGGCTAGTTCCCCTTTGCTGCGATAGGCATAGCCTAAGGCGTTGTAACCGTTAAAAACCTTGGGGTAGAGGGCGACAGCATCCTGGAGCAGGGCGATTTGCGCATCAGGATCCTTACAGCTGTAACTAGCGATGACGCGCTGCATCGCTTTTTGCAGAGAATGCACCTCGCTGCGCCACTGCTCTTTAAAGTGCTCGAAGTCGTCGCGCAATGCCCGAAGCTTGGTGTACTCATAGATCGTAATGACGAGCACGATTACCCCGAACAGTGCCACTACGACGCTCAGTGTGGTTATCAGAAATGCTGGATTTAAGGGTTCCATCGCTTAGTTAGTGCCGCTAGTTGCCGCTAGAAATTGCTAGGGATGAACATGGTGGAGTCGATGGGGGAGGAAAACCATTATCAAACTATTAAAAATTAAGGTTTGAATGGCTGCGTAATTCCTTACATGCCCCGATTTTACCAATACGACTCTACATTGGATCTAGAGTTGCCGCAATGGCCGGATCAGCAACCCAGCTGGTGCTGGGGAACCGAGCCCCGGTGCAGGTGCTCAAGGCATGGCAGAAGGAGCGCCCGGACCTACCCACTAGATCTCGCTGTTGAGCGCTTCCCCATAGCCAGGACTGCCACTGGCGCGGTATCCTTAGCGTTAGTACACTCGCTGGCTGAGGTTCGGTAGCGCACGTTACAACAACTAAGCTGCTCGTTGATCGGAGCGCCTCTTCTTTTTGGGACAATGCCATTAATTGGGCTCATAGGTGGAATGTGGCACAAGGTTCAACAGAATTAACCGCGCTTTCACGACTGTTCTCATCTACAGTATTCCGCGAAATGGCCAGTTCCGGCCGCTCCCCTACCTTTGCGCGACTACTACCAAAACGCGCCGCAGTGCTCCGCCTATAGCCGCGCAGCGGCTTAGGGGGTGGTGAAGCGGCGCATGGCGCGCAGCGCCATTACTCTGGGGCTTCCTGTTGTTCGATGTACTGCTTCAAGACCGACAGCGGCGCACCACCGACAGTAATTGGTCGTCGCCCGAGCGATTGCCTCTAAGCGGGAGAGCATCGGCTGGGTGATGCACGGGCGTCGATACTTGGTAACCACAACCAAGTGGTATTGAAGTCGGAAGGTGCAGTGATATAGCTGCTTTAGTGGTTGCGATTCCATAACAACCAAGCATACTGGGAAGATGATCCAACGCAAAGCCACCTATCGACTTTACCCAACAGCTGAGCAGCTTGCCGCCTTGGAGCATCAGCGGTGGGTTCACTGCCTGCTGTGGAACGAGGCGCTCGCCGAGCGGCGCTGGGCTTGGAGCGAGCGGCAGGAGTCGTTGGGGTTCTCGGCACAGTGCAAGCGGCTGACCGAGTGGCGTAGCCAATCGAAACTTCTGAGTGGGATCAATGCCCAGTCTGAGCAGGTCACCCTCAAACGGTTGGATCTGGCGTTTCAGCACTTCTTTCGCCGGGTGAAGCAGGGCGAGACGCCGGGCTTCCCCCGCTTCAAGCCCCTGCACCGGTTCAAGGGCTGGGGGTACAAGACCCACGGCGACGGCTGGCGGCTGTTGACCAACGAGCAGATGCAGCACGGCACCCTGCGTCTCTCCGGCGTTGGTGCGGTTGCCGTTCGGGGCAGACCCCGCACCCCTGGCACACCCAAGACCTGCGAGATCATCAAACGCGGTGATCGCTGGTATGCCAGCATTACGCTGAACTGCGAGCCGGTGCGAGAGTGTGGCGAGAGGATGGGCGGGCTCGACTGGGGCTTGGAGACCTTCGCCACTGTGGCGACCGCGCAAGGTGCCGAGACCATCGATAACCCCCGCCACCTTGCCGGCACCTTGGATGCCATCCGTGGCGTACAGCGCGAGATCTCCCGCAAGGAGGAGGCGGCCAAGAAGGCGTCGGGTAGGAGTCGGGGCTTCCCCATCTCCAACCGGTTGCGCAAGGCGTACGATGAGTTGCGCCGGCTGCACCGTAAGGTGGCCAATCAGCGCCACGATTTTCTCCATCAGGTCTCTGCCCGACTGATCAAAGAGTTCAGCGCTTTGGGCCTTGAGGCGCTGAGCATTCGGAACATGACCGCCAAAGGCGGTCAGCATAAGAGGGGCTTGAACCGCGGTATTCTTGATGCCGCTGGCGGGGCCTTCCATCAATTGCTCAAGCTCAAAGCGGAAGAAGCTGGTGCTTGGGCGGTGGAGGCCCCGACGCGGCAGATCAAGCCCTCACAGACCTGTCACGCCTGCGGGCAGCAGGAGAAGAAACCGCTCGGCCAGCGCTGGCACAGCTGCCCTTGCGGCGCGTCCTGTTCACGGGACGAGAACGCCGCTCGGGTGCTGTTGGCTTGGCTGGAGCGGAGTTTATCCGGTCGGGAACCGGCCGATGCGTGGAGGGAGGTCAGACCGGGTCATCCTCTGGATGAATCGGCACTCCCGTCGAAGCGCGAAACTCACGCCATAGCGTAAGCTTGGTGGGAGTAGTTCATGAGATTAAGTCTGAGAGGGACTCGCTGGATAGGTTGGTACATCAAGTCGAAAACTATAAGAGAGTGTTCGCGTCCGTTAATATCGTTGCGAGCCCGAGCCACGCCGAGCGAATTTTAGAGCGGGTGCCTGACGATGTCGGGGTTATCTGTCTCTCGTCGCGCTTCCAGCTGAGTACTAAACGCACGGCGGTTACTAAGCCAGAGCAGGTTTGCCCACAGACAGTTAGCAACCGATAACTGTGGCCGCTTTGGTTGGTTGACACGAATCTAATATGCCAAACTTTATGTGATATGAAGAACATAACCATTGCCCTGGACGAGGAGACTGCGCAGTGGGTACGCATCGAGGCTGCAAAGCGCGGCACCAGCGTCTCACGCCTGGTGGGCGAGTTTTTGCACGAGCGTAGGCAGCGGGAAACGGCTTACCAGCGCGCCGCACAACGCTACCTTGAACGCAGCCCAACCCCACTAAAGTCTGCTGGTGAACGCTACCCCAACCGCGAAGCGCTCCATGGTCGGCTGCCGTTGCCTGCTAAGGGGAACCTCTAAACTTCGCCGGCGCCACCATCTGCCCCGGTGTGGAGGTCTTGGCGCCAGGGATGGCGCCATGAAGCCTCCAGGGATGGATTCACGGCGTCCTCCACACCGGGGCGGATGGTGGCGCCGGCGAAGTTTTTGGAGGCCACCTAAGTGCTAGGTTATGACACAAAAAAGCCCGCTTGGCGCGGGCTTTAGGATAGGGCGAAGCACCTTGTCTCACGTTTGGTGGAGCCGAGGGGATTCGAACCCCTGACCTCGACAATGCGAATGTCGCGCTCTCCCAACTGAGCTACGGCCCCTTTAGGGTCTGCACATTAGCATGAATTTAGCGCTTCTCCAAGAGGTCCAAGCGGGTAGTTTTATAGATTCCAAGCTAGCAGATTTTGAAGAAAATATTGCCTAAAACCACTCTCAGAGCCACTTAACACTCTTCCGCTATGGAGGTCTTGGCGCCATGGATGGCGCCATGAAGCCTCCAGGGATGGATTTACGGCGTCCTACATAGCGGAAGTGTTAAGTGGCTCGAGGGGTTTACCGAAGCAAAGCTTCTCGTTGCCACGGCTTAAAGCCTCACTGACCCGCGAAAAGCCACTCAAGCAAAGCCTTCTGGGCATGAAGCCGATTTTCGGCCTCATCCCAGACCACACTTTGGCCGCCTTCCAGCACCGAAGTGCTGACCTCCTCCTCACGATGCGCGGGTAGGCAATGCATAAAGATCGCCTCTTGCGCAGCGACGGCCATTACCGAGTCGTTAACGCAGAAATCGGCGAAGGCCCGTTCGCGCTGCGCCTGTTCTTCTTCTTGACCCATGCTCGCCCAGACGTCGGTGGTGACCAGGTCGGCGGCCGCCGCGGCATCACGAGGATCGTCGTGTAGACTAACCCAATTGCCGCCCAATTCGAGTGTCCGGGCGCTAGGCCGGTAGCCTTCCGGGGCGGCGATACGCAGCTCAAAACCGAGCATGCCGGCGGCCTCAATCCAGCTAGTACACATGTTATTGGCATCGCCGACCCAGGCTACCCGCCGGCCTGCGATAGGCCCGCGATGTTCAATAAAGGTCTGCATATCGGCGAGCAGCTGACAGGGGTGGGATTGATCGGAGAGGCCATTGATGACCGGGACGCTGCAGTGCTCGGCGAACTGCTCGATACGCTCGTGGCCGAAGGTGCGGATCATGACAGCATCGGTCATCCGCGCCAGGACCCTAGCGGTATCGGCTATCGGTTCGCCGCGCCCGAGCTGACTATGCTCAGGGGCGAGGAATATGGCGTGACCACCGAGCTGAGCCATGCCGCTTTCAAAGGATACCCGGGTGCGGGTTGAGGCCTTCTCGAAGATCATCCCCAGGACTCGACCGAGCAGGGGCTGATGTAGTTCGCCGCGCTGGTGGATGGCCTTTAGTTCGCCAGCCCGACGCAGGAGATGGTGAATCTCGTCGCTAGTACAATCACTTAGGGTGAGGAAGTGGCGCATTATACGCCCTCCATCGTTAAGGTGGGAGGGATTACGCCGAGTATTCGGCGAGGTGCTCGCCAATCAGGTCGGCGACACCGTCGGCGAGATGCTGTAAATCAGCATCGTTGATATTTAGTGGCGGCAGGAGCCTGACTACTGAGCCCGCCGTGACGTTTATCAGCAGGCCCTTATCCAGGGCTCGCAGGGGCAGTTGCGTAGCCTCTTGGTTTAGCTCAATGCCGATCATCAACCCCTGGCCGCGGATCTCTTTTACTCCATCAGTGCCGGCCAAGCGCTCCTGCAAGTGGTGCATTAGGGCGTTGCCGGCGCTTGCGGCATGGGCGACGAGATGCTCTTGCTCCAGGGTGTCGATAACCGTTAAGGCGGCGCGCGCTGCCATTGGGTTGCCACCGAAGGTGGTGCCATGGCTGCCCGGGCCGAGGCACGCCGAAGACTTGGAATCGGCCAAACAGGCCCCGATCGGGAGGCCATTGCCGAGCGCCTTGGCCAAGGTGATGACATCAGGGCGGATACCGCTGTGCTGAAAGGCAAACATCTGCCCGGTGCGCCCCATGCCCGTCTGCACCTCGTCAATCATGAGCAGCCAGCCGCGCTCATCGCAGATTTGGCGCAGCCGCCGGAGGTAGTCGGCTGGCGGGAGTTTAACCCCCCCTTCGCCTTGCAGCGGTTCAATCAGCACGGCGCTGATGCGCTCGTCGTCAAGGTTGGCGATCGCCTCGGCATCGGCGTAGGGGACCCGCTGAAATCCCTCGGGCAGCGGGGCAAAGCCCTGTTGCGCTTGGGGGTTGCCGGTGGCCGCCAAGGCCCCGAGGGTGCGGCCGTGGAAGGCCCCCTCGGTTACTACTATCTGTGGCTCAGTGATGCCGCGCTGCTGAGCGTGGCTGCGGGCTAGCTTGATGGCCGCCTCATTGGCCTCGGCGCCGGAATTGCAAAAGAATGCCGCATCCAGCCCGCTGAGCTGGCAGAGCCGTTCGGCAAGGCGCTCCTGGAGCGGTATGCGATAGAGGTTGGAGGTGTGCACCAGGGTGCGCGCCTGTTCGGCTATTGCAGCAGCCACCCCCGGATGGCTGTGGCCGAGGACACAGACCGCTATCCCGGCTATGCCATCAAGGTAGGCCCGGCCGTGATCGTCATATAGCCAACTGCCATCGCCATGGGTAAAGGCGACGGGTAGACGTTTGTATGTGGGGATAAGGGCTTGCATTATCCTCGCTTGCGCCAAGGGGTAATTCTCAGAAGATGGATAAGCTACCGGTCTTGTTTTGGCTGTGCAAGTTTTTTGCTAACCTTGCAGGGCCAGTATCGGCTGCGTAGTATGCCTGCACCGTTTAGGTAACCTCTAAAACTTCGCCGGCGCCACCATCCGCCCCGGTGTGGAGGACGCCGTGAATCAATCCCTGGAGGCTTCATGGCGCCATCCCTGGCGCCAAGAGCTCCACACCGGGGCGGATGGTGGCGCTGGCGAAGTTTTTAGAGGCACCCTTTAGAGGTGTCCCCGGGGGAGGAGTCGTATCTCTTCCGCTTACTCCCGTGTTTACAGATTCATTCTCTTGATTACAGAACAGATGGCCGACACTCAGATCCAACAGCAAGATCAGCAGGCGGATGAGACTCCCCCGAATGATCAGAATGTACACAATGGCAAGGCGCACCAGGCTGAAACAGCCGCGCCGAGCTCAGGTGCCAATGGTGAAAAGGATGCAAAGGGAGCAGAGCAAGACGGGCCGCTGATCCGTACCCGCTTTCGCGGCTTTTTGCCGGTGGTCGTAGATGTCGAGACCGGCGGCTTGCAAGCGGAGACCGACGCCCTGCTACAGATCGCTGCGGTGATCTTGCGCTATGATCAGGATAGTGCGCAGCTCTATCCAGCCGAGACGCACACCTGCCATGTTGAGCCGTTTGAGGGCTCGCGGATCGACCCGAAAGCCCTGGAGCTAAACGGTATTGTGCCCGACCACCCGTTGCGTATGGCCCTATCGGAATTGGAGGCACTGCGCAAGATTTTTAACCCGGTGCGCCAAGAACTGCGTAATACTGGCTGTAATCGGGCCGTGTTGGTTGGCCACAACTCCTTCTTCGATCTTGCCTTTCTCAACGCCGCGGTGGAGCGCACCGATTTTAAGCGCAATCCCTTCCACCCCTTCTCCAGCTTTGACACCGCCACCCTTGGTGGTCTCGCCTTCGCCCAGACGGTGCTGGCCAAGGCGACTCGCGCGGCCGGCCTAGAGTGGGATAAGCGCGAGGCGCATTCAGCCATCTATGATGCCGAGAAGACCGCCGAACTCTTCTGTGCCATTGTCAATCGGTGGGACGAGGCGGTGGGGCGGCCGTCGAGTTTTGTGCCGCGGCATAGATCGGGTGGTAAGAATAAAAGCGGTAAGAATAAGAAATAGCCCCTGGGCCTTGTGGGGCCTCAAAAGACTGCTGAAACCGCGCCTGAGACGATTGTTGGCCCCGGTGTGGAGGTCTTGGCGCCAAGGATGGCGCCATGAAGCCTCCAGGGATGGATTAACGGCGTCCTCCACACCGGGGGCAACAATCGGCTCAGGCGCGGTTTTTAGCAGTCGTGAGAGGATCACCTTAGGAATTGACTGCCGTCGCAAAGATTAAGTGCGATCGGCTTAAGCTATGCTCCAAGCCACACTCTCCCCGGCCCGCAGCGGCACAATCTGCTCATCACCACCTGGGTAGGTCTCAGGGACAGGGCTAGAGCATTTCTGCAAGGTAATCGTCTCGCTGTTGACCGGTAGCCCGTAAAAGGCCGGGCCGTTGCGACTGGCAAAGGCCTCAAGGTTTTCCAGTTTGCCCGCCTGCGCAAAGGCCTCGGCGTACAAGCCGAGGGCGATCGGTGCCGAGAAACACCCGGCACAGCCACAGGCCGACTCTTTGGCCGAGCGAGGGTGGGGGGCGGAGTCGGTGCCTAAGAAGAGCCGCGGATGGCCCGAGGTGGCGGCCTCCAATAGCGCCTGGCGATCGTCCTCACGCTTGAGGATTGGCATGCAGTAAAAGTGTGGCTTGAGGCCACCGACGAGTAGGTCGTTGCGATTGTAGAGCAGGTGCTGCGGGGTGAAGGTGGCGGCTAGGTTAGTGTCGCTGCCGCAGACTAGTTTAGCCCCGGCGGCGCTGGTGACGTGCTCGAGGACGATCTTCAGATCCGGGTGGCGTTCTCGTAACGGCATGAATACCTGTTCGATGAAGGCCTGCTCGCGAGCAAAGATATCGATAGCGGCACTGGTCTGCTCACCGTGGATCAGCAGCGGTAGCCCGATCTCGCTCATCGTGTTTAGTACACCGGTGCAGTTACGCAGATCGGTAACCCCGGCGGCGGAGTTGGTGGTGGCGCCGGCCGGGTAGAGCTTGACGGCGGCGATAATGCCGCTGGCAGCAGCCTGTTCGATCTGCTCGGCACTGGTCTGATCGGTAAGATAGAGGGTCATCAGTGGCTCGAAGCGGGATCCGGCCGGCAGGGCGGCGAGGATACGATCGCGGTAAGCGCTGGCCTGCTCGAGGGTGGTTACCGGTGGGTTGAGGTTGGGCATGACGATCGCCCGGGCGAAGTGTTGGGCGCTGTGCGCTACGACCGCGCGCAGGGTGGCGCCATCGCGCAGGTGGAGGTGCCAGTCGTCGGGGCGAGGTATGGTCAGTTGTTGCATTTTCCTGTCTTGAGTCCTTGTGGCTTTTTGGGCGCCTCTAAACTACCCCTGAGCCAATTGGCTACCCCGGTGTGGAGGACGCCGTGAATCCATCCCTGGAGGCTTCATGGCGCCATCCATGGCGCCAAGACCTCCACACCGGGGCAGTCCAATTGGCTCAGGGTAGTCTAGAGGTGCCCGCATGTCTGCTCATAGTGCAAGAGTACTTTTAGTGCTTGATGGCTGATAAACTAAACAGTATAGCTATTTCAGTAAGTAAATGGATTACCAAAGCGGAGTCAAACCCCCATGGCAGAAGTAAAAAAAGTCGTCCTTGCCTACTCTGGCGGTCTCGATACCTCGGTTATCCTCAAGTGGTTAGAGGAGACCTACGGCTGTGAAGTGGTTACCTTTACCGCCGATCTTGGTCAAGGCGAGGAACTGGAGCCGGCACGGCGCAAGGCCGAGGCGTTCGGCATCAAGGAGATCTATGTCGATGATCTGCGCGAGGAGTTTGCCCGCGACTTTGTCTTCCCCATGTTCCGGGCTAACGCTATCTACGAAGGCGAGTACCTGCTCGGCACCTCCATCGCCCGGCCGTTGATTGCCAAGCGGCAGATCGAGATCGCCCGCGAGACCGGTGCCGACGCCGTCGCTCACGGGGCCACCGGTAAGGGCAATGATCAGGTCCGCTTTGAGCTCGGCTATTACGGCCTGGAGCCCGGCATCAAGGTCATCGCCCCCTGGCGTGAGTGGGACCTCAACTCTCGCGAACGGCTGCTCGAGTACGCCGAGCGCCACGGTATAGATATTGAGGGTAAGACCGAGGATGGTGGTTCACCCTACTCAATGGATGCCAACCTGCTGCATATCTCCTACGAAGGCGGGGTGCTGGAGGATACTTGGACGCCCGCTGAGGAGCAGATGTGGCGCTGGAGCAACAGCCCGGAGCAGGCCCCGGATCAGCCGCAGCTGATCGATATAGAGTTCGCTGGCGGTGACCCGGTGGCCGTTGACGGTGAACGTCTCAGCCCGGCGCAGCTGCTATCCCGGCTCAATGAGCTCGGTTGCCGGCACGGCATCGGGCGCATCGATATCGTCGAGAACCGTTACGTCGGTATGAAATCGCGCGGCTGCTACGAGACCCCGGGCGGGAGCATTCTGCTGCGCGCCCATCGGGCGATCGAGTCGATTACCCTCGATCGGGATGCGGCCCATCTTAAAGATGAGATCATGCCGCGCTATGCCGAGCTGATTTATAACGGCTACTGGTTCGCCCCGGAGCGCGAGGCCCTGCAGGCGCTTATCGATAAGACTCAGCAGGATGTTGAGGGTGTGGTGCGGCTTAAGCTCTACAAGGGCAATGTCGAGGTGGTGGGTCGTCAGTCACCGCGCAGCCTGTTCGATGCCTCAGTCGCAACCTTCGAGGATGATGCCGGGGCCTACGATCAGAAGGATGCGGCCGGGTTTATCCGCCTCAACGCCCTGAGGTTGCGCCTCGGCGCGAAGCGGGGTGGTTGATAGAGGGATCTCCAGCAACTCCCCGCTGAGCCTGGTGCCTCGGTGGGGAGGACGCCGTGAATCCATCCCTGGAGGCTTCATGGCGCCATCCTTGGCGCCAAGACCTCCCCACCGAGGCCACCAGGCTCAGCGGGGAGTGTCTGGAAGATCCCATAGGGAAGTATGATTAATTTATCTTCTCAATCCGCGCCATTCTCACACAGATCGGCAATAATGCACTCCCTACACCGCGGCCGCCGAGCCGTGCAGGTGTAGCGGCCGTGGAGGATTAGCCAATGGTGAGCATGGCGCAGAAACTCTTCCGGCGTTGTCGCCGTCAGGCCCTCTTCGACCTCGCGGACAGTGCTTCCGGGGGCCAAGCCGCTGCGATTGGCGAGGCGAAAGACGTGGGTGTCGACGGCTATAGTTGGCTCGCCGAAGGCGGTGTTGAGGATGACGTTGGCGGTCTTGCGCCCGACCCCTGGTAGCTCCTCTAATTCGGCGCGGGTGCGCGGCAGCTCACCGCCGTGTTTGTCGAGCAGTATCTGGCAGGCGGCGATGATGTTGCGGGCCTTGTTGTTGTACAAGCCGATATTCTCGATATAGCCCTTCACCCCCGTCTCGCCTAACTCCAGCATCTGCGCCGCGGTATTGGCAACAGCGAAGAGCTTTGCCGTCGCGGCATTGACGCTGCGATCGGTACTTTGGGCCGAGAGGATCACCGCGATAAGCAGCTCAAAAGGGCTGCTGTAATGCAGCTCGGTGGTCGGCTCGGGCAGGGCCTCGCGCAGGCGGCGAAATATTTCGTAGCGGTTGGTTTGATCCACTATGAGCGATCTTCGATGCGGTTTTTCAACGCCAGGAGTACGGCTAGGCCGATAAAGGCCCCGGGGGGGAGGATGGCGAGCAGGAAGAGATCGCCATCGACCAGTTCAATCGTCCAGTTGGCAGCAATATCGCCGAATAATTGATCGGCACCGTCGAGTAGGGTCCCCCGGCCGAGCAACTCGCGCATCGCGCCGAGCACTACCAGCACGGCGGCGAAGCCGGCGCCGGTCGCCAGGCCATCGAGGGCGGCGGGGGCGACCGGTTGGCGCGAGGCGAAGGCCTCGGCGCGGGCGAGTATAGCGCAGTTGGTGACGATCAGGGGGAGAAACAGGCCCAAGGTGCGGTAAAGATCGTGTAGCCAAGCCGCTACCAGCAGTTCGACGATGGTCACGAATGAGGCGATGATGAGGATAAACACCGGGATACGGACGTCCTGCGGTACCCAGTTGCGGATCAGCGAGACCACTATGCTCGAGGCGGTCACCACCAGCAGGGTAGCGATCCCCAGGCCAAGTCCAGCCATCGCCGTAGTGGTAACGGCGAGCAGGGGGCAGAGGCCGAGGAGCTGGACAAGCGCGGCATTATTTTTCCACAGCCCCTCATACCAGATGGCTTTGCTGCTCGGCGGTGGGTTTGCGCTCATTGTTGATCACCTTGATATCGCTCGGGCTGCTCTTGGAAGTCGATAAGAACCTTACGCACTGCGTCGACAACTGCCCGCGCCGTTATGGTCGCACTGGTAATGCCGTCGAACTCGCCGCCATCGCCTCTCAGTTGCCAGTCCTCTTGGGGTGGGTCGGCGAGTGAGCGGCCGCTAAAGGTCTCTATCCAGTCGCTGCGGGACGCCTCTATGGCGTCGCCAAGGCCGGGGGTCTCGCGGTGGTAGACGGTGCGCACTGCGATGATCTGGCCTTGCGGGTCGATGCCGATCAGCAGGCTGATCGGTCCGGCATAGCCCTCAGGGGTCTGTGCTTCGACCGCTGCGGCTATGAACTCTCCTTCGCTGTAGGCAGGGTAAACGCGCGCCTGTTCGCCGCCGGGGATCGGTGAGGGTATGGTGTAGGCGTCGGCGTCGGGTTCGTTATCGTGTTCCTCTGGCAGGACTGCTTCTAGGCGGTCGAGGACCACTTGCCTCTCGGCGGCACTGATCCTCTCCGCGGTTAGTTCATAGACCCCGGCCACCAGGGCTAGGCCGACACCGACAAAGGCGGCGAGTACACCTCCGGCGCGAAGTGAGGCAGTCCAGGCCATGGCTTATCTCTCCCCCATGCGGCGAAATATGTAATCGAGTAGTGGGGCGGCGGCGTTGAGCATCAGTATGGCGAATGCGAAGCCATCAGGGTGCCCGCCGAACTCGCGGATTATTATGGCGATTATGCCGATGCCGATCGCATAGGCCCAGCGCGCGGCGGCATCCGCCGGGGCGGTCACCGGGTCACTGGCGATGAAGATCGCCACTAACAAGGTTGCCCCGGAGAGAAGATGGAAGCTGACCGGGGCGCCGCCGGTGAATTGGAAGATTGCTGCGGTCAATGCCGTGCCGACAATGACGCCCGCGGGCAGCCGCCAATCGATAGTGCCGCGGGCGATCAGAAATGCCCCGCCGAGAATCAGTGCCAGGCCCTTCCAGGTCCAGGCGCCGGTAGCTACCAACCCGGCCATGCGCTCATCATCGTCCATCAGGGCCGCCAAGCCGTCGGTAGCCAGCTTATCTAGCGGCGTGGCGTGGGTCATGGCATCGGCCAGCGGGGCGAGGGTGCCGGTGAGAAAGTAGCTCAGGGCCTCGCCGCTGGGGATGGCGGCGGTGAGGCCCGGGTCCGGGGCGGGCCACAGGCCGGTGGCCTGGGGGAAGGCGAGGACCACGGCGACGTAACCCACCATGGCGGGGTTGAAGACGTTCTGGCCGAGCCCGCCGTAGACCTGTTTACCGAGCAGGATGGCGAGGGCCCCGGCCAGGGCCGGTATCCACCAGGGCAGCACGGGGGGTAGGGTGATGCCGATGAGCAGGGCGGTAACCCAGACACTGCCATCGCTAACTGCTACGCGAGGTGATTGGCCACGGGCGTGAGCGCCCAGGACCTCGGCGAGTAGCGCAGCTAGCAGAGCCGCACCGGTGTTGAGCAGGATGCCGACCCCGAACAGCCACACCATTACCGCGGCTGCTGGTATCGAAGCCAACAGGACCTCTCCCATGATCCTGGGCGTTGTCTGTGTTGCCAATGCTTAACTCTCCGTTGTCTCGTTAGAGCTCTTATTCTGGCTAGCCACAGCTTGGCGCTTACGTTGGCGAGCCTGCTCCTTCTCCCGTTTTTGGCGTTCCTCGCGAGCTTTTTTCGCTTCGTTGCGGCGCTTGGCACGCTCTGCAGCCTCGCGCTCGGCCATGCGGGCGCGGGTCATATCCCGGGCATGGCCGAGGGCTCCGGCAAGCGGTATCGAGCTCGGACAGACCAGGTCACAGCTGGCGCAGCCGGTGCAGCGGAGCGGGTCGAGTTCTATTGATTCGGCCGGTTCGCCGACATTCACCCCGGCGCGGATAGCGCTGACCATCTCGTGCGGCCGGAGACCTTCTGGGCAGACCTTGGTGCACTTGGAGCAGCGAATACATGGCTGCTCAGGCAGGGGCGACTCTGCCGGTGACTCGAGGATTATGCCGCTCATACCATGCGTTATGGGCACCTCGCGGTTGGTTATGGGGATGCCCATGATGCCGCCGCCGACCATGATCCGCCCCTGCGGCTCTCCGGCCACGGCGAGGACATCGCGCAGCGGGGTGCCGACCCTGATCCAGTAGTTGCCAGGATGAGCGGCGGATCCGCCGCTTACCGTTACTAGCCGGTCGAGTGACGGTTCGCCGTGGACGACTGCCCGGTAGGCGGCGTACAGGGTCGAGACGTTCTGGATTACGACGCCGACCGTTGTCGGCCGGGCGCCGGCGGGAACGATGCGTCCGGTGGCTGGATAGACTATATTGCGCTCGTTGCCGGCCGGGTAGTGGGCATCGACGGTGACCACCTGGATACCGCCGCCCTCGGCGGCAATGGCCTGGCGTGCCGCGGCTGCTGCATAGCGCGATCCGGCCTTGACTGCTATGAGGATGCGACTGGCGCCACAGGCCCGGGCGGCAAGGCGGGCACCGGTTACGATCTGTGCGGCGTGGTGGCGTAATAGGGTTTCATCGCAGGTTAGATAGGTGTCGCACTCAACACCGTTGACTACCAGGGTATCGACGCCGCATTCGGCGGCATCGGCGAGTTTCAGTGCCGATGGGAAGGCGGCCCCGCCCATGCCGCGGATGCCGGCTTGGCGAATGCGCTCGAGAATTACCCCGGCAGGTTGTTCAAGCGGGTCGTTTAGTGCCGGCATGGGTTCGGCGCTATGCTCTTCACCATCGGCTTTGATGATCAGGCACTTGACCTTAGCGTTAGCCGGGTGGGATATGGCCCGCTTGTCGATGCCGATGACTTCACCCGAGGTGGGGGCGTGCAGCGGTACGGCATCGGCCGCGGCGGTGACCACAGCGCCGCGGAGTACTCTATCGCCGACGCCATAGCTGCAGGCCATCTCCAGGCCGCGATGATCGACAAGTGGCAGGATCATCTGCGTAGGTAGGGGGATTGAGCCTATTTCGGCGTCGCGCGAGAGGTCTTTTGCCGGGGTCACCGCAACCTCCCCTGGGCGCGGCTCGGCATCAGGGTGGCGCAGTGGCCCGGGGCGCGACTCGGGGTTAGCGCGGGTGGTTAGAGGGGTGGGCAGGGGGCGGATCAGGCTGCCCAGGGGCGGCTCAACCGGCTGCATGGTGATGCAGTCCATAGGGCAGGCTGTAACGCATAGCTTACACCCCGTGCACTCATCGCTGAGCACTGTGTGCATCTGCCGTGGTGCGCCGATGATGGCGTCGACCGGACAGGCCGGTAGGCAGCGCGTGCAGCCGATACAGCGCTGCTCATCAATAAAGGCGACCACAGGCCCTTGTTCATCGCCATCGACCGGCTGGGGGTCGACCTGGAGCAGGTCGGCAATGGCGGCGGCGGTGCTATTACCGCCGGGTGCGCAGAGGTTTATGGCTGCCTGCTGGTTGGCGACCGCCTCAGCATAAGGCCGGCATCCTGGATAGCCACACTGTCCGCACTGCGTCTGGGGTAGTAGGGCATCGATGCGCTCGACCACAGGATCGCGCTGGGCAGCGAGACGGCGCCCGGCCATGCCCAGCCCTATACCGCACAGCCCAGCGATTATGGTTAATGTCAGGACAGCGTTTAGCAAAATATCTCCGGTCTCTCACTGCTGAGGCAATATGTCGCCATGGGGTTGCTGTCCACCTGATGTTGTTCTATCGGCGGCTGCTTTTCAAGGGGCTCGAACTCCTCGTGCTCCTCAGCGGCCTCGATGACCTGCGGCGAGACGAAGATCTTGGCCTCGGCGCGTAGCGCTAGGGCGATTGCGTCACTAGCGCGGCTGTCGATATACACCGGCTCGTCGCGCCCAGGTAACGACAGTTCCAAGATGGCTATGTAAGCCCCGTCGAGTATGCCGTCGATGAAGACCGCCTTGAGTGCACCGTCCATGCTCTCCAGCACTGCCCCGAACAGATCGTGAGTCATCGGCCGTGGCGGTTGATAGCCGTGCAAAGCAGAGTGTATAGCTTGAGCTTCGTTGTTGCCTATAAAGATCGGGATCACCTGCTCAGAGTCGACCCCCTTGAGCAGGACTAGCGGTACCGGGGCGGCATCTTCGCTGACGGCGAGGGTTGAAACTTCGGCCTCGACCATCTCATCACGCTCGCCGATCATTTCCCGTTCGGTGGCGTGGGCGAGGCCGGCGAAGCCCATAAAGCCCATGGCCAGTATGCCGGCGGAGACCAAGGCGATCGGGGCACCGCGGAAAGGTTTGGGCACTTCGGCGCTCTCCAGGCGCTCGCGCAGCGCTGCAAAGATGATCAGTACCAAGCCGAATCCGGCGGCCGCAGAGGCGCCGTAGACGGTTGCCGAGATAAGGTCGTGTTCGCTGCGCAAGTTGAGCAAGGCTACCCCCAGTACCGCGCAATTGGTGGTGATAAGTGGTAAATATAGGCCCAGTACCTGCTGGAGCATCGGGCTGGTAAAGCGCACAGCCATCTCGGTTAATTGCACCGCAACGGCGATTATCAAGATGAATGCCGGGGTGCGCAGGTGCTCTGCCTCGAGTGGCACAAGTATATAGTCAAAGGCTAGGTGGCTGAGGATTGAGGCCAGGGTCAAGACGAAGGCGGTTGCCATGGCCATCCCGGCTGCTGTCTCAATCTTGCGCGATACCCCGAGGAAGGGGCAGAGGCCGAGGAATTGAGTCAGCACGAAGTTATTTACTAGCACCGCCGCTACGGCTAGCAGGAGAAGATCCATTTAGTGCCCCCAAAAATGATTAGCCATTGCCATGGTTGAAACTTACCATGTTGGCCACAATTTACTCCAGTATGCCGGTTGTGCTCTGCAAGTGCCTCTAGAAACTCCTTCTGAGCCACTTGGTTGCCCCGCTGTGGAGGACGCCGTGAATCCATCCCTGGAGGCTTCATGGCGCCATCCCTGGCGCCAAGACCTCCACACCGGGGCAACCGAGGGGCTCAGGGGGGTATCAGGGGGGTAGAGGTTTTGCTGGGGAAGGCTATAAAAAACAACTTGTTAACGGCCTCCTTAATCTATTAATCGAGAGGGATTCTGCTTATGGCATTGGTAGAGGGTATGCGTAAGGGTAAATTCGCGGCGGCTGCGCTTGTCGGCGCCGGGTTGTTGTTCAGCGGCGGCGCTTGGGCGGATGATTTGGATCATCTGCAGGCTGAGGAGCGCAATACCGTAGAGATTTTCCAGCGCTATGGGCCTTCGGTTGTGGCCATAGAGGTTTCGGTACGCGGTCAGCGGGTCGATCCCTTTGAGGGGATCCCGGATGAGATGTTGCCGCAGCCATTCCGGGAGTTCTTCGATCGTCATCGCCAGCGTGCGCCGCAGGAGGCGCCACGCCGAGAAGGTGCCGGCAGTGGCTTTGTGATCGATGATGAGGGACACATTGTTACCAACTACCACGTGCTCAAACCGGCTTTGAAGTCGAACGAGACCGAGCTGCGTGATGGTGCTGAGCTTAAGCTCAGCTTCCCTGGTCACGATGCGGTAGAGGCCCGAGTGGTGGGGGCTAACGCCCTCTATGACCTGGCTTTATTGAAACCTGTCGATGCTGATGCCATTCCTGATGAAGCCGAGCCTCTGACTATAGGCGATTCCAATGAGGTTTTAGTTGGCCAAAAGAGCATCGCCATTGGCAATCCATTCGGCCTGAGTTCTACCGTCACTAGCGGCATAGTCTCCGGGGTCGGGCGTGACCTGCCCGGCGTTGGTCAGCTGGAGATCCCGATGATTCAGACCGATGCGGCGATCAATCCGGGCAACTCGGGAGGGCCTCTGCTCAACTCTGCGGGTGAGGTCATTGGCGTCAATACGGCTATCGTCCCGGGCGGCGGCGGCATGGGTGGTGCCCGCGGCTTCATCGGGGTCGGTTTTGCTGTGCCGAGTAATCTGCTCCATGAGAGTCTTGATGAGTTGCGTGAAGGGGGCATCACTGATCTTAGCTCCCGGGCCCGTTTGGGGGTAACCATAGCCGGGTTGGAAGGCTACCCCGAGGCGATTCGCCAGCGCCTCGATCTGCCCGAGCGCGGGGTGATGGTAGTCGAAGTCGAGGAGGGTAGCCCTGCCGATGAGGCCGGTCTTCAGGGGGCTTCATTTGAGGTCAGCGTGCAGGGGCGTGCTATGCCGGCGGATGGTGACATCATCCTCGCCGTCGATGGTGAAGAGGTTAAGGAGCCTCGAGAGCTGCAACGGATGATATTTAGCCAAGCGCGGCGTGCCGGCGATGAAGTCACTCTGGATATCCTGCGTCAAGGCGAAGAGATGCAGATTACGGTCGAGCTCCGCGAGCGGGAGATGCCGGAACGGGATCGGGGCCGGCGTTAAGGCGCCTGTCTAGTGGAGAGCTGGTGCAAAGCTTGTTGGCCTAACGCTTCCCCGAGCGGTGCCGTTGGCAAGGATGCCTTGTAGCTACCCCTGCAGGTCACGGCGCCAGTCTAGGCGCCATGACCTGCGCTGCGGGTTTGCCGATGCGGCTCTGCGGCTGTCTAAGGCCGGCAGCCTAGAGCATGTGGCCGAGCAGCGAAGTGGCGATCACGAAGTAGATCAAGATACCTGCGATATCAGCAATCGACGTGATCAGCGGGGCACTGGCAGTAGCCGGGTCAAGCCGCAACCGCGTTAACCCGAAGGGTAGGAGCATGCCGATCATACTGCCGACAAAGACCACTGCCATCATCGCCAGCGCGACAACCCAGGCTATCTCTATGCCGCCGCGGTAGAGGCCGAGCAGCCAAACTGCGGCCGCCACGGTGACACCCAGTGCTACTGAGACTAACGCCTCTTTGCCCCATAGACTCAACCAGTCTCGGGTTTTGACATCACCGGTAGCTAAGGCACGGACCATCAGGGTAGCTGACTGGGTGCCAGCATTACCGCCAGTATCTACAACCAGGGGCAGGAAGGTAACTAGTACGACCACTGCCTCAATTGTCGCCTCGTAAGATGCGATTATCGCCCCGCCGAACATGTTTATGAAGACCAGTAGCACTAGCCAGCCGACTCGACGTTTGTAGAGCAGGCTAATGCGGGCATCGCGCAGACTGAAGTTGAGTACGCCGACACCACCGACCTTTTGGAAGTCCTCGGTGGCCTCGGCCTCGGCGACGTCCATGATGTCGTCAGGGGTAACAGTGCCGATAAGCACCCCTTCGGTATCGACCACCGGCAGACCGGTCAGGTCGTAACGCTGGACCAGTTCAACGGCCTTTTCGCGGTCTTCGAAGGCGGATATCTTGGTGACATGGGTGTCCATCAGGTCGCCGACCTGGGTGTCCGGGTCAGCAACGATAAACCTGCGGATGGTCAGCGCATCAAGCAGCTTGCCGTCGTGGTCGGTGACGTAGATGACGTTTATTGTCTCTGCCTTTTCGCGCTGACTGCGGATGTGCTGCAGGCTGCGCGAGACGGTCCAATCCGGCCTGACGGCGATATAGTCGGGGGTCATCAGGCGACCGACGCTCTCGGCCGGATAGCCCAACAAGGCCCGCGCCTCGCGCTGCGCCCCGGGTGGTAACAGCTCGAGCAGGCGCTGAGTCGCCTCGGCGGGTAGCTCTTGGAACAGCGCGGTACGATCGTCCGGGGTAAGGCCGGCGACCAACTCGCGCGTCTCGTGATCGGTCATATCCTGGAGCAGCCCATCTTGGTTCTCCGCTGACAGATACGAGAAGACTTCTGCCGCGCGCGGACGGGGCAGCAGCTTGAAGAGGAATATGCGCTGCGATTTGTCCAACCGGAGGATAAGCTCAGCTATATCTTGGGCGGGGAAGTCTTCGACTTTCTCGCGCACCTCCTTCCAGCGCCGCCCTTCGAAGAGAGGCCGCAGCTGTTCAACTATCTCTTCGTAATCCACCGTATGTCTCCTCAGTTAAGTTTGTGAATGACTATAGATGGTTCTTAGGGTGCCTCTAAAAACCTCCCCGGCGCTATTATCTGTCCAGGGGCACCTCTAAAACTTCGCCGGCGCCACCACCCGCCCCGGTGTGGAGGGCGCCGTGAATCCATCCCTGGAGGCTTCATGGCGCCATCCCTGGCGCCAAGACCTCCACACCGGGGCAGGTAATGGCGCCAGGAAGGGTTTAGAGGAGCCCCGGAGCCGTCATAGTGCTATCCCTGATAACGCGATCTCCACATCGGGCAGCTAAATGGCTCCGGGGAAGTTTTAAAGCGTCTTCTAGGAATCCCCTTAATCGCGCAGTTAGCCAGAAAGGCATATATAATAGACATATTTTGTTTCCTAGATGTTACTAACCGAGCTTGGCTGCGGGAATATCTATAAGGCCGGTTAGGATTGCGGCGGCCAATATCCATACGTAAAAGGAGAATATTTTAAGTTGTGCTCGGTACAGGAAATAGACAACTAATTTTAGCGAAATGATGCCAACTATGGCGGCCACCACAAAACCGACTAGCAGCGCGGTTATGCTGACTTCACCTAGGCCGCCGAGGCGGTAGACGTCGATGGCGTGGAGTAGGGTGGCTGCGCAGATGGTCGGGATCGCCAGGAAGAAGCTGTACTCGGCTGCCCAGCGCCGTTTAAGGCCGGCAAACAGGCCGAATATTATGGTCATGGCGCTGCGCGAGATTCCTGGCATGAGGGCAAAGCCCTGGGCAACGCCGATGATGGTGGCTGTACCAATACCGGTCTTTTTAAGGCTGCGCCGTCGCCGCGGCAGCTTATCGGTAATAAACAGCAGCGCGCCGGTGACAATGAGCGCCGCTGCGACCATCGAGGGGGTGGCGAAGGCGTGCTCAAAGAACGCCTTTAACGACAGGCCGACTATCCCGGTAAAGAGTACCGAGAGCATGCCGAGCAGGAAGAGGCGGGCGAATAGCGGTGGGCCTTGGAATTTGCCGGCGCTCGCCCATTGGTACCCTTGCTGGATTACCTCGCCGGTAAAGCGGCGTAGGCTAGGCCAGAAGACGACGGCTATGGAGATTAGGGTGCCGACATGTACTACCAGGTTGAAAAGCAGCATCTCGGCGCTGTCCGGGGCCGGTAAAGAATGGCCCTGGCCGATCAGCCAGTGCTCGAGTAGCACCATGTGAGCGGTGGAGCTGACCGGCAAAAACATGAATACGCCCTGGACGATGCCGAGCAGGACGGCGATCCAAATTGCCATAGGTTGACCTCATACTGCTTGTGCGGCCTCTAAACGGCTGTGATGGTACTCCACCCCGCAGAGAGGACCCCATGAATCATGAATCCTCTCCTAAGGGTTAATAGCGCCTTTATGGTGCTAACCCCCCGCAGTGGGGTGCTGGCGTGGCTCACAGCGGCAGTTTTAGAAGTGCCCGCGTTACTAAAGAGGGGGTAAGGGTAACCTCTAAAAACTTCGCCGGCGCCACCATCCGCCCCGGTGTGGAGGTCTTGGCGCCAGGGATGGCGCCATGAAGCCTCCAGGGATGGATTCACGGCGTCCTCCACACCGGGGCGGATGGTGGCGCCGGCGAAGTTTTTAGAGGTTCCCTAAGGGGCTCCCCGGGAATTGTCATGACTTAAAAGCGGATGGCATCGAAACGGATACCGAAGTAGTACTCGTCGTGGGCACCGCTGGTGAACTCTCGCCCGTAAGCTAGATCCAGCTGGACTAAGTCATTGAATATGCTGCGGCTTATCCCGGCGATACCGTCGATGTTGGTGTCATCTTCGGTGTTATCACTTAGTTGCAGTATTACGTCCCAGCGCTCAGTAAAGCGAAAGTCCATGCCTAATGCCCAGAGCCCTTCTGTATCGTCTGTCTGATTGTTATGAGTGGCGCCGAGGTTGGCGTGCAGCGTGGTGCGCTCGCCCCACCTGACGGTGGCGGGGATTACAAGGTAGTGGTCGTGGCGGCGTTCATTACTGTAGTCGTAATGCATGCCGGCTGCCCAGCCCAGGCCATAGCCGTCGCGGTGGGGTTCGCGCCACATCTGTTTGGCCTGGACGTTGGCGAACGCTGCGCCGTCCTCACCTTCTTTGCCGTAGCTGCCCAGCCCCATGCCGGCTTGCCAGTTGCCCGCCCGGCGCAGGTTGAGGTTGGCGAAGGTGGCCATCTCGTCGCCGATCGACCGTTTGTCGTGGTGCTGTTGCCAGAGTTCAAAGCGGCCGGTGCGCCGATCTATCAGTTCGGCCTCAATTAGCCGATAGCCATCTCCGGGGATCGGGAAGCCTTTGCCAAAAGGCCCTCCCGCGGCAGCAACAGGGTTCATCGCCAAGGTGACCGCAGCGCCGAGTGCAGCGATACCCAAACTCAGCTTATGACGCAGCATGTATCCTCCCTCAGGGTTAGTTGTGCCAGGATACTAAAAAATTGCCGCCGATCCTGGCATAATGTTCTGTTTACCATTTCCAGCAAAAGCAGATCTAAGAAGTCTATGGCAAGACGCATACTCGTCACCAGCGCCTTACCCTATGCCAACGGCCCGATCCACCTCGGTCATTTGGTTGAGTACATCCAGACCGATATCTGGGCCCGCTTTCAGCGTCTGCGTGGCCACGAATGCTACTACGTTTGCGCTGACGATGCCCATGGCACACCGATTATGCTCAAGGCGCGTGAGCTCGGGCTGGCCCCGGAGCAGCTCATCGAGCAGATGGCGGCAGCTCATCAGCGTGACTTCGCCGATTTTCTGATCGATTTTGACTGCTATCATTCAACCCACTCAGCGGAGAACCGCCACTTCGCCGAGCTGATCTATCAGCGCCTGTGCGAGGGGGGGCATATCGAGCGGCGCACTATTGAACAGCTCTATGACCCCCAAGAGGGCATGTTTCTGCCCGATCGCTACATCAAGGGCACCTGTCCACGCTGCGCCGCCGCCGATCAGTACGGCGATTCCTGCGAGGTTTGCGGTGCCACTTATACGCCTGTCGAGCTGCGTGATGCGATCTCGGTTATCTCCGGGGAGCGGCCTGTTGTCCGCGAAAGCGAGCATTACTTCTTTCGTCTTGCCGATTTCGAGCCAATGCTACGCGAATGGACCAGCCCTGAACACCTCCAGGCGGAGGTTGTCAACAAGCTCAATGAGTGGTTTGAGGCCGGCTTAAGGGATTGGGATATCTCTCGTGACCCGCCGTATTTCGGTTTTCGTATCCCCGGTACCGAGGAGAAGTACTTCTACGTCTGGCTGGATGCACCGATTGGCTATATGGCCAGTTTCCGTAAGCTGGCCGACGAGCGGGGGATAGATTTTGACGCCTTCTGGGATGCCTCTGCTGCAGAGGGCGAGCTCTATCACTTCATCGGCAAGGATATCGCCTACTTTCATACCCTGTTTTGGCCGGCGATGCTCCACGGGGCGGGGTTCCGCACCCCGAGCGCTGTCTTCTGCCACGGTTTTATGACCATAGACGGGCAGAAGATGTCGAAGTCGCGGGGGACCTTTATCACTGCCCGAACTTATCTTGAGCATCTCGATCCGGAGTATCTGCGCTACTATATCGCCGCCAAGCTGGGCCCGGGTGTCGAGGATATCGATCTGTCTTTCGACGACTTCATGCAGCGTGTCAATTCGGATGTGGTCGGCAAGTTAGTCAATATCGCTAGCCGCTGCGCCGGTTTCATTACCAAGCGTTTTGACGGGCGGTTAGCCCCCAGTCTGCCGGAGCCGACCCTCTATCGTGAGTTTGCCGCCAAGTCTGAGCGTATCGCCGAGCTTTATGAGGGCCGTGACTACTGTCGGGCCCTGCGTGAAATCATGGCGATGGCCGATCAGGCTAACCAGTATATAGATGCTGAAAAGCCTTGGGAGGTGATCAAGGATAGTGAGCGAGCTGCTGAGGTGCAGGGCGTCTGTACGGTTGGGCTGAATCTGTTTCGGGTGCTGATAGTCATGATAAAACCGGTTATGCCCCGCTTGGCTGCGGACTCGGAGGCGTTTCTCAATTTGCCTGAACAAAGCTGGAGCGATATCCAGCAGCCGCTGCTTGACCACCCGATAGAGCGCTTCAAGCCGCTAAAAACCAGAATCGATCAACAGCAGGTAGAGGCCATAATGGAAGCATCCAAACAGAATCTAAGTGGCAGCGACTCGGGTAGCGAGACGGTCAGCGGACAGGCGGGCGAGGACCCTTCAGACGGGCGGTTAGCCGCTGACCCAATTGAGCCAGAATGCACCATTGAGGATTTTTCCCGGCTTGATCTGCGCATCGCTCGGGTAGCCAAGGCCGAGTTGGTGGAGGGGGCGGATAAGCTGCTCCGTCTCGAACTCGATCTGGGTGGCGAGACGCGCCAGGTGTTCGCCGGTGTGCGCCAGGCTTATGAGCCTGAGCAGTTGATCGGCAAGCATGTTGTCTGCCTGGCCAATCTCAAGCCGCGCAAGATGCGCTTCGGCACGTCGGAAGGTATGGTGCTGTGCGCCGGTCCGGGTGGCGATCAACTCTGGGTGGTTGGCCCCGAGCAGGGTGCTGAGCCCGGTATGCGGGTCAAGTAAGGGTCGGATTGACCTGTTGTGGATGTGTTTTTGACCCGCGGAGGTTGCGATGACGATCAAGTCCGATAGCTGGATCAGGCAGAAGGCCGAACACGAGGGGATGATAGACCCATTCGAGCCTGGGCAGGTGCGCGAGGTCGACGGCGAGCGGGTGATCTCCTACGGCACCTCGAGCTACGGCTATGATGTGCGCTGTGCCAAGGATTTTAAGATCTTCACCAACATCAACTCTGCGGTGGTCGATCCGAAGGGGTTCGATGAAAACAGTTTCGTCGATGTGCACGCCGATGTTTGTATCATCCCGCCGAATTCATTCGCCCTCGCCTATACGCTCGAGTATCTGCGCATCCCGCGCAATGTGCTGACCATCTGTCTGGGTAAGTCGACCTACGCTCGCTGTGGGATCATCGTCAATGTCACGCCGCTCGAGCCGGAGTGGGAAGGGCATGTGACCCTGGAGTTTTCCAACACGACCCCGCTGCCGGCGAAGATTTACGCCAATGAGGGGGTGGCGCAGATGCTCTTTTTTGAGTCTGATGAGGTCTGTACTACTTCTTATGCTGATAGGGGTGGTAAGTATATGGGTCAGCGGGGGGTGACGCTGCCGCGCTCTTGAGGCGCAAAAGGGCGGCTCTAATCGCTGCGCTGTGGAGTAATCGCTCTGCTGTGCCTGGCACGCCCCGCTGTGGAGAAATCGCCCCGCTGTGCCAGGCACGCCCCGCTGTGGAGGACGCCGTAAATCCATCCCTGGAGGCTTCATGGCGCCATCCATGGCGCCAAGACCTCCACAGCGGGACGTGCCTGGCACAGCGGGGCGATTACTCCACAGCGGAAGGGCCTGGCACAGCGAGGCGATCAGAGTCAAATCGACTGTAATCACGTACCCGCCAGTTGTAGTATTGATAACTGATGGCTGCTAAAGCCGATAAGAAGTCGTGCTCGACGTGCCCTAAAGGTGCCTCTAAAACTCCCGCCAAGGCAGGATCTGAATCCCGCGTTGAATGCGCGATTCGTTACCGGCATAGATCAGTTGCGGCGTGACTGCCGCGTCGCCAGCTAGTTCGCACCAGCGCTCAAGGCCGCGAAATGCGTCGCGGGTAACCGTCGCTCCAGCCTTAATCTCTACCGGCTGCAGCCGGTCGCCGCAATCGATTACCAGGTCGACCTCGCGCCCGGTACGATCACGCCAAAATGAGATATTGCTAGGACGTCCGGTGTTCCAGCGCGCTTTCAGGTGCTCGGCTAATACCCAGCTCTCGAATAGCGCCCCACGCAGCGGATGGGTGGCGAGCTGCTGGGCGTTTTCTATGCCGAGCAGCCAGCATGCAAGTCCGGAATCCAGCATGTACAGTTTGGGAGTTTTGACCAGGCGCTTGTTGAAGTTGCGGTGATGTGGTGCTAGCCGATGGATGATATAGCTAGCCTCAAGCACGGAAAGCCATTCACGGATGGTGTTATGGCTGACTCCGGTCTCCTCAGCAAGGGCCGATTGGTTGAGTAGTTGTCCCGTTCGCCCCGCGGTCAGGCGCAGGAAGCGCTGAAAAAGAGTCAGGTCACGGACACCGAGGAGCTGGCGAACATCGCGCTCCAGGTAGGTCTGCACATAGGAGCCATGCCAGAGGGAGGGGTCGACCGGTCGGTCGTAAATTGGCGGGTAACTGCCCCGCCACAGAACTTCATGGATATGTTCCGGGAGCTGTTGAGCGGCCTGTAGCTCGTCGCGGGCGAAAGGCAGTAGTGTTAGCATGCCAACCCGTCCGGCTAGGCTCTGAGTCACGGCCGAAACCATGCCGAACTGCTGTGATCCGGTCAAGATCCATTCGCCTAGACGGCCGCTCTGATCGACCCGCCCCTGCAGGTAAGAGAACAGCTCTGGACAACGCTGCACTTCATCTAGAATGGCGCCTTGCGGGTACTGTGCCAGGAAGCCGCGCGGATCTTCTGTAGCAAACTCCCGTAGGTCTGGCTCTTCAAGAGAAATGTAGGGGTGATCGGCGAATAGGGCGCGTACTAAGGTGCTTTTACCGGACTGACGAGGCCCGGTCACGGCGACCACCGGGAAACTGGAGGCGAGTTGCTTGAGTGTGCTTTGGGCGCGGCGTGGGATCATTGTGCTGATTGTAAGTGCTGCTTCCAATTAGCACAATGAGTGCTCAACTTCATTCTGTAATTGCTCTTGGCAGACAAAGTAACAAGCTATTTATTCCCCGGTGACTGCTGATCCCGCTGTGCCAGGCACGTTCCCGCTGTGGAGGTCTTGGCGCCATGGATGGCGCCATGAAGCCTCCAGGGATGGATTTACGGCGTCCTCCACAGCGGGGCGTGCCTGGCACAGCGGGTCGATTACGCCGAGCGGGGCGAGCCTGGCACAGCGGGTCGATTACGCCGAGCGGGGCGTGCCTGGCACAGCGGGTCGATTACGCCGAGCGGGGCGAGCCTGGCACAGAGGGGCGATTACGCCGAGCGGGGCGAGCCTGGCACAGCGGGTCGATTACGCCGAGCGGGGCATGCCTGCACAGCAGGCCGCTTAAAGGCATCGGCTAAAGATCCCCACTGACCGAGCGCAGTTCCATAACCAGAGTCTGACCGCTGGCAATATGCTCAATCTTAAGCGGCAGATTATGCCGCTGCGGATCAACCCAGGCACTCGACTCCTCATCATCGTCACGCCGCATCTTAATTCTCAGCGCCTCGAACCTGCCCGCAGCGACGCGGATCTCCTCCCGTCCCATGCGCTTAAAGGTGTACTCTTTGACATCACCGCCGTCAACGATAGCGTAAGTCAGCTCATCATCTTCGCTATGCATGAGATCGCGCATAATGAGCATCTGCGGTAGCAGGCGATCTACATAGTGCTCTTGCAGCTCGATCGACTCACCATCGTCAAAATGGATCTTGCCGGCATCACGATCGAAGATTATGTCCTCGACCTTCTCATCCCGCCCTTCTCGCTCATGGAGGAAATAGTCGGGGCGAGGCCTGCCGCTAGCC
Organism: Halorhodospira halochloris; assembly: GCF_002356555.2. NCBI lineage: Bacteria > Pseudomonadati > Pseudomonadota > Gammaproteobacteria > Chromatiales > Ectothiorhodospiraceae > Halorhodospira > Halorhodospira halochloris. The sequence continues at coordinate 486,024 of NZ_AP017372.2, forward strand.
GTTAAGCGCCCTTCACTGGTGTCCGTATAGTCGGTGCCGAGAGCGGCACGGGCGATGCCTTGCGGGGCAACAAACATCTGATAGCGATACCTGTCTGGCCGGGGGTAGGAGAGCTCGAGTGTGCTTCTGCCGAGGGTAAATACCCCGTATTTGACGTCATACTCGGCAAAAAAAGCGGGGATAGGCTCAGTTTGCTCTGCCCTTAGCCGCTCTGTATGAAGCAGGCCGGTGGCGCCGAGGGTAAAGCAGAGAAAAAATGCCGGCAGACTAGTCAGTGCTCGCATGCTGGGCGTTCTCTGTTTCTTCTTCGTGTAATCGAACTGGAGATCTGAGTTGCTCGCCGTCAAGGCGGGGCAAATTGCCATCGAGTTCCAGGCGGCCACTGCTCAGCCAATCCACCGCTCGCGGGTAGATTAGGTGTTCCATGCGCTGGGTTCGGCGCTGGAGTGTCTGCTCCGTATCTTGCTCGGTAACTCTTATCACCCCCTGGATTATTGATGGCCCGGCGTCGAGCTCAGGGGTTACAAAATGGACCGTGCAGCCGTGTTCGCTGACTTGCTCCTCAAGCGCCCGCTGGTGGGTGTGCAGACCACGGAAAGCGGGTAGCAATGAGGGGTGGATGTTAAGGAGGCGGCCCCAGAACGGTTCTATGAAGGTTGGGGTTAAGATGCGCATGAAGCCAGCTAGCACGACGATATCTGTGTCGAGCTCCTTGAGCTTGGCGACTAGTGCTGCGTCAAATGATTCGCGATCGGGGTAGTTGCGGTGATCTACCACGTGCTGTTCAAGGCCGGCTGCAGCTGCACGCTGGAGTCCGTAGGCATCATTACGGTTGCTGATAACAGCGCTTATCTCGCCGGCTAGAGCGCCCTGCGCAGCAGCATCGAGCAGGGCCTGGAGGTTGCTGCCGCTGCCCGAAATTAAGACTGCAATGCGTGGTTTGGGGCTAGTCACACTGCTACCCCGTCGATCTTTAGTCTTGTTCCGTGATCGTTGTCGTACTCGGTTATAACACCTAACTGCCAGGCTGCAATGTCATTGTTATTGAGGTGCTCAAGGGCCGGCTCGAGGTCTGTGGCCTTGACACAGATGACGAATCCTACACCGCAGTTGAAGGTGCGCAGCATCTCGCTGGTTTCGATATTGCCGGCCTTGGCGAGCCAGTGGAATATTTCCGGCCACTGCCAGCCATCCAGGTTAGCTGAGCAGCTCGCCGGGAGCATGCGCGGGAGGTTCTCCGGCAGGCCGCCACCGGTGATGTGGGCAAGCCCTTTAACCGGGAACTTGGCGAGCAGATCGAGCACTGTGCCGACGTAAATGCGGGTTGGTTCGAGGAGCAAATCGAGCAAAGGCGCCCCTGCTACCTGTTCTGCTTGCGGATTGGGATGTTGGTCGAGGATGCGGCGAATGAGCGAGTAGCCATTGGCGTGCGGGCCGGAGGAGGGTAAGGCGATTAGTGCATCGCCGGGGCTAATGGTGGTGCCTTCGATCAGCTCGCTGCGCTCGACGATGCCGACGCAAAAACCTGCTAGATCGTAATCCTCGCCACTGTATATGCCCGGCATTTCGGCTGTTTCACCGCCGAGCAGGGCGGCTCCGGCCTCGCGGCATCCGGCCGCTATGCCCTCGATTACTGCCTGAGCGGTGTCGATATCAAGCTTACCGGTGGCGTAATAGTCCAGGAAGAAGAGCGGCTCGGCGCCTTGAACCACGACGTCGTTGGCACACATGGCCACCAGATCGGCGCCGATCCCGCTGTGTTGGCCTGTCTCTATAGCTAGGCGGAGCTTAGTGCCGACACCGTCGGTGCCGGCGACCATTACCGGTCGGTTATATCCGCTGGGTAGCTCGACTAAGCCGCCAAAGCCGCCAATACCGCCCAACACTTCCGGGCGGCGGGTGGCCTCGACCGCCGATCGGATGCGGTTCACCAGCTCGTTGCCGGCATCTATATCAACACCAGCCGCGCTGTAGGTCATGGGTTTTTGTTCTGACAATTTTCTCTCCCGCTTCGATCTTCCTGGCTGTTGGATCTGCTCAGTGGTGCTCACAGTTTAGCCGCAAAGCGTTGGGTGCGGGTGCGGCTCATGCTATTTTAGAGCACTTTGTTGCTAACCTTACCAGTCTTTGGGCATGCATCTCGAATATATATATCGCCACTGGGCTCTTCTACAAACCTCTTGTGCCTCGGTCAGCCGCATTGCTGAAGGTGTTATGCACCTTACCCGGAAGTCTTCATCGGGCTGCCCAGGGCGTCAAGGCCTCGTTGGCTCACTGCTAACCGCTGGGTTGCTCGCCCTGGTAGTCCTATCCAGCTGTCTGTTTAGCCCCAGGTTAGCTGCTCAAGGGGATTTCTTCATGGTTGAGACTGGTGTCGATGACAGGCTTGAGGCCTCGCGCGAACAGGCCATAGAGCGGGGTTTAGAGCAACTTATTGGCATTATGACTGGCGAGTATCAAGGCTTAGACGAGGATCATCCGGCCTATGGCATGTTGGCCGAGGCTGAGAGGCACCTGGAAGGCTATCGCTATACTCGCCTGAACGGTGAGTTGGGCGTGGAATTGCGCTTTGATGCAAGCTCAATTAAGGCGGAGCTTGGCGAGCGGGAAGTGGCTGTCTGGGGTCGGCATAGGCGTCCTTTGCTGGTCTGGGCCTTTGCCGATTTCAATGGTCAGCGGGTGATGCTCAGCGATAGGCACACCGGCTACACCGTAGAACAGCTTGAGGTGGTTGAGGCCCTGCGCACCCAAGCTAGAGAGCGGGGATTGCCACTGTTGTTCCCGCTGCTCGACTGGCAGGACCGGCGCAGCCTGGGGTATGCCGATGTCTGGGGTGGTTTTACGCAGAATATTCGTGAAGCCTCAGAACGTTATGGCGGCGCTGCGGTGATCAGTGTCGGTTTGCGGCGCACTTCAACGGGCGCTTGGCGGGGGCATTGGACGGCCATATTGGGCGAAGAGAGCATTGCTTATCGCAGTGGTCCTGGGGCCCTCGATGAAGTGATCGGTGATGCCTTAGATCTGATCGGCCAGCGTTTCGTTGAGCGCTATGCAGCTATTCCTGGTGACCCGGAAGGGCGGCGCATGGAGGTGGTTATACTCGGCATAGAGGGGCTAGAGGACTATGTAGCAATGCAGCGCAGGCTGCGCCAGATTGCTGGGGTCGATGCGGTCAATATTAGACGAGTGGAGGGGCGCCGGGCGATGCTGGAGTTGGTCCTGAGCCATAATATGGATCTGGTGTTGGAGGATTTGGATGATCTTCCGCAGCTATTGGTTGAGCCTCTGCCGAGCGTTGATTTTGGTGAGGAGGCAGGTAGGGTTGTAAGGGCTTACCGCTGGCGCGGTGATCGATAGCAGCCCAGTTAAGCGGCGAAGCTCGACCGGGCTGTCGGGCTTTATTATTCCCAATCGTAAGTCAGTGTAACCAAGGTTGTAGAGTCGTAGCGGTGATCTGCAGTTGTCTTGTTATCGTAATCGTAGTTGAACTGCAGGCTGGCACTTAGATTCTCGCGCACCGGCATGCGCACGCCGGTTCGGGTGGTCGCGTACCAGTTGTCGCTATCATCGGCCATCATGACGAATTCATGGCGGTGGAAGATGCGCACTGAATCTTCCCAGACGTATTGGCGGTAATCGAGTGCCCAGCGTGCTGCGCCCTCGCCTGAGGTATCGCGCTCTTCGAGTGTTTCTTCGTGTATATAGCTCGGGCCGAACTCAACCGACAGACGAATCTGGTCATCGTCAAAGAACTGGTAACCGGCACCAGCGCCGACTGAGTAGCGGCTGTAGAGATCACGCATCCTGTCCTGACGCCAGGATAGTGAGGTGTTGGCGTACCAGGGGCCATGGAAGAACCAGTCGTAGCCGCTCGCGGCGCGGGTGTTGTTGACGTCTTCTTTGCCATCTGACTCGCCGCGGTTCGCCTCGGCATCGAACGTGAAACGATGTTCGCGGGTGCGTTGGAGGTAGTCAAAGGTCAGGGAGTAGCGTTCCGAGTCGGTATTGCCGCGATTTATCGATGCGCCTAAAGTGGCAGTTGCCTCTAATGAGTCATCATCTTCGGCCACGACAGATATTGGAGTACTGAGCAGGAGTGCTGCCATTAGCGGTGCCAGGGTTTTTGTATGCGGTCTCATATCGTACTGCTCTTGATTTTTATAGGCTTATTGGCGCTAACCTGCCGGAGGTTACCATTTTAGGCTTTTCAGAGCCAATCTGCGGCCAGTATAGTCTTTACCATCCCTAACAATAAAAGTGCTCTTAGTTAGCAGATTGAGAAATCAGATGGCAGTGCAGTTGCCTTTGGATATAAAGTGGAATGAGTCGGCCAGCCTTGAACGGTTCATCGCCGGGGCCAATGCCGAGAGTGCTAACTGGGTTGCTGCCGCGGCTGAAGGGCGTAATCAGGGGCCGGCGCTCTTTCTCCACGGGCCGCCCGCAACGGGCAAGAGCCATTTGCTCCAGGGGGCCTGTAAGCGGGCGGCAGCAAACGGTACACCGGCTGCCTATCTGCCCTTAAGCCAGTTAGGCGGATACGGCGCGGCACTGTTCGAAGGTTTTGAGCAGGCCGGGCTTGTCGCAGTGGATGATGTCGATGTCCTGGAGGTGGACGATGGTATGCAACACGGCCTATTTCATTTTTTTAATCGGGCGGTAGAGAGTGGTTGTTCGCTGCTCTTTGCAGCGCGGCAACCGCCGTCTCAGCTCACTTTGCAGTTGGCCGATCTGCGCTCGCGGTTAAGTTGGGGGGTGGTTATCGCCTTGCAGCAGCCTGATGAGCAGACCTGTTTGCTGATTCTGCGCCAACGCGCATCTATACGGGGGTTAGATTTGCCGCCGGCGACGGCGCGCTACCTGATCCGTCGTTTGCCGCGTAGTATAGCTATATTGCTGGACGTCTTTGATGACCTTGATCGCGCCTCCTTGGCCCAAGGCAGACGGTTAACGGTCCCCTTTGTGCGCGGGTACTTAAATCAGCAGGGCCTGCTTGGCGAATCAGCCCCCGGGACCGCTAGTTAATTCACTGATGGGGTTTCGTAAACACCCAAATTGTCGGATATAAAGCGCTAATGCCAAGACTGCCTCAGTTGTCGGTCACTAAACTTAAGCCGGTCATAGATAAAACCCAGGACTTTGGTGCCTATCTGCTGCAGCGCATTAGTGCTGATGAGTGCTTGAAAAGCGCCGCCATGCTCGCCTACGTAACCCTGTTGGCGATTGTGCCGCTGTTGACCATTGCCTTCTCAGTGCTCGCGGCATTCCCTGTCTTTGAGGGTATGACCGACAGGTTGCGTGAGTTGATGGTTGAGCACCTGGTGCCGGCGGCTAGTGAGGTGGTCGATGACCATCTCGAGAGTTTCGTCGGTCGGGCGGCGGAGTTGACCGCGGTAGGTGTTGTTGGTCTGGCGGTTTCATCTTTGTTGCTGCTTAATACCGCCGAGCGGGTTCTCAACGGCATATGGGGAGTTAGCCAGCCGCGTCCTGCGATGCAGCGGATCATGGTCTATTGGACAGTGCTGACTGTTGGGCCGTTGATGATCGGCGCGGCTATTGTCGCAACCCCCGGTATAGGCGGCTTGGCTATCGGTCCGGTGGAGGTGGAGCCGACTTCGGCGATGGTCAGTATCGCGACTGCAGTGGCGCCATTCCTGGTCCAAGCAGTGATCTTCACCTTAATCTATGCACTCGTACCTAATCGACCGGTGCGCTTGCTCCATGCCGTGGTCGGCGGGGCCATGGCATCATTGCTGTTCGAGGTTGCAAAGTTCGGGTTCGCCAAGTTTGTCAGTACTGTGCCGACTTATGAGGCGATCTACGGCGCCTTGGCGGCGTTGCCGCTCTTTTTGATCTGGCTCTACATCTCATGGCTGGTTATCTTGGTTGGCGCTGAAATAGCCCATGCGCTGGATGGTTACCGCCGCCGAGCGGACTTAGAGTTGAGTGATCAGCGCTGGGAAATGGTCCTGGCCATCCGCTTGCTAGGCCACTTGTTCAATGCTCAGCGCCAAGGCGAGGCGATTGATCAGGCGGGCTTGCTGGAGTTGGAGCCGGAGGCGGGTGAACAGGCGGTGGAGAGGGTGCTACAGGAGTTACGTCGGGCGAAGATCGTGGACCAAAATTGGCAAGGTAAGTGGGTTTTGATTCGCGATATGGCCAGTTTTACACTGGAAGATCTCCACAGAACCAGCGCCTTTCGCTTACCCAGTTCTGCTGAGATAGGTGAACAGGGAGGGCTATGGGAGAGGCGCTTGGCGGATCGGGTGCGGCGCTTGGAGGAGCGGCGTGAGGCGATATTTGAGATATCCTTAAGCGAGCTTTTTGCTAGCAGTAGAGGTTAAGCCGAGTATGGCAGAGAGTCTGCATTGCTACGTCAGCGGCCTAGTCCAAGGGGTCTGTTTTCGTGCCTATACTCAGGAGAAGGCGCGCCAGTTAGGTCTCAGCGGCTATGTCCGCAATCTCGCCGACGGTCGAGTAGAGGTACTGGCTAGTGGTGATCCGGCTCAGCTTGCCGAGTTGCGTCAGTGGTTGCACCAAGGCCCTCCTGCGGCCCGGGTCGAGCAGGTCGATTGCCAGCAGAGCGAGGAGCAGCCAAGCGGCGGCTTTGTTGTCAAGTAAAGTATTTAAAGATCCGCTCTGATTAGTTCCTGATAGCCCTCGCGGAAGGTTGGGTACTGAAACCTGAAACCGCTCGCCTTGAGCTTGCTATTGTCGCCACGCTTGCTGCCCACGCCGCGGGTGTTTGACGAGCTCGCTTCATCCCGAGGGGGGCTGGGTAGGCCGAGCTGTTCGGCAATAAATTCCATGACCTGACATTGAGTGGTGGGCTCGTCGTCTACACCTAGGTAAATGCCGGCGGGTGTCGTAGCTCGGCCAAGGTGGACCAGCATCCCTACCGCATCATCCGCGTGGATGCGATTGGTAAAACCGTCTGGGCGACAGGGTTCCCCCTTCTTTACTTTATTGATGAACATATCGCGACCTGGCCCGTATATGCCGCCTAATCTGGCAATGGCGCTAGGCCAGGGGCAATCCGCGGCGAGTTGCTCGGCCTCGAGCAGCCGCTGGCCGGAGAAACGCCCCGGTTCGGTGGGGCTGGTCTCGTCTATCCATTCACCCTGCTGTTGACCATATACCCCGGTGCTGGAGACAAAAACCAGTCGCCGCGGTGACTGGCCTCGGTTGATCAATGCGTCGCGCAGATTGCTCAGGCCGTCAACGAATGCACTACGGTAGCTTTGATCGTCGAACTGCGCCGGGGTGACTATATAGTAGATTAGCGAGATGTCCTGCGGGTGGCCTCTAAAAACTTCGCCGGCGCCACCATCCGCCTCGGTGTGGAGGTCTTGGCGCCATGAAGCCTCCAGGGCTGGATTCACGGCGTCCTCCACACCGGGGCGGATGGTGGCGCCGGCGAAGTTTTTAGAGGTTCCCTGCGGCAGGCATTTGCTAAGCTGCGCCGTGTCCATGAGGTCGGCCTTAATCGGCTCTATCCCGGCGGGCAGTTGTTCGGGGCGGCGCCGTAGGCCGAAGACCCGGGCACCCTCGGCCTGCAGCTGCAGGGCGACGGCCTGTCCAAGTCGGCCGCAGCCGGCAATCAAGACTGTCTCATTGGCATGTCTGGAGTTCGCTGGCAATTGCTGCTCGGCGTGATTCATATAATCTCCATAAAGAGTTTCCCTAGCGGGAATGGCGTGGCTAAACAGTTACATATTAATCCGGTTTTTAAGCCACGCGACGATGTCATCACGCGGTACAGAGCTCGGTTCTTCATCATTACGGCCTTTGTACTCGATGACATCCTCTTGAATCGCTTTGGGGCTGACTACAACGCGGTGCGGGATGCCGATTAGTTCGATATCGGCGAACTTAACCCCGGGGCGCGAGTCGCGGTCGTCGTAAAGCACATCTATACCTGAGGCAGTAAGCTCGCCGTAGAGGGCCTCTGCCGCCTCAGTTACCTCCGGCTGATCGGCCTTTATCGGTACTAGTGCGACCTGGAAAGGGGCGATTGGGTCGGGCCAATGGATGCCCTTTTGGTCATGGTTCTGTTCGATGGCAGCGGCCACCACACGCGATACACCTATGCCGTAACAACCCATGGTTACGGTGCGCTCCTGGCCTTGCTCGTCAAGGACCGTAGCGCCCATGGCATTACTGTAGGTCGTGCCGAGTTGGAAGATGTGACCAACCTCAATGCCGCGGCGAATGGTAAGGGTCCCGGCGCCATCGGGACTTGGGTCGCCGTGCTCGACGCTGCGCAGATCGGCTGTTTCGGGCTCCGGTAGGTCCCTGCCCCAGTTTACCCCGCGCAGATGGTAGCCATCTTGGTTGGCGCCGCAGACAAAGTCACTCACCTGAACTGCCGCGTAGTCGGCGATCAGGCGGACCCCCTCCAGCCCCACCGGACCTAAAGAGCCGAATGGGCACCCGAGCTGCTGCTCGACCCGTTCAGCGCTAGCAAAGGTTAGCGGTTTGGCCAGTGCTGGGTGCTTTTCAGCCTTGAGCTCATTAAGCTCGTGATCGCCACGCAGCAGCAGGGCAACTAATTCGTCCTCTGCTCCCTCAACGATCAGGATCTTAATGTTGCGATCGCTCGGCACCCCTAAGTATTCACTGACCTCGGCTATGCTGTGCTGGCCTGGGGTGGCGACCCGCTCCATCTCCATCTGCGGTTGCGGTCGTGGTTGCTGAGCCGGCAGGGTGGGGGCAAGTTCGACATTGGCCGCGTAGCCGCTCTGTTCGCAGACAGCGATGGCGTCTTCCCCGGAGTCGGCCAGTACCATGAACTCGTGGGAGATGTTGCCGCCGATTGCCCCGGTGTCGGCCTCTACCGCCTCGAATGCTAAACCGGCGCGGGCAAAGATCCGACAATATGCCTCGTGCATCGCCCTGTATTCGCGGGCCAGGCAAGCGCTGTCGAGGTGAAACGAGTAGGCGTCCTTCATCAGGAACTCGCGGGCGCGCATAACCCCGAAGCGGGGGCGTATCTCGTCGCGGAACTTGGTCTGGATCTGGTAGTAGTTGATCGGCAGCTGCTTGTAGCTACGTATTTCGCGGCGAAAGAGATCGGTGATGACCTCCTCATGGGTGGGGCCAAAGCAGAAGTCCCGCTCGTGACGATCCTTGATGCGGAGCAGCTCAGGGCCATACTTGTCCCAGCGCGTCGATTCCTGCCAGAGCTCGGCCGGCTGGACCGCTGGCATGAGAACTTCCAGCGCCCCGGCACGGTTCATCTCCTCGCGGACTATCCGTTCGACCCGCTGTAAGACCCGTAACCCCAAGGGCATCCAGGTATAGAGGCCGGAGGAGAGGCGGCGGATTAGGCCGGCCCGCAGCATCAGCTGGTGGCTGACTATCTCGGCATCGGCGGGTGTCTCACGCAGGGTTGAGAGCGGGAATCGGCTGACGCGCATCGAGCTTGCTCCATAGATAGTTGCTTTGCTGCCCGTATTCTTGTCGCTACAGCCGTAAATTTCAAATTTGGATGCATGTCCAAAATCTTCTTCGTGTCCAAAACCTTTTTTGGGCACCTCTAAGGACTCCCCCGGCGCCATCAGCCGCCCCGGTGTGGAGGTCTTGGCGCCATGGATGGCGCCATGAAGCCTCCAGGGATGGATTCACGGCGTCCTCCACACCGGGGCGGCTGATGGCGCCGGGGGAGTTTTGGGGGGCAGTTGGTTGCCCTGGTGTGGAGGTCATGGCGCCATGGATGGCGCCATTAACTTGACCGTAATCTGCAATGGCAGTAGTTTAACCCGTTTATCCGGCGGGCACGTTAAAGTGGGAGCGACTAACCGATGCGACACATCATCTCGATGCTAGTGGAGAATGAATCCGGCGCGCTATCGCGCATTGCGGGCATGTTTACTGCGCGCGGTTACAACATCGAGTGTCTGACTGTTGCCCCGACCGACGATCCAACCATATCCCGACTGACCTTGGTTACCATCGGCGATGACGAGATTATCGAACAGATAATCAAGCAGCTTAATAAGTTGCTTGACGTGGTCAAGGTCGTGGACATGACCGAAGGTCGGCATATCGAGCGTGAGATGATGCTCATCAAGGTAGCTGCCGGTTCCCCGGAGCAGCGCGATGAGCTCAAGCGATTGGCGGATATATTCCGCGGCCGGGTGCTCGATGTAACTGAGAAGATCTACACGGTCGAACTCACCGGAACCAGTGACAAGCTGGACGCTTTGATCGATGCCATTGGCGGTAGCAATATACTTGAGGTTGTCCGCTCCGGAGTAATCGGCATCAGCCGCGGCGAGCGTCACTTGCGAGTTTAATTTTTACCAATCACCACCCAGGGGGAAATAATGAAGGTTTATTACGACCAGGATGCAGATCTTGCTCAGATTACCAAGCGCCGTGTGGCCATAATCGGTTATGGCTCACAGGGGCATGCTCATGCCAACAATCTCAAGGAGTCTGGGGTTGATGTAGTAGTGGGGCTGCGTACTGGATCCGCCTCGGCTGCGAAGGCCGAAGCGGCTGGGCTGCAAGTGGCCTCTATCGAGGATGCGGCAGCCAGCGCTGATGTGGTTATGATGCTTGCCCCGGATGAGCACCAGCCGGCTATCTTTGAGCAGCAGGTGGCCCCTAATCTTAAACCCGGTGCGGCGATAGCCTTTGCCCACGGCTTTAACATCCACTATGGGCAGATTGCCCCGGGCAAGGGCTACGACGTGATTATGATTGCCCCGAAGGGCCCCGGCCATCTGGTTCGCTCGACTTATGTCGCCGGCGGCGGTGTCCCGTCGCTGATCGCTATTCACCAGGATGGTAGTGGTCAGGCCAAAGAGATAGCCCTAGCTTATGCGGTGGCTAATGGCGGCGGCCGTTCCGGTATCATTGAGACTAGCTTCCGTGAAGAGACGGAGACCGATCTCTTTGGTGAGCAGACGGTGCTCTGCGGTGGTATTGCAGCGCTAATCGAGGCCGGGTTCGAGACCTTGGTCGAGGCCGGTTACGCGCCTGAGATGGCCTACTTTGAGTGCCTGCATGAGACTAAGCTGATTGTTGATCTGCTCTATGAGGGCGGTCTTGCCAATATGCGCTACTCCGTTTCCAATACTGCCGAGTATGGGGACTTTACGCGTGGCCCGCGGGTTATCAACGAGCAGTCGCGCGCGGCTATGAAGGAGATCCTGCGCGAGATCCAGAATGGCGAGTTTGCCAAGGAGTTCGTGCTCGAGAACAAGGCAGGTGCGCCCACTCTCCATGCCCGTCGGCGCCTCTCTGCCGAGCACCAGATTGAAGAGGTGGGCGAGAGACTGCGTGGCATGATGCCTTGGATCACAGCCAACAAGCTCGTTGATCGCGACTAATCCAGTACCCTTTGGAGGGGTGGCGTATGGTTGAGCTGCCTGTTTGGATCGCCGAGGATCCGGTGCGCTTTGTGGTGATAGTAGCGCTGGTCTTGCTGTTCGCCCGGATGGTTTGGCGGCGCCTGACCCGCAAGTATTTGCCCCTGAGTGCTGAGCAGGCAGCTGAGCGGCTCGATGACGGCCAGACCCTGTTTCTGGACGTGCGCACGGGAGCTGAGCTGCACGGCGGCACCATACCCGCAGCCATGCACATCCCTAAGCACTTGTTGCGTCGCCGCCTGGCAGACCTGGAAATAAGCAGCGATACCCCTATCGTTGTTTATTGCCAGAGTGGCATGCGTTCTGCCAGTGCGGCGCGTATCTTGACCCGCCACGGTTTTAGTGAGGTCTATAATCTTCAGGGTGGTATGGCAGCCTGGCGGGCACATAATCTTCCAGTGAGCAGCGATGATTAATCGACGTCGGCGCGGGATCTATCTACTGCCCAATCTGCTAACCACTGGCTGCGTATTCTTCGGGTTTCTCGGCATAATCCTGGGCATGGACGGTGATTTCGGCCTTGCGGCGATTGCCGTGTTGGTCGCAATGCTCTTTGATGGCCTGGACGGTAGGGTCGCCCGCATTACCGGCACCGATACAGATTTTGGCGTGCAGTACGACTCCCTTGCCGATATGGTAAGTTTCGGGTTGGCGCCTTCGCTCATTGTCTATAATTGGGCCTTGGGCGATAACGCTACGGTGCTACTTTGGGATAATGGTGGCTGGCTGGCTGCCTTTCTATTCGTAGCATGCGCAGCGCTGCGCTTAGCGCGCTTTAATACCCAGAGTGGGGTGAGCGATAAGAGCTATTTCCAGGGGTTGCCCAGCCCGGCTGCAGCCGGGGTAGTGGTGACCTTGGTCTGGTTTGGTGAACGGGTCGGGCTAAGCGGTTATGAGGCAGCCATCCCTGCGGCAATTATTACTATTGCCGCAGCCGCCATGATGGTCAGCAATATCCGTTATGACAGCTTCAAAGAGCTTGATATACGCTATAGGGTAAGGTTTCCGGCGATTGTAGGTTTGGTGGTGGCCTTGATACTGATCGCCGTTCATCCGCCTACCGCGCTATTTGTGGGGTTCTTCGCATATTTGTTATCGGGCCCGGTGTTAACCATAGTTAGGCTGCGTCGGCACCGTTGGGAGCGGCGCGGCTGATAAAGATTAGAAAAAATAAAAACAGCTATGGTATAGTTGGGGTGACTCTTGCAGCCCCCTGGAACCATTTAGCAGCCTCGGTATGGTTCTCTTGGCGCGAGGTTTGGCGTCATGTGGATTACAGGCAAGGATGCGCAGCGTCATCTACACCGGGGGTCCGTTATGGCGCCGGGGGGTCTTAGGGGGTCCTATTTAGGCAGCAGCAACCTTTGACAGAGAGCAGATCGATGGGCGAAGCAGACCGGTTGATAATCTTTGATACCACCTTGCGCGATGGCGAGCAAAGCCCCGGGGCCTCAATGACCCGCGAGGAGAAGATTCGTATCGCTAAGGGGCTGGAGCGCCTTAATGTCGATGTCTTTGAGGCCGGTTTCCCGGCGGCTAGCCAGGGTGATTTCGAGAGTGTCCGAGCTGTTGCCGAGACCATCAAGGGTAGCCGGGTCTGCGGCTTGGCGCGGGCTCGAGAGGCGGATATTCGTACCGCAGGGGAGGCGTTGGCGCAGGCGCAGGCGGCAAGGATCCATACGTTTATTGCGACCTCGCCGATCCACATGCAGAACAAGCTGCACATGCAGCCCGATGAGGTTGTTGAGGCAGCGGGCAAGGCGGTCAAGCTGGCGCGGCAGTTGTGCGACGATGTCGAGTTCTCGCCGGAGGATGCCGGACGCTCTGAGCACGACTTCCTGTGCCGGATCATCGAGGCTGCGATTGATGCCGGGGCGGGAACTATAAATATACCGGATACGGTTGGTTACAACGTCCCGGAGCAGTTTGGCGGGCTTATTGGTACCCTTTTGGAGCGCATCCCCAATGCCGATAAGGCGGTCTTTTCGGTGCATTGCCACAATGACCTAGGCCTAGCGGTGGCCAACTCGTTGGCCGCGGTGCGTGCCGGTGCCCGGCAGGTAGAGTGCACCATCAATGGTCTAGGGGAGCGGGCCGGTAACGCCTCGCTGGAAGAGGTAGTCATGGCGGTGCGGACCCGCCAGGATGTCTTCGGTTGCGACACCCAGATCAACACCCGGGAGATCGTGCCGGTCTCCAAGCTGGTTGCTAATATCACCGGATTCCATGTCCAGCCCAATAAGGCGATAGTCGGGGTCAATGCCTTCGCCCATGAGTCAGGGATCCATCAGGACGGGGTGCTCAAACACCGCGAGACCTACGAGATAATGCGTGCCGAGGATGTTGGTTGGCATACCAACCGCATGGTGTTGGGCAAACACTCCGGACGTAACGCCTTTCGCTCGCGGCTTGAGGAGCTGGATATAGTCATCGACTCCGAGGAGCAACTCAACGAGGCGTTTGCCCGCTTTAAGTCCCTGGCCGATAAAAAGCATGAGATCTTTGACGAGGATCTGCAGGCGCTGGTTACTGAAGCCGGTGCGGCGCTGGAGAATGAGCGCATTAAACTGCTCTCCTTGCAGGTTTGCTCCGAGACCGGAGAGACCCCCGAGGCTAAGGTCTCCCTGATCATTGATGGTGAGGAGAGGCGGGCAGTGGCGCCGGGCAGTGGGGCCGTCGATGCTGCGTTTATGGCTATCGACTCGTTGGTGCAGTCGGGGACTGAGCTGCTGCTCTTTTCCATCAACAATATCACTACCGGGACTGACTCGCAGGGTGAGGTGACTGTCCGCCTGGAGCGCGGTGGTCGGGTGGCTAATGGTCAGGGTGCCGATGTCGATATCGTGATCGCCTCGGCTAAGGCCTATATCAACGCCCTGAACAAGATCCTGGTCGGCGCTGATCGTCAGCACCCCCAGGCCGGTGATGTCTGATCTATGGATCGGCGGCGCCTTAGCTACCTGCAGCGGCTTGGGATAGATGTCTATATCCCACGTGATGCGCTGATAGAGGAAGCCACGGAGCAGGGGGCGATGTGTGGGCCGGCGCGACGAGAGAGTCGGGAGAGCCCACCGCGAGCGGGGCACATAGCGCCTCGGGCGGTTGACCGGGGTGAAGCTACAGGTGCTGGTAGTGATCAAACTCCAGGGCCGATAGTCTCTGGGACCACCTCTGGCACAGCGCAGCCCGAAGGCGGAGTTAGTAGTCAGTTGGCTAAGGCGGGGACAGATGGTGGCAGCACGCCAGAGCTAGGCTATGCCCCGCCGCCTGATGTCGCCGCGCTCGATTGGTTGGAGCTAGAGCAGACGGTTGCCGCGTGTCGCAGTTGTAAGCTTTGTGAAGCGAGGACCCAGACCGTCTTTGGGGTCGGTGATAAGCGAGCCGATTTAGTCCTCGTAGGCGAGGGGCCGGGGGCAGATGAGGATCGGCTCGGTGAGCCTTTCGTCGGGCGCGCCGGGAAGCTGCTCGATGCCATGCTGGCGGCTATCGACCGCGGTCGGGAGCGCGGCGGTGTCTATATCTGTAACATCGTTAAGTGTCGGCCGCCGGGTAACCGCGAGCCCCGCCCCGATGAGGTGGCTGCCTGTAACGGCTACCTACGCCGGCAGCTCGAATTGCTCGAGCCAAAGCTTATCGTCGCCCTCGGCCGGGTGGCGGCACAGAAGCTGCTCGCTAGCACCGCCCCGCTAGCGAAGCTGCGCGGGCAGACGCACACCTATGCCGATACCTCGATCCCGGTGTGGGTGACCTACCATCCGGCCTATTTGCTCCGCTCTCCGGCCGAGAAGGCTAAGTCATGGCAGGACCTGAAACGGATTCGCGCGGCACTCTAAGCGCTGCTGCCGAATCGCCCGATCTGGCCGCAGCCGCGGGGCCGGGCACATCTTCGGCTGCGGGCGGTATAGCGACAGCAGCTGGCGGGGTTACCAGGCCCATGACCGAGGCCGACCTGGAGGCGGTGCTAAGCATCGAGCGCCATGCCTACCGCTATCCATGGAGCGAGATGATCTTTCGCGACTGCCTGCGGGTGGGCTACGGCTGTTTTGTCCACGAGGTCGATCAAATCGTCGGCCACTTGGTGGTAAGCTGCGCAGCAGGGGAGGCGCATATCCTCAATATCTGCATAGCCCCGCCCTGGCAGCGCCAGGGCATCGCCCACCACTTGCTCAATGTCGCCGTAGAGCGCGCGCAGTTGCTAGCAGCGCAGATGCTCTTTCTCGAGGTTCGGCCTTCCAACGTCCCCGCCTGCCGTCTCTATCAGCAGTTTGGCTTTAATGAAGTGGGGCGGCGCCCTGGCTACTATCCCGCCCCGCACGGCCGTGAGGATGCTTTGATTATGGCGCGGGAGGTTGCCTTCTAGAGGCTGCTCACCCGCTGCTCCTGCTCGGCGAGCTTGGCTAGGGCCTGTTGGGCCTCCTCAAGTTTGGCCCGCTCTTTGTCTACCACCTCCTGCGGGGCCTTGGCGACAAAGCTCTCATTGGCCAGCTTCTGCTGCGCTCGCTCGATATCGCCCTCAATGCGCGAGCGCTCCTTGGCTAGCCGGGCGAGTTCGGCCTCTTTATCAATCAGCCCTGCCATGGGTACCCGCACCTCCATATCGCCGGCAAGGGCGAGGGCCGACTCCGGCGGTGTTTCGCCATCGTCGAGCAGGCGGATGGACTCCAGGCGGGCGATGCTGGTCAAGAACCCACTATGGCGCTCGAGCAGTTGCCGATCCTCAGCGCTGGCGTGGCCGAGTAGTACCGGCACCGGCCGGCTCGGCGAAATGTCCATCTCGCCGCGGATGCGCCGTACCCCAAGTATAATAGCTTGTAACCAGGCGATCTCGGCCTCAGCGGCGCTGTCGCGCTGCTCAGGTTGGGCCGCGGGGTAGGGCTGGCGCATTATGCTCGGCCCTTGCTTGCCAGTTAGCGGGGCGATCTTCTGCCAGATCTCCTCGGTGATAAACGGCATCAGCGGGTGGGTGAGGCGCAGCAAGGTCTCCAGGACCTCGAGCAGGGTCTGCCGGGTGCCGCGGGCCTGCGCAGCGGTGCCGTCCCGCAGTGCCGGTTTGGACAGCTCTAAGTACCAATCGCAGTACTCATCCCAGGTAAACTCGTAAATGGCTTGTGCGGCCATGTCGAGACGGTAATCGGCGTAGCCTTGGCGGACGCTGGCGATGGTCTTATCTAGCCGTGTGCGGATCCAGCGCTCGGCGGCACCGAACTCAACGCCTTCCCCGCTGTAGCCACAGTCCTCCTCGGCGGTGTTCATCAGCACATAGCGCGCAGCGTTCCAGAGCTTGTTGCAGAAGTTGCGGTAGCCTTCGACGCGGCCTAGGTCAAAGACTACATCACGGCCGGTGGTGGCCAGTGAGGCGAAGGTAAAGCGCAGTGCGTCGGTGCCGTGGGCCTGGATGCCGTCCGGATAGTGGCGCCGGGTCATCTGGGCGATACGCTCGGCGAGTTGCGGCTGCATCATGTCGGCGGTGCGTTTGGCGACCAGGGACTCCAGGTCGATGCCGTCGACTATATCCAGTGGGTCGAGCACATTGCCCTTCGACTTGGACATCTTTTGCCCTTCCGGGTCGCGTACTAGGCCGTGGATATAGACCTCGCGAAAGGGCACATCGTCCATAAAGTACAAACCCATCATGATCATGCGGGCGACCCAGAAGAAGATGATATCGAAGCCGGTCACCAGCACCGAGCTTGGGTAGAAGGTGCGCAGCTCCGGTGTCGACTGCGGCCAGCCGAGGGTGGAGAAGGGCCACAGCGCTGAGGAGAACCAGGTGTCGAGCACATCCTCGTCACGGGTCAGCGCTGTGGTGCTGGCTATAGCGTAGCGCTCGCGCACTTCATCTTCGCTGCGGCCGACGTAAACCTGACCCTGCGGGTCGTACCAGGCTGGGATACGGTGCCCCCACCAGATCTGGCGCGATATGCACCAGTCCTGAATGTTGCGCAGCCACTCGAAGTAGGTCTTATCCCAGTTATCCGGGATGAACTTGATCCGCCCATCGGCGACCGCCTTGATGGCCGGCTCAGCGAGCGGCTCGGCACGCACGAACCACTGCCAGGTCAGGTAGGGCTCGATTACGGCACCGCTGCGATCGCCGCGCGGCACCATCAACTTATGCTCCTCGATTTGCACCAGCAAGCCGGCGGAGTCAAGATCGGCTACCACTTGCTCACGGGCGGCGTAGCGATCCATGCCCTGATAGCGAGCGGGGGCTTGTTCATTGATGTGGGCATCTTCACTGAGCACGTTGATGCGCTCTAAGTCGTGCCGTTCACCGACAGCGAAGTCGTTGAAATCGTGGGCCGGGGTGATCTTCAGGCAGCCGCTGCCGAACTCTGGGTCGACGTAGTCATCGCCGATTATCGGGATCTCGCGCTCGACCAAGGGCAGGCGCACACTGTGCCCGATCAGGTGAGCGTAACGCTCATCCTGCGGGTGTACAGCGACCGCTGTGTCGCCGAGCATGGTCTCCGGGCGGGTGGTGGCAACCACCACGCTCTCGCTAGGGTCATCGGCCAGCGGGTAGCGCATGTGCCAGATATGCCCCGCCTCCTCCTGAGAGACGACCTCCAGGTCGGAGACCGCGGTGCGCAGCACCGGATCCCAGTTAACTAGCCGCTCGCCGCGATAGATCAGCCTGTCCTCGTAGAGTCGTACGAAGACCTCGTTTACGGCCTCGGAAAGGCCGTCGTCCATGGTAAAGCGCTCGCGGCTCCAGTCGACCGAGGCGCCCATGCGGCGCAGCTGACGGGTTATGGTGCCGCCGGATTCGGCCTTCCACTGCCAGACGCGCTCGAGAAACTTCTCGCGCCCAAGGTCGTGGCGGCTCAGTCCCTCGCCCTCCAGCTGGCGCTCGACGACCATTTGGGTGGCGATCCCGGCGTGATCGGTGCCCGGTTGCCATAAGGTGTTGTACCCATCCATGCGCTTGAAGCGGATCAGCGCGTCCATCACCGTATCCTGGAAGGCGTGACCCATGTGGAGGGTGCCGGTGACGTTCGGCGGCGGGATCATGATGCAGTATGGCTCACCTTCGCCGCTCGGGGCGAAGTGTCCGCCCTGTTCCCACATCTCGTAGAGCTTGCTTTCAATATCGCTCGGGTTGTATGTCTTCTCCATTTATTCCTCTATCCTGTTATTGATTTTTTCTGGTGCTGCTCACCGCGCTGACCAGGGCGTCTTCGACAGCCTTGCGGATTGGTTGGCGGGACTGTTGTATAGCTTCGTCGAGGCGCTCAGCTATCTGCTGGCGAAAATGCTTGGCTAGCGTGCGGCAAGCCTGGCGCTCTATCTCGGCGCGCAACTCGGCGGGCACCTCGGCAACCGTTTGCGGCTCCCTGCTCGCAGCCGGTTCCTCAGGCTGGTGCGGGGTTGGTTGGCTGTTCTGCTCTGCGGCGTTTGTCGGGGTGGGGTCAAGGGTGCCTTGCCCCTCCCACAAGGCCTTTAAAGATGGCGGCGGGGGGGCGCTAAGCAGACCACTATCTTGACCTTCGATGCCAAGCCATGGACCGCCGGCGTTGCGTACCCGCTCGCCACTCATGACCAAGTCATAGAGAAGAGGAGGCTCATCGCCTTTAGGCATAAACGGATCGTTCATCGCTAATCCCCGTCAATATGATGAGTCTGTGGTTGGCAGCCGTGTTGTTGGTACTCTTTATAACGGGCTCGGCCAGGCTTTAGGGTCGTCTGGCGCTGATCGAGGATCTCCGCTACTCTGGCGCCCTGGGCCCAGTTATGGGGCATATCGTCGGTCAGGTTGATTAGTACCGCGCTATCGCTGGTGGGGCTGGTGTCGGGGGCGGTACCAATGACAACCGGCTCGTCGTCGTGTTCTGTTATGCAGGCGTGGGGTATGAAGCTCCCCTGGCGGAAGGTCCAGAGCAGTCGATCGACCCTGGCCGTCTGTTCATGATCGGCTGTTAGCATAACAACGGTTATGCCTTGAGAGTAGGCCTTTTCGGCTAGGCGGCATGCGAAATGCTCGCGTACGTTAACGCCCGACTGCTTGAGGATGTAGAAGTCGACCCGGGTCACTGGGCTCCCTGCTGGTTGGTTGTCTTTGCTTTATAGTGTACGTAAACATGCCGAGACTGACGAGAGAGGGCGGGTAGTTGCGTTGATTTTTTCCATTATCGATCGTTACCTGTTTCGCGAGGCAGCTGCAGCTAGCTTTGCGGTCTTCCTGGTGCTGTTTGTAGTCCTTGCCGCTAATCGCTCGATCGACTATCTGGCCGATGCGGCTGGAGGTGAGATTCCCGCTGAGGCCGTGGCTGTCCTGATGGGGTTGCAAGTCCTTCGCTATCTGGGCGTTGTTGTGCCCGCGGCGCTTTTCATCGGCATGGTTTTGGCTATGGGCCGCCTCTATAGGGATAGTGAATTGCCGGTGCTGGCCGCCTGCGGGGTGGGGCCGGCGCTTATAACTAGGGGGTTGGCCTATTTGGCTGTGCCGGTGGCTGTCCTGGTCTTCGTCTTGAGCGTCTATGTTGCGCCCTGGGCGAGCTATCAGGCCGATGTCTACAGCGAGCAGGCAGCCCGTGATGTTGATCTCGGCGCCTTTCAGGCAGGGCAATTTGTAGGTGGTGGCGACATAGGGACTTTATATGCTGGGGATAGCGCTGGTGAGGGTGAATTGCGCGAGGTATTTGTTTACGTCCAGGATGCCGACAGAGAGGTAATAGTGCGCGCCGATCGGGCAGTGCAGGATTATCGGCCAGAGACCGGTGACCGATATTTAGTCTTTGGTGACGGCTATCGTTATGACGGCAAGGCGGGGCAGCGCGACTGGACGGTGACTCGCTTCGAGCGCCACGGTTTGCTGGTTGATACTAGAGAGGCGGTAGATGTCGAGCGCGATCGCGAGGGAACAGCAACGGCTGAGTTGATCGGGTCAGATCACTTGGCGGATATAGCTGAAGTGCATTGGCGGCTGTCCATGCCGGCTATGGTGATCGTCCTAACGGTTTTGGCAGTCCCTTTGGCCAAGGCCGAACCGCGCGATGGTCGCTACGGTAAGCTGCTCAGTGCCGTGTTGGTCTATGTTGCCTACTTCCAGCTGTTGACCACCGGCCATGAGTGGTTAGAGGAGGGGCGCACGCCGGCTGAACTGGGTTTGCTCTGGGTGCATGTTGCAGCGCTGCTGGCTGCATTGGCCTGGACCCGGTATCGCTTTGGTGGCCTATGGCCGGTCCGCCGCTCTGGATCGTTGGGTAACTAGTAACATGTTGATCCTGGTAGTTTATCTTGCCCGTACAGTGATTCTGGCCGCGCTGGTAGCGTTGGCGGCGATACTGGCCTTGGATCTGGTCTTTGCCCTCGCCGATGGCGTCGCCGATGGTGATGAGAGTACTTTTGATGTGCTCCTAGCTGCGTTGCTCGATGCCCCAGAGCTGGCTTACGAGGCCTTTCCTTTTGCAACACTGATCGGATCGTTGATGGGGCTGGGTGCCTTGGCGGCTCGTCAAGAGCTGACAGCTATGCGGGCCGCAGGGGTATCGGTGGTGCAGATTGCCGGTGCGGTCATGGCTGGTGGGTTGGTGCTGGCGGTACTAGCTAGCGTTGTGGGTGAGTATGTGGTGCCCGCCGCTGAGCGCCAAATGGCTGCTATGCAAGGCGCTGCAGAAGCGGACGAGTTGCGTACCGGGCCGGGTGGCGATCTGTGGGCCCGTGATGGGAGAGATTTCCTGCGCGCCGAACGACCCCGCTCAAGGTCCCACTTGCAGTCTGTGACCGTTTTCCGCTTTGCCGATGGCGAGCTCACAAAGCGCATAGGGGCTGAAGAGGCCTTTTATGACAATGGCAGCTGGAGGCTGGAGCAGGTTGAGGTAATTAGCTTTGATCAACAGGGGGTGGAGCTTGAGAAGCTCGACTCGTGGCGTTGGCCTGGTGAACTGCGACCTGATCTGCTTGCCTTGGTGGTAGCCGACCCGGAAAAGCTTCCTGCACTTGAGCTATGGCGATATATCCGTTATTTGGAGAATAATGATCTGGACAGTGCGCAGTACCGTTTGGCGCTCTGGGAGAAGATAGCTACTCCTCTGGCGACCCTGGCGATGATGCTGGTTACTGTGCCGTTGGTCTTTACCGCGGTGCGTTCTGCTGGTGCCGGTCAGCGCATAGTGGTGGGGATATTGGTCGGCGCGGCCTTTTTCCTGGTTAACCGGGCGCTCGGGCAGGCGGGGATTGTTTATGGTTTGCCGCCGTCGGTGGCTGCGTTGTTGCCGGTGGTGGTGTTTTTTATCATTGGTGCGGTGGGGGTCATGCGGGTCAGGTGATTAGCGGTTTCATTGAGTCGGGTGGGGCGGTAGTGGGAGACGCAGTAAATCTGCCCCTAGTTAGAGTCTCTCAAAACACCCCTCAGGGCCATTTCGCTCCCCGGTGTGGAGGACGCCGTGAATCCGTCCCTGGAGGCTTCATGGCGCCATCCATGGCGCCAAGACCTCCACACCGGGGCAGCGCAATGGCCCTGGGGGTGTTTTGAGAGGCGGCCGGGCAGATTCATAGCGCTGCCCTAGATGCCGTGATCTCTACTACCGCACTAACCCGGCTCAATGAGACCGCTAATCGGTGGCCCTTAGTCAGGCTGTCGTTGGCTGCCAAAGTCCTTACATAATTGGCGGATGATTCAGTAATTAGCATATCTATTGGGCTGCTAGCAGCTGAGACTTGCTGACAAGCGCTGCGTCGATTTCTTCTTTCAGGGTGTTACCGCTCTTCTTTACAAACCAGTTGCTGGCCTTTCGGGCCCTGTCGAGAGCCCTGAGAGTGTGGTCAGGCGGCTGGCAACCCGCATGGTTGTCCACGGGCTGTCCATACGGCCCGTAGGGCTCAGGGCGGTGCAAAGCGCTTGTCTACAAGTCCACATAGCTAAGGAAAAGGAGATGGCGGCGGGCCGCAGAAAAGCATCAGCATGTTTGAATGCTCCGCCAAATTTATACGGTTTTTCAAAGCTAATAACACCCCGCTCGATGAAACCGCTAATCGGCCGCCTCGCCGGGCTCTACGAGATCGCTAATCGATTTAGCAGGGCCACGAATTGGGGGGGCTTTGGCGTCTTCCCTGTGCAGCGTCATTAAAACTCCCCCTGAGCCATTTCGAAATGCCCCGGTGTGGAGGTCTTGGCGCCATGGATGGCGCCATGAAGCCTCCAGGGACGGATTCACGGCGTCCTCCACACCGGGGCAGCGAAATGGCTCAGCAGGGAGTTTTAATGACGTCCTGGAAGAATCAACCCGCCTATTCCTCATCCCGCTGGATAAGCCAAGTTCCCGCGAACCGGTCGTGAAAAGTGCGGCGTTCGGGGTCAAACAGGGCCCACAGGAAGCCGCCGCCAGCGGCGAGCCAGGAGATGATGGCGAGGAAGAAACGGATGCTGGCTTGTCTGAGCGAGGGCCTATGTCCGTCAGAGTTGACTATGTTCAGTTTCCAGGCGCGCATGCCCAGTGTGGCGCCATCGTGCATCCAAAAGCCGACAAAAAACAGGTATAGAATGGCGGCGAGATAGATGCGCAGAACGGGGTCGCCGGGCGATACCTCTTCGCTGGAAGTAATATAGTGGCTGCCCATGACGTAGATCAGCGTGCCTATCACGAGTACTGATATGGTCAGCAGAAAGTCGTAGAAGAGTGCAGCTAGTCGCGTGCCCCATGAGGGTGCTTTAGGTGATTTGCGGGGCTTGTCAGGCATGTTCGGTCGGGGTGAGTGGTAGCTGGCTGGTAAGCAGATGGAGTGTGACTAAATGGCGCTCCCAAGGGGATTTGAACCCCTGTTTCCGCCTTGAGAGGGCGGCGTCCTAACCGCTAGACGATGGGAGCTCGTGGTCGCGTTATAATCGCTGTAGGCAAAGCCTACATAAACTTTTAATAATATTGGGGGTCAACCCATCAAGCTAAGCCTGCTATTATACAGGTTAGTCAACCACGGACAAGGGTATGAGTAATTTCTTCGAGGAGTTTTGTGAGTCTGGACGGACCTAAAGATGTAGAGCCGAGAATCATTCCGCGCGATGCGCATCGTGTCTCACGCGCTGATATAAGCGATAACGCTTTGAAGGTGCTGTATAGGTTGCGTAAGGCCGGTTATCAAGCTTATATGGTGGGCGGCGGGGTGCGCGACCTGTCATTGGGGCGAGAGCCGAAAGATTTTGATGTGGCTACCGATGCTCGTCCGGAAGAGGTGCGAGGGCTGTTTCGTAACTGCCGCCTGATTGGACGGCGGTTCAGATTAGCGCATGTTCATTTTGGCCCCGAGATCATTGAGGTAGCTACCTTTCGGGCGATGCATGACCCTGATCAGGATGATCTGCAGGGCGATGTTGTTTATGAAAAGGGCCGCATAGTCCGGGACAACGTCTACGGCACATTAAGTGAGGATGCGTTGCGGCGCGATTTTACGGTCAATTCACTGTATTACAACATCGACGATTTCTCGGTAGTTGATCATGCCGGCGGCATGGATGACCTTCATGCCGGAGTAATTAGGCTTATCGGTGATCCGCATGAGCGCTTTCAAGAGGATCCGGTGCGGATGCTCAGGGCGGTGCGCTTTGCGCTCAAGCTCGGTTTTCGTATCCATCCGGATACGGCGCGACCGATACCAGAGCTAGCCCCCACCCTGGCCGATATGCCGGCAGCCCGGCTGTTTGATGAAGTGCTCAAGCTCTTTCTCTCGGGGATGGCGCTGGAATCATTCGAGATGCTACGCCATTTCTCGCTCTTTGATCCCTTGCTGCCGGTGACAAGCGAGGCGCTGAAAGAAGATGGCGATGAGTCATGGGTCCCCTTTTTAGCCGCTGCATTGCGCAGCACGGATGAGCGGGTGGGGGCGGATAAGCCGGTGACCCCGGCCTTTCTCTTTGCTGCACTGCTCTGGCCGGCGGTGCGCAAGCGCGAGCGGGAGTTGCGGGCGGCGGGAGAGCAACCGGCACCGGCCATCCAGCAGGCCGGGTCTGAGGTGCAATCGGCGCAGCAGTCACGCATAGCGCTGCCCAAGCGCTTTAGCATTCCTATGCGCGAGATCTGGTCGCTGCAGGCGCGTTTGGAACGCCGCGGAGCCCGGCGTGCTCAACGACTGATGCGCCATCCTAGGTTCCGGGCAGCTTATGACTTTCTCGAGTTGCGCGCTGGTAGTGGCGATGCGCCAAGCGAGCTGGCGCAATGGTGGCGGCAACTGCAACAGGATTCGCCTAACTCGCCAGCTGCCAAGCAGCAGGGGAAAAGTAGGGAGGAGAACGGCGCGAGCACTGCTAATGCCGACGATAAAGCTGCTAATAAGCCCCGCCGAGGTTCACGGCGGCGAGGTAAAAGAGGCGGTGCTAAGGGGCGCAGCAAGGTGAGTGAGGAGGGTTAAGTGGCTATTGTGCCCGCCTACATCGGTATGGGCAGTAATCTGCATAACCCGCCGCGGCAGTTGAGGCAGGCCCTTGCTCATCTCGCTGAGCTGAGTTCGGCCACTTTGATGCAGGTCTCCGGGTTCTATCGTAATCCTGCTATGAATGCGCCGGGTTTGGCGGAGCAGCCGGATTTCGTCAATGCGGTGGCGAGGCTTGATTCGCAGCTCTCGCCCCATGAGCTATTGGATCAGTTGCAGGCTATTGAGAGGCGGCAGCACCGCCAGCGTGATCGGGATTTGCGCTGGGGGCCGCGAACATTGGACTTGGATTTGTTAGTTTATGGGGATGTTCAGCTCGCTGATGACAGGCTAACAATACCTCATCCGGGGCTAGAGCACCGGCCGTTTGTCGTCTTTCCTCTAGTGGAGATCGAGCCGCAGCTGATAGTCCCCGGTATGGGGGAGATTGGCGAGATAGCTGCCCGGTTAGATGCTGGTCAGCTCCTGCGAATCGATTCATAGATTTTTTTAGTGCGTGCCGATTGCACAGTAACGGCATGCGGAGGTGGTATGAGCGCTAGTGCCAGTGGTAGTCAAAGCAGAGGATCTGGCCATGGTGAGTCGGATGCCCCGATAACGCCGGTGACTGTTGCTGCCCTTGCGGCGATGAAATCAAGGGCGGAGCCGATTGCTTGTCTGACAGCGTATGACTTCGGCTTCGCCGCGGCCTGTGATCAGTCCGGGGTAGACTTGCTGCTAGTGGGTGACTCATTGGGGATGGTCGTCCAGGGGCATGAGACGACGCTGCCAGTGAGTGTTGATGATGTTGTCTACCACACCCAGTGTGTTGCCAGAGGTGCCCAGCGAGCGTTGGTGGTGGCTGATATGCCGTTTATGAGCCACACCGATGTTGAGTTGGGGCTGCTCAATGCCGGTAAACTGATGAAGGCAGGCGGGGCGCAGATGGTCAAGCTCGAGGGGGGTGCGGAGCAGGCGGCCCTAGTCGAGCGGTTGACCGAGAATGGTATCCCGGTATGTGCCCACCTCGGGTTGAAGCCTCAGCGGGTCCATAAGTTGGGCGGTTATCGGGTGCAAGGTAGGGCAGAGCAGGAGGCCCGGGATATGGAGGCGGACGCCAAAGCCCTTGAGCAGGCGGGGGCGGATCTGCTGATTCTCGAGTGCGTGCCGGCGGAATTGGCCAAGCATTTGGCGCAGAGCCTGCGGATGCCGGTTGTGGGCATCGGTGCTGGACGCGGCTGTGATGGCCAAATCCTGGTTCTTCATGATGTGCTAGGGGTGACTAGGCACCCACCCCGCTTCGCCGAGGATTTTGGTAGTTCGGCTGGTGGGGTAATGGCTGCCATTAGGGCGTATGTAACGGCGGTCAAACAGGCCACATTCCCTGGTAAGGAGCACGAGTTTAAGGCGTGATACAGCTAAGCGAACGCCATGAGATGCGCCAGCAAGCCCGCCACTGGCGGGCTCGAGGAGAACGTATCGGTCTGGTGCCGACTATGGGTAATCTGCATCAGGGCCACCTAAAGCTGGTGGAGGAGCTATCGAACCACGTCGATAGGCTGGTGGTCTCAGTCTTTGTTAATCCCTTGCAGTTTGGTCCTAGCGAAGATTATGAGTCCTATCCGCGCACCCTGGCAGATGATTTGCGCGCTCTCGCTGGCTATCCGGTAGACGCGGTCTTCGCTCCCTCAGCGGAGCAGATGTATCCGCGCGGTGCCCCGGCAACCACGATTGATCTGCCTGCGCTTACCAATACCCTATGCGGCGCTGATAGGCCTGGCCATTTTGCCGGGGTGGCGCTGGTTGTGGCCAAGTTGTTCAATATTGTTGAGCCGGATGCCGCGGCGTTTGGTAATAAGGATTATCAGCAGCTACAGGTGATCCGCCGCTTGGTACAGGATCTTGACTATCCGGTTGAGATTCTGGGAGTTGCGACTGTGCGTGAAGCGGATGGCTTGGCTCTAAGTTCGCGGAACAACTATCTGGATGCTGAGCAACGTCGTGTCGCCGCCGAGCTCTATGCGACCCTGCAGGAGATGGTGGCCGAGCTGCGCGCCGGGCGTCGCGATTATCAACAGCTGGAGGCGGCGGGCGCAACACGACTTAGGCAGGCGGGCTTTTCACGCGTGGATTATCTGGCAATTCGCCGCAGCGACGATCTGGCTGCGCCGTCTCCGGCTGATACCGAGCTGGTCTGCCTGGGAGCAGCGCAGGTAGGGGCAGCCCGACTTATTGACAATATCGCAGTGCGATTGATCGACTAGGCTCCTGGAGGCATAATTGCCGAGCCTTGTCAGTTGTGCAGGTGCACATGACTAAACAATCAGGTATGGTTGAAACGAGACTATGTGGTGCGAGGTGATCAAGTAATGCAAATGACGATGCTCAAGGGTAAGCTCCATAAGGCGCGGGTGACCCAGACCGAACTCGAGTATGAGGGGTCTTGCGCCATAGATGCCGAGCTCCTGGAGGCTAGCGGTATTCGCGAGTACGAGCAGATCCATGTCTACAACATTGAGAATGGAGAGCGCTTTGTAACTTATGCGATAACCGGTGAGCATGGCTCGCGAATGATCTCAATGAACGGGGCGGCTGCGCATAAGTGTAACGAGGGTGATAGGGTCATTATCTGCGCTTACGCTGGGCTTGATAGCGAGGAGTTGGCCGGTTTCCAGCCGCGCTTGGTCTACCTTGATGAGGCAAACCGGGTCACCCACCGGCGTGGCCAGATCCCTTTGCAAGTGGCCTGAGCGTGTTGCACGCGGCGCTCCGGTAGGAGGTGGCGGAGCCTACCCGTGCCCTAGCCTCTCAAGTGCCCACCTGACGTGCTCTCGGACAACAGCGGAGGGATCACTCAACCCGCTGTTGAGGGCACTTACCGACTCTGCTGATGGCGCGCAGTTGCCAAGCGCGACCGCTAGATTGCGCCGCCAGCGCTCATAGCCTGCGCGACGAATGACCATGCCTGCGGTTCGGTCCAAGAAGGTCGCCTCATCCCACTCAAAGAGGTGAGCCAAAAGGGCGTTATCGAGGCCGTGGCGGGGTTGAAAATCATCCAGTGCTGTCTGTGCTGTTTGATGGTTCCAGGGGCATACCTGCTGACAGGAGTCGCAGCCGAAGATCCGGTTGCCGATGGCCGGGCGCAACTCCTCGGGGATGCTGCCGGGGTGCTCGATGGTTAAGTATGAGACGCAGCGCCGCGCATCTAGCTGATAAGGGCTGAGCAGGGCTTGGCTGGGGCAGTTGTGTAGGCAGGCGCGACAACTGCCGCAGTGGTTGCTAACCGGCGAGTCTGGAGCTAAGGGTAGGCTGACGAATAGCTCACCGAGCAGGCAGTAAGAGCCTGCGTCCTTACAGATGAGCTGGGTGTTCTTGCCCACCCAGCCTATTCCCGCCTGACGGGCTAGCGCCCGCTCGAGCACCGGCGCGCTGTCGACGAAGGTGCGGTGGCTAATTGGGCCGTGGCTGGAGTACTCTTGGGCAATCCTCTGTCCGAGCAGGGCAAGCCGTTGACGCAACACCTTATGGTAGTCACGCCCTAGGGCGTAGCGGGCGACATAGCCGCGCGAGGGTTCGGCTAGGACCGCTTGTTGCGCAGCAGAAGTAGCCGGAAAGTGGTCCATGCGGACCACAATGATTGCTTGTGCGTCAGGGAAAAGCTGCTTGGGGCGGGCCCTTTTGCGGCCATGACGGGCCATGAAGTGCATCTCGCCGTGGCGCTGCTGGCGCAGCCAGTCCAGCAGCCGCTCTTCATCCTCGATCGGCAGGTGCGGTGCGGCTATGCGACAGTCACTGAAGCCCAGCTCTTTGGCCCAGGAGCGGATCGGGGCGGGATCGATAGGCTCGGTTGACATTTTTATCCTACAGTCTTTGTGAGTAGTCGGTTTTTAGGTGTTTTTGCCATGCAGGATCCGCACGAATTAGGCCCGTGCAACACAACTATGGCCGAGTATGCCAGTTGTGGCGAAACGGTGAAGTTTCAATTGCCCGATTGTGCCGCTACCGCCGCCTTGGGAGCCGCCATAGGCAGGGCCTTTAGTGCCGGGATGGTCTATCTGTATGGCGATCTGGGTGCCGGCAAGACCAGCATGGTGCGCGCTCTGCTGCGCAGCCGTGGCGTCGAGGGGGCGGTGCGCAGCCCAACCTATACCCTTGTCGAGACCTATGAAACCGACACGGGGCGCGTCTTCCATCTCGACTTATACCGCCTGGCGGAGCCTGAAGAGTTGCATTTTATCGGCCTGGATGAACTAGAGGCGGCAGACCTGTTGACTCTAGTCGAGTGGCCTGAGCGCGGCAGTGGCGTGCTGCCTGCGGCCGATTTGGTGGTTAGGCTGGAGCACTGTAACTTTCCAGGGGAGGGCGGGTCTGCAATAGATGCCACCGATCCTGCCGACAGCCCTCGCCATGTCGAGCTTGAGCCAAGGAGTGATTCTTCAGCCGAATCGCTGCGGCGAGCTTTATCACTTCTTGATATCCCGAGTTGCAGTTCTAAGTAGCTCCCTAATTACTATCCCTAAAGCCGCCTCTAAGGGCTTCCCCTGAGCCGCTTGGCTGCCCTGGGGTGGAGGTCTTGGCGCCAGGGATGGCGCCATGAAGCCTCCAGGGATGGATTCACGGCGTCCTCCACCCCCAGGGCAGCCAAGCGGCTCAGGGGAAGTCCTTAGAGGCGCCTTATGCTAGCACTGCCAGCTGCGACCATACGCGGAAGGTGTAAATCCATCCCTGGGGTGCGGCTTAAAGACTCCCAGTCAGTACGGGACGCCAGCAGTATGGATAAGCAGTCGAAAAAGTTGCTATGGTTTATCAACAATATGCCCTATCATCGTGAATTAGTGAGATAAAATACTTGAATGTTGGGCTCTCCAAAGACTAATCTAGAGATTCTCTAGGGGGGCAGAGGCTTGAGAAGTATGGGGTTGGATAAGTTGCGTTGGCTCTCTGGCTTAGTCTTATTTGCCTTGTTGTGGTCCGTTGTGCCGCTGGCATCGGCGGACGAGGCCAAGATCGAGCGCGTCCACGCGGTGGAGGAGGACTCGCGCTTGCGCATTATTTTTGATCTGGACAATGTGCCGGAGCACGATGTATTCAGTCTCTCTGACCCCTACCGAGTGGTGATCGACTTCGACCAGACTGAGCTTGCTACTCAAGATTTGCCTAGGGCTGGATTGCTGCGGGAGATGCGCAGCGGGGTCCAGCAGAGTGGTCAGTTGCGCCTGGTATTGGATATGGAGGAGCGCGTTGATACGCGCAGTTTTGTGATCGGCCAAGGGGGTGAGCAGGGCCATCAGCTGCTGCTTGATCTCACCCCGGATAAGAGGGAGGCACACGAGGCCTCGCGGGAGCGGGCGCAGCCGGTTCGTTCAGCCTCCGAGCGCAATCAGGACAAGGCTCTGATAGCCATTGATGCGGGCCATGGTGGTGTTGATCCCGGTGCTATCGGGCCGAGCGGTACTTATGAAAAGGATGTCGCCCTGGCGGTGGCGCGTAAGCTGAGGGATCTGATCGAGCAGGAGCCGTCATTGGAGCCGTTGATGATTCGCGACGGCGATTATTACATGGCCTTGCGCGATAGGACGCGCAAGGCGCGCGAGCACGAAGCGGACCTGTTTCTATCCTTGCACGCCGATGGTGCGGAAAACCCCAATGTAAAGGGCGCTAGCGTCTATGCCCTGTCGGTTGACGGTGCCACCTCGGAGCGGGCGCGTATGCTGGCGCGGCGCGAGAATGCGGCAGATTTTCTCGGTGGTGTCTCGCTGGAAGATAAGGACGATGATCTGCGCTCAGTGCTGGTTGATTTGACCCGCGGGGCGACCATTGAGGCCAGCCTTGAGGTAGGCGATTACATGCTCACTGAGCTTGATAGGCACGCCGATCTTCTGCGCAACCGGGTCGATAGGGCTGGTTTTGCGGTGCTCAAATCGGTTGATATGCCCTCCCTATTAATAGAATTGGGATTTATGACTAACGCTGAAGAAGAGCGGCGGCTCAACGATCCTGGCTACCAGAGTCAACTTGCCGATGGCATCCTCGCCGCGGTTAAGCAGTATGCGGGCAATTATATCCTGCCGGAGATCCGCCAGGCTCAGGAGGGTAAACGGGAGCATACGGTGGAGCGTGGCGATAGCTTGTCGCAAATTGCGCGGAAATATCAGGTCAGCACTGATGCCATCAGGCAGGCGAACAACCTCAGCGGCGATCAGATAAACGTCGGTAACACCCTAGTAATCCCGTAGTGACAAAGTCGCCAGCGGTTATGGTGCGCAGCTTGCAGCGCCGGTTCGCGCTGTTTGCAGCGGCCCTGATAAAGATCGTTAAGCTAATCGAGCTTGATCTCCTCGAGCAGGTCGGCGGCGAGGAGGCTGCGTTCGCCGCGCACAGCAGCGGCTTTATCGGCGGCTGTACCGTGAGCTAATACGGCGCAGCGCGCAGCTGTTGCTAGGTCCAATCCCTGGGCGATAAATGCCCCAATCATGCCGCTGAGCACATCGCCCATGCCGCCGCTGGCCATGCCAGGGTTGCCGCAGTTGGCTAGGGCGACATTGACTCCGTCATCAATGATGGTGCCTGGCCCTTTGAGAACGGCGACGGTGCCTGTCCCTTTGGGAGCGGCGACGGTGCCTGTCCCTTTGGCGGCGCCGTTATCTTCGGCGGTGGCGATAGCGGTGGCGATAGTGCCTGCCCCTTTGGAGGTCCCTGAGGTGCCTGTCCCTTTGGCAGCTGTGGACAAGGCGAGGGCGCGGGCAGCGGCAAAGCGGTCGGCGCTTATTTGCGCTGTGCTCTGGCCGAGCAGACGCGCGGCTTCACCGGGGTGGGGAGTGAGGACCGCGTTGTCTGCTGCGACTCCCTGATTGGCCAGGATGTTAAGCCCATCGGCGTCGATTACTTTTGAGATGGGGCTAGCCATAGCGGCGTGCCAGAGCTCGTCTGCCCAGCTGTCCTGGCCGAGCCCGGGGCCGACGACTATCGTGGTGCATCTTTCCAGCAACGCAGCGATTTGGTTGGCTGACTCAACGCCGTGGACCATTAGCTCGGGGCGGGCGCCGACGAGGGCACTTATATGTTCAGTGCGGGTGGCAACACTGACCAGACCGGCCCCGCAGCGCAGCGCCGCCTCGCCGGCTAGGCGAGCGGCTCCGGCCATGCCGGGGCCGCCACCGATGATCAGGACGTGGCCGCAATCGCCCTTGTGGGCGTCGCGGGGTCGTGGGGTAAGGGCCGTGGTTAGGTCATCTGGGGAGACGAGCCTGGCGTATGGCTCTAAGCGATTTGCATTAACGGCTGCTGTGCCTAGATCGTCGAAGAACAAGGTACCGCAAAGCGCCGGGCCGCGGGCGGTAAATAGACCGCTCTTGAGGCCGACGAAGGTTACAGTGGCGTGGGCCTGCACCGCACAGCCAAGCTCGGAGCCGGTGCGCGCGTGGAGCCCTGAGGGTATGTCGAGGGCTAAGACCGGGCCTTTTTGGCCATTGATGGCTTCTACTGCCGCGGCGTACTCACCTGCTACAGGACGGTCGAGACCGGTGCCGAGAAGGGCGTCGACTATGACATCGCCTGAGTCGAGCTGATGGGCGTCGAAAGGCTTGCAGGCGGCGCTGGTCTCAAGGAAGCGCTGTGCTTGAGTTGCAGCATCGCCCTTTAAGCGATGCGGATCGCTGAGATAAATAACCTCTACCTCTAGGCCGGCCTCATGGGCTAAGCGGCCGACGACGTAGCCATCGCCAGCATTGTTGCCGCCACCGCAGAAGATGGTGATGCGCCGCGCTTGTGGCCAGTTGCTGCGCAGCACGGCAAAGGCCCTACGACCGGCCCTCTCCATCAGCCTCAGGCCGGGGATGCCGGCCTCGGTAATGGCGATCTGGTCGAGCTCTCGAACCTGTTCCGGCGTGTAGAGTGCTGTGGTGAGCATCGCTGTCCTCAGTTGGTCGCGTTTTATGCGAGAATATTAGCAAAACCCGCGTAAACACTCGCCCAATCGGGCGGGGATATAAGCGATTCATTTTATTATGACTGAGCCTAGCATCCGCCCTCTACCTGAGCAGCTGATCAATCAAATTGCTGCCGGGGAAGTTGTTGAACGACCCGCATCGGTGGTCAAGGAACTCACCGAGAACGCCTTGGATGCCGCTGCGCAGCGGATCTTAATCGATGTTGAGCGAGGCGGTAAGCAGCGCATCCGCGTGCAGGATGACGGCCACGGCATTGCTGTTGAGCAGCTCGCCCTGGCACTGCGCCGTCATGCTACTAGCAAGATTTACAATCTCGACGAGTTAGAGAGCGTCTCCAGTTTGGGGTTTCGCGGTGAGGCCTTGCCCAGCATTGCCGCAGTCTCGAGACTGACCATCGCGTCACGGCAAGCCGACTCTGAGCATGGCCACCAAGTCCGCGCCGGTGATGCGCCTGATGACGATCAGATGCAGCCGAAGCCTGTGGCACATCCGGTTGGCACAACCGTTACCGTTGATGATCTGTTTTTTAACACCCCGGGGCGGCGCAAGTTTTTACGTACCGATAGGACTGAGTTGCAGCACATTCAGGAGGCGGTACGCCGGCTTGCCCTGAGCCGCTTCGATGTCGGTTTTACCCTCAACCACCAAGGCCGGTGCTTGCTTAATCTGGCCCCGACCCAGGATGAGAGTGATCGCCAGCAGCGGCTTGCCGACCTGCTCGGCAGTGAGTTCGCCACACACAGTGCCAATGTTGAGTTGGAGGGCGCCGGGATGCGTCTGAGCGGCTGGTTGGGATTGCCCACGGCGGCGCGCCGCCAAGGCGATCTGCAGTACTTTTTTGTCAATGGCCGGCTGGTGCGTGATCGCACCGCTGCCCATGGCATTCGTCAGGCCTATAAGGATGTGCTGTATCGCGATCACTACCCGGCCTATGTGCTCTATTTAGAGATCGATCCAACCCAAGTCGACGTCAATGTCCACCCCATGAAGCACGAGGTCCGCTTTCGAGATGGGCGAACGGTGCACGGCTTCCTCGCCCAGCGCATTGGCGAGGCTCTGGCGATGTTGGGGCCGGCTGGGGCCAATTCGTCGCCGAGCGCGACCGCGCAGCCAGCAGGGCGTGGTCAGCTGAATCAAGGCGGTGTGTCAGAGCCGGGCCGGGCCCAGTCAAGCCCGCCCCGGCAGTCTGCACAGCCCTCCACCGCCGACTCTATGCGGGAGAGCAGGGGAGTGGAGCAAAGGGTGCCAGAGGGTGCGCAGCAGAGGTGGCGCGAGCCACATCAGCAGCGGCTGGATCTGGCGGAAGTGGGCCAGCTCTACGGTCATTTCGTGCCTGCTGAGGACGACTCACAAGTCGGCCATGCAGATGTTGGTATGGCTGCACCAGAAGAGTCGACGCCGGGCATTGCCGAGCAAGATCAGTCGGGGCCAGAGGCGGCGCCGCAATTAGGCTATGCGATCGGCCAGATTCGGGGCGCCTATATCCTAGCCGAGTCTGAGCAGGGGCTGGTTATAGTCGATATGCACGCCGCTCACGAGCGGGTCGTTTATGAGCAGCTCAAGGCGCAGTTTGCTAATGCCCAGGTTGCGACACAGGACCTGCTAATGCCTGTTACTCTTGCCGTTACCCCACAGCAGGCGGAACTGGTCGAGTTGTATGCTGAGAGCCTGGCTGATGCCGGTTTAGAGATTGAGCGTAGCGGGCCGGATAGTGTCCGCATTCGCTCTTTGCCGGCATTGCTTGCTAACGCCGACCCGCAAGAGTTGCTCGCCGATGTGATCGGATCACTGCAGGAGGCCGATCCGGCTGCCGGTATTCAACAGGCGATCCACAACCTGCTTGCGGGGGTGGCCTGCCATGGCTCAGTTCGGGCTGGGCGGCAGCTAAGCCGAGCGGAAATGGACCGGCTGCTGCGCGATATTGAACGGACCCCGCGCGCGGCGCAGTGTAATCACGGCCGTCCTACTTACACCCTGTTGGACGATGAGGGCTTGGCGCGATTATTCAAGCGCGGACGCTGATGGCAAATTCCAACAAATCGCCACTCAATCAAGGTTCAAGTAACCCAAGCAGTGAGCGCTATACAGCGGAGTTTTTAGGCGACGTTCAGCAGCCTCGGCCCGGGGTCGTATTCTTAATGGGGCCGACGGCGGTTGGTAAGAGCGATATCGCCATAGAGCTGGCTCGGCGCCTGCCGGTGGAGATTGTCAGTGTAGATTCGGCCCAAGTTTATCGAGGCTTGGATATTGGCACCGCCAAACCGGGGGTAGCGCTGAGGCGGGAAGTGGCGCATCACCTCATCGATTTGCGCGACCCGGCAGAGCCGTACTCGGCGGCAGATTTTGTCCAAGACGCCCAGCAAGTAGTAGCACAGATTCGTGCCC
Organism: Halorhodospira halochloris; assembly: GCF_002356555.2. Taxonomy (NCBI): domain Bacteria; kingdom Pseudomonadati; phylum Pseudomonadota; class Gammaproteobacteria; order Chromatiales; family Ectothiorhodospiraceae; genus Halorhodospira; species Halorhodospira halochloris. The sequence continues at coordinate 521,077 of NZ_AP017372.2, forward strand.
GCGCTCGGGTGCCACTGTTTGTTGGTGGTACCGGGCTGTATTTCCAAGCCCTTGAGCAGGGTTTATCACCAATGCCGGGGGCCGATCAGCAGATTAGGCAAGAGCTCGAGGCAGAGGCTGCGCGCTGCGGGTTGGCCCATCTGCACCAGCGCTTGGCCGAACAGGATCCAGAGACCGCGCAGCGCCTCCACCCTAACGACGCTCAGCGCATCCAGCGGGCGTTAGAGGTGCACCGCTTAACAGGCCGCCCGATGAGCGAGATACAGCGCCAGCCGGGTGTCCCTGGCTTGGCGGCAAGGCCACTTAAGATAGCGTTGCAGCCGGTTAGTAGGGCCTGGCTACATGAGCGCATCGAACAGCGTTTCCGGGCCATGTTGGCAGCCGGCTTGGTGGGGGAGGTGCTGATGCTCTATCGGCGTGCTGATCTTGGGCTGCATTTGCCCGCTCTACGGGCGGTAGGTTATCGTCAAGTTTGGCAGTATATCTGTGGGCAGTGTGCCTATAATGAGATGATTCGCCGTGGAGTCAGTGCTACTAGGAAATATGCTAAGCGGCAGCTGACCTGGATGCGCCGCCATTTTCCAGCCACGCCGTGCAGCGGAAAGAGGCCCATTATGGGTTTGCCGAGTGGGCGCGAGAGTACTGTCCGTGAGCGGCTGGAACCGGCGTATAACATTGATGTCGGTCCCTCTAGCCAGCACTACGTCAAAGTAAGTAGACTGATAGAGGAAGTGTTTGCACGGTAGGGTTTAACCGTGGGCCCACATAACAACAACAATTCAGACGAGGCCTAACGCCATGTCAAAAGGGCAGTCACTGCAAGAGCCGTTTCTAAATACCCTGCGCAAGGAGAAGGTGCCGGTATCTATATATTTGGTTAATGGGATAAAGCTTCAGGGCCAGATCGAATCCTTCGATCAATTTGTGGTTTTATTGCGCAATAATGTAAATCAGATGGTCTATAAACATGCAATCTCAACTATAGTCCCGGCGCGGCGGGTGCGGATACCTGCGCTTGGGGACGATCAGCCTACCGACCTTGAACACGGTCAGGAGGAGAGCGATCGCTGAACGTATACTCAGCAGCAGTGGGCCTGCTGATCTATTTGCCCGCCCGAGCGGCGGTGAGCGGGCAGTCACGGTGCATGTGCGGATGCCAGGCGATGCCCTTGATGCAGCCGAAGAGATGGCAGCCCTAGCGCGTTCGGCCGGAGCGGATATTGTCGGGCGCTTCGATCACCGCCGGGATACCCCCGACCCACGGACCTTTTTAGGCCGTGGTAAGGTAGCCGAGCTGGCCGAGCAGGTCGCTGATTTGGGAGTAGCTCTGGTCCTAATCGATCAGCCTCTCTCGGCAGCTCAGGAGCGCAATCTTGAGGCGGATCTTAATTGCCGCGTCCTCGATCGAACCGGCCTGATTCTGGATATCTTTGCCCAGCGGGCACAAACCTTTGAGGGGCGTCTACAGGTCGAGTTGGCGCAGCTCAAGCATGTCTCTAGTCGCTTGGTGCGAGGCTGGTCGCACTTGGAGCGGCAAAAGGGCGGCATCGGCTTGCGCGGTCCAGGTGAGAAGCAGCTGGAGATGGACCGGCGCATGATTAGCGGGCGGATAAAGCAGATTGAGCGCCGCTTGGTCAAGGTCAGGCGCAATCGTGAGCAAGGCCGCAAAGCCCGGCGGCGGCGTCAGCTACCGGTGGTCTCCCTGGTCGGCTACACCAACGCCGGTAAGACTACCCTGTTTAATGCCTTGACTGGATCGGAGCGGCACGCCGAAGATCGCCTCTTTGCGACCCTGGACACCTCCTGGCGCCGAGTCGACTTGGCCCCTGGGGCGGCTGCGGTGATCTCCGATACGGTTGGTTTTATCAGTAGGTTGCCGCACGATCTAGTCGCCGCCTTCCGCTCGACCCTGGAGGAGGTTAGTGAGGCGGATCTGTTGTTGCACGTCATCGATGCCGGGGCGCAGGAGCGCGAGCACCAGATCGAGCAGGTAGAAACGGTTCTGGACGAGATTGGTGCGCAGAACGTTCCGGTATTGCGAGTCTATAATAAGGTGGATACTACGGCGCTTACGGCAGGGCCGTTCTACACCGATGTCGGCGAACTCGAAGGGGTGCGCATATCCGCTCAAGAGCCGGCGGCGGGGCTCGATGACTTGCTTGCCGCCGTTGCCGCACGCCTTGGGCCGCAGCGGGTGCGGCGCCTGGTGTCACTGGCCCCGGAGCAAGGCAAGCTGCGCTCCGAGCTGTTTCGCCTCGGCAGTGTGATCAATGAGAGCTATGCCGATAATGGCACCCTGGAGCTGGAAGTGGAGCTGCCTAATCATGAATTGGAGCGGCTGCATGCTCGCGAGGGGTTGGAGCGCGAAGTGGTCAGTAGACCATAAACTGTCCGCTGAGGGAATCTCTAAAGACTCCCCCGGGGCCACTCAACTGCCCGGTGTGGAGGACGCCGTGAATCCATCCCTGGAGGCTTCATGGCGCCATCCCTGGCGCCAAGACCTCCACGCCTGGGCAGTTGAGTGGCCCCGGGGGGGTCTTTAGAGGTTCCTAGAGACAATGGGCACTTACGGGAATAAGCAGCGCTGCAGTTAGTAATGTTCGGGGTTTTTGTGTTTATAATATATCGGTATCAAAGGCAGGGTCGCAGGCGGTGGTTGCGGCAATCAGTCCGTCCAAATAGAATCTCGAGACCGTGCATCGATGGTGTCTCACACCGGAACTATGGAGCAATGAATGGCTTGGAATGAACCCGGCGGCGGTGGCCGCGATCCCTGGGGAGGTGGCCCCAAAGGCGGTGGCAGCGGTGGGCCGCCCGATCTTGATGAGGTGTTCCGTAAGCTACGTGACCAGATCAACGGCCTCTTTGGTGGCAAGCGAGCCTCCAGTGATGGGGATGGCCCATCACCGCGCGGACCTGGCAGCGTCGGAATCGGTCTGCTGGCTGCGGCGGCCTTTATAATCTGGGGACTGTCCGGCATATACATAGTCGATCAGGGTTGGCGAGGGGTCGAGCTGACCTTCGGTAAGCACGCCGATACTACCGAGCCGGGGCCCCATTGGCACTGGCCGTGGCCGATAGGCAACGTCGAGCGGGTTAACGTCGAGCAGCGCCGCATAGCCGAGGTCGGTTATGAGACGATGCAAGGCCAATCGCGCCCGGTGCCCCATGAGGCGCTGATGATAACCCGTGACGAGAATATCGTTGATGTGCGTATTGCGGCACAGTACCAGGTCCAGGATCCGTTCCTCTATCTGTTCAACTTCCGCATGCCGGAAGAGACCTTAAAACAGGTAACTGAGAGTGCCATCCGGGAGATAATAGGTAAGCGTGAACTCCACTTTGTGCTCACCGAAGGGCGCACCGAGGTAGCCCGCGAGACTCAGCGGTTGCTCCAAGAGGTCATGGACACTTATGAAACCGGCCTCGCTGTTGTGCAAGTTGCGGTGCAGGATATCCAACCCCCGGAAGAGGTGCAGCCGGCGTTTGAGGACGCCATTCGCGCTCGTGAAGATGAGCAGCGCAAGATTAACCGGGCCCAGGCCTATGCCAATGAGCTGATCCCGCGGGCCCAGGGTCAGGCAGCGCGTATCCTCGAAGAGGCACAGGGTTATCGCGAGCAGGTTGTTGCCCGGGCTGAGGGTGATGCTTCGCGCTTCGATGCCTTGGTTGCGGAATACCGCAATGCCCCTGATTTGATGCGCCAGCGCCTCTATCTTGAGACGATGGAGGAGATCCTGGGTAAGAGCAGCAAACTAATGCTTGATTCGGAGGCAAGCCAGTCACTTATGTACCTACCGCTAGATAAGATAATGGGCGGTCGTACTACGACAGGCATGGGTCAACAACAGCCGTTGGCCAATATCGACGTGGCTGACGAGCGCGACGCCGTTACGCCGACTCTGCGGGCACGTGATGCACTGCGTGATAGGGGGACGCGCTAATGAGTAAGATACTTCAGAATGTCGTCCTGCCCCTGGTTTTAGTGGTTGCAGTGCTAGCCTATTTCTCGATGTTTACGGTCTCCGAGAAAGAGTTGGCGCTGAAGTTCCGCCTCGGTGAGGTAGTAGAGTCGGATTACGATCCAGGGCTCCACTTTAAGTTGCCGTTTGTCAACAACGTCCGTAAGTTCGATGCTCGGGTGCAGAACCTCGACGAATCGCCGGAGCGCTTCTTGACCTCGGAGAAGAAGAACCTGATTGTCGACTCTTTTGTAAAGTGGCGCATCGCCGATGCCGAGCGCTTTTACATGACGGTGCGCGGCGATCCGGAACGGGCCAACCAGCGCTTGCGCGAGATCATTCGTGACGGGTTGCGAGCGGAGTTCGGTAAGCGCATGGTGCAGGATATTATCTCCGGCGAGAGGGTAGAGATAATGCAGATCCTGCGCGAAGCTACCGCTGATGCGGCGCAGAATCTTGGCCTTGAGGTCCTTGATGTGCGGCTCAAGCGTATTGATCTGCCGGAAGATGTTACCGATTCCATCTTTGAGCGCATGGTCGCTGACCGTGAGCGGGTAGCCCGCGAGATCCGCGCCCGCGGTGACGAGGCCGGCGAACGCATCCGTGCCGACGCCGATCGACAGCGCACCGTTATCCTCGCTGAGGCCTATCGCGAAGGCGAGAGTCTGCGTGGTGAGGGCGATGCTGAGGCGGCGGATATCTATGCTCAGTCTTATGGCCAAGAGCCGGAATTCTTCGCTTTCCAGCGTAGTCTGCGCTCTTACCGGCAGGCGTTCGAGTCCGGCGATGACTTCTTCGTGCTCTCGCCCACATCGGAGTTCTTCCGTTACTTCGGCGGCGGCGGTATCCCTGCAACTGATGAGCTCCAGGAGTGATGGCAGGAGGCTGTCATGGCGGTACAGGATTTCCTGACAGCTATCGCTCTGCTGTTGGTGCTTGAGGGAATAATGCCGGCGGCTAGCCCGGATATGTTTAGACACGCAATGCGTCAGGCTGCCGAGATGGATGACGGCAGCCTGCGCGTTGTAGGTCTGCTCTCTATGGGGTTTGGCCTGCTGCTACTCTACCTGGTGCGTAATTGATGCAACGACAAGCCCCTTGGCTTCTCCCCGATGGCGTAGATGAGCTCTTGCCGCCCCGTGCCCAGCAGGCCGAAGAGCTGCGCAGAAGGCTCCTTGACCTGCATCGGGCGTGGGGTTATGAGCTGATCATGCCGCCCTTCATTGAGTTCCTCGATGCCCTCTTGACGGGGACGGGCGGTGATCTTGATCTGCAGACATTCAAGCTGACTGATCAACTCTCTGGCCGCATGCTTGGGGTACGACCGGATATAACCCCGCAAGCGGCCCGTGTTGATGCCCATCAGCTGCGACGTGAAGGGGTTACCCGGCTGTGCTATCTCGGCAGTGTCCTGCAGGCGCGCGGCGGCGGGGCAGCGCAGAGCCGTAATGCGGTTCAGCTCGGCGCCGAGCTCTATGGCCATAGCGGCATAGAGAGCGACCTAGAGGTCCTCTCGCTAATGCTTGAGACGCTGCGCAGCGCGGGAGTGCAAGATCTTCACCTGGATATTGGCCATGTCGGCATCTTCCAGGCATTGAGTGCTAGGGCCGAGCTGGATTCCGCCGATGAGGCCGCCCTATTTGATCTGCTCCAGCGCAAGGCAGCAGATGAGATCTCTACGATGCTCGCTAATTCTGGGGTGGCCGCGGAATTAAACGGTATGTTCTGCTCTTTGGCGAGTTTGCATGGCTCGCCCGAGGTTCTGGAGCTTGCGCGTGCAAAACTCGGTGGCGTAGATGAAGGCGTCGATAGCGCGCTTGACGAGCTGCAGCAGCTGTTGGGCAGTTTGGCGACACGCGAACCCGGGATTAACGTCTGCATTGATCTGGGCGAGTTGCGTGGCTATAGGTACCACACCGGCATCGCATTTGCTGCCTATACGCCTGGCTTGTCTCAGGAAGTGGCACGGGGTGGGCGGTATGACGGGATTGGCAAGGCGTTCGGTCGTCCCCGTCCGGCTACCGGGTATAGCACCGACCTTAAGCGGTTGCTCAATCTATCCCAGAGTGATACCGGCACCATGGCTCAGGATTACGGAGGAGTTCTAGCGCCATGGATGGAGGATAGGGCGCTGCTGAATCGAGTCCGTGAGCTGCGCGCCCAGGGCGAGAGAGTGGTCTGGCAGCTGCCGGGTGATGCTGATCGGCACGGTTGCAACCGCCGGCTCGTCGAACGCAATGGCAAATGGGAATTGGAGGCAGTTTAGGCATGGGAAAGAATGTGGTGGTGGTCGGTACCCAGTGGGGCGATGAGGGTAAAGGCAAGATAGTCGATTGGTTGACCGAGCACGCTGGGGTAGTGGCTAGGTTTCAGGGCGGCCATAATGCTGGTCATACGCTGGTCATAGATGGCGAGCAGACCATTCTCCACCTTATCCCGTCCGGGATTCTGCGTCCCGATGTTACTTGTGTCATAGGTAATGGGGTTGTGCTGTCGACAGCCGCACTGCTCAAGGAGATTGATGAACTTGAGCAGCGTGGGGTAGCAGCAAAGCAGCGATTGCGGATTAGTCGCTCATGCCCGTTGATTCTACCCAGCCATGAAGCCCTGGATAAGGCGCGCGAGCTCGCCCGGGGTAAGGCGGCGATCGGCACAACTGGGCGAGGTATCGGGCCTGCCTATGAGGATAAGGTTGCCCGGCGCGGCATTCGCCTATCGGATCTCTATCACCGCGAGCGCTTGGCAGCTAAGCTCGGTGAGCTGCTTGATTACCATAATTTCATCCTTGAGCACTATTACGGTGCTGAGAAGCTCGATTTCCAGGCTGTGCTTGAGCAGGCACTGGATCATGGTGAAAAGCTGGCGCCGATGCTAGCTGACAGTGGTGCCCTGCTCAGTGCCGAGATGCAAGCCGGTCGTTCGATCCTTTTCGAAGGGGCGCAGGGGACGCTTCTCGACATCGATCACGGGACTTATCCCTACGTGACCTCATCTAATACCAGCGCTGGAGCCGCAGCTGCAGGGACCGGTGTTGGGCCACGGGTGATAGATTATGTGCTTGGTATTACCAAGGCTTACACCACTCGGGTTGGCCACGGCCCGTTTCCTACCGAGCTTGATCTCAACGATGAGATGGGCGCCTATTTAGGCAAACAGGGCAATGAGTTCGGTGCTACGACCGGCCGCCAGCGCCGCTGTGGCTGGCTGGACATTGTGGCGATGCGCCGGGCGGTGCAGATTAACAGTCTTTCGGGTCTATGTATCACCAAGCTCGATGTGCTCGATGGGCTAGAGACGTTGCGCATTTGCACCGGCTATCGTTACGCTGGCGAGGCGCTCGATACCCTGCCGGCTGAGGTCGAGACGTTGGCCGATTGTGAGCCGATCTATGAGGATGTGCCGGGTTGGCCGGGCGAATCGACCAGCGGGGTGGAGAGCTATGCTGATCTGCCGGCCGCGGCACGTAGTTATTTGGAGCGTATCGAGCAGCTGATCGGGGTGCCTATTGCGGTTGTCTCGACCGGCCCCGACCGGCGGCAGACGATTGTTCGTGAGAGTCCCTTTAGGTAACGCTTCTTCTAAGTTTCTTGGCCCGGCCCGGGGGAGCTTGCTGAGAGCTACCCCTCAAAGCCCCATGGCGACTTTCTGGTGTTAAAACATCCGTAGCCGGGTCCCCTGCAGCGTGGCTCGGGCAGGATTCTTTATGAGTGACCCTTAGGGATCATCCTCCCCCCGCTAGCCTGTTCGCTGGGTGGGATAGTGTGGCCGAGGCGAGCCCGACGGTAGATTTCCTGTTCGATGCGATCGCGATCACGTGGGCGGGCCTTCTGGTGTTTCTCGGCAAGAGATTGCGGCGAGAGTTGTGGGAGGATTTGTCCACCTCTGCTATTGCCGCGGACGCCCATTTTAATAGCCATAAATTGACCTCCTTTGCATGCCCTAGCTTAACTGGCTGGGGCAGTTTTAGAGGCTTCGGTGAAGCCCTCATGCAGTTTAATTAAGTGCGGGAAGAGTAGTCAGATGGTGCCGAGGAGAGGACTCGAACCTCCACGGGGTTTCCCCCACTAGCACCTGAAGCTAGCGCGTCTACCAATTTCGCCACCTCGGCATTTCATCACGTGCTGACGTGATTAACCGGGTACTTTATTGATTAGGTTGGCTGCTGTCAACTTCGTTGGTTCTATTCTTAAGGGCGCCTCTAACCCATCCCCCTGAGCCATCATGCTGCTCAGGTGTGGAGGTCTTGGCACCAGGGATGGGGCCATGAAGCCTCCAGGGATGGATTCACGGTGTCCTCCACACCGGGGCCGCAAATGGCTCAGGGGGATGGGTTAGAGACTGCGTTAATGGTTTATGGCATCCTCCCCTGCGGGGGTAGTCCGGCGCAACAGGTTTTGAGAAGCCACTTGCTCTAGAGTATCCTTATCGCGTTGATAAAAAAGGAAGAGAAGATGGCGAAGCGAAAGGCGAAAACGCCGCATAAGGATCCCTATAAGGAACGCGAACAAGCCAAATATGACAACCCCATCCCAAGCAGGGAGTACCTGCTGGAGTTGCTCGCCGCCAACCGTCGCCCGCTTGGTAGGCGCGAAATAGCTGCTGAATTGGGGCTGGAAAGCCCTGAGCAGCTAGAGGCCCTGCGACGGCGCCTGCGCGCCATGGAGCGAGACGGTCAGTTAGTGCGCAACCGGCGCCGCGGCTATCTGTTAGTTGACCATCGTGAGCTGGTCCGGGGACGGGTTATTGGCAAACCGGATGGCGCCGGTTTTCTGCTTGCCGATGGCAAGGATCAGCGCGTCTCGCTCTCACCACGGCAGATGCGCAGCCTGTTGCATGCAGATAGGGCGGTAGTGCGGGTCACCGGCAAAGATGAACACGGTAACCCGGTCGGTGAGCTAGTTGAGATACTGGAGCGCGGTAACAAGCAAATTACCGGGCGCTTTTTCGAGGAGCATGGGGTTGGGTTTTTGGTGCCCGAGAACAAGCGCATTCATCATGATGTACTGCTCAGCGCCGATGGTCGTGGAGGTGCTGAGAATGGTGATTTGGCTGTCGCAGAGGTCCTCGCACAGCCGACCGAGCGCCGTCAGCCGATCGGGCGCATTACCCGCATCTTGGGTCAAACCATAAATGTCGGTGAGGAAGATGAGGTAGCAGCGCGCATCCACTCAGTGCCACTGGAGTGGCCAGATGGCGTTGAGCGAGAGGCAGCGGCCTTTGGCGCTACGGTAGCCGAAGAGGATAAGCAGGGGCGCACTGATTTGCGCAAGGTGCCACTGGTAACCATTGACGGGGCAGATGCCAAGGACTTCGATGACGCCATCTTCTGTGAGCCGACTGCTAAAGGCTGGCGGCTATTGGTGGCGATAGCCGATGTCTCCCACTACGTGCGCCCCGGCAGTGTCCTTGACGCCGAAGCGCGTAACCGCGGTAACTCAGTTTACTTCCCGCGCTCAGTAGTGCCGATGCTGCCTGAGGTGCTTTCGAATGGCTTGTGCTCGTTAAACCCTCAGGTTGATCGGTTGTGCGTGGTTTGTGACGTGCTCCTTCAGGGCGATGGCAAGATCCTGCGCTCGCGTTTTTATCGCGCGGTTATGCGCTCTGCCGCCCGCTTGACTTACGAGCAGGCGGCTGCGGCGGTGGTTGAGCAGGATGAGACGGTGCGTGCCGATCTCGACCCACAAGTGCTTAAGTTGCTAGAGAATACTCATCGGCTTTACCAGACCCTACGCCAGGCCCGGGAGAGGCGCGGGGCCATAGACTTTGACACTACCGAGACGGTCATGCGCTTCGATGATGAAGGGCGGGTTGTGGCGGTCGAACCAACGGTGCGCAACGACTTCCATCGCGCCATAGAAGAGTGCATGATCACCGCCAACGTCTGTGCTGCGAAGTTTCTCCGCAAACATAAGGTCCCTTCACTGTACCGGGTTCATGAGCACCCGAGTGAAGAGCGCCTGGAGCAGTTGCGCGGCTTTCTGGCCCAGGTCGGGCTTGAACTCGGCGGTGGCGATCAGCCTACCGGCCTTGACTACGCTAAGGTCATGAAGGCGGCCAAAGATCGTCCCGATCGCCACCTGATTGAAACCGTCTTGCTGCGCTCTATGCAAGCGGCAGAGTATCGACCGGATAACGCCGGCCACTTTGGCCTTGCACTAGAGGCCTACACCCATTTTACATCGCCGATTCGCCGTTATCCGGATTTGGCTGTCCACCGTGGGATAGGCCATATCATCGATGGCCACCGTGGCCCTTCTTTCCCGCTAAGTCACAATGACTTGCTTACCCTCGGTGAGCACTGCTCAATGACCGAGCGCAGGGCCGATGAGGCGACGCGCGATGCCGAGATGACGCTCAAGTGTGAGTACCTCGCCGATCACTTGGGCGAGGAATTCCCTGGGGTTATCGCTGCGGTGACCTCTTTCGGGCTGTTCGTGCAGTTAGAGGGGGTATATGTCGATGGGCTGGTGCATATAACCAATCTGGAGAGCGATTTCTTCCACTATGACCAGGTCGGCCACTGTCTTATCGGTGATCGCACCGGCAAAGAGTATCGGCTCAGTGATAGAGTGCTGGTGCGTGTCGCCCGGGTTGATAAGGAGGATCGCAAGATAGACTTGGAAATGCTTGATCATCCGCTGGATAAGAAGGGCCGCAAAAGGCGCAAGGGGAAGAACAAGGGTGGCAAATAGGCTTGGCTCTGAAGCAGAGGAGAGGGCAAAAAGCCATAGTTTGATATATGGTCGCCACCCTGTGCGTGAGGCTGCGACATACGACCCTGCCGGGGTGGTGGCGATCTGGGTAGATCAGGCGCTGCGCCGTGATCCGAAGCTTGAACGGCTGTTCAATAAGCTGAAGAAACAGGGGGTCACCTTTTATCGGGTCAAGCGCCGGGAGTTAGACGAGATGGTAGGCGGAGCCAACCATCAGGGGGTGGTGCTTAGTTATCGCGGTGCTGCTGTCCGGGGTGAAGCCGAGCTGAATGACTTACTCGATAGCGCGAGAGATCCGCTGTTGCTGGTCCTGGACAGGGTGCAGGATCCGCACAATCTTGGCGCCTGTCTGCGCAGCGCCGCCGCTGCCGGGGCCGCTGGGGTTGTTGCGCCACGCGATCACGCTGCGTCACTGAGTCCGGCGGTACATAAGGTGGCGGCTGGGGCGGTACAGAGCGTGCCGTTTTTTCAGGTGACTAATCTGGCAAGGGCTCTTGCGAATATGCAGCAAGCCGGACTGGTCACCATAGGGGCTGCAGGTGACGGGGCGCAGACTTTATATAGCCTCGAGCTACGGGGCGCGATAGCCTTGGTCATGGGTGGCGAAAGCGAAGGTCTGCGCAGGCTTACCCGCAAGAACTGTGATTATGTCGCCGCCATCCCGATGCCCGGCAGCATCGAGAGTCTCAATGTGGCAGTAGCTGCCGGGGTTGTTCTGTTCGAGGCGGTACGGCAGAGAAGTAATTGCTAGGAGTGCGATGGCGTTGCGTATTTATGCAAGGCATCCATAAAGGGAACATCTAAAACTGTCGCCGGCGCCATCATCTGCCCCGGTGTGGAGGACGCCGTGAATCCATCCCTGGAGGCTTCATGGCGCCATCCCTGGCGCCAAGACCTCCACACCGGGGCAGATGATGGCGCCGGCGACAGTTTTTAGAGGCACCCTAAAGCAATCGCTGCAATGGCGCTTGTCGCGCAAGGAATTGGCAAAGGGTGCTTCCCTAAGCTGCCCTGCTTGGGTTACTATTCCCGGCTTAATGTTGAGCGACGTAACAAGCCTTGCCTCACAGCAAAGTGGCTGGAGGCTATTTGGGCGATAACGTCAGCGCCCAATTAACCGCAAGGAGTTTTTATGCGACATTACGAAATCGTTTTTATGGTCCACCCTGACCAGAGTGATCAGGTGCCGGCCATGCTCGAGCGCTATCGCAGTATAGTCGAGTCGAATGGCGGCACTATTCATCGTCTGGAGGATTGGGGGCGGCGCCAGCTTGCCTATCCGATTAATAAGCTGATTAAGGCCCACTACGTGTTGATGAATGTCGAGTGCGGTCAAGAAGAGCTTGATGAGTTGACCTCTGCTTTCCGTTTTAATGATGCGGTTATCCGCAACATGGTGCTCGCTCGCGATGAGGCCGTGACTGAGCCTTCGCCGCTACTCAAGGGCGGTGAGAAGCGTGAGGAGCGGCGCGACTACGCGGAAGAAGAGTGAATCAGGCCTGAAGCCGACTAAGCTGCCGATTGCAGGGCTTAGTAGAACAGCTTAATAGACAGATCAGACGGGGAGCTAAGATATGGGACGCTTTTTTCGGCGCCGCAAGTATTGCAAGTTTACTGCAGAGGGTGTGAAGGAGATCGATTATAAGGATCTCAACACCCTTAAAAATTACATTACCGATACCGGAAAGATCGTGCCGAGTCGTATCACCGGTACCAATGCACGTTATCAGCGGCAACTCTCGCGCGCCATCAAGCGTGCGCGCTACTTAGCGCTGTTGCCCTATACTGATCGTCATTGAGGGGTTGATGCTATGAAGGCGTTCGCCGCCTTCATCCTCCGTGGGCCCTTTCAGGCCGCAACCGTGATGATTGCGGCCAGCTTGCTGCCTTTCCTGGCTGTTATTGCTATGGGGGTGCTTTCCCTGGTGACGTTGCGCCAGGGTCTGCAGCAGGGGCTGTTTGCAGCGGCTCTTGCAGGAGGGATGCTGGCAGCTCTGCTTTGGGCCATGGCGGGCACTTATGAGCCTGCCCTGCGTATAGTTATAGAACAGTGGTTGCCAGTGCTGGTGTTAGCGGAGGTGTTGCGCCGGACGGTCTCTTTGCCGCTCACGCTATTCGTCTGGGCTGGGCTGGGTGCTTTAACTGTGGCCGGGTTCCATGTCGTGGTCGACGATCCCATGGCCCATTGGCTGGCAGTAACCGAGCAGTTTCTCGCCGCTACCGGTGCTGAGCAATTGCCGGAGGAGACCGAGGCATTTCTGCGTGAGGATCTGTTGCCGATCATGACCGGTCTGTGGGTGGTTAACCTGATGAGCGTGGTTTTGATAGGGCTGCTGCTCGGGCGGTGGGTGCAGGCAATAATGTTCAATCCGGGGGGGCTGCGGGAGGAGTTTTACCGGCTTGATCTGGGGCGCAGTGCCGCCTTTGTGGCCTTGGTCGTCCTGCTCGCGGCAGTTTTTAGTGGACCGGGACCGATTTACGATCTGGCCCTTGTGCTGGCGGCGGCATTTATTGTGCAGGCCTTGGCTGCTACCCATGCGTTGATGGGGAAGCGCAATTGGAGCGCGGCTTGGCTGGTGCCCGTGTATTTGGTAATACCTTTTCTCTATATGCCAATGGCCTTGTTAGGCATTGGCGAGGCTTTATTTCAATGGCGTCGGCGTCTTCTCGGAGATGGCTCGGGCGGAGCAGCCTAGGCGGATCCGTCGGGTGACGGTGGCGAAACTGGCAAAACTGGCAAAGATCAACAAAGCTCAACTGAGGTGTTAGGAATGGAGCTCATTCTTTTGGAAAAAGTCGCGAATCTGGGCGATCTGGGTGATCGAGTGCGGGTTCGTCCGGGGTTCGGTCGTAACTACTTGCTGCCTTACGGCAAGGCTAAACCGGCCACAGCGGAGAATATCCGCTATTTCGAAGAGCGTCGTGCCGAGCTTGAAAAGCAGGCACGCGAAGCCCTTGAGGCCGCGCAGTCTCGCTTGGAAAAACTCCAGGCAACACCCCTAACCATTAAGGCTAAGTCTGGAGAGCAGGGCAAGCTGTTTGGCTCTGTAGCGCCTGGTGATATTGCTGCAGCTGCTGAACAGGCCGGTGTCGAGCTGGCAAAACGCGAGGTGCGCATGCCCGACGGGCCGATTCGCGTAACCGGTGAATACGATGTTCAGGTGCAGTTGCACACTGACGTGGTAGGCGCTGTGCGAGTGGTAGTTGAGGGCCAAGAGCCCTGACAGCAACCGTTACGATTGTCTGTCTCAGCGGTGTGCTGCTGCTTATGGCTGCCTCTAGAGAGTGCTCTCCGGGCGCTTCTCTGCGCCCGGTGGGAGTCTATACTCCTTCATCTGTCATGTCGTTACATTCAATAGATGTTCGCCTCTCCGGGCAACTCTAGCTTATCTGGGGGTACGCGGTGCAGCACGATGGTGCCGCCACTAACGCCGAGTCCTTAAAGGTTCCGCCGCACGATCTGGAGGCGGAGCAGGCGGTCTTAGGCGGTCTGATGCTCGATAATTCGGCATGGGACCAGATCGCCGACCGCCTTCATGAAGAGGATTTTTACCGTCGTGAGCACCGCTTGGTCTATAGGGCCATGGCAGAGCTCGCTGACGGCGGCCAGCCTATGGACGTGGTTACCCTCTCCGGGAGGTTGCGCCAACAAGGACGCCTTGATGACGCCGGCGGGTTGCAATATCTCGGCGGCATATCCCGCGAGACCCCCTCTGCAGCAAATATCCGTGCTTACGCAGATATCGTCCGCGAAAGGTCCGTTTTGCGCCAGCTCATCAGGGCAGGCTCGGATGTCGCTGCGGCTGCTTTTGAACCCCAAGGTAGAGATAGCGAAACCCTGCTTGATTATGCTGAGCAGACTATTTTCGCCATTGCCGAGCAGACCGGGCGGCACCGCCAGGGCTTTGTCGGCATGCGTGAGCTTATGCCGCAGGTCATTGACCGCATTGATGCCCTCTACCGGACCCAAGAAGCTGTTACCGGGCTACCTACCGGCTTTGACGACCTTGATCACCTTACGTCTGGGCTGCAAAACGGCGACTTAGTGATTGTCGCTGGTCGACCCTCGATGGGCAAAACCACTTTTGCCATGAATATCGTCGAGCATGTGGTCATGCACCGCAAGCTGCCGGTAGCGGTATTTTCGATGGAGATGCCCGCCGAGGCTTTGGCGATGCGCATGCTCGCCTCGTTGGGCAGGGTCCATCTGCAGCGGGTCCGCTCGGGCAGGCTGCAAGATGATGACTGGCCGCGGTTGACCTCGACTATGAGTTTGTTGGCTGAAGCCCCACTGTTCGTCGATGATTCACCAGGGCTTTCGCCTACCGACGTGCGCGCCCGATCCCGGCGCTTGCAGCGCGAACACGATGGTTTGGGCTTGATTGTCGTCGATTATTTGCAGCTAATGCAAAGTTCCGGTCTGCGTGAGAACCGCGCTGGTGAACTCTCAGAGATATCGCGCGGCCTTAAGGCCCTAGCTAAAGAGCTCAATGCGCCGGTTATAGCACTATCACAGCTCAATCGCTCGCTTGAGCAGCGGCCTAACAAGCGCCCGATCATGTCTGATCTGCGTGAGAGTGGTGCCATTGAACAGGACGCAGACCTCATTGCCTTTATTTACCGTGATGAGGTCTATCATGAGGATAGCCCTGATAAAGGGGTGGCCGAGCTGATAATTGGCAAACAGCGCCAGGGGCCCATCGGTACAGTGCGTTTGACTTTTCTTGGTGAATATACCCGGTTCGAGAATTTTGCCGAGGATATATATGGGGGAGGGATTCCGGGGTGAGCAGAGAAGCATGTGCGCTTATTGATCTGGATGCGGTGCGGGATAATCTGCGTGTCGCCCGCGCAGTGGCTGCACGCTCTCGGGTAATGGCGGTCATCAAGTCAGATGGCTATGGCCACGGTTTGGTGCGCGTTGCTCAAGCCATAGGCGAGGATGTTGATGCCTTTGCTGTGACTGATCTCGACGAGGCCCTGGCGCTGCGCCGAGCCGGGTTTAATCAGCGGATAGTCTTGCTCCAGGGCCCCTTTGAGGCGGCAGAGATACCGCTCGCTGCGGCTGAGCAGTTGGAGTTGGTCATACATTCTGCCTGGCAGATTGAGGCCATAGAGCAAGCTCAGGTTAGTGCCGCGCTCCAGTTATGGTTGAAAGTTGATACCGGTATGCATCGGTTAGGCTTCCAGGCCGATGAAGTGGCGGCGGCCTGGCGGCGCTTAACGGCGATTCCGGCGCATACCGTGAACCCAGAAATAGGCTTTATGACCCATCTGGCCTGTGCCGATGATCGCGACGATACTATGACCGACAGACAGATTGAGGCCTTCGAGGAGGCCTGCAAAGACTTCGGCGGCCCGCTATCAGCGGCTAACTCGGCGGGTTTGCTCGGTTGGTTGGAGAGCCATTTCGACTGGGTGCGCCCCGGTATAATGCTTTATGGTGTTTCGCCGTTCAGCGATCGGCAACCGCTGGACTTTCCGCTGCGACCGGCGATGACTTTGCGCGGGCGTATTATCGCCGTAAAGCACCTGGGGGCTGGGCAGAAGGTCGGCTACGGTGCTACCTGGAGTTGTCCGGAAGATATGCCGATTGGGATTGTCTCAATCGGCTACGGCGACGGTTACCCGCGCCATGCTATGCATGGTACGCCTGTCGATGTGGCCGGGCGCCGCGCTAGCCTGGTCGGGCGTATATCGATGGACATGTTGGCGGTTGATCTACGCGGCATGGTCACCCTGCCTGCTCCCGGTGATCCGGTAACGCTGTGGGGTGAGCAGCCGCGTCCCGAATCGGTCGCCGACTCGGCCGGGACCATTGCCTATGAGCTCTTTTGTCGAACTCCTTCGCGAGTGCGCCGGGTCTATCTAGACGATCAGTGATGCCATCACTATGTCGCGCCGAACTCGCCCCCACTATGTTTGCCAAGATTGCGGAGCTAGCCAGCCACAGTGGGTGGGGCAATGTCCGGAGTGCGGTGAGTGGAATACCCTTGAGGAGCATATTGAGCCAGCGCGTAATGTAGCTGCCAATCCTGTCACGGCGGCGCGCAGCCCTGGGCTTGCTGCTAGTGCCGGCGAGGTAAGCGCCCTAGCTGAGGTCTCTACGGCGCCAGAGCCGCGACTAAGCACCAGCGTAGATGAGTTGGATCGGGTGCTCGGCGGCGGTTTAGTGCCCGGATCGGTGGTTCTCATCGGTGGTGATCCGGGGATTGGTAAATCCACCTTGCTCTTGCAGACCCTGGCGGCACTCTCACGCCACTATCCCTCGCTCTACGCCACTGGCGAGGAGTCACTCCAGCAGGTGGCCCTGCGCGCTCGGCGCTTAGGGGTTGCGGATGCGCCGCTGCAATTGATGGCTGAGACGTCGGTCGAGACCATATTAGCGACGGCTCAGCAGTTGCGGCCCGAGGCCTTAGTGATTGACTCTATCCAGACGGTGCATAGTGCGGCGCTTAGTTCGGCGCCTGGGTCTGTGTCACAGGTGCGCGATAGCGCCGCACAGCTGGTGCGCTGGGCCAAGGAGACAGGTACGGCATTAATACTCGTCGGCCATGTGACCAAGGAAGGGGCGATCGCCGGGCCACGGGTTCTGGAGCATATGGTCGACACGGTGCTCTATTTTGAAAGCGATCAGGGAAGTCGCTACCGTTTGTTGCGGGCGGTTAAGAACCGCTTTGGCGCCGCCAACGAGTTAGGCCTCTTTGCGATGACTGAGGATGGGTTGCGCCAGGTGCGTAATCCCTCGGCTATTTTTTTGTCGCGTCACGAGTGTGCGGTCTCCGGCAGCGCCATAGTAGTCTCGCGGGAGGGCAGTAGGCCGTTGCTGCTTGAGGTGCAGGCGCTGGTGGCCGATTCGTCACTGGCTCAGCCACGCCGGGTAGCGGTTGGTATTGAGCAGTCGCGTCTCTCCCTGCTCCTCGCTGTGTTGCAACGCCACGGCGGAGTGGTAACGGCCGGAGAGGATGTCTTTATTAACGTGGTGGGTGGTGTGCGTATTCATGAGACTGCGGGCGACTTGCCGGTGTTGGCGGCTGTTTTGTCGAGTATGCGCAACCGTCCCTTGCCTATGAACTCGGTTCTATTTGGTGAGTTGGGCCTGGCAGGAGAGGTGCGACCAGTGCCGGGAGGTGAAGAAAGACTGGCTGAGGCCGCTAAACACGGCTTTACGCTTGCTGTGGTGCCGGAGAAAAATGCCCCCCGCAAGGGCATAAAGGGTATGGAGATACACCCGGTAAGACGGCTTGAGCAGGCCTTCGAGGTGCTGTTCAGTAATTAGGCAGTGCCTCGCTGCTGAATGGCCTTATGTAATGCTAGATCAATCTTCTATGAGGTTGGCCAACTCGCGATTGACCAGGTCTGGGTCGCCGAGGTTGGCCTCTATAAGGCTGCGCAGATGCATTATGCTGTCCAAATCAATGCGCACGCAGCGCAGGCCGATCTCATGTTCGTGACAATGGGCCGCTTCGACCTCCATCTCTATGGTGTCTATCTCACTAAGTGATATCTTGAGCGTGAATCTGTTGCCCTCAGAGCAGAGTTCAATTGGTGGCAAAGTGCCGCTGCTAAGCCTGACCAATGCGCCTCGCATGGAGATGTCGAGGATCTCCACGTCGTGCACGGAGCCTGCCTGAGTGGCAAGCTGAGCAGGGGCTTGAAACTCTACCCTACTGAAGTGACGCCTCTCGTTAGCGCTCATTGGGCTTCTCGCTCTGGATGTGGAGATAGCTCTTTGCCTGCCACATCTTACTCCATTGTGCTGAAGTTTAAATCTGCTCTCGCAGCTTAGCCGCCTCTAGGGTGTTTTCCAGCAAGGTGGCTACTGTCATCGGGCCTACTCCTCCTGGCACCGGTGTTATCCACGATGCCTTCTCGCAAGCCTCATCGAAATCGACATCTCCGGTCAGTTTACCATCTGCACGGCGATTGATCCCTACATCTATTACAATCGCACCGCGGGCTATCCAATCGCCTCGAACCAGTCCGGGGCTGCCGACTGAGGCGACGACCAAGTCAGCTGCATTGACGCGGGCGGCCAGATCTTTGGTGCGGCTGTGGCAGATGGTTATGGTGCACCGGGCATTAAGTAATTCCAGGGCCATAGGCCGACCAACGATGTTCGATTGGCCGATGACAACGGCATCAAGCCCTGCTAGATCGACCCCTGTATGCTCCAATAAGGTCATTACGCCATGAGGGGTACAAGGGCGCAAGCCAGGTAGTCGCGTTATCAGTCTGCCCATGTTCTCGGGGTGAAAACCGTCGACGTCTTTCTGCGGGTCAATACGCTCGATGACTGTTTGGGCGTTGATATGCCCAGGTAGTGGCAGCTGCACCAGGATGCCGTCGATCTGCTCGTCGGCATTGAGCTGATCGATTTGCTGCAGCAGTTCCGCCTCAGATGTCTCAGCGGGCAAGTCGTAAGAGCGTGAAAGGAGTCCAGCTTCATCGCAGGCGCGGCGTTTATTGCGGACATAAACGGCTGACGCGGGGTCGCTGCCGACCAAGATGACCGCTAGCCCGGGGGGGCGTTTGCCCTGGGCAGAGCGCTCATCTACGCTTCTTGCTACCATGCTGCGGCGCTCAGCCGCAATTGCTTTACCATCCAGGATCTGCGCGGGCATCAATATCCTCGGTTAGACTGCAGTTTATTCGGTTAAGATTTTCGCACGCTAGGGTAATGGCAGCAACGAGCTTGTTGACTGGAGGCTTTATTAGGGCGTCTCTAGGCGTCTCTAAAGCTCCCCTGGCGCCATTAGCTGTCCCGGTGTGGAGGTCTTAGCGCCAGGGATGGCGCCATGAAGCCTCCAGGGATGGATTCACGGCGTCCTCCACACCGGGGCGGATGGTGGCGCCGGCGAAGTTTTAGAGGTTCCCTCCAGGAGTGGGTTCACGGCGTCTTCCACACCGGGGTAGCTAATGGCGCACCGGGGAGTTTTGGAGATTCCATCACTGGTGGTGGCTGATTGACTCTTTTTGTGCAAGACTATAGTATATTACCTCGGACGCGGCGGGCTATAATTAGCGGCGCGCCAGTCCTGCGGGGTGTAGCGCAGTCTGGTAGCGCACCTGCTTTGGGAGCAGGTAGTCGGGGGTTCGAATCCCTCCACCCCGACCATGTGCCAGACTGGTGCATTGCGTTTTTAGGCGCACTGCGCCCGTAGCTCAATTGGATAGAGCATCGGCCTTCTAAGCCGAGGGTTGCAGGTTCGAGCCCTGCCGGGCGCGCCACAGAGCTGCTAGGGCGTGCGAGGGCTGTGTGATGACAAATCAATGGTGGGCGTAGCTCAGTTGGTAGAGCCCCGGATTGTGGCTCCGGTGGTCGTGGGTTCGAGTCCCATCGCTCACCCCATTTCTTTGTCTCCTGCGCAAGACTATTCTTTCCCGTTGTCCCCAAGGGCCGCTAGCTCAATTGGTAGAGCAGCTGACTCTTAATCAGTTGGTTGAAGGTTCGAGTCCTTCGCGGCCCACCACTTCTTCTTTGTTATCCCTCGGCTTCAGAGATGGTAGTATTTTAGGCTCAGCTGGAGCGGGGGCACTCAACAGGCTTGTTGGCCCCTTAGCGGCTTCTCTTAATATGGTGGGGTGACTCAGTGCTATGTCCAGACGAGCCATTGCGTGTACTACATATTTCCGATCTGCACCTCGGCGATGACCCGCAGTGGTCGTACCAGGGGGTACGGCCATGGGAGCGGCTGACCGAGGCCTTGATTGGCGTCGATCCTGATTGTCTCGGTGCCCAGGGGTTATCCCGCGCCCCTTTTGACTTGGTAGTGGTTACCGGAGATTTAGCCCACGACCAAGGGGAGAGTGTTTACGCCAAGCTTAGTGAGCAACTCGCAGCCCTTAAGGTTCCTGTGCTTGTATTGCCTGGCAACCATGACGATCCTGAAGGCTTTCAACGCATCTTCACTGATAGTGGGCAAGTCAGTTATTGCCGCGAATACTTTGCAGGCGGTTGGCGAATACTCTGCCTGAATAGTCAAGTGCCCGGGCAGATCACCGGTCGCCTTGGGGGGCAGCAATTGAACGCTCTTGAGCAGGATCTGCAGCAAAATCAAGACCTGCCGACCCTGATTGCCTTACATCATGCTCCAGTTGAGGTCGGCACACCCTGGCTCGATGTGCAACGCCTAGAGGACGGCGAGAGCTTCCTCGAGCTGGTAGAGCGTTACCCTCAAGTTCGAGGTGTCGTCTTCGGCCATGTCCATCAGGACTTCGCTGAGCGGCGTCAATCTGGTTTGCGCTTGCTTGCGGCGCCGGCGGTATCTATCCAGTTTGAGCCGGGCTCGGCGGTTTTTGCCGTTGAGCCCTCGCCGCCTGGGGTGCGGTGGCTGGAGCTTTGTTCAAACGGCAGTTTGCAGAGCGAGGTGTGGTGGCTGGAGGGGTGCGACTGAAAGCGATTAAATAGGCTTCGCCGCGGGGAAGATCCCGCAGCGAAGCCGTGCAGTGGCTAGTCGTTCGCTAGTCCAAGTAGATGAAGCAGGCTGGTAAAGAGGTTGTAAATGGCGATATATAGGGTGATCGTCGCCATGATGTAGTTGGTCTCACCGCCGTTAACCATCTCGCTGGTCTGATAGAGGATCAGCCCGCTCATTAAGATCATGAACATCACGCTTACTGCCAGCGATAGGCCGGGCATCTGCAGGAAGTATGCTGCTATGGCGGCCACGAAGGCGACTAGGATGCCGGCAAACAGGAATCCGCGCATGAAGCTAAAATCCCGCCGCGAGGCTAGGGCATAGCCGGATAGGCCGAGAAAGATAGCTGCTGTGCCACCGAAGGCCATCATTACGGTTTCACCGCCATTAGGCAGTCCGAGGTAAAGGTTGATGACCGGGCCCAGGGTATAGCCCATAAAGCCGGTAAGGGCGAAGATCGAGGCGAGGCCCCAGGCGCTGTTGCGTAGGTACTGCGTCAAGAACAGCAGGCCGAAAAAGCCGCCCAGAACGACGAATATGTTTAGCCGCGGTGCATCAGTCAAGACGGCGATGCCGGCGGTTACGGCGCTAAACGCCAGAGTGATTGCGAGTAGGATGTAGGTATTACGGATCAGGCGGTTGGTTGCCAGGGCTTGCTGCTGCGCCTGCTCGCGCCCGGTGGCTGTGGCGGCCCTACTGTTGCTATATTGTTCCGACATATTTAGTTGCTCCTGTTGCTTATTGCCTATTGCTTGATTTTTGGAGGGGGAGGGAAGTCCACTAGGCCATGCCGCTGTGCCACACCCCCCAGATCTGTAGTATTGCATGGCTCATCGTGACAGCCTTGCCAAGCTTGCGCTTGGTTTAGGACTTCTCCTCTTTGCCGCTGTTCTGTGTACCTTCTAGCCAGAGCTTTATAACAGCGACTGCTCGCTCTGGGTCATCCTCAATAAGATCACGGATTGCCTCTATCTTGTGTTCGTATGAGTTATGCCTGTTGTGGCTGGAGGATAGCAGGCTGCCATGCTGTTGTGTCGATGGTGATTCTTCATCCGCCATACCTTTCACCATTCAGGCGTGCGGTCCTGACCTTAAGTACATGGGTCTAGCCGCAACCGGGTATCACGCCCAGGGTTGCGCTCCCGTGTGGCGAGTATGGATCTAATCAGAGTCTGTGGAGCATCCCTATTGCATGACAAACTCGGTGAAGAAAACGTCATCTATGCGCCCTTCAACGCCACGCTTCTCAAGTATGCCATTGATGATCTCTTCCGAGCGGTTGCGGAGCTCTTCGCGTCCCTCAACATCATTAAGATCCTCTGGGCTTTGCTCTGAGAAGAGCATTATCAGCTCATCACGGATTGCGGCGCTATGTCTCTCCAGGGCCTCGACCACTTCATCTTGGCTAGTCTGGACTTGGACGTCGGCCTCGAGATAGCGCAACCGTTCGCCATCGCCGAAGTTTACCGTGAGCGAGGGTTCCAGTTCCACGTACTGAGCATCATCGTAATCTACCTCAGTGCTTGCCGGGTCGCTGTCATATTGCTGCATGCCTGGGGGTGTTATCCAGCCAGTAGCAATAGCCAGCACAAACCCTAGGGTGATGGTCAAAAGTACCGTAGCCGCGGTTAGTAACACATATATGCTCTTGGGCATTGCTGTTATAACTCCCTCGGTTGAGAAGGCCGTCAATCAGCAGCGGTATCTTGTTTGCCTTCTTGCCTTTCGCGCTTACAGCGTGTGTGTATAGGGGCTAGACGGGATATGCAGGCCTCAAAATGTCCCGGGGCTTCGATGTGGCACTGCTCGCAATCGGGCATCTCATAGCTGGTAGCTGGCTTTATCCCGTATGGTACCAGTCGCGTCTTTGCCGGGTAGCGACAAATGTGATCATAGTCAGAGACTATCACCTCCCACTGGCCTCTGCCAGGATCCATGGTGAATCCGCAGTAGGCGCAGCGTGCCCCGTGGCGGCGGTAGACGCGGTCGCGCATGTCGGGGTGAATTGGGGTTTTGCGGGCGAACCGCTCCCAGGCTTCGCGATCATGTTTTTTCATCGCCTCTGCCTCAGTGATGCTGCCCCACTGAATGCCCTCACCCTGTGCTGAGCGCAACGCCCGGTTACGGCGCTGTTCTTGACGTTCACGGTTGCGTCGGCGAGCCTCGTTGGTGCGCTCTATCCAGCGAAAGACCTCGACGATGGAGCCGCGCATGACGAAGGCTAAATGTTCATCGCCGGTTTGGGCTTTCTTGATCTTGTCGTCGGGGATCCAGACTATTCCCCTCGCATCGAGATGCTCGGCGATCTTGCTGCTGCGCTGCAAGGCTGTAGCATAGCCTTCCCGGGCATGCTCAGCAGGTAGCACATAGATCATGAAATTGCCCTCTTCGGCGCCGATGACTATGTTGCCGACACCATCCGGTGTTTCGACGTCGAAGCGGTAATCAAACGCCGGTCCGTGGTCGAGTATCCACATGCGTAGCCCGCGTGACAGACGCTCCGGGTTCATGCCGTATTGGGCCCTGTTGCGCCGCTCTATGCTGGCTTGGCGGCGGCGTATCTCGCGTTTGATCTGCGGGTTGACAATGCGGATGGCAAGGCCAACTGATGCCCCTGATGCTATTAGAAACAGCGGCCAAGTGTGGCTCAGCAGGCTATGCGCTTCACTCAGTATGGGCAGCTCTGGTTGTTGGACGAATGTCGGCAAGAACGCCGCTGCCGCTAGGCCGAGGGCGAAAGTATGCCACGATCGAGCAATGCGCCATCGTCGGGTGCTGTGCGGCTGAGCATGGCTGAGGCGGCGGATGCGGTTGCTGCAAACCTCGCGTAAAGCCAGCAAAAGTATCAGCACGACTATAGCAAAGAGGGTCATTGAATCTCCTTCTTTGTCCTGGGAATCACCATTTTTTGTTAGCCCCCTGGCATTCCGTGCCCCTTCACTCTTATAATATGCACTTAAGGAGCATAGCAGGGCGACCCCCTGAGAGGTAATTTCATGCGAAAGTGGCGGAATTGGTAGACGCGCCGGGTTTAGGTCCCGGTGGGGTTAGCAGCCCCGTGAGAGTTCGAGTCTCTCCTTTCGCACCAGTTTCTACCATACCGCGCCGTATTGCTTCGCCTATAGCCGCTTGCGGCTAGGGGGTGGGGAAGCGGCGCATCGTGCAGCTAACTATGCCTGACGCAAAAGACCTCAAGGATTTCCCGATGCAAGTTTCTATTGAGACTACCGAAGGCCTGGGCCGTCGTATGACGGTACAGGTGCCGGCTGAGCGTGTTGAACAAGAAATTGAGCGGCGGTTGAAGGATATGGCGGGCCGCATGAAGATGGACGGCTTTCGTCCTGGCAAGGTGCCGGTCAAGATGGTCCGCAAGCAGTACGGCGAGCATGTTCGCCAGGAGGTAGTGAACGAACTGCTGCGCCAGACCTACAGCGATGCGCTCAAAGAGCAGGATTTACGCCCGGCAGGGGCGCCACAAGTAACCCCTAAGCAGGATGAGAGTGGCCAGGATCTCATTTATGAGGCCAGTTTTGAGGTGCTGCCGCAAATTGAGATCACCGGTATAGAGCAAATCAAGGTCGAGCGCCCGCAGGTCGAGGTCACCGATGCGGATGTCGACAATGTCTTGGATAGACTGCGTCAGCAACACGCCGATTATGAGGAGGTGGACCGTCCGGCCGCACAAGGGGACCGGGTAGAAATTGATTTCCACGGCACCGTTGATGGCGAAGAGTTCCAGGGCAATAAGGCAGAAGATGCGGCAATAATCATCGGAGCAGGACAGTTACCCGAAGACTTTGAGCAAGCCCTTGTAGGGGCAGCGGCCGGTACCGAGTTGACCGTAGAGCATACCTTCCCGCAGGGGGGCGACAGTCCAGTTGCAGGCAAGACTGCCGCATTCCAAGTCTCGGTCAAGCGCGTGGAGCAGGCCAATCTGCCCGAGCTGGATGATGCTTTCGCGGCGCGGTTAGGGGTTGAGAGTGGGTTGAATGATCTGCGCGATGCGGTTCGGGCAAACCTTGAAAATGAACGGGATCAAGCTGTACGCCAGCGCGTTAAGCGCCAGGTCATGGACCAGCTCGCCGAGCTGAATCCGGTTGAGTTGCCCAAGAGTTTGATTGATGGTGAGATTCAGGCTCTGCGCGAACAGTCCGGTGGGGCGAGTGAGGGCGGCATGCCTGAGACTGAGCGGGATGCCTATGAGGAAATAGCGCGTCGCCGTGTTCAGCTGGGGTTGCTCGTCAACGAGTTGGTCCGCAGCCAGCAGATTCAGCTCGATAAGGAGCGAATGATGCGCGAGTTGCGCCAGATGGCAGCTCAATCCGGTCAGGATCCTAACGAGGCGCTGCAGCAATACGCCCAAAATCGGCGCATGATGGAGAGTCTGGAGGCGTCTATTATAGAAGAACAGGCGGTAGATTGGTTGTTAGAACAGGTTCAGACTGAAGAGCGCGGCATGAGTTTTGACGAGTTGCTCAATCGCGACGGGAATGTCTCATAAAAGCTTGCTTGGGAGCGCATACATGAGTGTAGAGCAGCATTCGTCGGCCCCGGATATCTACAATACCGGTTTGGTCCCGATGGTGGTGGAGCAATCACCACGCGGGGAGCGTGCTTACGATATATTTTCGCGCCTGCTCAAGGAGCGGGTGATATTTTTGGTTGGCCCGGTAGAGGACTACCAGGCTAATTTGTTGGTGGCTCAGCTACTATTCCTCGAGTCTGAGAACCCGGATAAAGATGTCCATCTCTATATCAATTCGCCTGGTGGCTCGGTGACCGCAGGGTTGGCCATCTACGACACAATGCAGTTTATCAAGCCTGATGTCGCGACACTGTGTGTGGGGCAGGCCGCGAGCATGGGTGCTCTGCTATTGGCAGCCGGGGCAGAGGGTAAGCGTTATGCCCTGCCCAACTCGCGCATGATGATCCATCAACCGTTGGGCGGCTTTCAGGGCCAGGCCACCGATATTGATATACATGCTCGGGAGATCCTGAGCATGCGCGAGAGGCTAAACGCAATCCTGTCGCGACATACCGGCCAAGACATCGAAACTATCCGTAACGATACTGACCGAGATAATTTTATGACTGCAGAGGCTGCAGCGAATTACGGATTGGTCGATAAGGTTCTGGAGAGTCGTACAAGTTCTGGTAAGCCAGCTTGATTTTGCGCCGACTGCGGGCAGGTATCTAAGTTATGTCCGGGGCTGCGCGGTGCATATACCTCTGGGTGAGGTATCGGTTGTCCAAGATTTAAGTGCAGAAACAGAGGCCAAGGCATGAGTGATCGAAAACAGGGCAAAGGTGAAGATAGCGGCAAGCTGCTGTACTGCTCCTTCTGCGGTAAGAGCCAGCATGAGGTGCGTAAGCTCATTGCCGGCCCGTCTGTGTTTATCTGTGATGAATGCGTCGATCTGTGCAATGACATCATCCGCGAGGAGCTTCAAGAGAGCGCTGAGGCTGAGGGTGAAGGGCTACCCAAGCCGCATGAGATAAATCGGGCTTTGGATGAGTACGTAGTGGGTCAAGAGCATGCCAAAAAGGTGCTCTCGGTAGCGGTATACAACCACTACAAGCGCCTTGAGGGGCATGTTGATCGCGATGAGGTTGAGCTGACCAAAAGCAACATATTGCTCATAGGGCCGACTGGCTCTGGTAAGACGCTGTTGGCAGAAACCATGGCCAGGCTTTTGAATGTGCCCTTTACCATTGCAGATGCGACCACTTTGACCGAGGCCGGCTATGTTGGCGAGGATGTAGAGAACATCATCCAGAAGCTCCTGCAGAAGTGTGACTACGATGTGGAGAAGGCACAGCACGGCATTGTCTATATTGACGAGATAGATAAGGTCTCGCGTAAGGCCGATAACCCCTCCATAACCCGCGATGTGTCGGGCGAGGGGGTCCAGCAGGCGCTTCTCAAACTAATCGAAGGCACCACGGCCTCTGTGCCGCCGCAGGGTGGGCGCAAGCATCCGCAGCAGGAGTTTGTCCAGGTAGATACTACCAACATACTCTTCGTTTGCGGAGGGGCCTTCGCAGGCCTGGATAAGGTGATCCGCGAGCGATCGGAGAAGGGTGGTATCGGTTTCTCTGCTGAGATCAAAGGGGAAAAAGAGCGCGCTAGCGTAGGTGATACGCTGCGCACGGTCGAGCCTAGCGACTTGGTCAATTACGGCTTAATACCTGAGTTTGTCGGTCGCTTGCCTGTTGTAGCGACGCTTGATGAGCTTGATGAAGAGGCCCTCGTAGAGATTCTCAAAGAGCCCAAGAATGCCCTGGTTAAGCAGTATCGCAAACTCTTTGAGATGGAAGGTGTGGAGCTTGACTTGCGGGATGATGCGCTACGCGCAGTGGCTAATAAAGCGATGGAGCGCAAGACCGGTGCTCGGGGCCTGCGAACCATTATCGAACAGGTTCTGTTAGAGACTATGTATGAACTTCCCTCGATGGATAATGTCAGCAAAGTAGTAGTTGATGAGTCTGTAATCAAAGGTGAAAATCAGCCGTATATTGTCTATGCTACGCCTGAGTGCACTAAGGCAGCATCTTCTGACGAGTAAATAAGGCTCTGGCTGTCATCGTTATTACTCAGGTTGGCTTGAAACCTGATCGTTGCGCCCCCATCCCTCCTTATGAAGGCCGGTTCGATGAGTCGAGCCGGCCGCCATATCCGCTAGCAAATGAGGTTTAACCGCATGGTGTCCAAGGCTCAAAGCCCGCAACAGACACAGTCAGAAAATCATACTCAAGCTCAAGCCCCCCTACTGCCGCTGCGGGACGTTGTCGTTTATCCGCATATGGTGATCCCGCTGTTCGTGGGCAGGGAGCGCTCAATCAATGCGCTTGAGTCAGCTATGGAGAGTGATAAGCGGATATTTCTCGTTGCTCAGCGTAATGCCGAGGTCGACGAACCCGCAGGGGGCGATCTCTACTCTTATGGGACCGTCGCTACCATCCTGCAGATGCTCAAGCTGCCCGATGGCACAGTTAAGGTGCTGGTTGAAGGCGGTGAGCGCGCGCAGCTGGTTGAGTTGCTAGAGAGTGATGACTATCTCGCAGCTAAACTCTCGGCCGTGGCTGAGCCTGAGTCGGATCCCGAGGATCGCGAGCTTGAGGTGTTGGCTCGCTCGGCGATGAGTCACTTTGAGCAATATGTAAAGCTGAATAAAAAGATTCCCCCGGAGATCCTCTCATCTTTAGCTGGTATAGAGGAGCCTGGGCGGCTTGCAGATACCATCGCTGCGCATATGGCCCTGAAAGTAGAAGAGAAGCAGGCCATTTTGGAGATGGAGAAGCCGAGCCAGCGGCTTGAGCATTTGATGGGGTTAATCGAGAGCGAGATAGATGTGCTGCAGCTCGAAAAGCGCATCCGCGGTCGGGTCAAGCAGCAGATGGAGAAGTCGCAGCGCGAGTACTACCTCAACGAGCAAATGAAGGCCATTCAAAAGGAGCTCGGTGAGCTTGAGGATGTGCCTAACGAGGTTGAGGAGCTCGAGCGTAAGATCGAAGAGTCTGGGATGCCGCAGCAGGCCTTAGACAAATCGCGCCAGGAGCTAAATAAGCTTAAGATGATGTCGCCGATGTCGGCAGAGGCGACTGTAGTGCGCAACTATCTCGACTGGATTGTCAGTTTGCCGTGGAAGGAGAAGAGCCGAGTTCGGCTCGATATGAAGCGAGCCCAAAAGGTGCTTGATGAGGATCACTATGGGCTGGACAAGGTTAAGGAGCGCATCCTCGAATATCTAGCGGTGCAGCGCCGTGTGCGTAAGCTCAAGGGTCCTATACTCTGCTTGGTGGGACCGCCTGGGGTGGGTAAGACTTCCCTGGGCCAGTCAATTGCTAGGGCGACCAACCGCAAATTCTCGCGCATGTCGTTGGGCGGGGTGCGCGATGAGGCGGAGATCAGAGGGCATCGGCGCACCTATATCGGCTCCTTGCCAGGCAAAATTGTTCAGAATCTGAGCAAGGTTGGCAAGCGTAACCCCCTATTCTTGCTCGATGAAGTTGACAAGATGGCAATGGACTTTCGCGGTGACCCGGCCTCGGCGCTGCTCGAGGTGCTTGATCCGGAGCAGAATTACAGCTTTAACGATCACTATTTGGAGGTCGATTTTGACCTTTCCGACGTGATGTTTGTCTGCACCGCTAATACCATGAATATACCTGAACCGCTCCTCGATCGCATGGAGGTGATCCGCCTTCCAGGCTATACCGAGCAGGAGAAGGTGGCCATCACCAAGCGCCACTTGCTGCCTAAGCAGATGAAGGCTAATGGCTTACGTAAAGGGGAGCTGGATCTTAAAGATAGCGCCATGCGGGATATCATTCGCCACTATACCCGCGAGGCAGGCGTGCGTAACCTAGAGCGGGAAGTAGCTACGATATGCCGTAAGGTAGTGAAAGGCTTGGTAGAGGACGAGGCTAAAAAGCGCCAGTCCAAGGGGGTTCAAGTAACCAGCCGCAATCTTGATAAATATCTCGGGGTGCGCCGCTACCGTTATGGTAGAGCCGAGTCCGAGGATCGGGTTGGACTTGCCACAGGACTAGCGTGGACCGAAGTCGGGGGTGAGTTGCTGACCATTGAGGTTGCAGTTGTCCCCGGCAAGGGTAAAGCTACCCACACCGGGCAGCTCGGTGAGGTCATGAAAGAGTCCATAGATGCGGCAATGACGGTTGTGCGTAGCCGTGCCCGGACTCTAGGGATCCAGCCCGAGTTCTATGCTCAACATGACTACCACATCCACGTCCCTGAGGGGGCTATACCGAAGGATGGCCCATCGGCGGGGATAGGGATGTGTGTAGCGCTGGTATCTTCATTGACCGGCATACCGGTAAGGGCTAGTGTAGGCATGACCGGTGAGATCACGTTACGTGGCGAGGTGCTGCCGATCGGTGGGCTTAAGGAGAAGCTACTAGCAGCCTTGCGCGGTGGTATTGAGACCGTGCTGATCCCGGCTGAAAACGAGAAGGATCTGGCTGATGTGCCCAAGGAGGTAAAGAGTAAACTGGATATCCGCTGCGTACGCTGGATAGATGAGGTCTTCGATGTAGCGCTCCTCCAGCGGCCCGAGCCTCTTGCCGAAGAGTCTGTGAGTGA
This sequence comes from Halorhodospira halochloris, assembly GCF_002356555.2. NCBI lineage: Bacteria > Pseudomonadati > Pseudomonadota > Gammaproteobacteria > Chromatiales > Ectothiorhodospiraceae > Halorhodospira > Halorhodospira halochloris. Next base: position 551,276 of record NZ_AP017372.2, read on the forward strand.
CGAGGACGAAACCTCGCAGCGCTCCAAGGTATCTGAGAATGGCTCGGTGCGCCCGCATTGACGGGTCAGCTCGGCTGGTGATTGGTGGGGAAGAGAGTTGACAGGCTTTGTGGGCATTGCTATAAATCGACACCTCCCAAAAAGATCTAGTCACGCTCGGCAGGCTAAGCAGCTTGGTTAACTTGGGCGGTCGGATGCGGCTTTAACGAGTTACTTGGGGATAGCCAGGCGTAATGGTAGAGTGGGCGATCGCAGGGGGATGGGGGCAGGAGCTGGGCGTCGCTCGTTGTGCAAAAGGCCTTCTCCATAAGCGGGCGAGCAATCCTTTTTAGAAAATCAATCACAAGACCAAGGGGACTTTGGGATGAATAAATCAGAGCTCATCGAGGCGGTAGCCGACTCTGCTGATCTTTCAAAAGCTGCGGCTTCACGTGCCGTTGATGCTATGGTAGAATCCATAACCGATGCGCTTAAGGAAGGCGACCAGGTGACTTTGGTTGGGTTTGGTACCTTTAGTGTTCGCGAGCGTGCGGCAAGGACTGGGCGTAATCCGCAGACTGGTGAGACGATAGAGATACCCGCTTCAAAAGTTCCTGGATTTAAGCCTGGAAAAGCGCTTAAAGATGCGGTAAACTAGCCGACCTAGAAATTGGGTGGTTAGCTCAGTTGGGAGAGCGTCGCCCTTACAAGGCGAAGGTCGCAGGTTCGAACCCTGCACCACCCACCAAGGTTGGTTTTAGGTTTTAAGAGTATTGGAGCGGTAGTTCAGTTGGTTAGAATGCCGGCCTGTCACGCCGGAGGTCGCGGGTTCGAGTCCCGTCCGCTCCGCCAAACATTGTAGATCTGCGAGATAGAAAGGCGCCCCCAAAAGGGGCGCTTTTTTTTTGGGTGCGTCTAGAGCGAAAAGCGGCGCCTTGACTGTTACGATGCCTGGTGATAAAGCTAATGAGTCGTGCTTCAGGCGAAGTGTGTCCCTTAACTTTTGTGTGGTGAGCAGAGAATGCTGCAAGCAATTCGAGATGGAGTAAAAGGCTGGATAGCCTGGGTAGTAATCGGACTTATCGCGCTGCCATTCGTATTTATGGGGGGGTATGATTACTTTACTGGCGGCACGGATCGTGATGCTGTTGTTGCCAAAGTCGGTGGCGAGGAAATAGTCCGCCACGAGTTGAATCGGGCTGTAGAGCAGCGGCGAATGCAGCTGCGGGAGATGTTCGGTGGTGATCTCCCTGAAGGGGCTTTTGACGAGGGGGCCATGCGTCGTGAAGCACTGCAGGGGCTGATTGATGAGAGGTTGCTGCACAAGTTTGTTGCTGATCAAAACCTGCGGGTGAGCGATGAAGAGGTAGCTCGCACCATTCGTAACCAGCAGATCTTCCACGAGGGTGGTCAATTCTCACGGGATCGTTATCGCACTTTGCTGAATCAAAATAGGTTGACCCCTGAAGAGTACGAAGAAATGGTTAGACAGGATCTGCTGGTTGGTCAGTTTGAAGATGTTATGCGCAGGAGTTCCTTCGTCGCTTCAGGTATGGCCGAGCGCTATTTAAAACTAGATCGCGAGCAGCGCAGTTTTGAGTATCTTGAGCTCACCGCCGAGCTGTTCAAGGATGAAGTGGAGATAACTGAATCTGAGTTAGAGAGTTACTATGAGGAGCATAAAGATGAATATATGGCTCCTGAGGCGGTTAAACTGGCTTACATAGAAGTCAGGGAGGATGAGCTGGATGATGCGGCTAAGATAGATAACATGGCCAATGTGGCTTTTGAGCGGCCGGAGAGCTTGGAGCCGGCCGCCGAAGAGGTGGGAGCAGATATCCGCTATAGCGACTGGATTACCCAAGAGGGTGAATCGGATGGCCTTGCACAACACTCGGCGATAGTATCAGCCGCGTTCAGTGAAGATGTCCTTGAATATGGTTACAATAGCGATTTGATAGAAGTATCCGGCGGACACTTTTTTGTGGTGCGTAAAGCCGAGCATCGGGAAGCTGAACCTAGGCCTTTATCAGATGTAGAGCAAGAGGTTAGGGAGCAGTTACGCCTTGAGCGGGCTCTGGATCTAGCGCGACAAGAGGCCGAAGATCTTATCGCCAGCGTGGAGGAGGACGCTGAGCAGTTGAGCAGTTTCGCCGAGCGTGTGGGCGCAGAGCTGTTCGCCGTGGATGGTGCGCGGCGCAGTGACGTTAGCCATCCGCAATCGGTAGTGCGTGAGGCCTTCAGATTGGGTGAAGGCGGGGTCGGCAAGGTTGAGCTCGATAACGCAACTGTTGCCGTGGTCCGCTTAGCCGAGGTTGAGCCTGGTGATCCAGATGGGGTTGAGGATCAAGAGCTGCGTCAGGTACAGCGTGATATCGAGCAGATGACCTCACGCGCTGATATGCAGGCGTTTATGCGGGCGTTGCGCGACGATGTCAGCGTTAAGATCAATGAGCAAAGGCTGTAGATTGCTAAATGATTAAGCTGAAGCCGCTAGCCGGCACTTGCCAAAGCCTGCTGAGTGGTGCCCTTCCACCGAGGGGGAGGCCTTAGTCACAGTACTGTGGAGGCCATGACGCCAAGGAAGACGCCAAGGATGACGCCATCCCTGGCGCAAGGCCTCTACAGCGGGGCAACTAAGTGATTCAGGGGGAAGATTTAGAGCCCCCCAGATGACCAAGATGACTATAGTTCAGCGCCGGAAAGGGCGACGCAGTGGAACCCACCGTCAACGTGGATAACTTCACCGCTGATCCCCGAGGCTAAGTCAGAGCAGAGAAAAGCGCTGACATTGCCTACTTCCTCGATAGATACGTTTTTGCGCAGCGGAGAAGCCTTTTCATTAAAGCTCATCATCTGCTTGAAGCTGCCGATACCGGAGGCCGCTAACGTGCGGATGGGTCCAGCTGACACCGCATTTACTCTGATTCCTTCGGGTCCGAGATCTGCGGCCATATAGCGGGTTGATGCTTCGAGACTGGCCTTTGCTGCACCCATAACATTGTAGTTTGGAAGTGCCCGCTCTGCGCCGAGATAGGTCAGGGTGAGCAGAGATCCTTGCCGCTGACGCAGCATCTCCCGACCGTGACGGGCCATGGCGACAAAGCTGTAAGCGGATATCTCGTGGGCGCTTTTAAAACCCTCACGGGTGGTGTTATCAACAAAAGAACCCTCTAGCTCCTCGCGTGGTGCGTAAGCTATGGCGTGAACGACGCCGTCTATGCCGTCAGTCCAGCTCTTGCCGAGCTCAGTGAAGAGTTGTTGAATTTCATCCTCCGAACTCACATCACAGGGAAATATCAAATCGCTATCAACAGATGCGGCAAGTTTGCTAACCCGGCCTTGAAGCTTTTCGGTTTGATATGTGAAGGCTAATTCTGCCCCTTCACGGTGCATAGCCTCGGCTATTCCCCAAGCTATTGATCGGTCGCTGGCGACTCCGGTTACAAGTATTCTTTTGCCGCTGAGGAATCCCATAGCAGAAAGTCTCCTATTGTAGGTTGTTTATGGCTGGTGCTTTGTTTGAAATCTAGGTCTTGATTTTATCATACCCCTGCATGGGCTCTTCGAAAAAACTCCCCTGAGCCCAGTTGTGCCCTGGTGTGGCCTCTAAAACTTCGCCGGCGCCACTATCCGCCCCGGTGTGGAGGTCTTTGGCGCCAGGGATGGCGCCATGAAGCCTCCAGGGAAGGATTCACGGCGTCCTCCACACCGGGGCGGATAGTGGCGCCGGCGAAGTTTTAGAGATTACCCCGGTGTGGAGGTCTTGGCGCCAGGGATGGCGCCAAGAAGCCTCCAGGGAAGGATTCACGGCGTCCTCCACACCGGGGCGCAATTGGGTTCAGGGGCAAGATTTAGAGTCTCTCCCCAAAAAATTTTGCTCGTAATGCATTAAAGTCAGCCGTGCCGATGACGAAAACGGGAAAAGAGGCGGTCATGGACTGCTGCTATTTCTGTTGGCACGATTTGTTGTTAAGCTAACAATGACTATCCCAAGCCGTGGGGCTTGGGTGGCAACGATCCGGGAGGAATCCGGGTCTGCGGTTCAAGAGAGGGCCCGCAAGTAGTTAACAGTAGTAAGCAAAGTGGTAGGAGGAGTTATGGATCCAGTCGGAGGAGCAGCAGGTAGTGCCGCAAGCGCTACTGGGATGTCTCAGCCGAGTACCAAGGCGGATGATCCTTTTGCGGGCGCGGACACCGGAGAAGTAGGCGGATCAGAGTTTGGCAGTGGTGCCGAAGGTGGTGGAGCAGATGCCGTGGATCTGTCCTCTGTGGCAGGCGGCAGTGAAGTAGGCGATGATGCTCTCGCCGAAGATGGCGGCGCGTCTAGCTATGACTCTGATGGCGGGCTTGACGACATGGGTGGTGGAGCGAGCGAAATAGACGCCATGATTTAAGTTTCTGTAAACTAAGCACTCTGCAGCTAACGCCTATGATTGCGGCGCTTCTAGATGCTAGGAGCGCCGCTGTAGTTTGTAAGGGCTGAGGTGCGTAGGCCCACCAACCGAGGCCTCTGCTGAGAGGCCTCGAAAAAATGCCGCTGCCTCGTGGCACTATAAGAGATCTGTTAATGCGCCCTGTAATCGCCCTAGTTGGACGTCCAAACGTCGGCAAATCCACCCTGTTCAATCGCCTCACTAGGACTAGGGATGCCCTGGTGGCCAACTATCCTGGGCTGACGCGGGACCGCCAATATGGGGTTCTTCGTCACCACGGTGATAGCGCCATTGTTATCGATACTGGTGGTATGGGTGAGGAGACAGATGGGCCTGGTGCTGCTATGCATGAGCAAGCCGGTGCTGCTATTGCTGAGGCTGATACGGTTATTCTGATAGTTGATGGGCAGACAGGGGTTAGTTCAGGTGATGAAGAGATTGTTGCGCAACTCAGGGGGCGGGGTTGTGCGGTGCATGTTGCAGTAAATAAAAGCGAGGGGCTGGATAAGAACCTCGTCTGCGCTGACTTTCATAGCTTAGGCATAGCAGCAGTTCACGCCATCTCAGCTCTGCGCGGTAGGGGGGTGGATGATTTAATCGATGCGGTATTTCGAGACGTTTATGCCCGCCGTTCTCAGCCCCATAAAGCCCCCGAGCAAGCTGGAGTAAATGGCCTGGATGAGGGGGTTGATGATCAAGTTGCTGCCCCTCGGGGGGCGGTGAGTGTGGCGGTAGTGGGGCGTCCGAATGTTGGCAAGTCGACGCTTATTAATCGCCTGCTCGGTGAAGAGAGGGTTGTTGTCTATGACCAGCCGGGGACGACACGGGATAGTATAACCATACCTTTTGAGTGCGCTGGTCAGTTATACCACTTGATCGATACAGCCGGAGTTAGGCGCCGGGCCCGGGTTGATGAGCAAGTGGAAAAGCTCAGTGTGATTAAGAGCCTAGAGGCTATAGATAGGGCCAATGTGGTGCTGTTGGTCAGTGATGCTCGAGAGGGTATCACCGAACAGGATGCCCACCTTGCCGGCCATGTGCTGGAGGCGGGAAGGGCTTTGGTGCTCGTCATTAATAAGTGGGATGGGCTGGAGCCAGATCAGCGCCTTAAGGTTAAGCGCGATTTAGATCGCCGGTTTGCCTTTCTTGAGTTTGCTAGGCGCCACTTTGTTTCGGCTCTGCACGGTAGTGGGGTAGGGCTGTTGTTGGAGTCGGTCGACCTTGCTTATGCTGCGGCAAATCGTGACTTGCCTACCCCAGAGCTTAATGAGGCCTTGCACAAGGCTATTGCGGGGCATCAGCCGCCATTGTCGCGAGGTAGACGGATAAAACCACGCTACGCCCACCAGGGCGGCCACAACCCACCGCGGATAGTCATTCACGGCAACCAGGTGCAGCGCTTGCCGGCTGCTTATGGCCGGTATCTTGAGCGGTTCTTCCGTGAAGAGTTTCAGCTGCAGGGAACCCCGGTGCGTATTGAGTATAGGGCAAGCGATAATCCCTTTGCCGACAAGCCCAATCCTCTCTCAGAGCGCCAGCAGCGTCGCCGCCAGCGGGTTATTCGGCATGCCAAGCGGAGCAAGAAGAGGAAACGTCGTTGAGCTAATGGCGCCGGTTCTAGAGGTTACTTACTGTGTAATCCGGAGTACTACCTTAGAGCGCAACCAAGATAACCGATATGTTATCTCTGCCACCGCGCTCGAGTGCTTGGCGGATAAGGGCGTGGCAGCGTTCCTCTAAGTAGTCCTTATTAGGATCTTTGAGTACCTCTTCAATCTCTGTGTCATCAAGGTGAGCAGTCAGACCATCCGAGCAAAGCAGGAAGATATCCCCTGGCTCCCTAGGTAGGCGCTCTACGTCGGGCTCTGCATGGGTAACGGCCCCTAAGGCACGTTCGAGAACATTGCGCTCGGGGGAAAATTTAGCTTCATCTTCACTGATCTCGCCGTTACTGAGCGCACGCTGCACCGGGGTGTGGTCGGTGGTGAGTAACTTCAATTGATTGTTGCGCAGTAGATATATGCGAGAATCACCAACGTGGGCTATGGCCACCTCATCTGGAGCAGTGCAAAGTAAAGCCAAGGTGGTGCCCATGCCCTCATAGCGCCTGTCGCGCTCTGTGTATGAGAGTACTGCACGATTTGCCAAGTGGATCAAGTCAGCGGGCTCGCCTCCCGATTCGAGCCAGGTATGGTCGGCGCCGTGGTGGGCCTGGGCGATATTGATTACGCTCTCGACCGCTAACCGCGCGGCCTCATCACCAAAGGGGAGTCCGCCCAGGCCGTCAGCGAGGACTACAACGCCAGCCTCTTTGTCCCAGTCGATTCGATCTTCGTTCTTTTCTCTTACATGGCCGCGATGGGACTCACCGACTATATCCATATTTCCCCCTTGGTTTTTTTGACAGAAGTCGCGCAGGTTCTTAACTATCTATCCTAGCGCTATAGGGCAGTCGGCGAAAAGTAGCACTCTTGATATACGCTTTAGCGTATATCATTATGGGCCAAATAGCTCTCGAGCGAGGATACCCTTGCGGGAGCCGCGCTACCGTACGCGGATTGTTATTGTTCCAAACGGGAACCTCTAAAACTTCGCCGACGCCACCATCCGCCCCGGTGTGGAGGTCTTGGCGCCAGGGATGGCGCCATGAAGCCTCCAGGGATGGATTCACGGCGTCCTCCACACCGGGGCGGATGGTGGCGTCGGCGAAGTTTTAGAGGCCACCAAACATGCACAAAGAGCCTAATTATGCTGGAGATATTTGCCTATATAGCGACTCTGTCCACTGAGGGAGTGCTGGGCCTTGATCAGGATAAGAACCTAACCCAGACCCTGCATTTCTTTATTGAAAGTACAACTAAGATCTTCGCCCTCTTGATTGTACTAATATACGTTATCGCGTTGGCGCGGGCCTCGCTTAATGTCGAGAGGGTCAGGGCTTTTCTGGCTGGTAAGAATAGGTTGCTGGGATATTTTCTTGGGTCTACCTTTGGTGCCGTTACTCCATTTTGTTCGTGTTCGAGTGTGCCGGTATTTATCGGCTTTACTTCAGCCCGTATACCTATTGGTATAACGATGGCGTTCCTTATTACCTCGCCGATGATCAACGAAGTGGCTGTTGTGCTGCTCTGGGGGCTGCTGGGCTGGGAGTTGACTCTGCTCTACGTGGTGGTCGGCTTCGCCGTAGGTATGCTGGGCGGTGCATTCCTGGATGCCATTAGGGCAGAGCGCTATCTGCAACCCTTTCTAGCCAAGGCTTATGAGCAGGGGAGTAGTAGCGCCTTAGCTGAGCCGGAGAACAAGCGCCTTAGCCTTAGCGAGCGGCATGAATTTGCTAAGGGTGAGACTAAAGAGATCTTCCGGCGGGTATGGAAGTGGGTTTTCATTGGGGTCGGGCTAGGGGCCTTGCTCTATGGCTATGTGCCAGACGGCTGGTTTGAGAAGAACCTGGGCGACGGTGCGTGGTGGCAGGTGCCTGTTGCTGTGCTAGTTGGTATTCCACTTTATACTAATATCACCGGGGTTGTGCCGGTGATGGAGAGCCTTATTCTGCAGGGGTTGCCGATTGGTACTACGTTAGCCTTTTGTATGAGCACGGTGGCAGCTAGCTTCCCCGAGTTCGTCCTGCTCAAGCAGGTTATGCAGTGGCGGTTGCTGGTAATCGTCTTCCTAATGCTATTGTTAGCGTTCACAGTGGCAGGCTGGATACTGAACCTGGTTGGGCCGCTGCTATTTGCCGGGGTGTGATGGGCTTTGGTTGACGTTATGATGCATGTAAGCGGTGCCGCGCACGAAAGGCCTTAGGGATCCCCTAAACTCCCGCCGGGGCCACTCAACTGCCCCCGGCGGGAGTTTGTAGAGGTTTCTTTGAGCAGATCGCCTTACAGGTTTGATACTGGCTTAAGAGGTGAGTTGTGGTCATGAAACACATAAAGGTCTTGGGTAGTGGATGTACCAAGTGCAATAAAACCGCGCAGATTATTGAAGAAAAGGCTGCTAATATGGGCCTAACTGTACAGGTGGAGAAAGAGACGCGCCCTGAGGCGCTGTTCGAGTATGGGGTTATGTCTACGCCTGCTGTCGTTGTTGACGAACAACTCGTGCACAGCGGTTCGATACCAGAGAGTGGCAAGATTGAGGAGTGGTTAAAGTGAGTCTAATGCTTTTTTTGATTTTCCTGGCAGCATGTGCAGTGGCGGCGGCGACTGGGCACTTTTTTGGTCCGGGTCAGTGGTATGCCAAGCTCAATAAACCCGAGTGGACACCGCCTAACTGGGTCTTCCCGCTTGGCTGGGCGATAATGTACCCGGCTATGGCTATAGCGGCATGGCGGGTAGGCATATCGGGCCACGATCTCGTGCCGCTGGCTCTGGCTCTGTGGGCACTGCAACTTGCCCTGAACACCTTGTGGACACCGATATTCTTCGGTCTGCAGCAAATATTTACGGCCTTGGTAGCTATTTGCTGCATGTGGGTAGCGGTGCTGTTTACCACGGGTGTATTCTTAACCGTCGATTGGTTGGCTGGATTGCTCTTCCTGCTCTACCTCGCTTGGGCTAGCTTCGCTTCTGCCCTCAACTATGAAGTGTGGAAGCGCAACAGCGATGTCTCCGCTGAGGGGTGACACCTAGGAGAGCAGTGAGCTTAATAGCTACAGAGGACATTGCGCCACCATCCGCCCCGGTGTGGAGGTCTTGGCGCCAGGGATGGCGCCATGAAGCCTCCAGGGATGGATTCACGGCGTCCTCCACACCGGGGCGGATGGTGGCGCCGGCGAAGTTTTTAGAGGTTCCCCTAGGGCATTACCGCCTTAAAGGGCAGGACTTCTACATCTTTGTAAACCCCCGCCTTCACATATGGGTCATCGTCAGCCCACTGTTGTGCTGCTTCCCAAGAGGCAAACTCAGCCACTACGAGACTGCCTTGAAAACCGGCGTCGCCCGGGTTTTCGGCGTCAACTGCGGGAAATGGGCCTGCCATAAGGAGCCGCCCTTGATCCCGCAGCTGCTCCAAGCGAGCGAGGTGCTCGGGTCGGGCCTGTTTGCGCAGCGGCAGGCTGTTATCTACATCTTTGCTAATGATTGCATAAAACATAATAGTAAAACTACTCAAAGTTAACGCTGGAGTTGCTTGAAGTTGCGTGTGTTGCCCTCTCTTTTCGGCTAAGCTGGAAGCTGCGGCTCCCCAGGGCGATTAAGACGAACGGCATTAGTAGAGTTGCTATTGCGACCAGCAGGGCCACTATCCCCAGCACGGTTTTGCCGGTCCCGTAGTCTTGAAAGAGCAACATGGAGGTAGTCCCAAAACCGAACATGATCCCGCCGGGGATTAGCTGAAATAACGGGTTAAGCTTTACTGCAAACCCGGGGATGACGAATATAAACAGCGCCAATCCGGTAAGCCCGCCGAAAAGTGCCGTAATCGCCAAAGAATTGAACACTGCTGCCCCGAGGATCGCTAGTGTTGCGGCTACAACTGCCACGGCTAGAGCGATGATCTCGTACGTAATACTTGTCTTCTGTTCTAACATAGATCTGCCTCCATAGTCTGAATTAATCGTGGAAGAGCGAACTGCGGTTTTCGCAACCCAAGCTACTTGGGAGACATTAAGAGACTTCTAGAAGCTCCCAAATGGGGCACCTTTAAACTCCTCTGAGCCATGAGCCATGAGTTACCCCGGTGTGGAGGTCTTGGCGCCAAGGATGGCGCCATGAAGCCTCCAGGGATGGATTCACGGCGTCCTCCACACCGGGGCAACTCATGGCTCAGGGGAGTTTAACGGTTCTCCGGGGGTCGATCTCACAACTCCCTACCGGCTTGAGAGAGCCTCCAACCAAGCCTTGCGAAAATCGTAATTTAAAAAGGCAATATTATCCATCGACACACCTTTCGGGCAGGCGGCTTGGCACTCGCCGTGATTGGTGCAGTAGCCAAACCCTTCGGCCTCCATCTGCGCCACCATCGCCCGGGCCCGCTGCTGACGTTCGGCCTGACCCTGCGGAAGCAGCGCTAAGTGAGTCGCTTTGGCGGCGGTAAATAGCTGTGCTGCCGCATTCGGACACGCAGCCACGCACGCCCCGCAGCCGATACATGTTGCTGCATCCATGGCGCGCTCGCTATCCTCTTTGGCGACCGGTAGGGAGTTAGCATCCGGTGCGCCGCCGGTGTTTACTGAGGCATAACCGCCGGCGGCAATAATCCGATCGAGCGCGGTACGATCGACAACCAGATCCTTAATAACCGGGAAGGCTGCCGCCCGCCAAGGTTCGATGATGATGCGCTGGCCATCGCTGAAGTGGCGCATGTGCAGTTGGCATGTGGTAATGCCTGCAATCGGGCCATGGGGGTGGCCGTTAATCATCAAGCCGCAAGCGCCACAGATACCTTCCCGGCAATCGTGATCGAAGTGTATCGGCTCCTGACCGCTGCTGCTAAGACGCTCGTTGACGACATCGAGCATCTCGAGAAACGAACTGTCGGCGCTGATATCCGCTGCCTCGTACTCGACGAACTCGCCCGGGGACTCGGGGCCGGACTGTCTCCATACTTGCAGGGTAAACCTCACTTGTAACTCCTCTCTTGTAGGCTGGCGTGCTCAAAGCTCAACTGTTCATGGTGTTGGGCCGCGGGCTGCTCCGCGCCGCGATACTCCCACGCCGTAACGTGGGCGAAGCGGCTGTCGTCACGTAGCGCCTCGCCGCCAGAGCTCTGGTGCTCGACCCGGAAGTGGCCGCCGCAGGACTCTTCACGCTCCAGGGCGTCGCGGACCATGAGTTCGGCTAGCTCGAAAAAGTCCTCGACCCGAGCCGCCTTTTCCAGCTCCTGGTTAACTCCGCTAGCGCTGCCAGGCACAGCGAGATCTTTATAGAACTCTTGGCGTAATGCGCCGATATTCTCCTGTAACTCGCGCAGCTGTGTGGCCTCGCGGGCCATGCCGCAGCCCTCCCACATTAGTTTGCCGAGCTGGCGGTGGAAGGAGTCTGCACTGCGGGAGCCATTAATATTGTGCAGCCGATCCAGGCGTTCGGCCACATCGCGCTGGGTCTGTTGGAATGCCGGGTGGTCGGTGGCCGGGGGCTGTTCGCCAAGGTGGCCAGCTAGATAGTCGGTCAGGGTGCTGGGCAGTATGAAGTAGCCGTCAGCAAGGCCTTGCATCAGTGCGCTAGCGCCGAGGCGGTTGGCACCGTGATCAGAGAAGTTGGCCTCGCCAATGACGAATAGCCCGGGGATAGTCGACATTAAATTGTAATCGACCCATAGCCCGCCCATGGTGTAGTGGGGCGCCGGGTAGATGCGCATTGGTACCTGCCACGGATCCTCGCCAGTAATCATCTGGTACATCTCGAAGAGGTTGCCGTAGCGCTCGGCGATGGCGCGTTTGCCGAGGCGGGCTATGGAGTCAGCAAGATCGAGGTAGACGCCGACTCCCGAAGGTCCAACGCCGCGCCCCTCATCAACCACCTCTTTGGCGGCGCGCGAACTTATATCGCGCGGGGCAAGGTTGCCGAAGGCAGGATATTTGCGCTCCAGGAAGTAGTCGCGCTCAGATTCGGGTATTTCGTTGGGCGGGCGCTTATCGCCGGCTGCTTGCGGCACCCAGACCCGACCATCATTGCGCAGTGACTCACTCATCAGGGTCAGCTTGCCCTGCTGTTCGCTCGCTGGCGGGATACAAGTGGGGTGGATCTGGGTAAAGCAGGGGTTGGCCATGAAGGCGCCGCGGCGATGGGCACGCCACAGCGCGGTGGAGTTGCACGCCTTGGCATTGGTGGTCAGGTAGTAGACGTTGGCATACCCGCCGCTGGCGAGTACAACGGCGTGGCCGGAGTAAGAATTGATCTGGCCGCTTAGCAAGTCGCGGCAGACAACTCCGCGGGCTTGGCCATCATGTAGGACTAGGTCGAGCATCTCGGTGCGCGGATGCAGCGTGACTTGCCCGCGATCGACTTGGCGCATTAGTGCCTGATAAGCGCCGAGTAGCAGTTGCTGGCCGGTTTGACCGCGGGTGTAAAAGGTTCTGGCTACCTGCGCGCCGCCGAACGAGCGGACATCGAGTAGACCGCCGTAGTCACGGTTAAACGGTACTCCCTGAGCGACACAGTGATCGATGATGCTGTTGGCGACTTCGGCGAGTCGGTAGACGTTGGCCTCGCGGGCCCGGAAATCGCCCCCTTTGATGGTGTCCTGAAACAGCCGCTCAATACTATCGCTGTCGTTACCGTAGTCCTTAGCGGCATTGATACCGCCCTGGGCGGAGACGCTATGGGCTCGGCGCGGCGAGTCGTGGAAGGTGATACAGCGAACCCGATAGCCCATCTCGGCTAGGGCTGCGGCGGCGGATGCCCCGGCGAGTCCAGAGCCAACCACAATGATCTCAAAGCGCCGGCGGTTGGCAGGGCTAACCAGGCGCAGGGCATTTTGGTGGCGCTGCCACTTATCCGCCAGCGCTCCGGGCGGTATGCGGCTGTCGAGCCGCGGCGAAGAATGCTCGGTGGCGCTGGATGCGCTCATGCTTTGCTCCGTCTTGGCCATCACTCAATTACCCCAACCATAACCGCTAGTGGCAGCGAGATGTTGCCGAGGCCAATCACTACAGCGACTACTACGGCAGGCGAGCGCCCACCGCGATGAAAGCCGCGATAAGTCGAGCCCATGGTCTGCAGGGCACTCCACAGGCCGTGGTAGATGTGCAGCGCCAGCGCGGCACAAGCAATAATATAGAACAGTGATACGTACCACTGTTGGAAGCCACTGACAATATTGCGGTAGACGTCGGCGCTGAAGTCGTGATGGGCGTGGCCGGTGGTCAGGTGTAGTACATGGAAGATAATGAACAGGGTTATTATCACCCCGCCCCAACGCATGGTGCGCGAGGCGATATCTACTGTGCGGTGTTCGCGGGCGGCATACTCTACAGGGCGGGCCGCGCGGGCTAGCCGGACTAGTTGAACAGCAGCGACGATGTGGACGATTACACTGAGCAGCAGGATTACCCGCAGGGCCCAGATGGCAAAGTACTCGGGCAGCAGCGGCGAGCCGACGGTGCGCAGCCAGTCGGCGTAGGCGTTAGTCGCCTCAGGGCCAGCGAAGACCTTCAAGGTGCCGAGCAAATGGACTAGCACGTAGGCGATGAGGATAAACCCGCTGATGGCCATGGCGTACTTCTTGCCGAGTTGCGAGCGCCACAGTTCAAGCCAGCGGTTGCAGCCCGGCCGTGCGCGTGGCGTTGCGGGATTGGCTAAGCCGTGCGCCAAGCCGTCGACTTGGTTGTTGCCATTGCTCGGGTGGTCTTGTTTGCTCGCCATTACTTGGAAGCCCCTTGCTCAATCGCGCCGGTCAGCTCGATACCCATTACTACCGGCAAGAGGAAGTAGACGAACAGGGTCGTCAACAAGATGGTTACCATGTTCAGCACTAGTCCGGCACGCGCCATGTCCGGTACGCTCAGCGCGCGACTGCCGAATACCACGGCGTTAGGGGGGGTGGCGACCGGTAACATGAAGGCGCAGGAGGCGGCTACGGCGACTGCGGCCATTAGCACCAACGGGTTGAAGCCGGTAGCGACCGCCAAGGCCCCCATCAGCGGTATAAATACTGTAGCGGTTGCGGTATTAGAAGTCACCTCAGTGAGAAATACCACTAAGGCGACACAAGCTGCGATTATCAAGATGATGGGGACGCCGCCTAGCACCTCTAGGCTCTCTGCCAGGGTCTCCGAGAGGCCAGTAGCCGAGAAGCCAGCGGCGATAGCGAAGCCGCCACCGAACAGGAGCACTATGTCCCAGGGGATTTTGGCGGCGGTCTCCCAGTCAAGCAGGCGTTCACCCTTCTGTTTGCCGGAGGGCAACAGAAAGAGGGCCAGGGCACCGGCAATAGCAATGCTGGCATCGCCCAGCTCATCAAGTACGCCATCGGGCAGGAAGCCACGCATGATCCAGGCTAGGGCAACGGTTACGAAGACTATGAGAACGCGCTTCTCGGCGCTGTCCATGCCGCCTATCTCGTTCAGCTCAGCGCGGATTCGCTCCTGCCCTCCGGGTAAAGTTTTGATGTTCCGGCAGTTACGGCCGCAGGCAAGAAATAGCCAGGTTATGGCGAGAAAGATAACCGCCATAGGCAGGCCGAAGGCCATCCAGCTAGCGAAGGTGATGTCGACATCGTAGAGCTCTTCTAACTGTCCAGCGAGCACGGCATTAGGCGGGGTGCCGATAAGGGTAGCAATACCACCGATGGAGGCAGCGTAGGCAACCCCGAGCATGAGTGCTATGCCGAATCCGGGAGCTAGCTCCTCACCGCGCGAGTGCGCCTCGTCGCGGCTTTGGGTCAGCACGGCGAGGGCGATCGGCAGCATCATCATCGCCGTAGCGGTGTTGCTGATCCACATTGATAAGCCGGCGGTGGCGAGCATGAAGCCGAGGATCATGCGCTGCGGCTGCGGGCCGACCAAGTTGATGGTATGCAGCGCGATGCGCCGGTGTAGGTTCCAGCGCTGCATCGTTACGGCGATAAAAAAACCACCGAGGAATAGGAAAATAAGGTGGTTACCGTAGGCCTGTGTCACATCTCCGACCGGCATCACTCCGAGAGCTGGAAAGGCAACGACGGGAACTAGGGCGGTAGCAGCCAGGGGCAGCGCTTCGCTGATCCACCAGATCGCCATCAGTATAACGACCACGGCTACCATCCACTCTGCTTGTTCCAGCCCGCCGGGAGGCCCAAGGAGTAGGCCGACGATGAACACTATTGGTCCGAGGAAAAGCCCGATGCGCTGCCTATAAGATTCCATGAACACCTCACCATGCTCGGGAAAGCGCTAGCGTGAACTACAACCATGCTAATTCTCAAGTCCTTTCTGGTAATGTGGTTGCTGTTTAGTTTAAGATAACAGATAGGAACGGGATACATACGTAGGGGGCCATATGAGTACCCTGGCAGCCGCCGGCGCTATTGTAGGTGCAGTTGGTGCCTACCAAGGCTATCAAGCGCAGCAGCAGGCACAGCAAACCCGCGAGGATCAGACTCAGGTACTGCGCGAACATCTTGATGTTGCGCGGGATAAGAAGAATGAGTATGCCGAGGCCCTGGCAGCGGTAAATGATGCACTGGAGAAGGTCGGCGCTGAGGAGTTGCACGAGATTAGTGAGAAAAGCGCGGATGAGGTTGGCAAGGGCCTGAAAATCGACGAAAAGGTCTAGTTGATCAGTGGCCTAGTACGGGCTGATTCCCTCTTTATCGGTGTGACTCCTTGCTGATCCTGCTTATGGCAGGAATGCAGCGCGCCGCCCGCCAGAGCATAGCCAGTGTGGAGCGATGTCTTATAGTGGTGTTTGTGCCTCGGGCCGCTCTTATTTTCGGTGCTAGTACTCGAGCGACTGGTTCGGGTTGCTCAGCGAGGATGGCGATTATCTGCTTGATTTGCTCGTTGGTATCACGCAAGAGCAGTTCGGTGTGAACAAGCCCGGGGCTGATCTCGTGGACACCTATAGATCGCTCGCTATTTTCCCGCAATTCGCGTGCCAAGTGCCTGGTCAGGGCAGCCACCCCTAGTTTACTGGCTTTATGGGGCACCGGGGTGCGTGAATTGTTAGCGCCAAAATTTGAAAAGCCGAGATTGAAGATGTGGTACTTAGGTTCTGAGGCCCCTTTCTGATCCCTCATCAACCGGACGGCTTCGGCGCATCCGAGCACGGCACCAGTGAGGTTGGTATTGCACGTGCTGGCTATGTCCTCATTACTTAGCTCCCAAAGTGGGCGTTTATGTTCGCCAGCAGTCCCCGCATTGTTAATCCAGCGATCGATATGGCCAAGCCGGTCTTTGGCAAATGCGGCGAAGTTTGCCATTGCCGAGGGGGAGCTTGTATCGCAGGTTACACCGCTGACGACACTAGAATCGCTGGCATGTCCTTTGAGTTCATCTAGGGCCAGCTCCAGAGAGGACTGACTGCGCGAGCAGATGACCAAGCCATCCCCCCGCTTGACGAACTCCCTGCCCAGAGCAAGGCCAAGTCCGCGGCTCGCCCCGGTGATAACAATATTTAGGTTATTATGTTGAGTCGACATTACCGGTAAGCTTAGCAAAGATATGGCAGGTAGTAATCATGTGGGTACGCGACAAATGGGTGAGATAGATTATTCCAATAAGAGTGCGTTGGTGGTTGACGATATCCCCAACATGCGCTCGACATTGCGCGAGATGCTGCGCAGTATCGGCATCAAGAATGTCACCGATGTCAGCACTGGTGAACGGGCCCTGGAAGCTCTCGATAATGGCGATTTCGATGTTGTTTTGTGCGACTACAATCTGGGCCGGGGCAAGGATGGTCAACAGGTCTTGGAAGAGGCCAGATATCGTGGCTTAATCAGGCTTTCAACCGTTTTTATTATGGTAACGGCGGAGAGTGCCCACTACCGGGTTATGGGGACGGTGGAGCACCAGCCGGATGATTATCTGACCAAACCATTAGCTCAAGCCCTGTTGGCTAAGCGTATAGAGCGCCATCTATTGCGTCGCCAGGGGCTGCGTGCGATTGATTACGCGGTTAGTTTAGGGGCGTATGAGCGCGCGATCGAGGTCTGTGATCAATTTCTTGCAAAGGGGGTGGGCAATCCCGACGAGTTGATGCGCCTGAAGCTCGATTACTGCTTGCGCCTTGCCCGCCATGAGCAAGCCGAGCAGGTATGCCGCGAAGCGTTGCAAAGCCGCCGGGTGGCTTGGGCCCTGACCGGTATTGGCCGGGTGCGCATGGCTCAGGGAAAGCTGGCAGAGGCCCGCAAGCAGCTCCAGGAGGCTTTGGATGAGCACCCAAATTATATGGAGGCTTATGACCTGCTCGCTGACGTCCTGGTGCGTATCGATGATATCCCCCAGGCGCAGCAGTTGCTTGATAAGGCGCTGGATATTTCACCCAATTCGGTGGTTAGGCAGCGCCGCTTGGGCGAGGTGGCGCGCAGCGCCGGAGATACTGAGACCGCAGAGCGAGCCTATAGGCGCGCGGCAGCTTTAGGCAAAGGCTCGGTACAGCGCTCGCATACAGATTACGCTGAGTTGGCCAAGATTCAGGCAGTGCGAGGTGCCCCAGAGATAAACATCGAGCAGACCTTGGGGGATATGCGCCGCGAGGCTCGCGGGCGTGGGGAGGCAGGCGTGGAAGCCGCTCTCGCCGAGGCTGCAGTTTACCGCGAGCTTGGTCGTGAGGAGCAGGCTGCAAAAGCCTATGCTCAGGCTGGCGATGCCTACAACAATCTTGGCGGTAATGTCTCAGCCAAGGTTGCCCTCGAGTTGGGTCAGGCTGCCTTGACTCAGGGTGATACTGAACTGGGCATGGCAACCATTAAGCAAGCAGTAAAAAACCACCATGATGATGAGAAGGTAATAAACCAGGCCCAAGCCCTGCTTGCTAAATCGGGTATGGGCGAGGAGGGCGAGCGTACGATCAAGGCCCTCACTCAAGATGTGCGGGATAAGAATAATCGTGGGGTTGCTTTGGCTCGGCAAGGCAAGCTTCAAGATTCAGTGAGGCTCTTTGAGCAAGCCCTCAAAGAGTTGTCCATGAACGTTACGGTAAATCTGAATGCGGCCCAAGTATATTTAATGTTGGCTAAGCAGGGCGATGACAGTGGCTCGCTATTAAGACAGGCTGAGTCGTGTCTGGACCGGGTAGAGCAGCTGGACCCACAGAACACCAAGCTACACAGCCTGCAGGGGGTCTCCAAGCGTCTGCGTGGCCAAGACCAGCCCTATTAGGTATTGTTGAGTTGTGTGGTAATTATTTTATGCGGCTGCAATCGGTAATTTGATTGCCACGATGCCGCCACCTAGCTCTCCTCCGCTAGAGACACATATCGATCCTGTCTTGTTGCCGTGCTGGTGCAGGTGGGCCACCATCTCGCAAAAGTAAAGCCCGAGTTTAGTATCGCCAGCAGCAAATTTGCTCGGCCGGTAATGGCTTA
The DNA here is from genome assembly GCF_002356555.2 of Halorhodospira halochloris. Taxonomy (NCBI): domain Bacteria; kingdom Pseudomonadati; phylum Pseudomonadota; class Gammaproteobacteria; order Chromatiales; family Ectothiorhodospiraceae; genus Halorhodospira; species Halorhodospira halochloris. The sequence continues at coordinate 569,641 of NZ_AP017372.2, forward strand.
CCGAGCCGTCTGCTCCGACTGTATGCACCTCTTCAGGAAACCCCGGGCCGTCATCTTCAACGCGAATCTCCAAATCTGCTGAGTCGAGCATTCTGGCCGCGATCCTAATCCGGCTTTGGGCAAAGCGCATGGCGTTTATGACCAGATTATCAAGGACGCCCTCAACCAAATAGGGGTCAATTTCGGCGAATAAACCCTGAGCAACCTGGACCTCCAGAGCTAATTCCTTGCGTTTAAGGAGGGTATCATGGCGCAAACGACAGTCATCGAAGAAATCATCGATATCTACGTTTTGTCGTTGGAGGACATACTGCTTACTCTCCATGCGGTAGAGAGAAAGCAACTGAATCAGGGCCTTGTTGGCACGTTTGGCTTCGTGGTTCAGTTCTACGGCCAGCTCTGGAGAAAACTCAAGCCGTCCTGAGTCCTCAATAAGGGCTTGGTCTAGCTTGCTGAGGACGAAGCCAAGCGAATTCTTGATGTCGTGAATGCTGGATGCAAGTAGGACCGAGAAGTCTACACTCTTCTCCTCTGGGTCGGGGGTGCTCATAGCTGGTCGATCTCTCTGCTCGCTGAATGAGTTCTTGGGGGGTTGCCTAGAGAGCATGCCTCAAAAGCGGCGCCGTAGACCTACTCTAACGTTCTGCTCATCAGTAAGGTATTCACCACTTATCAAGAACCCATACCTGCCGTCTTCATTAAGGGTTAGTATGTCGATGCGTCCGCCGGCCTGGACGTTGGCGTCATCATCTGTGGGGTAGAGCATGACGGCACGCAGATCGGTTTGAATGTGGTGAGATTGGCCGCGGAATCCCAACTCAACGGCGATATCGGTGCGTTCTCCCTCCCAGTCGCCTTGCCAGGAGCTATCCAGGTACCTGCCGCCCAGCTCGAGGATGACCGTTTGCTGAGCGTCCCAGCGTCCCAGGGCACCCACGGCGAACTTGCCCTTTAGGGCCTCGGCAGTTCCGTCGCTCTCGTCTAGCCCCTCTGCAGAGCCGTGGACGTAGAATGGACCAATATGGCCGGTGATGCCCAATCCGCCACCCAGCATAGTATTATCGACATCGTCGTAAAGCCCCCCCGAGATGAATAGATCCGTCTCAAGCACAGGGTGATGGAGAAAATCAGTGGCTTGAGCTGGAATTGCGAGCGGCGCCAGGATGGCTAGGGGAATATAACGGGGTCGCATTTTGAGGTGTCTCCAGAAGTGATGTCAGACTGAATTGTCGGCCATGATAGGCAAAACGTCCATCCCTTAATCAGGGTTGTTTGCCCCTTAATCAAGGCTATCTGATGGTGATCCACTCAATGATCTCTTCAGGTTGGCGGATTAGCGCGTGAGCTCCCCAGTGAGTAGGTCGGTCACCGGCGTTGAGATAGCCAAACAGGGCCACAAGGCTTTTTGCTCCCGCGCTGCTGGCGGATTCGATGTCTCTGCGTGCATCACCAATAGCGATGCAGTCACTAGGGGAGCGTCCCAAGCTATGAGCTGCGAAGCGCATTGGCAGAGGATCGGGTTTAGCCTTGGCAAGGGTGTCCCCGCTAACCACTACTGTAGCTCTGTTGCTCAATCCTAGCTTATCAAGCAGTGGTTCGGTTAAATACTGAGGTTTGTTGGTAACCACCCCCCAGGGTATGCCGACGGCATCTGCTATGTCTAAGACTTGCGCCATGCCGGGAAACAGGCGGCTCTTGTCAGCGATCCGCTGGCGGTAGCGCCGGATCAGTTCAGACTCTAGTCGCTTGGTTATAGTAGCCTCAGGGGTAAGTGAAAAGGCGTGGCATATCATGGCATTAGCGCCGTGAGATGCAGTGCTGCGCAGCTCGTGTGGGGAGATCGCAGGACGATCGTTCTCGGCCAGCAGTTCATCAATACAACAGATGAGGTCTGGGGCAGTGTCGACGAGTGTCCCGTCGAGGTCAAAGATTAGTGCCGCAGTATGATCGAATGTGCGCTCAAGGGCACTACTTGCCATGGCATGAAGCTCCTTGAAGTTATCCAGCACTAGTTCTGCAATTGCGACTTGTGGCGAAAATGGGCTAAGTAATTCATGGTTGTATCTCTGTTGACCCAGGCGTTGCGGGTGATTGGGTTGTAGCCTAGGCCGCGTAGTTGGATAAGCTCCAAGCCGCTCTGACGGGCCCAATGAGATAGCTCCGCGGGGCATATTAGCTTGTTGTACTGATGGGTCCCTCTAGGTATCAAGCCGAGTAGATACTCGGCGCCGAGGATGACAAAGGCGTAAGCCTTATGAGTGCGGTTAATGGTTGAGAAGCAGGCATCTCCGCCGTCACGTAGTAAACAAGCGCATGACTCGATTATTGAGCCTGGATATGGGGCGTGTTCTAGTAGCTCCATGCACACAACCGCGTCAAAAGGTTCGATGTTATTGCGCTCTGCCTCGTCGGCTAACTCTTCGACAGTGCAGCAGCGAAACTCCATCCCCTCTAGGCCCTCATCCTCGGCGTGAAGTTTGGCGCTTTGCAAGGCTTGTGCGGCAGTGTCTATTGCCATCACTTGGGCACCAGATCGCGCTAGTGCCGCAGCAAGAATGCCACCGCCGGCGCCGACATCGAGAATTCGCTTGCCTCTCAGGCCGCCGATCCGCTCGGCGATCCAGCTTACTCGTGTCGGGTTGATATCATGGAGCGTGCGCAGGCTGCCCTGCGGGTCCCACCAATCAGTGGTCGCGTTGAATAGTGCGGTGGCAGAGTTATCCTCGTTCCGCGAACTTTTATTTGCTGTACAAGTGCCCTTATCACTATGCCCGGCCATTTTCTCTTTAATCCCGAAAGATTGCTTTAAATTTAACCATAGAATTAGACGGATTTAGAGTTCTCCGCAGCAATTTGGCTGCGCCAGTATTCGGCCTGTTTGATCGCTTGGGTCTTGTCAACAGTGCTCAGGCGCCCCTCTCTGACCAGATTTTTTCCGGCTACCCAGACGTCGCTGACATGCTGGCGGTTGGTCGCGTAGACGAGGTGGGATAAGGGGTTGTAGATGGGGCTAAGCTCAATTTCATTGAGATTTATCGCAGCTAGGTCGGCCTGTTTGCCTGGTTCAATTGAGCCCACTAGATCATCGATGCCGAGCGCCTGGGCGCCGTTGAGGGTGGCCATGCGCAGCACCCGTGATGCGGGGATAGCGGCGGCGTTGGCGGCGACAGCTTTACCCAGTAGGGCCGCGGTGCGCATCTCGCCGATCATGTCTAAATCGTTGTTACTAGCAGCGCTGTCGGTCCCCAGGGCAACATTAACGCCTGCCTCATCAAGTGCGGCGCTGGGACAAAAGCCGCTGGCTAGCTTAAGGTTTGATTCCGGGCAGTGGACCACATGGGCACCGGCCTCGGCTAGGCGTTCGATCTCGGCCTCTTCGAGTTGAGTGGCGTGGATGGCCAGCAGGTGAGGCGATACCAGGCCCATCTCGTCAAGGCGCTGGAGTGGCCGTTTGCCGTGCTGATCCAGGCTGCCACTTATTTCATCGGCCGTTTCGTGCACATGCATATGAATAGGCAGCTGCAACTCGTCAGAGTAGGTGCGTACCTGAGTTAGCCACTGCTCATCAACGGTGTATGGTGCGTGGGGGGAGAATATCGGTCGAATGAGTGGGTCGTCTTTGTACTTGTCGTGAAATTCCAGCCCTTTGTGCAGGTACTCTTGCGGACCGGAGGCGTATGCGCTGGGGACATTAATCACAATCATGCCGATAACCGCGCGCATCCCGGCATCCTTGGCAGCTTGAGCGGTCTGCTCGGGGAAGAAGTACATGTCGTTAAAGCAGGTTACTCCGCCGCGCAGCATCTCTCCTATTGCTAGTGTACTGCCAGCACGGACAAACTCTTCCCCTACCCAGCGCTGTTCAGCCGGCCAGATGTGCTCGGTAAGCCAGGTCATGAGCGGCAGATCGTCGGCCAAGCCGCGCAGCAGCGTCATCGCCGCGTGGGTGTGGGAGTTGATCAGGCCGGGTATTAGGGCGTGCTGGTCAAGATTACGGACCTGCCCGCTGGTATAGCGGCTATTTAGTTCCGCGCTCGGTGCTAGGTCGACTATGCGCCCGGCCTCGATGGCAACGCCGAAATTTTCCAGTACCGCCCCCTCAGGCTCGACGGGGATCACCCAGCGGGCGTGGATCAAACTGTCTACTCGCTCCATAATAGTACTCCCTTGAATTCCGGAAAGAGGTTATCACGTCTTGGTTGCGATCTCCCACGATACAGTCAGGGCCCTGGAATGGGTCGATGATACATTGCGCCTGCTCGATCAGCGTCTATTGCCGGGGCAGGAGGTATATGTAGATTGTAACGATGCCAGCTCGGTTGCCACAGCCATAGCCGATATGGTTGTGCGTGGGGCTCCGGCTATCGGTATTGCGGCCGCTTACGGTGCCGCTTTTGCCGCCCGGGATGCCTGGCGCAATCACGCCGAAAGTTGGCAGAAGCAGATGATGCAAGGGTTGGAGGAGCTGCGCTGTTCGCGGCCGACGGCTGTCAATTTGGCTTGGGCCTTGCAGCGGATGCATAAGCTTGCTATGACCTTGCCGGCTGCTGCCGATCCGTGGCCGCAGATGCTGGCTGAGGCTCACGCTGTGCATGAGGAAGATGTTGCGGCTAATCGGCGCATGGGGCGATCGGGGGCGGCGTTGATCCACAGCGGTAGCGGGGTGTTAACCCACTGCAATACTGGTTCGCTGGCGACTGGTGGTTTGGGTACAGCTCTGGGGGTTATTCGAACTGCTTGGGCGGATGGGCGGATCAGCAGGGTATTCGCTGATGAAACTCGGCCGTGGCTGCAGGGCTCGCGCTTAACTGCCTGGGAATTGGCTGCCGACGGTATCCCGGTCGACTTGCTGGTTGATGGAGCTGGCGCTGCTTTGATGCGTTCGGGCGCGGTTGATTGGGTGATTGTTGGTGCCGATCGGATTGCCGCTAATGGCGATGTGGCGAATAAGATTGGTACTTATTCTGCCGCTTTGTGCGCCCGCCAGCATGGGGTGCGCTTTATGGTGGTTGCGCCGACTTCTACTATTGATATGCAGTTAGCTGATGGGGAGCAGATCCCTATCGAGTCGCGGGGGGCTGAGGAGGTTCTGGCGGCCGGTGGGCAACGGGTTGCGCCGGTGGCTGAGGGGGTTGGTGCTTGGAATCCGGTTTTTGATGTTACGCCGGCGGAGTTGGTTGATGTGATTGTTACTGAGGTGGGTGTGGTGCATGGGCCGGATGCGGAGTCGATGGCGCGGTTGTTTGAGTGAGTGCTGTTTTTAGTAGTCCGCTTGCGGCGGCAACGCCTCGCCCAGGTTCACGCGATCGCTCCGCGGTCGCGCTGCTTGCCAAAGCCGGCTAAGCGCGCTTTCGCGCGCGACTGCTACGTCTAGTGGTCTGCTTGCGGCGGCAACGCCTCGCCCAGGTTCACGCGATCGCTCCGCGGTCGCGCTGCTACGCCAAGACCGGCCAAGCGCGCTTCCATGCGCGCATGGCCGGCGCTCGCATCCCTGCGAGCGCCCTGCGGGTCTGGTTTGGCTGCGCAGCGCTGCTCCGCTAAATGCGTGAACCTGGGCGAGGCGTTGCCGCCGCAAGCGGACTTCTAGACGTAGCAGGTTACTAGACGTAGTAGGGGCGTTGCTGCACTAGCGGCGGCTTGGTTGTTTGGCGTCTTTTTGACCTTGTGCGCGACAAGCCCTGTCGTTCAGGGCAGGGAAGGGTAGCTCAGGGGCGGACCAATGCCGTGCTTGGTGCCGGAGGGACCTCCGGTCTTCAGACCGGAGAGGATTTCAAGAGCGGCAGAGTTTGCCGCTAGATGTCTTGTGGTCATAGCATCTGGGTGGTTAGTGACTTAGCTAGTTGGTTAGTTGGTTAGTTGGTTAGGTAAGTAGGTTCTAATAGCTTCTGTGTGAAGGTACGTTTGGTCTTATGACAGCTAGTAATAGACTGCTTGTTTTTGCCTTTACTGACCCGGTCTGCACTTGGTGTTGGGGCAGTGAGCCGATATTGCGCAAGCTGCAGGTCTGCTACGGCGAGCGCCTGGAGATAAGTTATGTCATGGGTGGGTTGGTGGCAGATATTCGGGCCTTTTACGACCCTGCTAACGATATAGGGGGTGATCCGGAGCGCTCTAATGAACAAGTGGCGCGCCATTGGCTGGAGGCATCGCAGCGCCACGGTATGCCGGTGCGCACGGAAGGGTTCCGGTTGTTTTCACAGCAGGCTGTATCCACTTTCCCGCAAAACATTGCCGTTAAAGCGGCGGAGTTGAGTTCTCCGGAACTTGCCCCTGGGTTTTTGCGGCGGCTGCGTGAGGCTTCGGCAGCTCAGGCAAGGGAGACGGGCAGGCAGGAGGTTCTCCTGGAGATAGCCGAAGAGGTTGGGGTCGATGTTGAAAGGTTTCGCCGCCACCTTGATGACGGTTCTGCTAACGAGGCCTTTCAAGCCGACCGTGAGCTAGCGCAGCAATACGGTGTGCGCGGGTTCCCGTCATTTCTGTTGCGCTATCAAGGTCGCGAGATGTTGCTGCCGGGGTATCAGCGCTACAGCGCATTTGAGCGCAAGATTAGTGATTTAACTGACGGTAATCTCAAAGGCCAAGTGCCAGCAGCAACCCCGGAGAGCATACTCAAGTTTCTGCGTCAGTATGGCCGTGTTGCACCTGTTGAGATTGAGACGGTGTTTGAATTATCACCTGCAGAGTGCGAAGAGGTTATCAATGAGCTATCTGCCCAAGGGCAGGTGCGCCGGATTAGCGCTGGTAACGGGGTTTTGATCGAAGGAAAGCTCTAAAAGCTCCCCCTGAGCCGTTTAGCTGCTCCGGTGTGGAGGTCTTGGCGCTAGGGATGGCGCCATGAAACCTCCAGGGATGGATTCACGGCGTCCTCCACGCCGGAGCGGCAAATGGCTCAAGGGGGGAGCTTTTAAGGCGCCCTAAGGGCATTAAGTCATTAAGCACGTCGATGCGATCGTGGGGCAAATCCTTGCGCCAAGTATCTGCTTGTCCTTGTGCCGTGCCTCAGCACAAGCGCGTTGGCCTCAACCATCCTTACTGAGCCTCATTCCCACCGAGCGAATCTCCCCGTCCTCAATCTCCCGTACCGTAAACTGCAGGTTATCGATCCTCACCCGGTCACCGACTACCGCCTTACCATTAAAGATCCATAGCAGATAGTCGCTAAGCGTCTCCTCTGGTTGAGCCCCCTGCGGTACTGAGACCCCGTAAGCTGTTGCTAGGTCGATTAAGCGGGTCTGGCCATCGAGTGTGAACTCGCCGAAGAAACGTTGCTCTTCAAGGTAGCTGGGCCCATCAGGTGCCACGAAAATGCGATCCAAAGCGCTGATATCTTTAGGCAAGGTTACCAGATAAATGTAATCGCCCGACTTGAGGATCTGGCGCTGCGGGTCTCTTAGCGCCTTGCCATCGCGAAAAAGTGCCGCGACTTGCGCCGATTCGGGCAGGGTAATCGTGTTAACCGGCTTGTGCTGGGCAGGAGATTTGCTGCTAATCCGGTAGACAACAATCTCGTAATCGGTCTGTTGCGGGACGTCGATCTCTTGGCGGAGATTGGCGCCGCTGTCCGGGGGTACTTCGAGCCCTAAAAGTCGTGCCGCCGGGGCAATAGTCCAGCCTTGGACTATCAGGGAGACCAAGACCACAAAGAAGGCGACGTTGAAGAATAGCTCGGCATCCTCTATGCCCGCTAAGAGAGGGAATAGCGCCAGGATAATAGGTACCGCGCCACGCAATCCGACCCATGAGATGAAGGCCTGTTCGCGCCATGGGAAGCGGAAGGGGGCCAGGCAGACTATAACGGCCAACGGCCGGGCGATAAGGATCAGGGTTGCTGCTACAAGTATTGCGCTGCCGGCGATGGGGAGCAGCTCGCTAGGGGTTACCAGTAGGCCGAGGACCACAAACATAGTTATCTGAGCCAGCCAGGCGAAGCCGTCGTGGAAGCGGCGGATGTTTTGTGCCGCCTGGAGGCGGCGATTGCCCATCATCAGGCCGGCTAGATAGGCAGCTAGGAAGCCGCTGCCGCCGAGCACTGCAGCGCTACCAAAGATCGCTAAACCGCCACCTAGGGCGAGCAGGGGGTAGAGTCCGGGGCTGAGGTTAATGCGGTTTATAGTCGCAGCTAGCAGGATGCCGCCGGCAATGCCCAGTATCGTCCCCAGCCCCATCTGCTGGATCAGCTCAGCAAGCGCGGCTAGGGCTAATGAGTCGGGTTGTTGGACTAAGATCTCGACGAGCAAGATGGTCAGCAGGATGGCCATCGGATCGTTACTGCCCGACTCGATCTCCAAGGTGGCGCCTACCCGCTGCTTAAGTTCAAGGCCGCGCGAATGGAGCAAGCCGAATACTGCTGCAGCATCCGTGGAGCTGACTATGGCGCCTACCAGGAGCGCTTGTTCCCAGCTCAGCTCAAACAGCCAGCTAACCGCAAGCGCGGTTATGCCGGCGGTCATGACTACTCCGAGAGTAGCTAAGGTGATCGCCGGCTTGAGGGCCACTCGGAAAGTCGAGAACTGGGTGCGTAAGCCACCGTCGAAGAGAATAATGGCTAAGGCGAGGCTGCCGATTAAGTGTGCTGCTTGAATGTCATCGAAGCTGATGCCAAACAGCCCATCTTCACCGAGGATCATGCCGATGGCGAGGAAGGCGAGCAGCATCGGCGCGCCGAGCCGATCAGAGACGGCGCTGGCGATGATGCTGATCAACAATAGTCCTGCGCCAAACAGGATTAGCTGATTGGTAAGCTCCAAGTAAGACCCCATGCGCTCTTATAACGGCGTCGGTATGGTACCATTGTCCCTTTAAGCATTAACGGCTTGAGAATCACAAATGTCCGGCGTTGCCCGTGAAATTCTGCCAGTAAACCTCGAAGACGAGATGCGTCAGTCCTACCTTGATTACGCTATGAGCGTAATCGTGGGACGTGCCCTGCCTGATGTTCGCGATGGTCTTAAACCCGTCCATCGGCGAGTGCTTTATGCCATGCGCGAACTCGGTAACGACTATAATAAACCTTACAAGAAATCTGCCCGCGTTGTGGGTGACGTGATCGGTAAGTATCACCCCCATGGCGATGCCGCTGTTTACGACACTATAGTCAGGTTGGCGCAGACCTTCAGCATGCGTTACCGCCTAGTCGACGGCCAAGGTAACTTTGGCTCCATCGACGGCGACTCGCCTGCCGCCATGCGCTATACCGAAGTTCGCATGGCGCGCCTTGCCCATGAGATGCTCGCCGATATCGATAAGGAGACGGTCGATTTCGGTGCCAACTACGACGGCTCTGAGTATGAACCTCAGGTTCTGCCGACCAAGCTGCCCAATTTGCTGGTCAATGGCGGATCGGGCATAGCTGTCGGCATGGCAACCAATATTCCGCCGCACAACCTGCGTGAGGTTGTTGATGCTTGCCTGGCCCTGATTGATGACGAGCAGACCCCCCTCGAGACATTGATTGAGCGCCTGCCGGCACCTGATCTGCCGACCGGCGGCATAATCTTTGGCACTGCCGGCATTCATCAGGCCTATCGCAGCGGACGCGGACGTATGGTGATGCGGGCCCGGGCCAATGTCGAGGCCATGGATGGTGACCGGGAACGGATAGTAGTTAATGAGCTGCCTTACCAGGTCAACAAGGCGCGCCTGGTTGAGAAGATTGCTGAACTGGTCAAAGAGCGGCGTCTTGAAGGCATCTCTGAGCTGCGCGATGAGTCGGATAAGGAGGGTATCCGCATTGTCATCGAGCTCAAGCGCGGCGAGGCTGGCGAGATAATCCTCAATAACCTCTATCGCCACACCCAGATGCAGACTGTTTTCGGCATTAACATGGTAGCCCTGCATGAGGGAGAGCCGCGGACACTGAATCTGAAGCAGGTCCTTGAGGCCTTTATCCGCCATCGCCGTGAGGTGGTGACCCGGCGGACCGTATATGAGCTACGCAAGGCTCGCGAGCGGGCTCATGTCCTCGAAGGACTGGCCGTGGCGCTGGCCAATATTGATGAAGTTATAGCGCTAATCAAATCCTCTGCCGGGCCTAGTGAGGCCAAAGCCGAGTTGGTGCGGCGCGACTGGCGCCCCGGCGTGGTTACGCAGATGCTCGAGCGCGCCGGGGCAGAAGCTACCCGCCCAGAGGGGCTGGCGCAGGGCTTGGGGCTGGATCCGCAAAGCGGCGTCTATCGCCTCTCAGAGGCCCAGGCGCAGGCTATCCTTGATCTGCGCTTACACCGGCTGACCGCCATGGAGCAGGATAAGATCGTCGACGAGTACAGCAAGTTGCTGGAAAGAATCGCCGAGCTAATTCACATCCTGGAGAGTGGCGAAAGGCTCATGGAGGTTATCCGTGAGGAGCTAGTCGAGCTGCGCGATCAATACGCCGATGAGCGTAAGACCGAGATCCGCGAGGATACCGCTGAGCTGGCGCTCGAAGACCTGATTAGCGAAGAGGACATGGTGGTTACCCTCTCCCACCACGGCTATGTTAAGGCGCAGCCGTTAGACGGCTACCGCGCCCAGCGCCGGGGAGGGCGTGGTAAAAGTGCCACTGCGATGAAGGATGAGGACTTCATCGACAAGCTGTTTATCGCCAATACCCACGATACCCTGCTGTGCTTCTCGAGCACCGGTAAGTGCTACTGGCGCAAGGTCTACGAGCTGCCGCAGGGGACGCGTGCCTCGCGCGGGCGGCCGATGGTCAACTTGCTGCCGTTAGCCGAGAATGAGCGGATTAACGCTGTAGTGCCGGTTCGCGAGTTTGATTCTGACCACTTTGTCTTTATGGCCACCCGCAATGGGACGGTCAAGAAGACCCCCCTATCGCACTTCTCTCGACCGCGACCGAGTGGCATTATTGCGGTCGATTTGCGCGGCGACGATACCCTTGTCGATGCCGCGATAACCAATGGCCAACGCCAGGTAATGCTCATCTCGGACGCCGGTAACGCGCTGCGCTTTCACGAAGCGGATGTCCGCGCCATGGGTAGGACCGCCGGCGGTGTGCGGGGTATTGGGTTAGAGCAGGGCCAGCGGGTAATCGCCTTGTTGATACTTGGTGAGGGGGATGTCCTGGCTACCACCGAGCACGGCTTTGGTAAGCGGACTCCAGTTGAGGAGTATCCGCTGCGCAGGCGCGGTGGTCGGGGGGTAATATGCATCCGTACTTCGGCACGTAACGGCAAGGTGGTCGGTGCGGTGCAGGCCTCTGAGGATGATGAGATCATGCTGGTCACACGCAATGGTACCTTAGTGCGAACGCCGGTTGCCGATATCTCCCGCGTGGGCCGCAATACCCAGGGTGTCAAGCTGATCAGCCTGGATAGAGATGAGTATTTGGTCGGCCTAGAGCGGGTTGAGGCTCTGGGTGAAGAGGAAAACGGTGAGTCAGACGAACAAAGAGGTGACGATGAGCAGAGTCTATAACTTCAGTGCTGGGCCGGCAATGCTGCCGGAGAGTGTCATGCGCCGTGCTGCCGAAGAGATGCTAGATTGGCAGGGGACGGGCATGTCGGTCATGGAGATGAGTCACCGCGGCAAGGCCTATGTCTCAATCGCCGAGCGTGCTGAGGCGGATCTGCGCGAGTTGCTGAATATCCCGGACAATTACCGTGTCCTCTTCCTGCAGGGCGGGGCTACCGGTCAGTTCTCAGCAGTGCCGATGAATCTGCTGCGTGGAGCTAATAGGGCCGATTATGTCTATACCGGTTCGTGGTCGAAAAAGGCCATCAGCGAGGCCAAGAAATTCTGTCAGGTAAATGTCGCCGCCTCCGGCGAGCCTGACCTAATGCATGTGCCAGAGTTCTCTGAGTGGCAGCTAGCCGACGATGCTGCCTATGTGCACATCACCCCCAATGAGACTATTAGTGGGGTTGAGTTTACTTGGACCCCAGAGGTCGGTGATAAGCCGCTAGTTGCCGATATGTCATCCAACCTCTTGTCGCGGCCGCTGGATGTCAGCAAGTTTGGCCTTATCTATGCTGGGGCGCAAAAGAATATCGGGCCAGCCGGGGTGACCCTGGTTATTGTGCGCGATGATCTGCTCGGTGGGGCCATGGCACAGACACCGACGGTTTGGGATTACAAGCAGCAAGCTGATGCCGATTCGATGCTCAACACACCGGCTACGTATCCGCTCTATATAGCCGGATTGGTCTTCCAGTGGCTAAAGGAGCTCGGCGGCTTAGAGAAGATGGCTGAGATAAATCAGCGTAAAGCGCAGAAGCTCTACTCCGCTATCGATAATTCCAGCTTCTATTCCAACCCGGTGGCGCCAGAGAACCGCTCCTGGATGAATGTGCCGTTCGTCCTCGCCGATTCTTCTCTCGATGCCAAGTTTCTCGAGGAAGCACAGGCCGTTGGCCTCACCACCCTCAAGGGCCACCGCTCGGTAGGCGGGATGCGCGCCTCTATCTACAACGCCATGCCCGAAGCTGGGGTCGATCGACTGATTGAGTTCATGGCCGATTTTGAAAAGCGCAATGGGTAGTGATCATGTACAGGATACTTACACTCAATAATATCTCGGTGAAGGGGCTTGATCGGCTGCCGCGCGAGCGCTTCGAGACATCTTCGGATATCGCCCACCCGGATGCGGTTATGGTTCGTTCGGCAGATCTGCATGAGCGTGAAATCCCCGACTCGGTGTTGGCAGTAGGGCGGGCTGGCGCCGGGGTGAACAATGTGCCGGTGGCTGAGCTCACCAACCGCGGGGTGCCGGTGTTCAATGCCCCGGGTGCTAACGCCAATGCGGTTAAGGAGCTAACCATTGCTGGCATGCTAATCGCTGCGCGCAACATTTGCCCGGCTTGGGAGTACGCGCGCAACCTCAAGGGAAGCGATGAGCAGTTGCATGAGGCGATGGAGGCGAACAAAAAGAACTATGTCGGTTTCGAACTGCCCGGGCGTACCCTGGGCATAGTTGGGCTTGGCGCAATCGGGGTGAAGGTGGCTAACAGTGCGCGAGCCCTGGGGATGAATGTCGTCGGCTACGATCCGCAGATTACCGTAGATGCTGCCTGGCAACTTGATGCCGGAGTTGAGTCGGCGCATAGCGTCGGTGATGTGATGGCGCGCTCGGATATCATTACCGTGCATGTCCCCTTAGTCGAGGCTACTCGCGGCTTGATCGATGCCTCGCGTCTGGCGCAGGTGCACGAGGGGGCGACGCTGCTCAACTTCTCACGCTCTGAGGTGGTGGAAGAGGCCGACGTTATTAGGGCGCTGGATGAGGGTCGGTTGCGCTCCTATGTGTGTGACTTCCCGAGCAATGCCATTAAGGACCATCCCAAGGTAGTTACTTTGCCGCACTTAGGGGCGTCGACCTTGGAGGCGCAGGAGAACTGCGCCATCATGGTGGCAGATCAGCTGCGTGAATATCTCGAGTTGGGCAATATCCGCAATGCGGTCAACTTCCCTGATATGAGCATGCCGCGGGGCAGTAAGGGTGATCGGCTGTGCGTAGTCAATGCCAATGTGCCGAATATGCTTGGCCAAATCTCAGGTTTGTTGGCTCAGGCCGGGCTCAATATCGATGACATGTTCAATAAGGCACGCGAGAAGTTGGCCTACACTTTGGTCGATGTCGAGGGCAGTGTCCCCGATTCCGTTGTAGAGCAACTTAGCGCCATTGATGGTGTGCTCAAGGTGCGAGTGCTGCGTTGAGCCCAGAGGATTAAAAAGCGAACTGATAGCGATGACGGATTCGCGAGATGAGTTAGCGCAACTGCGCCAGCGTATAGATGGTATAGATGACCAGATTCTGGAGCTGGTCAGCGAGCGGGCGCGGGTGGCCGAAGAGGTTGCCCAAGTAAAGGCCGCGCGGGGTGAGGCTGTGCAGGTCTATCGGCCTGAGCGCGAGGCCGAGATACTGCGCCGTCTAAGCGATGCTAATCCCGGGCCGCTAAGTAATGAGCAGGTCGCGGTTTTGTTCCGCGAGGTGATGTCGGCTTGCCGCGCCCTGCAGCAGCCGCTGACAGTCGCCTTTTTGGGGCCACACGGTACTTTCACCGAAGAGGCGGCGACCAAGCATTTCGGCCATGGCGCTACATTCTCGCCCCAGAATACAATTGGCAGTGTGTTTCGGGAGGTGGAGTCGGGCAGTGCCCATTATGGCTTGGTGCCGGTGGAGAACTCCTCTGAGGGGGTGGTTAGCCATACCCTTGACCGCTTTCTTGGCTCCGAATTGGCAATTGTCGGTGAGGTTGAGTTGCGGATTCGTCACGCCCTAGCCTCCCATGCCCGTGCCTTAGATGAAGTCGAGCGAGTCTACTCGCATCAGCAAGGTTTGTCGCAGTGCCGGGCGTGGCTTGATGTCCATCTACCCGAGGTGGAGCGGCTACCGGTGGCTAGCACAGCAGAGGCCGCCCGGTTGGCTGCGCTCGACGCTAAATCGGCCGCTATCGCCAGCGAGGCAGCTGCTGAGCGCTATGGTTTGCCGTTATTGCAGCTGCGCATCGAAGATCACCATGGCAATACGACCCGCTTCTTGGTACTCGGCTACGGTGCGCCGCCACCAAGTGGACGCGATAAGACCTCATTGGTGGTATCCAGCGCCAATCGAACTGGGCTGCTGTACCAGCTTCTCGAGCCGTTGGCGCGCAATGGTATAGACATGACCCGGATCGAGTCGCGTCCGGCGCGTCAGCAAGGGGTGTGGGAGTATGTCTTTTTCATCGATGTCCAAGGGCACGCCGAGGATGAGCAGTTGAGTGAGGCCCTCAGCGAGGTGCGTGACCGGGCCAGCCTATTCCGTATCCTGGGTTCTTATCCGCGGGCGATTTGAGCGAGCGAGACATGGCCAACGAATCATTTGACTTTATTCAGTTAGCTACTCCGGGAGTACAAGGCCTAGCGCCGTATGAACCGGGCAAACCGATTGACGAACTGCGCCGTGAGTACGGTTTAGAGAGGGTAATCAAGCTGGCCTCGAATGAGAATCCCCTCGGGCCATCCCCACGGGCCCAAGAGGCTGCAGCGGCAATGCTCAGCGAGGCGCATCGCTATCCTGACGGCAATGGTTTTGAGCTTAAAGCAGCAATTGCCGAGCGCCACGGTGTAGGGCCGGAGCGGGTGACCCTGGGTAATGGCTCCAATGATGTATTGGCGTTGGTGGCTATGGCCTTTCTCGAGCCCGGTCGTAAGGCGATGTTCTCTGAGCACGCCTTCGCGGTGTACCCCATAGTCACCCAGGCGGCCGGGGCTGAGGCGATTGTAACGCCGGCCTTTGGTCCTGAGGCAGCGCAGCCGCACGGCCATGATCTGGCGGCAATGGCCGAGCTTATTGACGAGTCTGTGGCGGTGGTTTTTGTCGCCAACCCCAATAATCCTACAGGCACTTGGCTTGAGGAGCTGGAACTGCGCAGCTTTCTTGATCGAGTTCCAGTGAGCACGATTGCTGTGGTCGACGAAGCCTATTTTGAATACGCTGCCAGTGAGTCCGGTTATCCCGATGCCAGTAAGTGGCTTGATGATTATCCGAACCTGGTGGTCACTAGGAGCTTCTCCAAGGTTCATGGTCTTGGTGGCTTGCGGGTCGGTTATGCCTTGTCCCATCCCCAGGTTGGCGACCTGCTTAATCGGGTACGCCAGCCGTTCAATTGTTCGGCACCAGCTCAGGCCGCAGCGGCAGCATCATTGGCAGATAAAGAACACATTGAGCGTTCCGTATCACTCAATGACGAACAGCGCGACGTGTTAGCGCGTGGTTTAGCCGAGCTAGGAGTAGCGGCGCTACCTTCGGTGGGTAACTTTCTAACCTTTGATGCGGGAGACAAGGCGGCGCAAATAAACGAGGGTTTGTTGCGCAGTGGCGTGATTGTCCGCCCTGTAGACGCCTATGGACTGCCGGGGCATATTCGGGTAACTGTTGGAACCCCGGCTGAGAACCGGACATTTCTCGCTGCACTTGCCGAGCAACTTAAGGGGGTGAGGTGATCAAACGCTTGTGCGTTATCGGCGTCGGCCTGATCGGCGGTTCCCTGGCACTGGCATTGCGGCGCGCGGGGGTTGTGGGCGAAGTGGTCGGCTGTGGCCGCAATCGGGATTCGCTGGCGCGAGCTGTGGAGTTGGGAGTTATCGACAGGTGGGAGCAGGATCCCAGCAAGGCTGCTGCGGGTGCCGATGTGGTAGTTGTCTGCGTGCCGCTGCGTGCTATGCAGGAGATCTTTCGGCGGCTGCGCGGAGCCCTGGAGCCGAGCGCTGTTCTGACCGATGTGGGTAGCGTCAAGGGTTCTGTGGTCGAGGATGCGCGACAGGTCTTTGGTGAGGTACCAGCATGGCTAGTCCCTGGCCATCCAATCGCGGGTACCGAGCATAGTGGCGTGGATGCCGCCTTTGCCGAACTCTACGAGCGCCGCCGCGTGGTATTGACGCCGTTGGCAGAGACAGCGCCTGAGGCCCTGGAGAGGGTCGAGGGCATGTGGCGGGCAGCAGGTTCTGATGTCGTCAAGATGGAGCCGGAGCATCACGATGAGGTGCTGGCGGCGACATCTCACTTGCCCCATGCGCTGGCTTACGCCTTGGTTGATACGTTGGCGCGCTGGGATGATAGGCAGGAGATCTTTGAACTCGCTGCCGGTGGTTTTCGTGATTTTACCCGCATTGCCTCATCAGATCCGCGCATGTGGCGGGATATAAGTGCTGCCAACCGGGAGTGGCTGGTGGCCGCCCTGCGCCGCTATCAAAGCGATCTGCAAGAGTTGACCGATGCCCTTGAGGCTGAAAACGATGAGCATGTCTTGCGGGTCTATCAGCACGCCTGCGATGAACGGGCACGATTTTTAAAAATCCTGGAGGGACGTAAGTGAGCCTGACTGCGAACGGCGGCGGTGAGACGTGGCAGTTTCAGCCTGGTGGTAGTGTTCGCGGCGAACTGCGGGTCCCCGGAGATAAGTCGATCTCCCATCGCGCCGTGATGCTTGGGGCCTTGGCGCAGGGCAGCACCGAGATTGCGGGTTTGCTTGAGGGGGCCGATGTCTTAGCCACTATCGAGGTCTTTCGCCGCCTGGGCGTTACCATAGAAGGGCCACAGTATGGCCGTGCGGTTGTCCATGGAGTCGGACGGCATGGGCTTCGTGAGCCGGAGGGCGTGCTTGATGTGGGCAATTCGGGGACATCTATGCGTCTGCTCTGCGGCCTGTTCGCGGGCTTGCCGTTTGACTTGACCCTAACCGGAGACGAGTCCCTGCGGCGGCGGCCGATGGGCAGGGTTACTGAGCCCCTCACTCAAATGGGAGCTAAAATAACTACTGCTGAGGGTGGTTTAGCCCCGCTTCACTTGGCGGCAGGAGGGGAGCTAACCGGGATTAGCTATCACATGCCGCTGGCTAGTGCTCAGGTCAAGTCGGCCTTGTTGCTGGCTGGTATGTATGCCCGGGGGCGGACCTGTGTGACCGAGCCGGCGCCTACCCGCGATCATACCGAGCGCATGCTGGCCGGGTTCGGTTACTCGGTGCAGCGCCATGGTGACACTGTGTGCCTGGAAGGTGGCGGCACTTTGTCGGCTACATCAATAGATGTGCCAAGTGACATATCTTCGGCGGCCTTCCCGATGGTGGCGGCTGCTATAACCCCTGGCTCAGACTTGACCCTCCGCCATGTCGGGTGGAACCCGACGCGCACCGGAGTCTACGAAATCCTGCGCTTGATGGGGGCGGCGATAGAGGTGCTGGCTACACGCGAGGTGGGTGGGGAGACGGTAGCCGATTTGCATATTCAGCATGCCCCGCTGCGGGGTATCCATATTCCGGAAGAACTGGTGCCGCTGGCTATTGACGAGTTTCCGGCGCTGTTCGTAGCCGCTGCGTGTGCACAGGGGGAGACAGTCTTGACCGGCGCCGCCGAGTTGCGTGTCAAGGAATCGGATCGTATCGCGGTAATGGCTGAGGCATTGCAGAGTCTTGGTGTCAGCGCTGAGCCTCAGGACGATGGCGTGCGTATCCAGGGGCAGCCAAACCTGCAGGGCGGGCGAGTCAACAGCTACGGCGATCACCGCATCGCAATGGCAGCCGCCGTTGCCTCGCTGCGCGCCGAGGGGCCGGTAACTATTGCTGACTGTGCTAATGTTGCCACCTCGTATCCCGGATTTATCAGCCAGATGGCCGAGATCGGCATCTGTGGGAGCAGTTTATAAATACTATGAGCGGTGCAATCCATATTCCAGTTTTGACTATTGACGGTCCTAGCGGTGCGGGCAAGGGAACCATAGCTCGTGAAGTGGTGCTGGCAAAGGGTTGGCATTTTCTCGATAGCGGAGCCTTGTATAGGCTTACAGGTCTGCATTGCCAGCGCTGTGGGGTAGATACACAAGATGCTGACTTAGCTGCGGAATTGGCAGCCAACCTGCCGGTGGAGTTTGTTGTCGGCGCCGAGGGTGAGCGAGTATTGCTGGCGGGAGATGATGTAACCGCTGAAATCCGCACTGAGACTACAGGGGCCCTGGCCTCTCAGGTTGCTGCCTTGCAGCCGGTAAGAGAGGCCTTGCTGCAGCGCCAGCGTGATTTCCGCCAGCCCCCCGGATTGGTTGCCGATGGTCGCGATATGGGGACAGTTGTTTTCCCCGATGCAGATTTTAAGGTATTTTTAACCGCCAGCGCCGAGGAGCGGGCAGAGCGGCGATATAAACAGTTGAAGGAGCAGGGAGCCGATGTTAGCCTTGCCGTCCTCACTGAGGAGATTGCAGAGCGTGATAGACGTGATGCCTCACGTTCTGTTTCCCCGCTCGTGCCGGCCGCCGATGCCCAGGTGATAGATACCACTGGAATTGGGGTAGGGGCCGTATTTGAGCGGGTTATGGCTGTACTAGCGGAGCGCTAGCAGCATTAGAGGGTTCTCTTTAGTAGTGGGGTAACCAGCTAAGGCTGCGACAAAGTGCAGCAATTAGCTGATGTTACTATATAAGTTTTAGGGCGGCTCAAACGGGCCGGTGTAATTCACACGCAACAATAGACCGTTTTACGGTCCTGGATCGACTGAGTGATGACCGAAAGTTTTGCTGAGCTCTTTGAAGAGAGCCTTGCCAACACCGACATGCGCCCCGGCGCCATAGTTATGGCGCAGGTAGTGGATATAGACAGCGAAGATGTGATCGTAAATGCCGGACTTAAGTCGGAGGCTGTGATCCCCATCTCCCAATTTTACGATGAGTCTGGCAACCTCGAAGTCAGTGTTGGCGATGAGGTAGAGGTAGCCCTTGATTCTGTTGAGGATGGATTCGGCGAGACTCGCCTATCGCGCGAACGCGCTAAGCGGGCTTATGCTTGGAGGGCGCTGGAGGAGGCCTTTGAGCAGTCAAGGACGGTCAACGGCCTGATAAGTGGTAAGGTTAAGGGTGGTTTCACCGTTGATCTTGGCCATATCCGGGCGTTCCTACCGGGCTCACTGGTTGATATCCGCCCAGTGCGGGACACCACTTACCTGGAAGGCAAGAATCTAGAGTTCAAGGTCATCAAGCTCGATGCCCGGCGCAACAACGTGGTCGTTTCGCGCCGTGCTGTGGTGGAAGAAGAATACAGCGCCGAGCGCGAGGCCCTGCTTGAGAAGCTCCAGGAAGGTGAGAGCCTCAAGGGTATCGTCAAGAACTTGACCGATTATGGCGCATTCGTCGATTTGGGCGGCATTGACGGCCTGCTACACATCACTGATATGGCGTGGCGCCGGGTCAAGAACCCTTCAGAGATCGTCGAGGTAGGCCAGGAGATCGATGTAAAGGTTCTTAAATTCGATCGCGATCGCAATCGCGTATCCCTCGGCCTCAAGCAGCTTGGTGCCGACCCCTGGGAGGCTATTGCCCAGCGCTATCCTGAAGGCGCCAGGGTTCCCGGTAAGGTCACCAATATTACTGAGTACGGCTGCTTTGTCGAGATAGAAGAAGGCGTAGAGGGGCTGGTGCACGTCTCAGAAATGGACTGGACCAATAAGAACGTCAATCCGGCCAAGCTGGTCTCGGTCGGGGATGAGGTTGAGGTCATGATCCTCGATATCGACGAGGAACGTCGGCGTATATCACTGGGGATGAAGCAGTGCCAGCCTAATCCATGGGATGAATTCGCTGCCCAATACTCCAAAGGCGATCGGGTGGTAGGCCAGATCAAGTCGATAACTGACTTTGGCATCTTCGTCGGCCTTGAGGGAGGTATTGACGGGCTCGTCCATCTCTCCGACCTGTCCTGGGATGATGCTGGAGAGGAAGCGGTGCGCAAGTACCGTAAGGGCGATGAGGTAGAGACGGTAGTCCTGTCAATCGACCCGGAACGCGAGCGCATCTCTCTGGGTGTCAAGCAGCTCGAGCAAGACCCGCTTAGCCAGTGGCTTGGGGAGCACCAGAAGGGATGTAGCGTTACCTGCACAGTAACCAGCGTTGAGCCCAAAGGCGCTAGTGTCGATCTCGGTGGCGGGGTAGAAGGGTATATCAGGGCATCTGATCTATCGCGGGAGAGGGTTGAGGATGCCCGGACCATGCTGAAAGAAGGCCAGGAGCTTGAGGCAAAGTTCATCGGCGTCGATCGCCGCAACCGCCTTATCAACCTGTCCCTGCGCAGCCAGGAGGCTGAAGAAGAGCAGCAGGCGGTCCAGGAGCACGGTCGCCCAAGTCCGAGCAGTGCCGGGACTACTCAACTTGGAGATCTACTAAAAGAGCAAATGAGTAGCAGCCGCGATAGCAACGACTAGCGGGCCAGGCTACCGGATGGCAGTGTTGCTGCCATCCGGTCTGGATATGTGGCATCATCTGGGGATCAACAGGGACTCTTAACCAAATGACGAAGTCCGAGCTTATTGAGGCACTCACATCAAAGCAGGCATTCCTTGCCCAAAAGGATGTCGAGGACGCCGTGAAGAAGGTGCTCGAGCATATGAGTGAGTCTCTTGCCAATGGTGAACGGATTGAGATCCGCGGTTTCGGGAGTTTCGCTCTGCATTACCGGCCCGCGCGGATGGGGCGCAATCCCAAGACCGGCGAGCCAGTGGCGTTGGCTGAAAAGTATGTCCCCCACTTTCGCCCCGGTAAGGAATTGCGCGAGCGTGTTAATCAGGGCCGTCAAAGTGCGGCGGGGTCTTCTTAACTCAAGCTGATTGTTTATAAGTAGTCTGGGAGCCGGCCCATGCGAAGAATATTCGCCGTTATTGGAATTCTGCTGATAGTTATGTTCGGGCTGGCGTTCTCGGTTTTGAACGCCGATCCGGTGGACCTCGACCTCTTCTTTGCCGATGTTGAGGTCGCCTTGTCGGTGGCAATGGTGGGAGCCCTTATGCTTGGTGCTGCCCTAGGCGGTTTGGCCAGCCTTGGTGCAGTATGGCGACGGGGGCGTGAGATCCATAGGCTGCGCCGCCAGCTGGGTTATAGTGAGCGTCAATTGCAGGCTATGCGCCGCTCTCCCCTAAGTGGTTCTTCAGATTGAGCAACTAGGCCATGCATGAGTTGATGTGGCTGCTGTTGCCGGTAGCCGCCTTGACTGGTTGGGTAGTTGGTCGCCGCGAGGCGGCGTCCGTGCAAGGCTCTGGGCGCCGTGGGTCTATCCCTGATTCATATCTGCAGGGCATAAACTATTTGCTCAATGATGAGCGTGACAAGGCTCTCGAAGTCTTCACGCAAATGGCTGAAATCGACAGTGAGACTGCTGAAGCTCACCTGGCCCTCGGCAGCTTGTTCCGACGCCGGGGCGAAGTCGATAGGGCAATTCAGATACATCAGAATCTGGTAGCCCGTCCCAACCTTACCACGCAACAACGGATATATGCCCTACTTGCCCTAGGCGAAGACTTCATGAAGGCGGGGCTCTTTGACCGCGCTGAAGAGGTCTTCGGTAAGGTAATAGAGCAGGATGCCCACGTCGAGCAAGCCTTAAGAAACTTGCTGACCATATATGAGCACGAGAAGGAGTGGAGCAAGGCCATCGATGTTGCTCAGCGCCTTGACCGTATCAGCAACCGGGACTATCGGGACTCTATAGCCCAATTACACTGTGAGCTTGCCGCTGCTGCCATGGCCGAGGGCGAGGTGGCGACAGTGCGTGAGCAGATTAACAAGGCCCTTAAGGTCGATCGAGGCTGTGTTCGGGCGAACATACTGCGGGGGGATTTGGAGCGCGAGCAAAAGCGGTGCAGGGCGGCAATTAAGGCCTACAAGGCAGTTGCACGCCAGGATTTGGCGATGGTGCCAGAGATAGTTGATGGTCTGGATGCTTGCTTTGAGGCGCAGGGAACGCCGGAGCGACTCGAAGGCTTTCTGCGCGAAGTAATTAATCAGTACCCGGACGGCAGGTTGGTCGCCCGTCTCGCTGAGATAGTAAGTGAGCGGCGTGGAACCCACGAGGCCCTTAATGAGCTGACCGGCCTGCTCAGGCGCCATCCCACCTTGGTAGGCATTAGGAGGCTCGTCTCACTGGCTTACTCGATGGGGCAACCTATAGATCCTCGCGATCTACAAATTCTGCTCGGTCTATTTGATCGCCTTGAGGCTATCAGGTCGCTGTACAGGTGTAAAAAGTGTGGCTTCTCGAGTCGGTCACTATTTTGGCACTGTCCAGGCTGTAAGCAGTGGGCGAGCATGCGTCCGGTAGAGGAAATCTAAGGGCTTGCCGTAAGCAAATCGTTCGGCAGCCGAGTAACGCGGGCCGATGATCCAGCGCGAGCAGCAAGAAGTATAATTGATTTACACCTTGACTAGAGAATGTGAGTACGGCAAAATCACAGTCTGTACTCGGCGAGTGGCAATAGCGTTTCCCCGGTAGCTCAGCGGTAGAGCAAGTGGCTGTTAACCACTGGGTCGGCGGTTCGAATCCGTCCCGGGGAGCCATAAAAGTCGGCTTTGAACTTCAGACATAGCCCGATTTATCGGCATACCCTCACCGCGCCTTAATCCGGTCGCTAACCCCCCCCACACACACCCACCTAGTCCTGAGTTTGCTACCATTTCCATGTGACCGGCTGCGACACTATCTGGTTGCTGGCGTAATCCTGTCTGACCAGCTAGACTAATCTCAATACAGTGTTTAGTAGACTAAATACAAGAGGTTAGCTCGGTTATGCGCTGTGTACAGATGACTGCTATAGGTGGGCCAGAGGTGCTGCGAGTCGAGGATTCCACGGCTGCAGAACCAGGGCCTAGACAGGCAAAGGTGAAAATCTCTGCTGCTGGAATAAACCCTATCGACACCAAGATACGCAGTCGTGGACTGTTTAGCTCGGATGCCTCACTACCGGCAGTGTTAGGGTGTGATGGAGCAGGGGTTGTCGAGGCTATCGGAGAGGGGGTAGAGCGAGTTAGCCCTGGTGATAGAGTCTTCTATTTTAATGGTGGGATTGGTTTCGACCCGGGGAACTACGCCGAGTATGCGGTGGTCGACGAGCGCTGTCTGGCCATAATTCCGCAAAACATTGACCACGTAACAGCTGCAGCAACCCCGCTGGCCGCGCTTACCGCCTGGGAGGGGCTGTTTGACAGGGGTAGGCTTGGTGGCGATGAAACCGTACTTATCCATGCTGGTGCGGGCGGGGTTGGGCACTTAGCCATACAGCTGGCAAGCGAGACTGGTGCTCGGGTGTTGACCACCGTAAGTGATGACAAAAAAGAGTGTTTTGTCGGCGAGTTAGGTGCTGATGAGGTTATTCGCTACCGAGAGCGGGACTTTGTCGATGTAGCTTTAGAACTGACCGATGGCGAAGGCGTCGATCTGGTGCTTGACTGCGTCGGGGGTGAGACCTGCGCGCGATCACTGCATGCCCTGGCCACTTATGGCCGTTTGGTGACCATATTAGCTTTACCGGAAGGACTGGATTGGCAGCATGCTCGTATGCATAACCTCAGTGTGGCGCAGGAGTTAATGCTGACTCCTATGGTTTTGGGGCGGATGGATCTACGCGAGCATCAAACTTCCATTCTAGAAGCCATGGCAACTCGGTTAGCAGCAGGTAGAGTTAAGGTGCACGTCGAAAAGACATGGCCGCTGGAGCGGGCAGAGGAAGCGCACCGTTACCTCGAAGCTGGTGGGGTTATGGGCAAATTGGCATTGACGATAGATTAGCCGCTTTCTAAGAGCCCGGCGAAGAGGGCGGTGGAGAGATATCTTTCCGCCGCCGAGGGCAGGATTGTGACCAGTCTTTTGTCACGGTTCTCCGCGCGGCTGGCGACCTCTATAGTGGCCTGCAGTGCAGCGCCACTGGAGATTCCCGCGGGGATGCCCTCAAGATGGGCAATCTCTTGGCTCCGTGCTAGGGCATCCTCATCCTTGACGGCGATTGTTTCGTCTATGAGGCTAGTATCTAGGGTCTTGGGTATGAAGCCTGCGCCTATGCCTTGCAGTCCATGAGGGCCAGGTTTGCCACCGGAGAGTACGGGTGAGTTAGCTGGTTCGACGGCGATTGCTTGCAAGTCGGGGTTGCGCTGCTTGAGCACGTCAGCAACACCGGTTAGGGTGCCGCCGGTGCCGACCCCGGCAACGAATATATCAATCTCTCCTGCAGTGTCGCGCCAAATCTCTTCAGCCGTCGCACGGCGGTGGGTTTCCGGGTTGGCAGGATTCTCGAACTGTCCAGGGCAGTAGCTATCGGGGATCTGTGTCAATAGTTCAGTGGCCTTGTCAATTGCTCCGCGCATCCCTCCACTGGGTGGGGTCAGGGCCATTTCGGCGCCGAAATAGGCGAATAATTTGCGTCTCTCTGCGGACATGCTCTCCGGCATGGTCAGAATCAGTCGGTAACCGCGAGCCGCAGCGATAAAGGCGAGGCCGATGCCGGTGTTGCCGGATGTGGGCTCAATCAGTGTCGAAGCGCCAGGTCTTATGTGGCCGGCTCTTTCAGCGCTGTCGATCATAGCCTTGGCTATGCGATCCTTGACCGAACTTAAGGGGTTGAAAAATTCTAGTTTGGCTAGCGGTTCGGCTACCAATTTTTTGTTTTGCTTGAGCCTGGCAAGGCTTACAAGCGGAGTGTTGCCAACTGTCTCGAGTAGATCTGCGTAAATCTTTCCGCGTGCTTCGAAGCCGTTATTTTGTGCCTGCATACTGGTGCCCTAGACAATTGTCTGATTGGTTATTTTTCGTGCTGGCGCTTAGGTCATTATGCAATCTCTAAAACTGCCCCTGAGCCGATTGGCTGCCCCGGCGTGGATAAATTACGCCGTGAATCACTCCTCGGGGTGCCTCTAGAACAGTTCCGGGAGCCACTTATCTGTTCCGGTGTGGAGGGTGCCGTTAATCCATCCCTGGAGGCTTCATGTCGCCATACCAGGCGCCAAGTCCTCCACACCGGAACAGATAAGTGGCTCCCGGAACTGTTCTAGAGGTTCCTCTTGGAGGTTTCATGCCCGTCCCTGACGGCATAACCGCCGCGGCGGAGCTTTGCGTAGCTCACCGCGGCAGCCTTAAAAATAACTTCAGTAATTA
The DNA here is from genome assembly GCF_002356555.2 of Halorhodospira halochloris. Taxonomy (NCBI): domain Bacteria; kingdom Pseudomonadati; phylum Pseudomonadota; class Gammaproteobacteria; order Chromatiales; family Ectothiorhodospiraceae; genus Halorhodospira; species Halorhodospira halochloris. The sequence goes on from NZ_AP017372.2 coordinate 595,008, forward strand.
CTCTTCAGCCCCGACAGTAATCGATTCTTGATTACGGGCGATAGTCGCCGGCCCAATGCCCGATACCTTAGTTAGGTCATCGGCGCTGTTAAAAGGCCCGTGCAGATCGCGGTGTTCGATGATCGCCTCAGCTAGTGTGGGCCCGACCCCAGTCAACGTTGTCAGTTCAGCGGCATTAGCGCTGTTGATGTCGACATTGCCTGCGGCGAATGCCAGGGAGCTGATCGAACCAGCTACAACAGCTGCCCCACCTAGTGCCTTGTATGTATTGCGGATGATAGTGCTCATTGAAAACCTCCTTGTACGCTTAATAAGCCTTTTTGACCGCTGGCCACTCTGTCCAGCGGGGGCCGATCCGTTCGACACCAGGGCAAGTTAGCACCGTGCCCATAAATGGGCAAGCGATTTAGTCGTCTTTTTGGTGCGTAATAATGCGCACTCCCTGCCTCCCTATGGTAACCTCTAAAACTTCGCCGGCGCCGCCATCCGCCCCCGGTGTGGAGGACGCCGTGAATCCATCCCTGGAGGCTTCATGGCGCCTTAGCTCAAGGCCTTATGGAGCCGCTCCATAGCCTTCTCGAGATTCTCCATTGAGGTGGCGTAGGAGATGCGGGCATAGCCCGGTAGTCCGAATGCCGACCCAGGTACTAGGGCCACGCCTGTTTCATTGAGCAGTTTCTCGGCAAAGGCAACATCGTCATCGCAGCCTAGCCGCTCCATTGCCTCTTGCATCAGCGGGAAGCAGTAAAAGGTACCGTCACATGGGGTACAACTCACCCCGGGCATGGAGTTGAGCTTGTCCAGGACGAAGTCGTGGCGCTCCTTGAAGGCCTTCAGCATGGGCTCAATGCACCCTTGATCGCCATTTAGTGCCGCGACCGATGCAGCCTGAGAGATCGAAGTAGGGTTGGAGGTGCTTTGTGATTGGACTTTGTTCATGGCCCCAATCAGTGGTGCTGGCCCGGCAGCATAGCCAATTCTCCAGCCGGTCATGGCATACGCCTTGGAGACACCGTTGACTACGACGGCGCGGTCAGCTAGCGAGGGGCAGGCATTGACTATGTTGCTGAATGGTTCCTCGCGCCAGATGATGTGCTCATAGATATCATCGCTGGCTACCACCACCTGCGGGTAGCGCTCTAAGACGCTGCCTAGCTCGGCTAGCTCGGCCTTGGTATAAGCTGTCCCGGTGGGGTTAGAAGGGCTGTTGAGGATGACTAGGCGGGTCTTGTCAGTAATGGCCTCTTCAAGTTGCTGAGGTGAGATCTTGAAGCGACTCTCTGCCCCGGCCTTGACGAGTTTTGGCTTGGCGCCGAAGAGCAGGGCTATATCCGGGTACGAGACCCAGTAGGGAGCCGGAATTACTACCTCATCACCGTCGTTAAGTAGCGCGGCCATCAGGTTAAACAGTGATTGCTTGGCGCCGCATGAGACGAGGATCTGTTTCGCTGAGTAGGATAACTGGTTATCGCGATGTAGCTTATCGATAATCGATTGCTTTAACTCAGCCGTGCCATCTACCGCGGTGTAACGGGTTTGACCGTTGCGGGCGGCGTCTATAGCTGCCTCGACAATGTGCTGTGGTGTATCAAAGTCGGGCTCACCGGCCCCAAGACCGATGACATCCTCACCAGCTGCGCGCAATTCCGCGGCACGGGCGGTAACGGCTAAGGTTGGCGATGGCTTGATACGGTTGACACGGTCGGCGAGTTTAAACTCCATGGAATCCCCCAATTAGACTTAAAAACCTGGACGCTATGATACTAACTTTTCGGCATGTATTGCTATGAAGAGCTATAATCGCACTATGACCGAACGTTTTCAGATTAAATCACGCTATCAGCCAGCGGGTGATCAACCCCAAGCAATAGAAGGCCTGGTTGACGGGCTGGAGAGCGGTCTGGCCGATCAGACTCTGCTCGGAGTCACTGGCTCTGGGAAGACCTTTACCATCGCCAACGTAATTGAGCAGCTGCAGCGCCCGGCATTGATCCTCGCCCCTAACAAGACTCTGGCAGCGCAGCTTTACGGCGAGATGCGCGAGTTTTTGCCGCACAACCGGGTTGAGTACTTCGTCTCCTACTACGACTACTATCAGCCCGAGGCCTATGTGCCATCCTCGGATACCTTTATCGAGAAGGATGCCTCGGTTAACGAGCACATCGAGCAGATGCGCCTATCAGCGACCAAGGCCGTGCTCGAACACCGCGACACGGTGATCGTTGCCTCTGTCTCCTCCATCTATGGCTTGGGCGACCCTCAGGCTTATATGTCAATGCTGCTGCACTTGGTGCGCGGAGAGGTTATAGATCAGCGCGATATTTTGCGACGCTTAGCGGAGCTACAGTATACCCGCAATGACGTCGAGTTAAGTCGGGGCACTTATCGGGTCCGCGGTGAGACTATCGATGTATTTCCTGCTGAGTCGCAAGAAGAGGCGGTGCGCATCCAGCTCTTTGATGATGAGATTGAAGAGTTGGCTTGGTTCGATCCGCTGACCGGAGAAGTGCACAGGAGCGTACCCAGGGTAACCATCTATCCGAAGACCCACTACGTTACCCCGGCCGAGCAGATCAAAAAGGCGGTCGAGCAGATTGGCGAGGAGTTGCGCGAGCGACTCGCTGAACTGCGCTCTGCTGACAAGTTAGTCGAGGCGCAACGGCTTGAGGAGCGGACCCGCTTTGATATGGAGATGATGCTCGAGCTTGGTTACTGTAACGGTATCGAGAACTACTCGCGCTATCTTTCTGGGCGTGCCCCAGGGGAGCCACCACCGACACTGCTCGATTACGTGCCGTCTCATGCAGTGGTCTTCATCGATGAATCTCACGTTACGGTGCCCCAAATTGGCGGGATGTATAAGGGTGATCGTTCGCGCAAACAGACCTTGGTGGAATACGGCTTTCGGCTGCCCTCGGCGTTGGATAATAGGCCGTTAAAATTCGATGAGTTCCGCCGTCTCTCCCCTCAGACGGTATATGTCTCAGCAACTCCGGGGCCCTTTGAGGATGAACACTCTGGTCAGGTGGTGGAGCAGGTGGTGCGCCCTACCGGTCTGGTCGATCCAGAGGTCGAAGTGCGGCCGGCCGGCTCGCAGATTGATGACCTCTATGCCGAGATCCGCAAGCGCGTGGAGTTGGCGCAACGGGTACTGGTTACTACCTTGACCAAGCGCATGGCTGAGGATCTAACCGACTATTTACAGGAAAACGGCGTGCGCGTGCGCTATCTCCACTCAGATGTAGACACGGTAGAGAGGACAGAGATCATCCGTGATCTGCGCCTGGGCCATTTCGACGTTTTGGTGGGGATTAACCTGTTGCGGGAGGGGTTGGATATCCCCGAGGTCTCCTTAGTGGCAATACTCGACGCTGATAAGGAGGGGTTTCTGCGCTCAACTCGTTCGCTGATCCAGACTATTGGCCGGGCCGCTCGCAATGTTGAAGGTCGTGCCATTCTCTATGCCGATAAGATAACCGATTCTATGCGCCGGGCGATTGATGAGACCGAGCGGCGTCGGGCCAAGCAGATTGCGCATAACCGCGAGCACGGCATCACCCCGCAGTCTATATGTAAGGATGTGCCGGATATCATGGAGCGAGGCGGGGTTCCAGCCCCAGGTGATGCACGTAAGTATGCTCAGGTAGCTGATGCAGCTGCTGAGTACAACGCTATGACTCCGGCGCAGGGGGTTAAAAAGATTCGTGAGTTAGAGAAGCTTATGCAACAGCATGCCCGTAATCTGGAGTTCGAACAGGCAGCCAAGATGCGCGATGAAATTAAACGGGTTGAGCAGTATGTGTTGGGCGGCGAAGTGGAAAACCTAGCCTAACAGTATTTCTTAAGGTGCCAAGATAACGGTTTGTGAGAGCTTTATTTAATTGGCGAAGAGCTGCTGGCTCTTCGGTGTGAGCATGGACTACGTTACGACATCCCGAGTCGGGGTCCCCTGGCTGATCATACGGGCTAGGGGATAGTTTTCTCATCTTTGCGGGCGGCGGTTTCTCATAAGATTCTCGATGTCTAGCATCTTGTCGCCGTGACGCGTCCTGATCAGGACATCGCGGTCGTAGTGGTAGTAGTGAGCCATGAAGTAAGCTGATCGTAAGGCGCCGATCTCGTTATCGGAGCGGCTGATATGCTGGACGCGGCCCTCGGTATCGAAGAATATGACCTCCCAACCAGTGTCTCGTTCTTCAATGATCAGTCGGTAGTTATGCCGCGGCGGTGCTGATTTCTTTTTGTCAGGCACGTTGTCCTCCATTGTCTAAATCAGTTCCAAAGACTTCCATCGGCTAGATTTAATCTGTACCCTGTGAGTACGGTTTATTTGCAGGTTCAACCTAATGCTGCGCATCAATCGCGAAACAGACTACGGCGTGCTCATACTTAGCGCTATGGCCCGTGTGCCTGAGCAAAGGGCTAGCTCTGCGCAGTTGGCGTACGCTCACGGTTTACCGCAGCCTATAGTTAGTAAAGTAATGAAGCAACTGGTTCATGCTGGGCTGCTTTGCTCCTTTCGGGGAACGAAGGGTGGCTATGGCCTGTCGCGAACACCCGATCAGGTAAATATCTTGGAAGTCATTGAGGCCCTTGAGGGGCCTATTGCCATAACGGATTGCGTCGAGAATGGTACTCAAAGTTGTGCTCATGCCTACGATTGTAACGCGGGAGCCGCGTGGTCGCGAATCAGTGATGTTGTGCGCACAGCCTTGCAGGGGGTGACGCTGGAGCAGATGGGCGCGCCTCAGGAGCAGTCAGTAACCTTTCACAATCAGCGCTCAGATAGCGTGGGCACGGGGGCCAATTATGGCGTCGCAGAAGAATGACTACATTGAGCAGTTTTCACAGCGTGGCTATGCAGCAGGATTCTATACCGATATAGAGCAGGAGTTTGCCCCCCCGGGGCTTAACGAGGAGACAATACGCTTTATCTCGGCTAAAAAAAATGAGCCGCAGTGGATGCTCGAGTGGCGTTTGGAGGCGTACCACT